>NZ_RRYD01000025.1 GCF_004010095.1 Lacticaseibacillus hulanensis | reverse complement strand
AATACTGGAGTGAAGCCATTTAGAAATAGACAAAACTTTATATTATTTCATCTGTCAACTTGACAGGGCCTAGTGCAACCAGTTTCGGGAGTCTATTCTTTTTTCTATACCATTTTACGAGTGAAGTGAATTTATTGCCCTCATCGGGAAACTATCACAATCACTGTAAGTCGCGCCATTACAGGCGTGCGTTCAATTCCTTGGTCTTTTCTTCGTAACCAGGACGGCCGAGAAGGGCAAACATGTTGCTCTTGTAGGCTTCAACACCTGGCTGGTCGAATGGGTTAATCCCGTTCAGATAGCCGGATACAGCAACGGCTGCTTCAAAGAAGTAAATCAGGTAACCGAGCGTGTAGGCGTCCTGCTTAGGAATGGAAACGGTCATAACTGGGACACCACCATCAGTGTGAGCCAGAACAACCCCTTCGTAGGCCTTCCGGTTAACTTCGGCCATGGTCTTGCCTTCGAGGTAGCCTAAGCCATCAAGGTTCTTCTCGTCGGTTGGGATCTTAACGTCGCGGTTAGGCTGGTCAACCCAAACAACGGTTTCCATGAGGTTACGACGGCCTTCTTGGATGTACTGACCGAGGGAGTGCAGGTCGGTACTGAAGTTAGCGGAAGATGGGTAAATCCCCTTCTGGTCCTTACCTTCAGATTCACCCATGAGCTGCTTCCACCATTCGCCGAAGTACTGGAGCGTTGGTTCGTAGTTTTCGAGGAGTTCGGTGGTGTAACCCTTCCGGTAAAGAATGTTGCGGAGTGCAGCATACTGGTATGCTTCATTCTTGCTCAGGTCATCAGAACTGTATTCCGTGCGTGCGTCAGCAGCACCTTGCATGAGAGCATCGATATCAAGCCCTGCAACAGCAATTGGGAGCAAACCAACAGCGGACAGAACGGAGAAGCGACCGCCAAGATCGTCAGGAACAACGAATTCTTCGTAGCCTTCAGCGTCTGCTTCAACCTTGAGGGCACCCTTAGCGCGGTCGGTGGTTGCAAAGATCCGCTTAGCAGCTTCTTCCTTACCGTACTTGTCAATCAGCTTAGCCTTGAGAACACGGAACGCAATGGATGGTTCCGTCGTGGTCCCAGACTTGCTGATGCAGTTGATGGAGAAGTCGCGGTCGCCAATCACGTCAAGCAGGTCAGCCAGGTAGGTACTGCTGATGGAGTTACCAGCAAAGTATACTTCTGGGAGCTTGCGGGATGGGTCAGCGTTACGGAATGTGTGGCTGAGGAAATCAATTGCTGCACGCGCACCGAGGTATGAACCACCGATACCGATAGCAACGAAGACTTCGGAGTCTTCCTGAACCTTATTCGCCGCAGCTTTAATCCGTGCGAATTCGTCCTTGTCGTAGTTCACTGGCAGGTCAAGGAAACCACGGAAGTCAGCACCAGCACCGGTACCTTCACGTAATTCCTTGTCAGCAGCCGTAACCAGAGCCTGCATCTGGCCAAGTTCGTTCTCGTGAACAAACTTGCCCAACTTAGATGAATCAAAAGAAATGTGAGCCATTATTTAGGTTCCTCCTAATTTTCACTAAAAACCACCATTAACTCTAGACGCAAAAGGTCAAAATTGCAATAGAACAGAACATAACGCGCAACATTTTTCCGCATTTGTGTATCCTTATTTGGGTAAGCATAAACCCGTAATACGCATCACGAGGCCGCCTGCCGAATTCCAGTAACCATCTGCCCGAATCCCGCGTGTAAGCCGCGGATAAACAATCGAAACACGCCCAATTCCGCACTATTAAAGTAAAAAAGGAATCAGCAACTTGGCCAATTCCATTTTACACCACATTTATTGCGTTAGGCTTTCATAATCCCGAAGATTACCCCACCGGCAATTACCAGCAGGCTCCCAACGGTCACGTAAATCATTTCGCGCTTGGTCTTGTGTTCCCCAAGGAAGAAGATTGAACCGTACGTGGAGATAACAATCCCCATCTGGGACAGGGAGAACGCAACAGCGAGGCCGACTTCCTTGGTGGCCATCAGCATGAAGATGTTCCCAACACCCCAGAAAATCCCGGTGATGATGTTCTTGGCGGTCGCCTTCGCGATTGGCTGATGCTTGGCCGCAAACACGATTGCACCAATCAGCATCCCAATGCTCTGTGGCAAAACAACTGCGGTTGCATCGAGTCCCGCCCACGTGTAGACGATTGTGTAGCCGGCGTAACCGATTGTGGAAATAATCAGGGCCTGAATCCCAGCCGGCATGTTCATGTTTTGCTTTGGTTCGCCTGCCACCTTATCGCGGTGCGCAGTGAGGGTTGCCCCAACAACGAGCACGAGAACTGCAAGCAGACCCAGCGTAATATCGTGGCCACTCTTCCATTCGTGGAAAAGCAGTGCCCCAGCCAGTGCGTTTGCCACAAGCTGGGCACCGGTGGAAACCGGCACGGTCATGGACACCCCGACGAACTTCATGGACCGGAACTGGTTGGATTGACCCAATGCCCAGAACAATCCGGATACCACACCGAAAATCCAAGTGTTGGTGTCGACGGTTGGCTTAGCAAAAATAAACGTGCCAATCCCGAACAGTAATGCCCCAATGGTCATCCCCAGTGTTTGCTGATAAGCGTTCCCACCGAGTTTGCCACTCACGAGTCCAATTGATCCCCATGCAATCGCTGGAATCAACGCAATCAAAATAGCCATTTGCCCTAATTACCTCTTATCTATATATATGTCTGCGCCAGATATCGGCCCAGCTAATACAACTTTGCGACGTTAGCGGTGTTCCGCTAGACAACAATTTGGTGCCGACTGCAATGTTGGCTTATGCAATTTACCCAGGCATAATCCCACATTTTGTCAAAAAATGTTTATTGAAAACAATTTAACGAACTTTTTTGCACAATTTTGCACATTTAGCGTTAGAATCCGGTTTCAAGACCGTATATGCAAAAAATTAGACTTAACACCCTGAAAAACGTCGCTACGGCGGAACGTAACCGCGTTAATTAAAATGCGAATCTGAAAATAAATTGTATCTGAATTTTTGAAAACGGTCAACCACAAAATGTTACCGTTGTCACATTTCTCCTTATTTTTTCGTGAAAGCATTGTCATTTAGCGTGAAGATATCTGGAAGTGTTTTCTGAATCTCACCGGAAAGCGCACTTTTGTTCATTTGACTTGATAATACCGGTTACATTTTGTACAATGTAGACGTTAAATCAATTGTTTGAATCTCTGGAGGGATTATCCATATGGCAAAGAAAGTCATTACACGCGGTAAGTTTGATAAGCTGCAGCAATTGTCCAACAAGAACGGCGTCATCGCTGCTCTTGCAATTGACCAGCGCGGTTCAATGAAGAAGATGATGGCGGCTGCTGACGAAAAGGCCGGCACCGAATACAGTCTCGAACAGATTTACAAGTTCAAGGAACTCGTTTCTAAGGAACTGACGAAGTACGCTTCATCTATCCTGACCGACGAAGAACTTGGTTTCAAGGCAATGGCCGCTAAGGATCCTAGTTCTGGTTTGATTCTCTCCTACGAGAAGACTGGTTACGACGTTAACACTGTTGGTCGTTTCCCAGAACTGCTCCACGGTGAAAGCATCGAACGCCTCGCTGCTAAGGGCGCTGACGCCGTTAAGGTTCTGGTTTACTACAACCCACACGACAAGGACGAAATCAACAACGAGAAGCACGCATTCGTTGAACGCCTGGCTAATGAAGCTCGTGGCGCTGACATGCCTCTCTTCCTCGAAGTTGTTACCTACGACGATGCTATTCCTGACGCAAAGAGCTTCGAATACGCTAAGGCAAAGCCAAGCCTGGTCCTTGACGCACTTAAAGAATTCACCAAGCCTCAGTACGGTGTTGACGTGCTGAAGGCCGAAGTTCCAGTCAACTGGTCCTTCGTTGAGGGTCACACCGCTGATGGTGTCAAGCCTGCATACACCGAAGCAGAAGCTGCTGAATACTTCAAGCAGGTTAACGAAGTTGTTGACCGCCCATTCATCTACCTCTCCGCTGGTGTTCCTGCTGAAACATTCCGTGAAGAACTCACCTTTGCTGGTGAAGCTGGCAACAAGTACAACGGTATCCTCTGTGGTCGTGCAACATGGCGCGATGGGATTCAGGTACTCGCTGATGGCGGTGAAGACGCCTTGGACGAATGGCTGAAGACCACTGGTAAGCAGAACGTTGAAGAACTCAACGCAATTCTCGACAAGTACGCAAAGCCTTGGTACAGCTGGTACGGCGGCCTCGACAACATTGAAGTTGTTGACCCTGTTGTTACCAAGTAATAACAAGCTAATTAATAAAACCACCGCCAACAAAATGGCGGTGGTTTTTTGTGTGCTCTGAAAATGTTGAGCCAGGTCATTAATCCCGGGTTCTGTTCATGTTGCTACGGCCCATCATTTGCGCGGCGCGCGGTTAACTATTTTGGTCAGCCACAAACGGATGCGGTGCAAAAGAACGTACATCAGCGAGCCAATCAGCGCCCCGGTTGTGTTGAAAATCACGTCATCGATATCCGCAATGCCCGTGTGCATGTAAAACTGCATTGTTTCAATGAATAGCGACAAGAGGATGCCCCAGAAGATTACGTGGACGGCCTTGTGTTTGGTCCTGAGCATCAGCGGCAGTAGCAACCCGAACGGCACGAACCAGCCCACGTTGCCGAGGGACTGGTAGTAAAAATCAAAGTGCGACAGGCCAAGGCGCAGTTTCCACGTCTCCGCCAAGATCACGGTGTTGGCATCGTGCCATTTGCGGCCCCAGTCCATGGTGATTTGCCACGGATAGTAGACACCACGAAACACCGTGAGGAACAGCAGTAGGATCACGTACGCGGCAAAGACGAACACAAGCAACTCGTGGCCCCAGCGCACCTTTTTGTGCCTGTGCCACAGCCACAATGCGCGCAGGACCACAAAGAGCAGCAGGTACAGAATCGTTTTATCAACGCTATATGTAACGAGACGAATTAATGGAAAATGATGAATGCGTACAGCGTAGTTGGCCTCTAACCACTTGTACACAGGCCCGAGAAAAATCATAATTGCCCTCCACTGAATTAATTGTACCAAAGCTGCCTGCAAATGGCGGGATGCGCCCAAAATTTTATGCAAACCCAAAGTAATCGTGTACACTGTTATTCTAGCTACTAACTGGTCCCCTTGCCTTTTGTTAAAACTTCGGCCTTAAAGTTGGAGCAAATGCAAATACGCGGTAAAATGTTAGTCAGTATACACTGGAGGTTCTGCTTTGAAGGCGAAATTACACCAACTCACACATACCCGTCTGGGGTTCATCATTCTCTTGATTCTCCTCATGTGGATTAAGACTGTGTTCGCCTATTTTGTCGACTTCAGCCTTGGACCAGAAGACCCCCTGCAATACATATTGATGATCATTAACCCACTTGGCGCCAGCGTAATTGTGATCTCGGTTGGCCTTTACTTCAAACGGGCGCGGAACGTTGTTATTGCGGGCTTCATCGCTTACCTCGCACTCTCCGCCCTGCTCCTCGCCAACGCCCTGTATTACCGGGAGTTCACCGACTTCATCACCATCAACACGGTATTAGCGCTACCCAAGGTCATGCAGGGGCTCGGCGCTAGCGGCTCCTCCATGATGGCCTTCAAGGATTTGGTGCTCATCCTGGACATCATCATCGTTGCCGTTGTGCTCATTGCCTACGCCGCCCTCAACATCTGGCGCTACATTCAGCATGAACAACTCATCTGGCCAACCTTTGGCATCCACCTGGACGACAAGCCGGCCCAATACCACCTGCCCCAAGCAACCACGGTTGTAGGGATTGCACTTTTCATGGTCACCCTCGCCGTCAGCGAACTAAACCGGCCGCAGCTGCTGTCCCGCACGTTTGACCGCTCGTACATCGTTAAGTACCTCGGGTTTGCACCATTTACGATTTATGATGGCATTAAAACGGCGCAGACCAACACCGTCCGTTCCTCTGCCGACAGCGCGGACACGGACAAGGTCATCAAGTTCGTGCGGAAAAACTACGCACAACCCAGCAGCGACTACTTCGGCGCGGCCAAGGGCAAGAACGTCATCATAATTCACCTGGAAAGTTTCCAGGAATTCCTGATTGGGCAAAAAATTAATGGGCGTGAGGTCACGCCATTTCTGAACTCGCTGATTAAGGACAAGAACACGCTCAGCTTCAGCAACATGTTCAACCAGGTTGGCCTGGGGAAAACCAGTGACGCTGAGAACATGCTCGAGTCGGGCACCTTTGGGATTAACAACGGGTCGCTGTTCTCCACTCTGGGCAGCACCAACACCTTCCAGTCCGCCCCGGCCATTTTGGACCAAACCGCGGGCTACACGAGTGCCGTCATGCACGGGGGCAAGGGGAGTTTCTGGAACCGCAGCGATACCTACCAAAACATGGGCTACCAGTATTATTTCGATGGTGATTACTACGCCCACAGCACCGACATGGACACCCAGTACGGCATCAAGGACAAGTTGATGTTTGCCGAAAGCGCCAAGTACTTGGAGCACCTGCAGCAACCCTTCTACGCGAAGATTATCACCACGTCCAACCACGACCCGTACACTATTTCGGCTGAAGATTCAGATTTCCCTGACGCCGGAACTGACGACAAAACGGTTAATAGCTACTTCAAAACCGCCAACTACCTGGATTCCGCCCTCAAGGAATTCTTCACCTACCTGAAGGAATCCGGTCTGTACAAGAACTCGCTAATCATGATGTACGGGGACCACTACGGCATCGGCAACAGCCGCAACAAGGATCTCGCGCCGCTGCTTGGCAAGAGTGCGGAGACCTGGTCCGACTTTGACAACGTGCAAATGCAGCGCATCCCCCTCATCTTCAACATGCCGGGATTAAAGGGCGGCCAAAAAACCACGTACGGCGGGGAAATTGACATCCTGCCAACCCTGTTGCACCTCCTGGGTCTGAACACAAAGCAGTACGTCCAGTTCGGAACGGACCTGCTGAGCCCAAGCCACAAGCAGGTCGTCGCGCAGCGGAACGGGAACTTCATCACCCCGAACTACACGGTCGTGAACGGAACCCCCTACGTCAATAATGGAGCAGAATCCGGGCGCGAGGCCACCAACCTCACCCCCGCAACCACAAAGCGGCTTAAAGCTGACCAGGAGCACGTGAACACCGAGTTGCGCCTGTCGGACACGGTGGCCAATAAGAACCTGCTCCGCTTCTACACGCCGGCGGGATTCACCCCGGTCAACGGGACGGACACGGACTTCAACACAAGTCTGCAGCGCCTGCTGACCGTTGAGCGCAACGCCAGTGCAAGCAGCACCAGCGAATACAGCAAGAATAACAATGAGGACGTCGCGGGCAAATACAAGTCCGACGCTCCAGAACTGAAGAACAACAGATCTGTTCTAACTGAGTACCCCGCCAAGGTTGCAAAACAGGCTGTGAATAAGGGTAATCCCCTTGAGCAGATGATTCGCCGGGCCAAAACAAGTAGCTTCAGTAATTAAAATGCACCCCTGAACAACGGATTATGCCGCTGGTTCAGGGGTGTTTTTTGGCTGCGAGTAACCCGATACAGGTCGCCATTGCGCGCATAATTCATGCGTAGACGCCATGCCGCCAGCTTAGCGGGTCGCCGGTATTCACACTACTTGCCATTCATCTTCATAATTTGTTCACGAATTGTGAATATACTAGTAACAACAAGTAGATTGAGATAGTTACGCGAAGCAACGGAGGCAGTGATGCGGTTCATTGAGCGAATAATTCTTGGCCTGCGTTATCACCGCAAGCTACACATCAAAATAATTATCGTAACGGTCCTGTTCACGGTGCTGGGGCTCTTTTTGCAGACGAACATCATGCTGGAAAATCAGGCGCAAAAGACGTTCACCGCGCGCATTTTCAGGCTCACTGTGCCCGAAACCAGAGCGCAAGGTCAAACTGGCCAGATTAGTGGTAAGGGCGACATGGGGACGAAGGCTCTGCCTGGCAAAACCATCTCGCCGGTCACCAGGCGCGCAATCACCAAACACATCAACCAGATATACCAGCGGCAAACAAACTTCTACAGCACTGCCTTCATGATTATCGTTGCGGCATTTACAATCTGCATCATGACCATCATCATCAACTTCGCGCGCGGCAACCACAGCGAAACCAGGGCACTAATGCTAATGGGGCGACGGTCCAGTGGCATTGCCGCCCAGAACAGCTTGGAATATCTCACGAGTTTTGGCGTCACTTTCTCCATCGTGGCGATGCCCTTCCTGCTATTCACCAGCCCGATTCTAAAACTGATTGAACAACTCAACCGAACGGTCTTTCTGCACGCACTCACGAGCACGGCGGACAAGTCGGTGGCGTCAATCGAAGTGTCACTGGCAAAGCTGCTGCACAACCACATCACCGACTTCACGTCGAGCTCCCTACTGATTGGCCACGACTTCGGCAGCAGCAAGATTACCCCTTCAATTTCCGGATTCACCATCATTTTCATGTTGGGCACTTGCATTATCCTTTTCGTGTCGTTCATCACCACGCTGATTTCGGCACGCTCAATTCGCAAATCGTTCTAACATTCACGAAAGGAAGCGGTCAGTTGCTCTTTAAAAAAAGGACAAAGCACGACGGAACACTCAATCCAGTATTAAAAAATTCTGGTCTGCACCTAATGTGCGTTCAGGATAGTGACAGGGTGTTCACTACTTATGTGGAAACGGTTCTGACTTCCCCCCTGCGCGCGCAGACCGGGGTCATCAGCAAAACCAGTGCCATCATTCCCTACCTTTCCGTCCGCGCTAACATCTACATCGACGGTCCGGAACATGATTTCTCCGTGTTGCCGCCCGAACTGAAGGACGACATCGACTTTTTGAATAGTAACGCTGACAACTTGAACCTGCTGCAGCGTCTCGTCGTCGAGTTTTTCCGCAGTGTACTCGCGCAGAAAAAGCTCATAATCATCGCAGACATCCTCACCCAGCTGAGCGGCCCAGAAGCCACACATTTCCTGACCGTCGCCCAAAACACTGCACGCAACATGGGGGTAAGTGTCGTTCTCCTGACCACCGACAGCACCCTCGCCGCCCAGTTCCCGGAGAACACAGTACCGTTTACGACGCAGCTGATTATGGAAGCTGAGTAGTAACAATAGTCAGTCAGGGTGCCCAAATCGACTTAAATCAGCATAAACAAAAAAGAGAAACGTTGAATTGTCAACGTTTCTCTTCAATCGGGGTACCTAAAATGGAGATGAGGGGCAACAAACCTGCCTCTAATCCCAGTACTTTTGGCGTTCCGGTCGCCGAGTGGTCACCGAAATATCTAAACAAATTAATACAGTGTGATTGCTGTGTAGCTTGCCGTTTTGGCAGGCTATTTTTTTCGGGGATCTGGCTCACCAGTGGCGGATTCCATCCCCTCAACGGTCACAACAAGCTGACGGCCAAACAATCGCCAGCTTCCTGCGGGCCATTTTTCCGGGGCCTGTCGTAAACTGGTTCTTACATAGGTTGGGTTCTTCCCCCATATTTCTGCCGCTTCAGTCGCAGACATCAAGGCCGAATCATTCAGATTAATTTTTGTCATTCTTCCCGCCTCGAATCCAAAACACAACGGTGATGAGTAAAGCAAACGTGCAGACGTCAGCAATGCCAGAGATGACTGGCGACCCGATGCTGAGCAATACATTAATTAGCGACCACACGTTAAACACCGCCGTCACTAGCGACACTAGAAATAAGATGATATTCTTGTTCATAGAGTAACCGATGAAGGTACGGCAAAGCAACGGGCTGCCACCCGTTGCTTTACTGATTATTTCTTGTCCTTCTTCTTGGATGCTGCCTTAATTGCCGCTCCGGCTGTTAGCAGGCTTGCAATTCCTGCTGCAACATTCTTGAATACTTCGGACCAATCAACTGCGTCCTTCATCTCTTGCCCTCCTTTCATCTATTATAATAACTCTCCTTGGCGTTATTGTCAACTCTAAGGAGAGTTATTATTTTGCATTTTTTACAAAAAAATAGCCCCATCAGCCTTGAGCTGACAGGACTATATCACTACTTGTATCGAATGTTTTGCCCTACTCGAATCACGTTCGGGTTGGCGATATGATTGAGGCTCACCAGCTTCGCGGTTGTGGTACCATGCCTGCTTGCAATCACAGACAGTGTGTCACCACGCTTGACAGTGTATGTGGCAACGGTGGCCTTACCAACTTGTTTTGCTTGTGTTGCGGTTTGTAGGATTTCCACATTGCTCCGGTCAATCCAGCTTAGGATACCGGCCAGCAGTATGCGGTCGCCCTTAATCTGCTGAACTTTGTACGTCTTGCCCGGCACCCAGTTAGGCATTGATGCGCCATTAGCCCACTTTTTGGTGCCAAAGTTAACCTTGACGGTGTAACCAGTCGCAATAGCAGACTTCTTTGCCTTGTTGGCAGTTAGCCCACTCTTAACCGCAGCGGTCTTTGTCTTAGGCTTGACCGTCACCTTACCTGTGCTAGACGTCTTCGCTTTACCATACCCAGCATCAGTGATGCCAGTCATGTCAACCGAGTAATCAAGCCCACCAGCAAGTGCGGTGCTAGTGAACTGCCACATTGCGACGCCAATCATTGACGGGAAATACTTGTAGTTTGGGCTAAGCGTCACCTTGGAGCTGGGGTAACGGGCAACCCAGAGAATGCTACCGAACTTACTTTCAATTGTCGCAATGTTCACGTGGTCTTCAAAGTAAGCCTTACCTGAGTATAGAGCGGGCTGATACCCAGCATCTTTAATACGCTGAAGTGCATAAACCAGTGCATTCGTGTTGCCAGTTACGCTACTGGATGCCCCCGCTTCATAATCCAACGCCACAATTGAGCCCTTTGGCGTTTGAATTTTCGGCAAGAAGCGATCAAGGGCTGCTTTGGCAAGCGCCTTGCTACTCCCTACCTGGAACCAAATGTATGAGTGTGCCCTCTTGCCAGCGGCAATCGCGGCAGCCACTTGAGTCTTATACGTTGTTTGGTCAACGTAGGAACCACCGTAAGTACCACCAACCTGCGCAATAACGAACTTGTCATTAGACTGTGCAAACAGTCCCTGCATCCCTTGGTACTTAGACCAATCGGGTCCGAGGTCACCCTTAGCTGCAAATACTTGCGCGGGCGGAGTGATTAGCGCGGTAGTTGCAAGCGGTGCAGCCAAACTAATAGCCGCAAGAATGCTCATCGCGGCCTTACTACTTCGCTTCATCTTGTGTTGCTCCCTTCGTGGAATCCGTGGTGGTCGCATTCGTTACCTGTGGAGTTGCAGCTAGTGCCGCCTGAACCGCCGCATTAATCTTGGCGGTCTCTTCGTCACTTTCTGACTGCTTATTTGCAGCAATTTTGGTTGATACGGCAGTTGTCACAGACTTACCAGCATCAACTACTCCTGACGTACCGAACCCGGTCAGCAAACCTTCCAGTGCTCCGGCCAGATAATCCGTGTCACCAGTCACCTTAACGGCCACAATACCCGCAATCACACCTACTCCCGCGGCGACGAATGGCAGGTATGCACTAGGCAATTTTGTCTGCTTAACCGCCTGAGTTACTGCCGCCACCACTGCTGCAATAATCGCGACTTCCGTGGCTGAAACTAAATTAAGATTATCAATCATCCTTAATCCTCCTTGATGTGTGTGATGCGTGACGGTATACGTTTAAGACCCATTGAATTGAATACCGACTGAATTTCACCGTCATGTTTTGTGAGTACTTCAGCATTGTTGTTCACTACTGAAGTTGTGTGCTGGGTCTGCTTGCGAATCTGCTTAAATTCCTCAACCATTTCGTGCATCTCATTCACAAACTTAAACATCTGATACAGCGCCCCACCGCCTAGGCTAATCAGTGTGAACACTGCTACCCAGTCCCCGGGACCCATTCCCAAAAATGTCACTCCCGCGCTCATAATCCCGCGCCCTCTTTCTATTTCATTCGTTCAACATTAGTCGTCCACCGAGTAAGTCAGGGTAAACGGCGCCCATGCACCACTGGCAAAGTCGAGTGTCTTCGCACCCGCACCGTGGCGGTCCATGGTTAGCTTACCGTCCGATGTCGCGGACAATAGCCAATGATTTTCATAACTCCCGCTCATTACGGCGTTCTTGCCAATCTTTGGAATAAGATTAGCAGGCAGCGTGCAGATGGTACCAGTTGAACCCGCTGTTAGTGTTGTCGAGGTTGTAACCACACCCGACAGCTCAACTATGGGGCCAACTTTGGTGTAATGCACCGCACCCGTGGCCTTCTTGGTGGAGTAATCCACAAACGGCGACGTGGAGTCAATGACCCCACTCGTCACAGCCGTCCGGCCATCGAGCTCCGTAAAGTTGCTCATGATGGCTTCAACGCCCTTTTCCATGCCAACAAAAATCTTGGTCAATGCTGTCATTATTCAATTCATCCTTTCGCTTGTGCGAGTGGGTGAATCTGGCAGAATCGACCCACCTACTCGCTAATCGTTATAAAAAGAGGCGTTAGACCACTGTCTAACCCCCCCCCGAAAATTTTGTAGCTGTTATTGTTGAGCATGTTATTCATCCTTTCTATTCATCAATTACAAAAGCACCGCCAAGCATAAGCGAGTATCCCGCTTTGCATACGGACGGCACTAGGTCAGCCTTAGCGTACATATACCGGCTAAATGTAAATGCGTTACCACCGGTTGCGAGCACCCAGAAACCGCCATTAGTCCCCGGCTGTTCATGTGACTGCTGTCCAGCTAAACTGAATGGCAGGTTTTCAATCAGATGCTGTGCGTTGTTATTAGCAGCAACATCTCTTGTTGGGGTTAGCACCCCTTGTAGCAACACAATTGAGCCAATGCGGCGATACTTACAGTAAAAGCCACTAGCAACCGTAAACGGTGCGGCCACGTTACTACTAGCATCAACCCATCCAGAGTCGTCTGGAATCGCTGCTAGTAGTGTGTTTAGGTTGGCCATGATTTTTTCAGGCCCGTTTTCCATGCCCTTAGTAATGGGCGTCAATGTAATGCTCATCGTTCTGCCTCCGATGCCCCGCGCGTAACCGGTAGCAGATGGCAGTAGGCCACCAGCTAAGGCGGGTAATTGTTATTTTTAGGAGCGAAAAAGCCGGTGTTACAGCTTAAATGCCCCCCCCCCGAAAATTTCGGGGTGCTTTTTAATCAGCATGTTATCTACCCTTTCTTAGTCAACAAAATAGTCGAAATCAAACCATCCCGAGCCTTGCACTACCGTAGCATTATCCCCAATACCACCGGCATAAATCGTGCCGGTTGGCTTGATGAGTAGGTTGAAAGGCGACAGGATGTGGTTGTTATCCCACGTCATAGTGGCAAAGGCAGTGCTCTTTGGCGTTGCCCATGTTGGTAGCGTGAGAATATCCTTATAACGCAGTGCGGTCGTGCCGCCTGTGTTGGTGACACTAAATGATCCCGTTACACGGTTACCCACGCGACGAATATAACCATCTGAAATCTTGTAACCGTTGAGTGCCGTAATATCAGCGGCCAACGCGATTTGTTCCTTGTGTTCATCAGCAAGAGCTTGGAAGTTGGCCTGAATATCTTCCGGCCCGTCCTCCATGCCCTTGGTGATTGTCTTGAGAGTTAGATCTGCCATCTCACTCGCTCCTATCTGTTATGAGTAGTAAACAGCCTTGTACCCGTTGAACGCAGCATAAGTGCCGTCCGGTTGCAAGGTTAGTTTTGTTCCGTCCGCAAACGTTGTGTCTGCGGTTGTCAGCTCGACGACACTACTGCCGCCACTGTTACTCTTTACTGTCGCCGTCAGCGTTGAGGCGTTTGTCCCACCGAATGCTCCGGCCGGTTCCGTGCCAATTGGCACAAGCCCGAGCGAGTAGTCCAAACGCCGCAATGTGACGGATGCCCCCACAGTCAGCGTCTTGGGAATCGTCAGCTGGATACCGCGCGTCTTAACGGCGAGTGTGACCTTGGCTGACTCCCTCACGCCATTCCACACAGATACGCCAAAGGTGTAAGAGGTGAGTGGCGTCAAGCCGCTTGCTGTGTACGTGAGTACATTGGTGACTGTGGTGAGCAGCATCGTACCGTTATAGATGAGATACTGCATGTGGAGTCACCTCCTAGGCGGTAGTCCAATTGAGAATCACTGACGTGGTGGTTACAGTGCCCTTGGTCAGAGTTGCAATCGTCTTGAGTGCCTCGTAAACCGTCACAGTGATAGCCGTCGAGGATACCTCGCCAATGGCTGCCGTAATCTTGGTAGTGCCCGGCGCCACGGCGGTCACAGTAGAACCAGACACGGTAGCAACGTCGGTGTCGCTAGAGGTCAGCTTAGGTGAACCAGAAGTCTGGTCGGTAGGCGTCACCGTTACAGTGAGCGCACCCTTACCACCAACCTCGAGCGCGGTCTTGTCAATCGACAGAGTGATGCCGGTCACAGGAATAGCGGAGGTTGCGACGGTCAGTAGCGTTGACTTCGCGGATTCGCGGAGGCCGTTGTATGCCGAAACCTGAAAGTAATATGTCGTGTTTGGCTTGAGTCCGGTAATCGTGTACGTAAGCTTGTCGGTTACCGTGGCGACTTTAGCCGCGTCGGAACCATCTGACTTCGTACTCTGATAGATGTAATAATTCATTAATTTATTGTCCTTTCTAGTCGTCCCAGTCGAGCCGTTCAGTGGTGGCGTCGAGCTGGATTGCTGTCAAATTCGTCGGGGTCGCGGGCACTTCGTCGGTTGGGTCGGTCGTGCCCCCAGTGTCTGGATTGGTTGTGCTACCACCTGTATCGGTGTCGCCACCCGTGTCAGTGCCCGGGTCGGTCGTGGTGCCACCATCATCAGGGACGGTCGTCCCAGTGTCAGGCACACCGCTAGTCGACCCGCCACTAGTGTCAGGGTTGTCCTGCGTTGTCAGACCGAGGTCAAACCGCAACACCTTGTAGCCGTCGATGATGTACCAGCGTTTGTCTGCCGACTGGTAGTACACGTCACCCGACAAAGCAAACGCAGCAGGTAGCTCAATCTGCACCGTATTGGCGTCAGGATACGACACGGTAGCCTGCAAGGTTGTCGTGCCAGTACCACCAAAACTTCCATCCGGCCCAGTACCAAGCCCCGCGGGTTCCATCCCCAGTGACCACTCGTAATAAACGGCGGTTACCGTCGGATTGCGACCCAGTCCATGCTTGATTGTGACCGTAAAGCCACTAGGCACAGCGCTACCGAGGATGCGCTCGATATTGTCGAGCCGTAGCCCCAGCGTGCGAAATGCCCCATACAGGGACGAGTCACGCGCGAGGATTAGCTCACTGTCGGTGGTCGCGTGCGCAACGACATTCAAAAACTGGCTTTCGAGCGTCGTCTGTCGAACCTCTACGTCCCCTTGGCGTAGTGTGACGTTGCCCATGAGGGTTTTTACGTCGCCTTCAAATGCACTAATGTCCCCGTCATACAGGGTCATAATGGCCTGTGTATATTCAACCCACCGTGCCAATGCTTCACGAACATCAACACCATACATCTTCGTGCGCAACCAAGTCGCCACGGTGTCGGCAAGCTGGTCGATATTGTCACGTGTCGGCGTTACCTCATCTGGAATTGGTGAGGAATCTTCGTATTTTACTGCCAAATTTTCACCCCCTATCCTTTCGTGAGGAATACCTTGAACTTCGTACTTGGGTCGGTGCTCATATCAACATCCCCGCTAATGCCAGGAACGGTACCAACAGATGTGTATTGCCATAGGTCGTAAGCAACATCTGGTTTGGTCGAGCCACTCACTGTGCCATCATTGGTGCCGTAACGAGGTACCCATAATGCGGCGGGCCGTATCGTGTTAATTGACGAATACAGCGACGTCGAAACGTACACAACAATTCGCGAATCCGGAACTCCTAATACATTGAGTTGGTCCATGTAGGACGTCAGTGCCGCCTTCAGCGTCCCTTCAGTCACTGGGTTGGTCTCAACATCAATCATCCATAGCCGTGGCTGGCGCTGACTCCCAACAACGGACTGCACCCGCGTATAGAAGTCACCCGCCTCCGTTTCAGCATCCGTTTCAGACACTGCACGGAAAAATGCGTAGACACCATAATTGGCACCGGCATCAATCGCACCTTGAATGTTGGTCTTGTAATACGTATCAGCAACGCTTGACCCGTCCTGAATCCGAATGACTGCTATCGCCAGGCCTGCGCTCACCAGCGTCGGCCAGTTTATGTCAGCCTGATACTTCGAGACGTCCAGAATGTAACCGGTCGGGTCATACTGCACGCCGTCATCACTGGCAGTCGTAAGTGCATCAACCTTTTTGCTTAATGCGGCCAACTGGGTCACAGCATTGTTAGCAGCGGTCAACGCGGCGGTTGTCCGCACACGGTCAGCGATTAACTGCTTGTTGAACTTTTTCAGACCTGCGAGTGCATTGGTCAGTACGGCGTTATAGCTTTCCTGCCCAACAACTCGATCACCAAGCGTGATTGTTCCGGCGGTTGCATCGTTCAAGTCGAGTGTCTGCTGAGTGATGCGCAATGATTCATCAATACCCATTACTGGCACCTTCGTCGGATACGAGTACCCGCAAAGTAGCTCATCGACGTCTCCGCCTAGAACCGAAACGTCAACAGCTGACACCTGCACTGAAACCGTCGCCGTGTTCAGCGTCTTCAGATATGCTTGCCCCGTAGTCAGCAACGTCTTGGCATCAGTAACGTCATCCCACTCGTTGGTGCCAACAATCGTGCCGAATTGGGCAACCATGTCAGCGTCCTTCAGATAAGGGCTCCCACCGTTTGCTGAAGCAATCGTTAACCGTGCGGTGCTTTCATCCGTGTTCGTGTCGGCGGACTCTGCCGCCTGACCCAGTGGCTTCAGCACCGTGATGAGTGCGGACGGGTCAATTGAGCGTGTGGCGCTCAGCAGGTTGCCCTTCAGACGTATCTGCTGAATACCAGTACCACCGATTGACTTGGCGCAATCCACATACAAACCGTCTGATTCATGGCGAACCGCCAACTCAAAGCCGCTTGCTAAAATCAGCGTACTTATGTTGTCGTAAGTTGTTGCTGAATCGTCCGTGTAAGTGTCGGCTACCTTGGCAGTGCCCAGGCTCACATTGCCTAGCTTCAACTGCTTGTAGCTATCCACCTGCGTGTTGTGTGCTGTAATCAATGATTGAAGAATCTGGGCACGCGTTTGACCGGCAAACTTTTGGAACGGCTGCACTGAATCATGCAAAAAAGCCCCAAGCTGTTCGCAAGTGACCTCTTTGTGTAAATCTCCGGAAGTATCCAGCGTTTCAGTTGGCAACAGTACACGCCCTTCAAACACGTTCCGGTGCTTGCTGGGCTTGTAAACCCGCACGAACGTCGTTAGATAGTTCAGCATTGAGTACCCGGGATTGTCAGGGTAAATGCTGAAAGTGAATGCAGGGAACGCCGTCACATCATACGTTATTTGTGGGCTGATTAACTTCAACTCGTTAACATGTGCGCTGTGAATAAGCGTCTCTTCGCCGTTCCAGCCCTGGCGAATAAATACCTGGTACATCAAATCACCTCCCTATGCCATTCAAACGTCGCGGTTGCCCCAGCATCCCCACTAATGCTTATCTGATTGTCACCGGGTACCAGCACCAGTTCAGTGCCAGTATTGCTACCTTGGTCAAGGCTGTAATCTTCCTCATTCAGGGTAAGAGTCAAGGCCTTAGTGCACTCAATCGTGAGTGGCACCTCAGCAAGTCCAGTGTTGATCAGCGTGCCCTGCCCGTTAGTGCCAATTACGTACTTGGTTATCTGGGCAATGTCGTCATCAAAATCAAATGTATCCCAAATGTCATCGAACTCAGCGGTGCGCTTAATTCGGAATGGGTAGCAAGTGAATGTGACGGTTAACTGACCGCTCGCCATTGCCTCCGCCAAACTAGGTGCTTCTTGCACCTCGGCTAGATAGTAGTAATCGCTCATGATGTCATCAATGAGCGGCACTTTCCCAACCGGTCCCATCAACCAGTTAATTAGTTTGGTCCATCCACGGTACATCACCTCTTTCGTCCATGTGTCAGTATCAGTCAGGACAAACGTCATCTGAAGCGTTCGCTCAGCATACGTTTGCCCATACAGGGCAGACAAATCAATGACCCGGTTCGAGCCGGGCGGTAATACGGTCACCTTGTTCTTGGCAGGCATCCCCACAATCTTCGTATCCGCGACGTACGCGCCGAACGTTGATGAATGCTTGCCGTTAAAAGTGACACCGTAGCTAGTTACGGGTCTCAATTGCTAACCCCCTTCCTGATAATTTCTGTCGTTCTAGGTTCTTGGTTGCCGTGAGCGGGGCCTGTGCCTTAGTCAAATCGCGCACGTCAACAACTGCGCTTTTATCAGCAATGATTTTCAGCAGTTTAACCTGCGTCTCACCCATCTGCTTCACCAGCTCAATTAGTGTGTCAATCTTGTCGGCCGTCCCGTCGCTATCACTAACGTCATTAGAGCCGGAATTTTGTCCATTTCCGTTGATGATGCGAACAACCTGCCCCAGCAACTGCCATGCGCGACTGCTCTTAGCAGCAGACAATGGGATTACTGCCTCGGGGCCGTCTTCGCCTATGAGCGCCTTAGTTGCACCAGCAATCAGACCGCCGTTAGCAAATCGCTTGTGACCGGTTGGCCCCCAACCACCTGGCGCGCTAATGTCCTTCAGCCAATTAGAGTCATTGAACATCGCCAGCAGTTGGTCGTACCCACTCAGAATGTTCTTGTGTCCCTTGACTGCCCATGACGCAAACGTGGATGGGATATATTGCAACAGACCCTGAGCAGGGTGACCTGCACGCGAGTTAATATCACTAATTTGCTGTGTAATTTTTTCGTTCCCACCAGACTCTTTCTGCACTCGATGCTGAATCGTCTTCAGACTAGACGCGGTGAGCTTAACGTTCATCTTGTCGGCGGCTTTCTCAATCATCTTGGCTGAGTATGATCCGCTGAAGGAATCTAGTTCCTTCTCAATCTTCTTCAGCTTGCCCTTGAACCAATCTGCAATGTTCCCGGCAAGTTTCTCCATTGCGTCCGCACCAAGCTTGCTGAAGGTGCCAGACTGACCACTGACGGCCTTCTGCACCATTGCATTAACTGCTTGCTGTGGGTGAGCAATCCACTTGCCAACGGCGGTAGCCTTGTCCCAAACACCGCCCAGGAATGACTTCACCCCACCAATCACACCACCTTGTGCATAGTGCTCGATGCCAGACGCCTGCATGATGCTCTTGGTCTGCCCAGATGGGATAACAGTATCGCCCTGTTCCAGCATCACCGGCACGTTCGCGCCTTGCAGCATACCCACAGTGCCGTCATGCTTCACAATCAGTTCGCGGGGGTCAGATGTGCCATCATCGTTCACCATGACTAGCTTCTGCTGAGCGGTAATCGTGCCACCGGTGGCGAGTTTGTCGAGCTTGCTCAATGCCTTGTGACCACTGAAGAACTTCCACACAGCATTGATGGCGCTGATGGCACCGTTAATGACACCAATCACACCGTTCATGCCCGTCTTGGCGGCACTCTTGATGCCATCCCAGATGCTACTGAACTTTTTACCCAGGCTCTTCGTGAACTTGCCCCATGCGGTGCTGATTTTATCGGACATTTTGCCCATGTAATCATGCAATGAGTCCATACCACTGTGACCGTAATCACCGACTTTGCCCCAGAATGAACTCCATCCCTTCTTGGTGTCTCCCCAGAACGAGTTCCAGGCCTTTTTCATCGCCTTGTTGTTCGCGGCTTGCTGTTTTTCCGAACTGGAATGGGCAGTTTTCTGCTTCTTGGCGGTAGTACTCCAAAAGCTGGTCCAGCCTTTGCCAACACCATCCCAAAATGAGTTCCAGGTCTTCTTATTGCGTTTATTGGCGGCAGCTTGGTCCTTATCAACCTTCGCCTGACCTGCCTTGGTCTTCTTGCTCATTGACTTCCACCAATCAGCAACCTTGTCGCCCATCTTGCGGGCGTTCCAACCGATGCCTTCAAGCCAACCCTCGGGCTTTTTCCCGCGTCCGGCCTTGTTCCAACCGTCCGTGAACCCTTTGGCGGCCTTGCCACCCCACTTGCCAATGATTCCGCCAATCTTGGTACCAACGGCTGCACCAAGTGGGCCACCAAAGAATAGGCCAATGCCACCGCCCACCGCTTTACCAGTTGCGGACCCAGCGGCTTCAAATTTCTTGGTCATGTTCTTGCTTGTGAACGCCTTATAAATGTCCGTACCAGCATCCAAAGCAATACCGGCCACAGATATACCAGAGGCGACTTTACCGGCCGTAGTCAGCCCAGAAAAGCCACCAGCGGACTTCAGTGACTGACCCACACCCGCAAGACCGCCCGTTTTGCCAGACGCACCTGATAGGTAATTGACGGCGCTGAACTTACCTGCGGCGGTCTTAGCGTCACCGAGTAGCCCAACGACTTCCTTAATGCTCTTGATGAACGTTGCGGCCTTGTTGACAGCCCAGATACCGGCGATAATTTCGGCGAACGTCTTCACTTCATCCTTGTGCGCAATGGCATACTTGGCAAAGTTCAGCACGCCTTCAGCTGCGTCACCAATCGAGCTAGCGAGCTTCTTCATCATCTTCTGGTTCTTCGGGTCGGCAAGTCCCTTAGTGAGCGCGTCAGCTGCGTCACTCATCACAGGCAACAGCTTCGATGCCATCATAATTTCAAGGTTGTTGGCAGACTGTTTGAACCGTGCCATTGACTGCTGGGCACTCTTGTTGTTCTTATCCGCCATTTTTTGAACATAATCACCAGACTTACCGGCCTCTTCAGTCTTTTTTGTGATTTTTTCGAGTTCGTCGGCTTGGCTTGCCAAAATCTGACCTGCTGCCATCCCAGTAGTCCCGAACAAGCTTTTGAAAATTACCGACTTATCACCGGTACTCAATTTTGCAGTGTGCTTGTTCAGTAGTTCCATCGCGTCAGTTAGAGGGATCAAGTTACCCTTGGCATCACGAAATGACTTAGCGGTTAAGCCTATCTGTTTCAGCGCTTTAGTGTTGGGATCAGTGAGGGAGTTCAACACCTTACGTAAACCAGTACCGGCTTTGTCGGCTTCCAAACCGTTGTTTGATAGCACACCCATTGCGGCCGCGGTGCTACCCAGTGAATAATTCAACTGTTTAGCCGTCGAACCGACGTAGCTCATCCCCACACCCATGTCACTGAATCCTGAAGCAGTGGCATCGGCAGCGTAGGCGAGTTCATTAACCGCCATCTTCGTGTTCTTGGTCATTTCAGCGGTGGTCTTGCCCCGGAGGCCAAATGATTCAAGCGCTTGTGATGATACGGTAACAACATCGGCGAACTTATCACCAGACGCCACGGATGCTTGCAGTTCGGTTTCCATAGCACCAAGTGACTGCTGGGATGAATACCCACGCTTAACCAGGTCTTCATACCCTTCTGCAATTGACTGCTGAGACTTCCCGTACTTCATTGAGTACTCGGCCCCATCCTTCTGCATCTGAGCAATATTCTTGGTTACTTCAGCTTGCTTTTCACCACCGTTAACCAGCAAGTTAGTTGTTTCAGTGTACTTTGCTTGCAGTGAGCTGGCCTGCTTTGCCCCAGAAACGATCATGGCAGTAGAAGTAGCAGCTGCTGCACCGACAGCAACCAGCCCGCCCTTCAGCTTGGAAAATGCAGACTTCGCAACACTTCCAACTTTGTTAGCAGCATCCCCCATCTTGGCGATGCGGGTGCTGGTAACATTACTGCTGGTCGCCATCTTCATCATTTCGGACTTGGCACTTGCCATTTTCGCACCAAGTTCGTTCACACGTGTGGCCTGCTTCTGATACTCGGCACTAGTCTTGCCAGACTGTGCTTCAATCTGCTTCAGCAGGCCAACCTGTTTCTGATACAGCTCACCCTGCTGACGGTACTCAGACCGCATTGCCTGGTACTTGGCAACGTTGGCTTGCTGAGCCTTGCCTTCAGCAGTCAGACGTTCAACGTAAGACCGCGAGTAATCGCCCGCAGTCTTAATCTGCTTGTTGAGTTCAATGACCCCAGACTTCTGTAGGTCGATGGATTGCTTAGCACGTGTTTGCTGTGCCTGCATCGACGCCATTTTTTTAGTTGTGTCGTCAATCTGTTTCTGATACCGCAAGTAGGCTGCTGCGCCTTCTTGTGTGGTCACGTTGACGTCTTGCTGTTTCTTCTTCAGCAAGTCAATCTTGTCCTGCGACTTTTCAATGGCAGTGCCCAAACCCTTGTACCGTGCTTCAGCCGCCTTCAGGTAATCACCCTGGGACTTCATGACGGCTTCCTGAGCCTTCCAAGCATTGGTGGCACTCTTCACAACTGCGGTCAGGTCCTTAATTGACTTGGACGCCTTCAGAGTATCAAGGGCAACCTCCGTGCTCATCTCCGCGCTAATTTTTTCGCTCATGTCTCTTATCTCCCTTCGCGCAAATAAAAAAAGGGATAGAAGACTTTGGTATGTCTTCTATCCCTTTTTTTGTTATCCATGTAATGCCAGGAACTCTGCCCCTGGGTCAATCGGCCGGTCTTCTTTCTCACGTGCTCCCAGAATCTGCATCAGCCGGTAATAATCCGTTTTGTCGAAATCATCAACCGTCCAATGCAACTGAGTCAAAGAACTTTTTGCCATTAGGTCAAAGTCTTCGAGCTTGTTTTCGAGAATAAAGACCAACTGCCACGCTGGAACTTTAGGCAGGTTCTTCGCTTTTCTCGGCGGTTTCTTCGTCAACCCCCATCAGCTGCTGCATGACGGATGAAATTGCATCAGTCAGCGCTTCAGGTTCCAAGGCCAGTAGTGCCTTCTTGTCCTTGGCTGTGTTGAGTCCGAGAACTTCGCCCATTAGGTCAACTTCTTCGTCAACCAAATCCATTGCACGCTGAATCTGTTGAACGGGCTTGAGACCTTTCATGTCCCCAGCCTTTGCTAGCGTGAGCTGCATGTGGAACATGGCGCGCATCATACCCGCCGTCACAGTCACGCTGTATTCCTCTGCGTTGTACTTAATGATCATGTGTTACGCCTCCTTTCCTGATGCAGCAGTGTCATCACTTGCAGGCGTGTTCGTGTTTGCTGCGCCGGAATCATCCTTAGTAGCTAGCTTGTACCCGCCAAAAACAGTCGCATACATCGCCGCCTCATCAAACTTGTCATCAAGGTCTGAATACATCTTGTAGGTCTGGTTGTCCATAGCCTTGGTAGCAAGCGCGGTGTATGTTGCGTCGTCGGTTTCTCGGGTCTGATTGTCGTTATCAGTCCCAATGTTCTGACTTGCGTAAGAAACCTGCCCATTACCGAACCCGTACCAGACCTTATGAACATGGTCAATCGCATGCGTTTCAATCAGCATTGCAACGTGAGGCTTGACTCCCGTCGGCGCCCAGCCACCCTTGCCGTCTGAAACCAGTCCGGCAATCTTGTTGCGCACGTCAAGTGCCAGGTTATTCGCGGTCCATGCAACGGAAGGCGCCGCTGCACCAATTGAAGTATCCTGCGTCGTGTCGTTACCGTAAATCTTCGTTGTTGAGCCTTCGAGTCCGGTAATGTTCGCGGTGGTAGAACCTTGGTCTTTGTAATCGACCTCGTAAATACCGGTTTCAGACAGTCCGTCATCCCCGGCAATAATCTGCTGCGTGGTAGGGTCAACAAGCGCCAACCGTACCATGCTTAAACCAACAACACCCATGTGTTAGTCCTCCTTTAACTGAATGTATCTGTCAAAATAAAATGTTTTCGTTAATTGTCCCGTGTCGGGGTCAATCGTGTGCGGTTCAGCTCGGCGAATAGTCCACCCAGCTTGCTCAAACAGTCGCATGACGGTCAGTTCGACAGGAACAACGTCCTCATTCAAGGTAATTGCCCAAAAAATCTGACACTCAACCGACTGGTCAAGTGCGTGGAATTTGTTGTTACCGAACTCCACCGGCTCATTGCGCGCCTCAGAAATACGAACCGTTGTGTGTTCAACGTCGTTCACATTTTCTTTTGGCACGTTATTGCTGAAGATGCTATCTAATTGCTGAATGTCAGCATCGGTTAGCATCGTCTTAGCTGCTTTAACTGGATTAAGTTCAACCATTCAATCACTTCGCTTTCATGATTGCCGAATATGCAGCGTGCTCGGCGGTAAGAGCGGCCGCTGTGGCTTCACGCCGCGCGTTATCAACGAAATGGTCCCCGCTTCGGTAAATTGTACCGTCGTTCAGAAACCGTGCGATATACGCCTTCTTGTTGCCGAAATAGACGGTTGATGTGCCGTCTTTGTTGCCGTCAACATCGGTTGGCGCGCTCATCACGCTTTCCGCCAGATGTGTTTGCCCACCGTTATCGTCGTTGTAATGCTTTGCACGTGTCACTTCAGCTAGCTTTGCCTGAAACACCTTGGCACCCGCCTGTGTAATCACTGTTCGTTCGGCGACCGACAGCTTAACGGCTTTTTCGGTCTCCTTCAGCCACTGTTCCAGAGCTTCATCCAATTGCACCGGATTTCATCCCCTTAGACTGCCGTAATGTCACATAATCGTATCGAATTAGAGTACCGGTGTCGTCATCTGGCGACACGGTTACCACATCGTAGTCAACGCCATCAATATAAACGTGCTGCGTTTCATTAATCTTGGCGTTGTGTCTAACTGCAATCACGCGGGTATGTTCCAAATCGGTACCGGTCAGCAGGTAGTTTTGTGCCATGCTCCGCTTGATTGCGGCGAAATGCAGCGTTACCTCCGGCTTGAAGGTCGGCACGTTCACACCCTGAGCATTTTCGAGACTAACCAATGAGCCAAACTTAGCCTTCTGCGTCATCTGCGCTGGCGTTAGTAGTTTCGCCACTAGTCTCACCCCCAAAATCAGTACCTTTCAACTGATTAATCATCATCAGGACTCCCTTGCTCAGTCCAGCCTCAAGCGAACGGTCAAAATATAGCTGGGTGACCAAGGTCTTCACTGCACGTGAAAAAATCGGATCAGTATAAAGCTTCGACAGCTCCACGTGTCGGTTAACTGACCGCTGAATAGTAACCTCGGCCATCGCAATCAGGTCAGTTACAATTGCCTCTTGGTCATCGTCGAGATTAAGCTCATCCAGCATTGTTTGCGCGCCAATTGCCATAGTGGCCTCCTTCCAACCGCCCCCAGACTCGGGTATTGTCCATTTCTAGGCGATTAAATTGTTAGCTACCCGGCAGTTGCTGCCGTCACAGTTACTGCAAGCGTGGCAGTCAAGCTGCCACTAGTAAACGTGATGTTTGCCTTACCGTCACCATCAGTGGCAGGTGCGACAAACGTGACGTCAAAGCCACCCCCATCGTGTGGTGCAACCGTAGCAACTGCTTCATTGTCACTTGCCGCTGTAACGGCAGAAATGACTGCTGAGGCGTCCGTTGCATCAGCTGGGTCAGTTGTAACGGTGACGGTCTTAACCGTACCTGCCGCGCCCGTGGCAGTCTTCTGACTCAATACAATCCCCGTTGCGGTAGTTGCAGCAGGTGGCGTAGTCTCGCCTGAATCATCAGCCCCGGTGGTATCACCAGCGCCAGTGTCAGGCGTTACGCTTTTGGGGAGAAATTCAAAAGTTCACCAGCTTCGTCAATCGCAACCACCACATCACTGCGAAGATAAGCACTGAGCTTTTCACCCCAAATGTCGTTGTCGGTCCACTTAACGGTGGTCTCCTTGCGTACCGCATCAAGCACACCAGCCTTCAGGTCACCAACCCAGCCACGAATGGCCGTGTCAGGTGTGTCGGTAGTACCAGCCTGAAGAATTTCATCTTCGACAAAGTACACCGGCTTACCAAGCAGCGTCTGGCCGCTTGCGGAAGTGATGGATGGCTGAAGCAGGTACCGGCCTTCGTTGTCTTTCCAAAGGTCAACAATGTTGTACGCGGACTGTGAAAGAACGAATGCGGTCTTGTAACCGGCCTTAATGTCAACGTTGACGGCAGTCTTCAGGTCATCAGCGGAGGCAATTGTCTTATTACGCTTGAACTTTAGAAGTGCAGCACCGATCAGGCGCTGTTCCGTCAGTCGTGTTGACTGGTTAATGAACTCACTTACGGTTGAGGCAATGCTGTTAGGGTCGTCATCAATCATTTCCTGACTGATTGGCAGCACCCCTGCACGGCTAATCACCTTGTAGTCAACACTCTTGTACTGAAATGCCAGTTCTGGGTTTTCAGCGAGTTCTTCCTTGGTGGTCAGACCCGCACCAGCCCGTGGAATCACAGGTAGCGTACCAGATGGCGTGTTAACAATCTTGCGGTTAACATGCTGATACAGGTCGTTGGGGTCTGGCGCCTCTTCGACAGCGGTCATGATCTGCTTTGGAATCACGGCCTCGTTATCAATCATCCGAACGCCATCACGCGCATGGCCGTGAGACTTAACGTACTGTTCAAAGCTCCGCACTTCCGCATTGGCAGCGGCGTTTTCGGTCAAGTTCTTGCTCATTTTCTTCTTTTCTCCCTTCTTTTGGTCCAGCGGGACGTCCTCGCCGGTTTCTTCCGTGTCATCAGTTGCATCGCCGTCATCGACTTGCTGTGTGTCGTCGCCGTTGTCGTTTGACTGCTGCGATTCATCTTCACTAGCAGCTGAGTCGTCTTCAGCTGATGCTTGTTCATCCTTTTTCTTGTTCTTATCGGTTTCTGAATCAGAACCGGTTGACTGAGCGTCATCCGTATTCTTTTCTTCAGTCTGGTCGTCCTTCACGTCTTTTTCTCCCTTCAGGTAATCGTCATAGGATCGTTTCACCGCCACAGAGGTTTCATCGTATGACGGCAGGCTGGTAAGACTCAGTTCGAACACATCAGCAATCTGATAGACGTGGCGGACTGTGTTGCCGTCATCATCCTCGCCCCAGCCAACACCACCATCGGCGTCAGTGTATCGGAATGAACATCCCTTAACATTCCCATTCTTAATGTTCGTGTAAGTGTCACGTCCCAGCTGAGTGTCGGGCAGCGTAGCAACGAAAAACAGACCCTTGTCATCAACCTTCACGGTCAACGTTCCAGAGTCTGCTCGCGCCAAAATGTTGTTAAAGTCATGTCCGAATAGCAGCTGCACGTCGCTAAGATCTATACCATCTAAGGCACCGGGTTCAATTACTTCATAAAATGGCATCGGTCGCGATGCTTCCCCGAAAAGAGCGGCATAGCCTTCAATCTGCATCCCCGGTGTCTCGCCTTCATCGCTAGTTGCATCGCGGATGTGCACCCCTGTGGGAATCGTCCGCACGTTAATCTTTGAATTGTCCATCACAATATCCCCCTATTCATCAGCATTTGATGTGCTTCTTGTGCCGAAATAATTGGCGTCGCGCCTTTAGTGCCAACGCCTGCGAGCTTTGTCACCATTTCCACAAAATCGGCATTCGTTGCATCAACTGAACTACTTTCGTCAATGTTGAACGGAACACCGAACTTAGCCTGAACTTCTGACTCAATCGGCTTAACGTAACGTCGTAGCGCGTTAGCGTAAAGGCTTTTCACCATGTTCAGGCTTGACTGCTGGTCACCTTGACCGTTCAGGTAACTATCCGGCACGCCGAACGCTTCGGCGATTGCGGTACGTCCAAAGTCCATTGTGTTGAGAAACTTTGCCACATCAGAATTAATCTGAATTGTGCTCATTGATAGGCCTTGGTCTAATACGATTGCCCGCCCAGCGTTCTCCCCGCTAGTCTGCTCTTCAAACGCGGTTCGAATATTCTCTTTGGCGTCCTTATCAAGTTCACCTTGTGGCACGGTAAGAGTGACAGATGGGTTAATTGCGTGCTTTAGTGTCGCCAGCGTCAGGTCATTACTGAACTGTTGCATGTTTAATGGCCCATTGAGTGACTGCAACGGACTAATACCAATTAGTTGCTGGTCGTCTTGTCCACTGGCCAGCAGTCTGAAGTGCAGTACGTCCTTCGACTTGTAACGTTTAATGCCACGTTCATCAGTCCAATTGACGTCGTAGGTTAAATCTTTTGCATAATCAGTTAGCGTTACTGTTACCTGAGACACTGCTGCTAATTCAATTCGCGTGGGTACACCTTGTTTGCGTGCTGTGATGATTGCATAAGCATTACCTGCCAACAGCATTTGAGCCACCACCGATTGCCAAAAATTAAATCCACTAATCAAATTGTTTGGCTGCTCAACTACCTGGTCAAAAGGCTGCGCAATCGAGCGACGAGCACCCGCCACATCGGAAGCGATGAGATTAACCACCGCGAACACGTCCGAGTTTCGTAACGCAAACGTTGCGTCAACCATGTGATTCGGTGTAATCACTCCGTTCGAGATGATAAACGGCTCGCCACCGCTCGGTAACACCCGACTTCGCGTGTTGAATTTCTGAAATGGGTTAATCATCGCTTAGCCCCCATTTCTGGGGTCACAATGTAAGCCACCACAATCAGCGCAAGCCCCAAAGCGGCGTATCCCAAAGTACGTGAGGCAATAAAACCCGCGTATACGAGCGACGCCGCTCCCGCCAGAAACAGAATCATTCCGGCGTTAGCAAAAATGCCGGTTAGGAACGCACTTAATCTGTTTTGCACTTAATTTTCCCCCTTTCGTGAGTTCTCACATCACTAACGTCATTAGAGCCGGAATTTTCGCTAAAATCCGAAATCTTGTTTGAAATAATCGTTAATCTGGTCGTTACTCATCCCTGCGAACGGTCCCTTGGCATCTTTAAGGCCATCATCTGGCGCCACATCGCTGAAATGATAGATTGCGCGGGAAAATGCGTTAATTGTCGCGTCCACAAAGTCAATTTTGCTTGTCGCCTTGTCTTTATCGACCTTAATACCGTTGTTGTCCCGTACCAAAATGGCATTGCGTAAGCTGTACTGGATGATGGGATCATCGACGTACTGAATACGATGCTGCACTAACAGTTCACGGAACTTTCCGGTTGGGTGGTCGAGCGTCCGCGTACCTTGGCGAATCGGCAGCATTAACCAATCAGTCAATTTATCCAGCTTAAGAATAATGTCTGAGGTTTCCCAAGCGTCATAGCAGAAATATTCAACTTTAAGCTCGTTAGCTTCGACAAAATCCATTAACCAGGTGTAAACTTGCTCATCATTAATCATCCCCCAGCGGTTTGAGGCGATACTGGCAAAGCCTTTAGTTTCCGCGGCCTGATAATTGATGCCATCTTGCTTAGACTTAATCATGACGTTACCCTGGGCGCGTGCGGTCGGCACAAAGCTGTGCTGATAAACGTAATAGTTCGGCATACCGTCATCCCCCAGATATGGGAACACCAGTGCAACAGCGGTGTCATCGCTGAAATGGGATAAATCCCAACCGATGTATACCGACTGTCCCCTAATATCTAACGGTGGCGCCTGCACAATCGCATGGTTAATGTCTTCAAGGTCAACGTAATTGTTCACCTTTACCTGCAACCAGATATTGAGGTTCTTGTTCTGGAACTCCGCAATTGTGCCATCGCTCAGTTTGGTGTCACGTTCAGCAATTAGACTTGCCAGCATACTGTCATGCTTGCTTTCAAGTCCAAGAATGGGGTTACTTTTTTCCCATGAGTCTGGCGAGTTAACTTCTTTGGGGTCGTCCTGCTGATACAGGATCATTAAATAGTCATCCAGTGCGCGGTCATCGTCGTGCAGCATTGCTTCATGCACCATCTTTTCATCACCGTAAAGTGGGCTATTGCTATCTGGGTACGCCGTTGAAATCTGCCAAAATTGACTATCACGCACCTGAACCTGACCAGATGTGGCTTTACCGTTGTTCTCGCGAATCTTCCCCATTCGCTTGTCATCCCCGGCTTCATCAGAAACAATCAGGCGAAAGTGATAGCTATCGAGCTGCCCTGAATCATGTGAAAGGCGTACCAGTTGGTTCTGACTCTTGTTCGACCGTACCACGTCATCCAGTGGCTTAATTGCTTGCCGTTCAAACATCGTCCGGAACGGCCCCAACTCAGCAAGCTTTATGAACGTCAACTTGATGTATCGAAATCCTTTTTTTGCTTGCTTCGTGACGGGAGCAATGTATCCGAGGTCTTGGTTGTACAAGCCGTCTGATTCAATCAGGTAGTCATACGCCAGCAGAATATTGGTTTCGTACGTCTTCCCGTTTGTCCGCGCGACTGAAAAAAGCACGCGATGAAATCGTCGTTCATCGCTGAGGTTTCGCCAGCCTTGGCTCCATGCAAATATTGCTTTTTGCCACAGCATAAGCGGTAATGGCTTGCCTGTATCGACGTCGGGACAGATTGACGCAAAACCAAGCACCGCGCGCACCTTCTTCAGGTCATACCGGTAAGGGAAGTCTTCACGCCCTTGGCGCAACAGGTCTTGTAGGTGACGGAACGCCTGAAGCTTAATGTCCTCATCCGCAATCACCTGACCTTCCAACACTGCAAACGCGTATCTTGTTCCGGGGTCGCGGTACTTGGTGAAAATTTCCGTGTATGCTCCCGCATCTCGTTGTTCCTGATACGCACCCAGCACGGTAACATTCTTTTGTGATAGGTCATATTCCCGCACTAGAAATCATCCCCCTTAGTAGCATTGTCAATCAGGTCAGCCACCGTTTCCTCAGCACCATCATCGGGTTTCAGTAGGTCGAGCATCTTGGCGCGACTCTGTGGGGTGAGTCCCAAGGCGTCACACTGCATTTTTATCTTTGCAGTGGCGTCACTCAAAATTAATGTCGACGGATTGCGCCGGTAGCCAACAAAGTCCTTGCCTTTGACCTCACCAAGCGGTGTCACCACGGTCTTGAAGATTTTCGTCTGAATCCCATTCTCCTGAATTTCCAGATACGCCTTTTGTTCCATTTCTAATTGCTCACACAGCAGGCGCACCGTGTACACGTCGGCCGCTGAAACAATTGCCGTCTCGTTCAGCATCGGTACAATTGTCTTCCAAGCCTTGCGGGCAAAACCCTTCAAGTAGGTTGGTGGCCTCAATGGTAGCTTGCCCTGGTCTTTTTGCTTTTCAACCATTTTCTTCGTCAGTTCACGTTGCTCCGGCCGGGCGTCTTCATCGAGCGTCAGCTTGCGTGGTCGTCCCATCATTTTGCGTCATCCTTTCTGAGGCCCCCCTCCCCCAAACTTTCCGACTTTACGGAATTTTTTCGCAAGAAGGCTCCATTGTTATGGCGCTCTTCCGGCGTTTGTATGGGGCGGGGGTTCAATTTCGTTGTTCAAAAGTAATTCACTTTTACACATCTCTAACGTCAATCGCGCCGGAATTTCTGAACGAAAACACAAAAACAGCCCAGGTTTCCCCAGGCTGTTCATTATTTTGTGTGTATTCGCTCGCGTATCACCTTCGCCCACCACTCACAGCTCAGGTGCATCAGCTTAGTATCACCGTTGGGCTGAGCAGCTATGTGCTGTTCTAGCTCAGTCTTGATGGTATGGCACCGATAGCACAACGTCCATAGGTTGCTCGGGTCAAGCGCCTGCGTCCACGTGCATAGCCTTCGCGGTATGATGTGGTCAACTAGTTTGCGGTCTTTCACAACCTCACCACAGGCCTGACACGTAGCCATGTCGCGACTGTACACGTGGTCTCTGACTGGTCGCCACTGCTTGCTGTGATAGAAGGCGTTGGCTTCCTGGTCTCGGCCAGTAGCATTGTACTTCTGATTGGCGGCTGACCTCAGTGCCTTAGTGGCTGCCGCAAGTGACCGGCTAAGCGGTGTGTCAGGTACTGGATGCCTTTGCCGCATAACTTCCCAGTGCTGCCTGCAATAGCGCTGTCCCATTGGAATAACCTTGTGACAGTTGGTAATACCACACTCATGAACTCTTGGCATATTCTCACATCCTCACTATGCGGTGTTCAATCGACGTCAGCCGGTCAGCCACCTCATTAACCAAACGATAACGATCATGCAGCGGTGCGTGCGGAAAGTCGTTGAGCAACATACTCTGGTTACTGATACCAGGCAGTTCGCCAACCAAATCTTCAGCATAGTTACGATACTGGTCAATCCAAATCTGCGTTGAAACATCTGTGTATGACTTCTGTGCCAGCAAGTGGTCAAGCTCAATCAAGCAATTCATCTCACTCATGAGTTCTTCATCCTTACGCGTTTGAATCAGTCCCCAAATCTTCTCGCGGTGACGTGTGCAATATTTTTCTGCTGCCACCAGCTTCGTGCGGAACTGTTTATCAGTCAGGCCCATCAGCTTCATCGTGTGCGCCTTGCCGTGCTCCAATACTAGGCGTGTGAATTCTTGGGTCTTCTTGCTGGCAAACAGATGCGGAATCATCTCAACAGCCTGGTCAACATCGTCAGGCGTCCGTGTCCCCGACTCAAGTCGAATCGTGTCAACGTATCCTGAAGATTCCAGTTGGCGCTGTGCTTGAAGTTTCCGCTTCTTCTCTCGGAAGTGCTTGCGCAACATGTCACGGCGCGAATAAATTATTTTGAAACTAAACGCCATGTCATCGCTAGCAATCGCCTGTGTCACCTGGTCATCATCATAGTCTTTCAGTCGGTGCGTCATTAATTCGGTCAGCAAGTCCGCCATTGCGTCTGCATCCTTAACGTGCAGGCAATTAGCAAGCTTGTGGGATTCTACGGTTAGCGTCTGATACGTGGCTAATCGCTCAATTGTTTCGTTCTTCAGCAACGCCTTCACACCCCTCGCATGGTATAATTAGTTATCGAACTATTACCCATGCGTGCCAGTGCTGGCGCGCTTTTTTTATGCTCTGCGTTTGATAGGATACTTGCGGATGTTAGCAAGGAATACATCCTGAACCTTATTGGTGTCAGCGAACCAGACACGGACTAGTGATGAACCACGGCCACGTCCGCCCCATCCGGCCTGCTTACCGATGAACTTGATGGCGATGCCCATTTGAAGCTTGTGATGCTTGTCGCCAATCGTTCCTGGTTCCTTGACCTGCACCGGTGTGCCCCACCAGAAATCATGTGGTTCCTGCTCAATTGTTTGTTCACTCATGTCGGTCACCTATTCCCAGGGAAAAGGTACTCAGCGCCAATATCAATACAACGCCCAGAACAATCCCAATAACGTCCCACACAATTTGTTTGGTTTCCGCGCCAATCGCTAAATCCATTCCGAGAGAAAGTGCCCATGTGATACTCGCGATTAGATTGAGGCCAATAGCAATCAAGTAAAAGCGCTTATCCGATTTTTTCATCTTCCGCCTTTGCCCTTTCCGTCATGAGCTTGACGCGCACACGTAAAGCGTCTCGCATCCGCAACATGCCCTGATACTGATCAGCCATCGCTATATATTCACGCAACGGAATATCTTTTCGATGCTCCGCCGTGATGAACTTGCCTAGACGTTCAGTCTTGCTTTCATGTATGCGCAGCTCTTCCTGAACCTGCTGAAGACGTGAGCGCACGGGATGTTTCAGCGTCCATTCACGTTCTGCCTCTACTTGTGAATCAGTCATTGTTTCGCACCTCCGTAATGCGGCGGTTGAGCAGTTCCACCTGTGCCGTCAGTGTTTTTTGGAGCATGATGTTTTGACTTGCCTGAATCTCCACCAGCGATGCCTGCTCAAAGTCTCCTTTTGAAGCCAATTGACGAGCTTTTTCTGTGTAATCGGTATGCTGCTCTTTAAGCTCTTCCAGTTGGTGCTTTAAACACATGCCCTGACTCATAAGACTCACAATTTTTTGTTCAGACCTAGAGCACAACTGAACTTCAAACTTTGTGTTAGTGTCGCTCAAACGCTGAAGAAAAGTAGAGACAATTGCGCGGTCACTATTGCTGAGCTGCTCCAACATTTCGCCAACAGTATCATAGGAGTTGGCAACTTTCAGCAGCTTGTCTACGTCAATTTCATGTTTTGCCATTAGTCTTCACTCCCATCCCAGTCTGGCACCAGTAACCACATGGCGCGGTCCGTTGCTTGTGCTATGCGTGCAACCTGGTCAATGTGCAAGCGAGTACGCCCGTGTTCCCACATAATCACCCGTTGAGACGTGACGCCCATTGCTTCAGCAAGTTCATCCTGTGTCATGTGCGCGTGCTCACGTGCTTGACGAATCCTAACCCCTAGGTCAATTAAAAACTCGTGCATCGTCATCCATCCTTCCTGAATACCGCACCGCGTTGGTGCCGTTGCCGTAATAAATTTGCTTCCAACTGCCTGTGCCCAGATACTGCACCATTACCTGCTGAGTGTCGCTGTAAAAGGCCTGCGTGTCTGGTTCCCAGTACTTCAGCATGTGTGCCCGCTTCGGCGCCCGTGCCTTGGCTGTGTGCTTTGGCTTAATCACTTCGCCCACCTCGGTTCTAATTTCAAGTCTTTCACCTTGGTTAACAGCAGCTTCAACTCGCGCCCATCAATGCGATCAATGAGCAGTGCCCCATCAGCTATGTTGGTGTGCAGTGCAAGCCCTTCGAACTTCTGGCCGGTCTCCATGACTGCCTTGTAGTAAATCGTCTTTTCCATGTCTAACTCCTTATGCACTCTTTCTTTTTCCACATTTTGAGGTATGCGCCCCACTCGCCAGTGAGTTCGTTCATTACATACTGGATGGGTGCCACAATCTCCCACTCATCGCCGTATTCCTTTTCAAACATCACATAACCCTTGGCTGGGTCTTCAGCAGCTTCGCGTACCTTCTTCTTGCTGTACTTGTGGTCATTCTTAGTCTCAACTGGGCGCTGAAGATTACGTGATGAACTCCAACGCTTTTTACCCTTTGGTGCCTTAACCATGTACCGTGCTAGTCCCTCAATTTTGTTGTGTTCCTTGTCTAAATCGGGATCAATGCGTTGTGCATCCGGCTTGCCTAACTTTTGTCGTTTTTCCTTCCAGAGACCTTCGAGTGTGTCCCGATCCATGCCATTCATCAGCAAGTGATGATGTGGACGAATCCGAATCGTTCCATCTTCGTTTAACTGATATTCGGTAACCAGGATATATTTGAGGTCTGGTAGACCTAGCTTCTTACGTTTAGCCTTCACTCGCCGAATGAACAAGGTTACGTGGTGCTCGGCTTCCTCAATCGTGCTTGGAAGGTGGTCATCATTGTATGTGAGGGTCACAAACAGGTCGCCCTCATGAAAGTTCCCGTTTGCTAATTGCACCAGGTATCGCTTGCTATTCTTTTCGTTTAAATTAGCCTGCTTCGGTTCGGTAACCTTCTGCTTACGTTTCCGCTTGCCTCTACGAATCGGTTCATCCTGAGCAGTGTCACGTGTGAATATGTCTATTTCCTGATAGCCATCTCCCACAACAACCCGCTTCTCACGAACATACTTCATCTTTGCTACCTCTCTTCACCAGTAACGTCAGAATCTTATTACCTATAACAAGCACCCAAAACCTCATTTGAGGCCTAAAAAATAGCCGTTGACGAATTACGGGTTAGAGACTACGATTACCTTATCCGTAAGCAATCAGAGTCGTTGGCCCCTCGCCAATGACTTTTTTTGTGCAGTTTTTCACGCAATGAAATCAAAGTGTTCTGAAATTTCGTTCTGAAGTTCATCACGCATGGTCTTCGTGTTCAGCAGGCGCACGGTGAGAATGCACTCCTCATCGTCCGCGTATTCCTGCTCAACTGCGACCGTGCCCGCGATGCCCCGCCGGTGTAAGTAATCTTTAACGGATTCGCGTGCAGCCCATGCGTAAGCGGTCGTAACGTCAAACTGAATTTCCTGTGGGCTAAACTTGCTGCTCAATTTTTTCACGCTCCTTAGTCAATGCTTCACGGAACTTAGACAAAGCTTCAATTCCGGCCTTCCCTTCAGCTGCCTTATCCTCGCCGAGTAAGACTGCCATCACATACGGATCACGCACGTGACTTATAATGTCTTCTACCGCGCTGATTTCTCTTAATCGCCCCGCTGTAAAGCCCTGAAGATAGCTTTTTTCAGCAAGCTCATCAATCCTAGCCATGTTGTTCATCCTACTCGTTTGCGCTTTGAATGCGTTCGTATAGTTCAAAATCTGGTTCCCAGTTAGCGTAGAAGTGCTGCGCCCGGTCGAACTCCTTTTTTGGGGTGTCCTGGTATGCTGCAACGCCGAACTTGCGCCGGTACTCAATCATGATGGAACGGAACGCTGAAGCACGAACGGCGGTGTCAGCATACGCTTTGGACTCCTTGCCACCCAGCAGTTTAACTACTCGTTTGCGTCGCGACTGCTCTAACAGATGATCCTGATACTGTCGAATTGGTGCGGTATTCTCAATGTCATCCATCCGCTGCATCAGCTCACCAAACTTTCGACTGAGCTGGTCAACCTGCTTGCCCAGCGCCTTAGTCACCCCGCCACCGGGGTGAATAGTAACCACTTCGTTGTCAGCCATTAATAATCATTCCTCCTTCCACTGCGTTAAGCACTTGCCCCAGTTCAGACGTCAGCGTTGCAAGGTGGTCATACGCGTGCTTGATTGTCTTAAATGCAGGATCATCGGCGTCAAGTTCCTCAATGTCGGCCTTATATAGCATTGGCGATGCCTGATCTATTACTTCGTCAAGCTTGCCCTTCCAGTCGTAAATATTCCCGACTGCCGCCGCTTGACGAATGATAGACTGCTTTTTGCTTTGGGCTTCAGTAATCTGCTGCTGAATCTTCTTGAACTGCTCGGAGCCTTCTTGATACTGCTGAAGCTTCTGCTCCAACTCATCAATCTGTTCCTTCTGACGCTTGTTCGCCTTATACAGAAAGTCCTTGTCTTGCTTGGTCTTCTTGTAATCAGCTGGTTCAACCTCAACCGGAATTTCAACGCGTTCAGGCTCCTGATTCTTCAGGGCCTCGTTCTCTGCAAACAGATTGCTAATTTCTTTCTCGCGTTGTTTCAGTTTTTTCTTGGTTTCTTGCAGTTCGCGAACCGTCATGTCCTTCGGTTTCTTGACATCCCCGTTAGACAATTCTTGGGGCCTGTCGCGTTCTTCTTCAGGGATGCTGGCGATGAGATACAACGCTTGGTTACTTAAATGCGCCAACGTTGTCGTATTTGGTAATTCGCGAGCCACCTTCATGAAACGTTGTGCTTCGCGACGCTCCATTCCAACGGTCTTCAGGAACGTGCCAAACTCACCGTGAGCTAGGTCGTGCTCCTTTACGTGAATCAGACGGCGACCAATCTCAAAAATTGCTGAACCGGCCACGTTCTGGTATGTCTTAATCTCGGTGGTTAAGGTTGTCAGGTTGTCTGACAGTGCTACTTCATTCAATGTGCATCCCCTCTATTTCTCTAATCCAATGTGCTTCATGAATCCGGCGAACCCATTGCTGAGAATGTCGGATAGTGCCATACCTGCGACGAATGCGACCAACACTAATGCCACCGTCGGCCGGTGCGTCATAATCAGTTGAAACATGTTGCCACCTCCTAGTAGCGTTCTGTGCCGTGCTTTTCCATGAACTCAGAGAAATGCTCGGCGTAAATCATGTAGCCGGTCTGGCCTTCAGCAGGGTACCCAACCGCCCAGTTTTCAAGCTCCTGCCGGTAATGATTCAAGAAGCCTTCACGTCCTTTGCGCGTGCGTGTGCCAGCACGTCCAACGAACCATTCATAAGACTTGCCATAGAAGCGTTGCGCTTCAGTGAGATTCATCGTCTGCGGACGTTCCTGGGCTGGTTGCTGTGCTCCGGTCATTGCAGTAATTACCGGGCCAAACACAGCCATTAGCTGGTCCCACTTCTGGGCTTTCTCTTCAATCGTCAGTTCCATCTTGTTCACCTTCTTCAGTACGTTGTTCCTTGTACAACCCGTCTATTGCGCTCACTAGGTCTAACAACACGCTGTGGGTTTCAGATGTATCTCTTCAGCACTCATCCCGACCGTCATGGCCTTCGCAAAACTAATTATTTCTTTATCAATCGGATCGCTTGTTTCAAGAGCGTTGGGAATTTAATCAAGCCGAAATTCTTGTCCCTGCCAAATCATGAATAGATTTCCTTTTGCTTGAGGCCATTGTTTAAAGATGGCCTCTTTTTCATACGTGCTCGGAAGCATTCCTTCTGCACTGGGATTGTTGTCAGCTGTAATTGGCACCTTGTCCACACCAACACACCTTTTTTGCGTATGTGTTTCAACAAAACGTGGCGCCTTGTAATACATCAGACGAACTGTTTGCATCCCCGTCACCTCCTTCCGTTGTGTGTGCTATGTCAGCTGCCTCCCCCGCTGTATAATTACAGCGAAAGGATGGCGTGACTAATGAAAAACTACCAATCAATGCTGAAGCTAATTCTTGCTTGCCCCCAAACATCAGAGGCGAACCCACTTGAACGAGACTTGTCAAAATACTTCGATCACAATTACACCTACTGGCTAAACGACCTGAAGGGGCAAAAGCTAGTTTCAGGTTTCACCAAGCTTGCCAATTATGAAGGAACTAGCAAAAATCTCTGGATTGTTCGGCTTACCGATGAGGGACTGCACTACTTTGATAAACGGAAGGAAGACAATAGGCGCTTTTGGTTCCGTAGCTTTTTGATTCCCATTGCCGTGTCATTCATCACCACTCTGCTTACCAATGCAGTAGCGCACCTGTTCTAGTTAAGCGGCCAGGATAGCATCATTAGAATTGAAACCAGCATTGCAGTGATAACGCTCACGAATATTGGCGTTAGGTAGTCTTCAAATATCTTCTTGTTTGACGCGTCGATTTTTTCATCGAGGCGTTTTTCTTCGTCTTTGTTGAGCAATTATCCCCACCTCCTTCCGTTGTGTGCGCTATGCAGGTTGTGGCTCCTTGTCGCGTTTATGCGACTTTGGCTGTAAAAAAATTTGAATGACTTCAGCATCACTCAACGGAATGTAATCCTTCATCCGAAAAATTTCTTCAGCCGTGAAACGCGTGCCACCTTCGTTAAGTTTGCGATAAAACGTGCTACGGTTAATTCCAATTGCTGATGCAATGGCATCACCAGTAATGTGTCGCTTACTCATTGTTTCTTTAAGCTGGTCAACTTTCACGTCTAGCATTGAATCGCTCCTTTCTTGTCGCATTAATGCGACTTCCATGAACCCATCATAATTTCACCAGGATTGAATGTCAATATAAAAATCGCAAAATTGCGACTTTTATTGTTGCAATTTTGCGACTGCGTTATATACTTAGGGTATGAAATGAGGTGCACTTAATGAATATCGGCGAAACTATTAAGCAATTAAGAAAAGAACGCCACATCAGTGCTGACGCGTTGGCTGAAAAGATTGGCGTATCACGTTCAACAATGTTCCGTTACGAAAAAGGCGACATAGAAAAAGTACCAATTGAAATTGTCGCTAAGATTGCTGAGGCATTAGACGTTGAACCCGCTGTGTTGATGGGTTTGAAGGCTGACACCGTTGATCAGATTTCTAAAGTATCCCGTGTCCTCTTGCCAGACCGGCAGCATAAAGTTCTTAACTACGCTCAACATCAACTGGATGAGCAAAACTCGCCTGCCACCTCCCCTGTTCATGATTATGAGGATCCGGAACTGCTTGCAGCTCACTTGGAGAATCGTAACCTCAACGATGAACAGCAGGAACGTGTTGATGATTATATAGCCAAACTTCTTCAGGAAGAGAAAAAGGAGTGACGTCCTTGGACGTTCAGGAACAACTGTTAGCGAACAACGATCAGTACCAGATTAAGGTTAAACTCGATATGCCCAGCGAACTCGGCGGGCTGACTCACGGACGCATAATCTATCTCAATGGGCGTAAGTCCAAAGCTGAACTTAACCAGAATCTTGCTGAAGAAATCGGCCACGAAAAGTTTACCGTCGGCAACATTGTTCATGAGGACAGCAACAGCGATACTCAGCAGGAAAACAAAGCACGCGTCTGGGGAATGCAACAATTGGTTTCCTTAAATGCCCTTGTAGACGCTTGGCAGGCTGGCGCGTGCAGTCCTCAAGAGGTTGCCGAAGAGTTGGAGGTAACACCCGAATACCTCCTTGACGCAATTGAGATGTGGCGTACCAAGAAGGGACTCACGTTCTGGCACGGTGACTATTACTTTGACCTAACCAACGGCATACAAATACAAAGGTACGACGAATAATGGAATATTAAAGATCGTCTTAGCGGCGACACCGAACAACAAAAAAAGCTCATCCCCGAATAGTCCTGGCAGACCTGGGATGAGCTTAAAAGAAAAGGTACGCTTTGGGCGCACGCTCTTTGCATACCCCATTTTACAGCAATCACACGGAAAATGGGAGGAATTAATAATGGCAAGTTATCAGAAACGCAATGGGCTGTGGCGGTACCGTGTCAGCTGGCGCGACAATGACGGCGTGCGCCACGCCAAAACAAAAGGAGGTTTCCGCACTAAAACGGAAGCATCAGCAGAGGCCACCAAGTTAGAGGCTGACCTCGTAACTGGTACCGACCTCGGGAAGCGTGCAACCACGTTGGTTAAATACTGGCATGACTGGTATACCACGTACAAGCTGGGCAAGCGCGCAGCCATCACAGAAAGTTTTTACGTCAACATTGAGAACACACTGGCGGCGTTCTTTCAGGACACTGAGCTAGGTGAGGTATCCCCCTCATTGTGGCAAAAGTTCATCAATGACTATGGCGCCACTCATGCCCGTATCACCGTCACCAAGGTTAACGGCTACGTGCGGGCAATGGTTCGCACGGCGCTGAACGAACAAACGCTGCACACAGATTTTACGTTTGGCGTTGAACTCACTGGCGACAAAAGCCGAGTCAAATCCGAGTCAGACAAATATCTGCAACTAGATCAGTTTGCTAAGGTGAATGAAGTGGCATTTGACCGCGCCAGTTTTGAACGTCTTTCGTCGGTTGCCGTGTATGTAGGTGCTCAAACTGGGATGCGAATTGCTGAGGTTCTAGGATTGACGTGGGACAACGTGGATGAGGTCAACAGCACCATCACCGTCAACAAATCTTGGGACGGGCGTGAGCTAGATTTCAAGCCCACAAAGACCCCTTCCAGTAACCGCACGGTGGAAGTTCTTCCAAAGGTCATTACCCTGTTACAAAAAATTCACAATCAGCAGGCACAATGGTTAATGAGGACAGGACTTAGGAACAACAAAAACTGTGTGTTCTTTTCTAAGATGGGTCAGGTACTCAGTGGCACCGCCTGCAACAAGTCACTCGGAAAAATCGAAACGGCTGCGGGCATCCCCGAAAATGAGCAAATCACTTTCCACGGTCTGAGACATACCCACGTCAGTTACCTGCTGAGTCAGGGCACTGACATTTATTACATCAGCAAGCGGCTAGGCCATAGCAACGTGCAAATCACGTTAACGACTTATAGTCACCTGCTGCAGTCTCAGCGGGACGCGCAAGCATCAATAGCCCTCAAAGCCTTGTCGCTCTTGGGGTAGCGCGTTTTCGGTGACCAAAACAGCCAAAAACGGCCTGTGGTCACCGTTTGGTCACCGAGTGGTCACCGACTATCCGAAAAGCCCCGAAAACGTCCGAAGACAAAAAAATAGAAACGCCGTTATATCAGCGTTTCTAGCGATTGTCCGAAGTGCTCCGAACGTCAATTATGGAGATGAGGGGAATCGAACCCCTGTCCATCAACCCTGGCAACACGCAGGTCTACACTCATAGTTGACCTACTTGGATTAAACACGAGGGGAGCGCCGGTCAGCCTGGCTAACCCCCAAGTGCGCACCCACTATCTCTTATCAACGCCTCGGGTAGCAGCGTTAACCGTAGTCCAATGATTTGAGACCTGGCTCCGAGCCTTGGACGAACCCGGACAGATCACGCCTTGCTACTTACTAGGCAGCGAGAGCGTAAGAATTGTTGTTTTTTGCAGTTAATAAACTGTGCCGTTGATGACGGAGCCGAGCCCTCCGGAGTGCACCACGTGCCCAAAAATCAATGTCGAGACCATTACATCCCCGATATAACTTAAGCTTATCATCCGTAATCGGCGTTGTAAACCCGCAGCAAGCACTGCTACGGGGACATTGAAAGTTTGCAAGGACTTCAGCAACATTTTTCATGCAATTGGTCCCAATATTATAAAAATCATAGTAAAATCAAGGTAAGTTGGTATCGCTGAAAAAAGGCGTGGGGAACGTAAGGAAGGTAAAAAATGAAAATTCTGATGATTGAAGATAACCAGTCTGTTGCCCAAATGATGGGGATGTTCTTCCAAAAGGAGCAGTGGGAATACGCGAACGCATACGATGGTGAAGCTGGCCTTGCCATGTTCAAGGAAGATCCAAGCAGTTTTGACATCATCACGCTCGACCTGAACCTGCCCAAGATGGACGGCATGGAAGTGGCAAAACACATCCGTGAAATCAGCACCACGGTTCCGTTAATCATGCTCACGGCGCGCGACACCGAAAGCGATCAGGTACTCGGGCTCGACATTGGGGCCGATGATTACGTCACTAAGCCGTTCTCCCCCATCACGCTCATCGCCCGCATCAAGGCATTGCACCGGCGCGCCGACATCACGGAGCCGGTGCAGGCAGCAGCGGCGGAACCCGATTCCGATTTTGACGTTGTGACTAGTCACTTCAAGCTCAGCACCAAGACGCGTGAGGCCTACCTGAATGGCCAGCAAATTGAGGGATTAACCCCCAAGGAATTTGACCTTCTGCGCACCCTTGCCCAGAGCCCCAAGCAGGTCTTCTCCCGTGAGCAATTGCTGCAATTGGTCTGGGAATACGAGTACTACGGGGATGAACGGACGGTTGACGCCCACATCAAGAAGTTACGCCAGAAGATTGAAAAAGTCGGCGCCCAGGTAATTCAGACCGTTTGGGGCGTCGGCTACAAATTCGATGATTCGGGGCTTGATCAATGAAATTAATTTACCAGCAAATGATTGGCTTTCTTTCGCTAATCATTGTTGCCCTGTCGGTTGTCTCACTCATGTTCATTAGCATCACAACCAATAATGCCTGGGAAACTAATTCACGGCAACTGGCTGGCTACACGGAAACACTTGAACAAAATGCCGTGCTCAGCGACATGACCATCAACACCGCCTTCCTCGCCAACAACGAACGCCTGCTCAGTGGTCAGCAAGTCCAATTTTTGATTTATAACTCAAGCAACCAGCAGCGTTACCCCTTCCAGACGGCCCAGGGAAGTATCCCGAAGAAGTACTGGAAGTTACTGAAAAAGGGCGAAAGCGTCAGCGTCCGGGCCACGGCCAGTTTGCCAACACGTAACGGTCACAACCGCACCGTCAACGCCGCGATTTACTACCGGCCCGTCTTCTATTCGGGCAAGCTGCTGTACGTGATTGAAGCCCTCGAACCAGTTGAAACCATCCAGTCGGCAATCAACAAGACGCAAAAGTCAATCTTCATTGCCTTTGTGATTTCGGCCCTAACCGCAGTGGTGCTCAGTTACTTCATCGCAAGACGCCAAGTTGAACGCATCAACCGGCTCCGGAATGCGACCCACGAAATCGCACAGGGTAATTATGACGTCGAGCTCGACACGCACGGGCGCGACGAAATCAGTGAACTCGCTGCGGACTTTGGCGACATGACCACCGCCCTGCAGGATAGCGAAAAGGAAATCGAGCGGCAAGAAGAACGACGCCGGCAATTCATGGCCGATGCCGCCCACGAAATGCGCACCCCGCTGACGACCATCAACGGCCTGCTTGAAGGACTCGCATACGACGCCATCCCTGAAGACATGAAGGCCAAGAGTATTGAGCTGATGCGCAACGAGACCAACCGCTTAATCCGGCTGGTGAACGAAAACCTTGACTACGAGAAGATCCGTACGGGTCAAATTATGCTCAAGAAAAAGACGTTTAACGCCAAACAGGTCCTGCTCAACATCAGCAACCAGCTCGAGAAAAAGGCAACGGATGCGGGCGACCAGCTAACCATCGATGCGCCAGATGACCTGACCGTCTTTGCCGACTACGACCGCTTCGTCCAAATCATCTTCAACATCGTCCAAAACGCGATTCAGTTCACGCAAAGCGGCACAATTAAGGTTGTCGGCAAGCACGGGTTCCACCAATCCGAATTCAGCATCAGCGATACGGGGATTGGGATGACCGATGACCAGATCAAAAACATCTGGGAACGGTACTACAAGGCCGACCCTTCCCGGAAAAACACCAAGTACGGCGAATCCGGCCTGGGCCTGGCCATCGTCCACCAACTGATCACACAGCACGGCGGCACCATCAAGGTCGAGTCCACCCCAAACGTCGGCACCACCTTCACCATTACCTTCCCCGACGACTCACAAGCGAAAGACATGTGATTTTGTCTGTTGTTCCTGTCGCTGTCCGGCAGCGTCAGCTTGGTTGTTGAGGTAGACCAGTGGCGTCGCTCCGCGTTGTGGGGTTTGACCTCCGGGCCCGGGCTGGGCCTCGGGTGTGCTTCGCCGTGATCGCTGTGGCGGTCGTCTGGAGCCGGAAAACCGCCGTCTCCAGACTAAAAATTTAGCTTTGCATCGTCGCAGCCTGAGTCTAACTCGTACGATGTTTGGTATGTGAGCGAAGCCTCTTTCTCGTGCCTAAATCCTGAATGCTCCTCAATGCAAATCTAAATTTTTCCCACAAAGAAAAGGGGTGTGCCAACCGCAAAAACCGCGG
>NZ_RRYD01000024.1 GCF_004010095.1 Lacticaseibacillus hulanensis | reverse complement strand
AGAATGTAAATCAAGAAAGGAAATATATAAACCTTTATTGGTGTCAAAAAGACATTCTTCCGCATTTTATATAGCAGAAATAGCATGGCAAAGCGGAATATTTTACAATTCATCATCCTCGGGCTTCTTAACCAGCAGGCCCGGACCGGTTACGAGCTGACCAAGGCCTTCGATTCGGACATCGGCGAGTTCTGGTCGGCGCAACACAGTCAAATCTACCCGCAGCTCCAGCGCCTAGAAGCGGACGGGCAGATTACGCACAGCGATGAGGTGACTGGCGAAAAGTTGAACCGCAAGCGCTACGCCGTCACCCCGGCCGGGGCCGCGGCCCTCAATGATTGGCTGGCGGCGGACACGGAACCAACGATTGGCGGCCGCGATGAGTTTGCGCTGAAGCTGTACTTCATTCAATCACCCGCCGACCCGCGGCTCCAGCACATGCTCGCCGTGCAGCAAGAATTCCACACGGAGCGGTGCGCGCACCTGCAGGCCCAGATGGCAGCGAAGTTTCCGGAAGGGCAACGCGCGGACAATTTTGGCCATTACCTAGTGTTGGACCACGCCATTCGCCGGGAGACCGCGTACGTGGAGTGGTTGGCGGCGGCGGTCAAGCAGCTGGCGCGGTGAGCGGTTCGCCAGAGTACGCGTCGATTGGCCCTGGCTTGTCGAATCTGGGTAGCCGAAAAATACGGCGAGGAATGTTTGGTTTTAGTTTTGTGGACTATACTATTGTTAGTTAACGGCGGATGCACACGGCCGTGTTTGCGTGCGCGCCGCTTGCAACAGACTAGGTATGGGAGGACTGTTTCCATGACAAAACTAGAAGAAACATACACGTTAAGCAATGGCGTCAAGATTCCGCAGATTGGCTTTGGGACGTGGCAGGTACCCGCGAGCATCGCTGAGCGGGCGGTTGCGGATGCGCTGAAGGCGGGTTACCGACACATTGACACGGCCAAGGCGTACCACAATGAGCACGAGGTTGGGCTGGCCATCAAGAAGTCCGGCATCGACCGCAAAGACATCTTCGTGACCACCAAGTTGCCCGGCGCAACGAAGAGCTACGACGGTGCGCTCAAGGATTTCGACTCCAGCATTAAGGAACTTGGCCTGGACTATGTCGACTTGTACCTTGTCCACGCACCATGGCCATGGACCGAGATTGGCGCGAATTACGACAAGGAAAACCGCGAAGTCTGGCGGGCGATGGAGGAAATCTATGCGTCCGGCAAGGCCAAGGCAATCGGTATTTCCAACTTTGGGGTGCACGAGATGCAAAATGTTTTCGCAACAGCCAAGGTTAAGCCGATGGTCGATCAGATTCGCTACTTCATCGGCAACACCGAACCCGACGTGACCAAGTTTGCCAAGGAGTCCGGCCTGCTCGTTGAGGCCTACTCACCACTGGCCACGGGTCGTCTTCTTGGCAACAAGAAGATTGCCGCGGTCGCTGCGAAGTACCAGGTCACAACCGCCCAGCTCGCAATTCGCTTCTGCCTGCAAAATGGCGTGCTGCCACTGCCCAAGGCGTCACATCTGGAACACGCGCAAAACAATGCGGATGTTGACGGCTTCGTGATTTCCGATGACGACATGAAGTTGCTGAACGACTGGCAGGACTAATTGGTTAGCGTATCTGAGTAGGGGCGGATGCGTGAGTTCACCGGCTACGTTTTATCCGCCCCACCAAAAACACCCGAACCAGCACTGCAAATGTGTGCTGGTTCGGGTGTTTTGCTGTCTATGGGTGTGGCTTGGTGACACCGTCTTCCGCCAGCAGCCCGTTTGTCAGGCTGGCCTGGCGTTGCTTGAGGCCGGAGAGGTTGTCGTCATAATTGTGTGAATAGATGCCGGCGAAGAGCACCGTCAGCAGGTAATCGATGGCGGACTGGGAGGCAATCGTCCCCATTTTCATAAAGTCGTACTCGTCGCCCGGCACCTCCAGGCAAGCTGTGGCCAGCTTGGCCATTGACGACTGCGGGCGTCCGGTGATGAGGATGGTGGGCACGTGTCTCTGCTTGAGGTAACGCATGACCTGCAGGTGACTGTGGCTCTGCCCGCGGTAACTGACGAGCAGCGCGCAGTCCGCTTCCGTTGCGTTGGTTGAGTTCCAGTTGCTTTCACCGAGCAAATCAGCAAGTACCGGGTAAATGTCAATCTTGTTGAGCTTGTTGGCAAAACTCTGCACGGCGAGGCTCGAATCGCCGTGACCGTATAGGAAAATCCGGTGGGCGTGGATTAGCGTCTGGACGGCGCGCACTAGGATTGGCATGTCGAGGTGTTGCTGGGCCGCAGCGATGCTGGCCTGGCCAAGGGTGGCCAGTTTCTCGGCGGCATCGCGCAGGGTGTCGTGGGCACCGAACGGAAAATTGACGTCCGCATCCGACTCGGTGGCCGCACTTATCTCGCGCAACAGGGTGAGCGTGAAGTCGCGGTAACCGGTGTAACCCAGTTTTTTGCACAGGCGCACCACCGCTGAGTGTGAGCAGTTGGCTTTGCTGGCGAGTTCTTGAACGGTCAGACCAGTAACTTGGTGCGGGTCTGCCAGAATCACGTTCGCAATGGTGCTGTCGACGGGGGTAAAATCGACGGCGGCCTCCAGCTTTTCGGTAATTAACATTGTAATCGGTGCCTCCCTGAACATTTTGTTTAATTATAACTCTAGCCTTGAACATTTGCTTGAACAGCTTGTCCACGATGCGGATTTTGACGGACGCCCGCAATTTGCCTTGTTATAGTGAAGCTGTTGAAACGAACTAGGCATAGATGGAGGGTAATATTATGAAATTAGCGATTATTGGTGCTGGTAAAATTGTGCAGGACTTCTTGACCATTGCGGACCAAATTCCCGATTTGACGTTGACCGCAATTGCGGGGGTGCCCAGCGATGCGGCAACCTTGGCGGGACTGCAGGACAAATACGGCATCAAGAAGACGTATACCGACAGCAAGCTAGCCATTGACGATTCTGAAGTGGACACCGTGTACGTGGCCGTTCCGAATTCGCTGCACTTTGTCGTCAGCAAGCAGGCCCTCATTGCGGGCAAGAATGTCATTTGTGAAAAACCGTTCGTACCAACCAGGGCGGAGGCGGAGGAACTCAAGGCCTTGGCCGACGCCCGCGGCTTGATTCTGGTTGAAGCCATCACCAACCAGTACCTCGAAAACTTCGCCGGCATTCAGGCGGCACTGAGCACGATTGGAACCACGCGCATTGCCGAATTCAACTACTCGCAGTACTCCTCCCGTTACGACGCCTTTCGCGCGGGGACGGTGCTGCCGGCATTCGACCCAGCTAAGGGCGGCGGGGCGCTGATGGACCTCAACATTTACAACATTCACCTGGTGGTTGGCCTGTTCGGCACGCCGGATGCGGTCAATTACCTGCCGAACATTCAGCGTGGGGTCGACACGTCGGGCATCTTGACTTTGACTTACCCGCACATGCAGGCGGTCTGCATCGCGGCCAAGGATGCTGGGGCACCCGTTCGCAGCACCATTGAGGGTGAAGACGGAACGATTGTCATTGACGGGCCCACGAACGAACTGCACCAGTTCACGGTTGCACCACGCGGGGGCGAGCAGCAGGTTCAGCGCCTGAACAAACACGACCACCGGATGGTTGCGGAGTACACGCGCTTTGTCAAGATGATTGGGGAACATGACACCGCCGCTGCGGACAAGGCGTTCGTCCACAGCGCGGACGTGCTGGATGTGCTGGCAGCTGCCAAGGCAAGCATGGCCTAGGTTCGGATTTGTCCAAAAAACACCGCTGTGACGCGAGTTCCGTGTCACAGCGGTATTTTTTGCGTATGTGGGTGAACCGGATTTGCAGTGCGTCGATGAAGCAGCAAGCACCTTGTTCGCGCCAGGTTACTTCGCCAGCTCCCGGCTCTCCCCAACGCGGGCCATCAGCCACTTGAGGTCCGTACCGTTGTTCAGCCGGTAAGACAGCCAGTGCTGCTTGTTCATGTGGTAGGCGGGCAGGGCGGCGCCGGAGTGGAGCTGGTCGGCGATGGTCGCGGGGTCCGCGCGCACCACGAGTACGTCCACGGGATCCTTGTCGGGCAGGCCGACCTTGTCCTCGGTGACCTTGACCAGCAGCGCGTACCACTTGCGGTTGTCGGCGCGGCGGATGATGGCGTTGTTCGGGAACTTGGCCCACAGGAATTCGGGGTGCTCGTCGAACTCATCGGCGACCGCGGCGATGACCGCTTCCATTTGGCCAGTCGTGAACATAGTCGGGTCGCAGCAGTCCTTGGCGATGGCGGTCAGCACCGCGATGTAGGCACCGCGAATCTGGCCAACGAACAGACCGGAGTTGGCGGGGTCCAGATGCAGGACGTACGGGTGGCCGGAGTCGGTGTCAATGACCGGCGACGTGATGGTGTCCCCCTTGATGGTCACGGTGAGCTCGAACCCGGGGGCGAGTTCGGCCTTGTAGTGCCATGCACCGTCAGTATTGATGAAGCCAAAGTCGGCCAGCTTTTTGGCGTTTGGCAACAGGTGTTTGAATATTTCGTCTTGAATTGTGGTCATAATGAATCCTTCCTTATAAGCGCGGGCGTCACGTGGTTCAGGATTTTGCATCTGGGCTTGACTGTGACGTTGCGTGACAGTTTACACTGATGTTGTTGCGGGTGAAAGAACAACAACTATTGGCGCGGTGGTGGGCGCGGCGAGGACAGAACCTTCGCCGTACCTGTGTTAAACTAACTATAAACTATAACGTCACGTGACAGTCAATGCAAAGGACAGTATATGCTTAAAATTAGTGAAATGGCCGCACTTGCCAGCACGACCCGCCGCACCCTGATTTTCTACGACGAGCAGGGGGTCTTCTCGCCGGCCCGGAAGAACGACGCCGGTTACCGGTTTTACAATTACAACCAGCTGTATGAATTGCTGACGATACTGGCACTGCGCAACATTGGGTTGTCCATCGAGCAGATTAAGGCGATTCAGGCTGGGGATGAACGTGCGGAGCCGGTGCTGCGGGATGCACAGGCCAAAATCGCCAAGCAGATCAAGCAACTAGAGCGGGTCCAGGACGTCATTACGCGGGGGCTGGATAATGCGAAGATTGCAGATGCGCCGGCCCTGTACCAACCCGAGATTGCGCTGCTGGATGCGGCCACGTTCTGGTGCTCACGCAAGGCAGTCGACTGTACCGAAAAGGAAGTGGCCCAGTTGTTTGCCGAGTTTTACCGGGAGCTCGATGCACTGGCGCTGATGGATAATTCGGCTTCCGGTTTTCTGACCGATTTGCCGGTGACCAATCCGGGCGGCTACATGGACGCATCTTTTCGCATCCTCAAAGCCACGGATAATTCGGCCAGCGATAATTACATGCCGCTGATTGAAAAGCCGGCCGGCCGTTATGTGCGCGTGTGGGCTGAAAACACGGCGGCGGGCATTGACCGCGGGCTCAAGGCACTCCAGGCGTACTGTCTGGACCACAAGCTCCGAACTGAGGAGAAACTGTGGCAGCTCAACTCCAGCGACGCGCTGGTCGACAACGGGGCGACCAAGTACGGCTGGCTCGAGTATGGCCTCAGCGATTAGGGGCGCGGCACGCGTGTTGATTATTTCACCCCCTCAGAATCACAAACAAAGGATTTAAATAGGAGGAACAACTAACATGCAAGCAATTCAATTGACCAAACCAGTTACAGCTGCGGAACTTAAACCAGTGACGGTAGCAACACCTGTGGCCAAACCTGGTTATGATGTGGTTCAGGTGAAGGCGTTCGGCGTGAACGAATCAGAAGTTACCAGTCGCAAGGGTGAGTCCGACGCCGATTTCCAGTACCCACGCATTCTCGGCATTGAGGGCGTCGGCTTCATCACGCAGGCGGCCCCAGATTCACCATTTAAGGTTGGGCAAAAGGTCGCGATGATGATGGGCGGCCTCGGCCGGGCAATCGACGGCTCATACGCCGAGTTCTGCTTGGCACCGCACACGGCGATGATTCCCCTCACGACTGACCTTGGCTGGGAGACAGTTGGCGCACTGCCAGAGATGCTGCAAACCAGCTACGGCTCACTGCACCGCGGGCTAGATTTGCAGCCGGGCGAAACGCTGCTGATTCGCGGCGGCTCCTCGACCGTGGGGCTGATGGCAATTGCGTTGGGCAAAATGCTCGGCGCGAAGGTCATCGCCACGACGCGCAGTCAGGGCAAGGTGGAACGGATGGAGGAACTTGGTGCCGAGAAGGTCCTGATCGACGACGGCGACATCGCGGACCAGGTGCACGCCTTTTTGCCAGCGGGCGTGGACAAGGCGCTGGAACTTGTTGGTACGACCGCGCTGATGGATACGTTCGCGGCGGTTAAGGCTGACGGCCGGGTCTGCTTCACTGGTGGTCTCGGCGGTGGCTGGGAGATTGAGCATTTTTCACCGTTCATGATTCCAAGTGGCAAGCTGTTCACGAGTTACGCCGGCGAGGCTAAGGATTTGCCCGCGCAGGTCTTTGACCAAGTGCTCGCAGCGGCCGCGGCCAAGAAGCTCATCGTGCCTATCGCCAAGGTTTACCACGGTCTAGATCAGGTGGGCGCGGCCCAGGCCAACCTGGAATCCGGGAAGTTTGTGGGGAAGCACGTGGTGGTGCTGGATGACTAAACTTGATTGGTTAATGTTTTAGCCGGTCCAGCTGTTATCTCAATTGATAGAATAAGAGTTAACCATATGGATAGAGAATCGGCATTCCCCAACTGGCAATTATAGAAGTTGTGATGTAGGAGTATCTTTTCGACATGCTTTAGTGCGTAATAGGACAATAAAAATAGGCGGCAATTTTCCAAGCGGAATCTTGCTGCCTATTTTTGGTGTAACCCTTGATTCAGGGACGAGTGAATGGCCTCTTGTTCAAGCGTTCAGTCTAACTGATTTGGCTTCTGTTTATCTGGAGCTCTACTCGAAATCTATCGTTAGAAGGCGATTAGTTGCTTTTGCAATTTTTTGCAACGTGTTGATACTGACATTTCTGTCTTGTTCAATTTTAGCTACAACTGACTTTGTAAGTCCCGAGGCGGTTGCAAGTTCATTTTGAGAGTAGTTCAAATCCGCACGAACATTGCGAACAGCCTCACCTGCCGGACTGGGTAATCTGTCGCGTTGTTCCTTCAGTAATTGATTTTCTCGATAGCGAATCAGGGACAATAAGTCTGAATAGCTAGTATAACGATTTGTACTTAGCCCAAAATCAGGCACATAAACGTGGCTGTAACCTGTATTTGATACCGGGTTACCCGATAGGTCCATGATGTAGACAGCTTTGGCGCTTTCAGAGTCATTGAGAACTGAGCGGGCATTTGATGCAGCTAAGGATTCAACGTCTAGAGCTTTTAGGCAGTTTAAGGACCGTGGGGTTATCTGACCGACTTGCCAGTTCATCTTGAAGCTGCCATTTACGTAGACTATTACTTCTTCTGTATTTCGCCACAAGTCGATATCTTCAAATGTTAATTGTCCATAGTTTAGTGGTGGTAGAGTAATTATTTCTAAATAGACAGAAGGAGATAAGTGGATTTGTAAAATTACGCTAGGATGTTTTGCCATGTCGCGTGTTCCCTCCCACATAAAGCAATTTAGTGAATATTTAACAGCTTTTCTGATATCAAGAAAGCTCGTCACCACTTATTGTGCAGTGGGACGAGCTTTCTTTTTAAACTTGGTATTTTTTACTATTGGTAGCTATACTTCTGTGATTTATTGGTTATTGATCACCTTTCGGGTTGAATCTTTAAAGTGATTAATTTTTTGACTGTAGTCGTCAACAACTGCACGGACGTTTTGTTGGCCTTTCCATCCCGAGTAGCCAAACATGAGCATGCCGAGTGCGCCAATAATCAGTAGTACAATGCCAATGATATTGAGCCACAGATTTTGTTTATGGAAGAAGTAGATTAAGACGATACCGATACCACTAATGATGGTGCATAGTTGGAACCAGTATCCCAGGTTCTTCAACATGTGCTTTTGGTAAGCTACTTCTTCTTTGTACCCCTTAGTTAGTTCATCAATAGTCATCTATTTTGCTCCTTCCATAGATTTCGTCTTAGTAGGACAGTCCTGGGTTGAACACGCCGAGGAGAACACCTACGAGAGCAACAACAACCAGAATCAGCATTGTCCAAATAGCGGAGACATGCTTCTTGGTCATTAACCACCAGCAGAATAGGGTGATAGCAACGGTTAGAATACCAGGGTAGATGCTGTCCAGCTTGTCCTGAAGGTTGAGGAAGACCTTGCCATCGGTACCACGCAGCTTCAGTGAGGTAGTGACGTTAACCCAAGAGGCAAGCACACCACCGACGACCATGCTACCAACGATTCCGACAGCGTGACGGACAGCAGCACCTTGTTGGCCGACCAAGAAGCTAACCGCCTGATCACCGAACTTGTAGCCGCGGAAGAACAGGAACCGTTGACCAAAGTATGCAATCAGCACCCAAGCGACAATGTAGAAGATGGCACCCAGTGGCGAACCACCACTGGACATGCCCAACGCAATCCCCAACAGGATAGGGATTAACGTACCATCAATCAGTGAGTCCCCGATACCGGCGATGGGGCCCATGAGGCCGGCACGCATGTCGTTAATGGTTTCGCCGTCGATTTCCTGACCGTTGGCACGGGCTTGTTCCATACTTGCAGTAATCCCGACAATCACAGTTCCCAGCATCGGGTTGGTGTTGAAGAATGCGGTGTAAGCTTGGATGGCTTTAACTTGGTCATCGTGTTTAGGGTAAAGCTTGCGCAGAATTGGCAGCATTGAGGCCATGTAGCCAAAGGTCTGCATGTGTTCCTGCGAGAAGCAGGTAAGTGCACCCCAGAACCAACGGTGGAATGCCTTGGTCAGCGTTTTGTGATCCAGTTGGTGTGTATTGTTAACAGTTTGCATGGTTAGATGTCCTCCTCGCCATAATCATTATTGCTTGGACTGCTAGTTGGTGTTGCACTACCAGTACCATTTGAACCACCCTTAGCCATTTCAATTTCGTAGATAAGAACTGCGAACATCAGGGAAATAACGGTGATGGATACCAGGTTTAGGTGCATTGAAGCAGCAAGTGTGAAGCCAACGAAGAACGGAATGAAGTCAGCCGCGTGACCAACAATTTGCCGAAGCAAGATTGCAATCCCGACACATGGTAGCATGCCGCCGACAGTGAACAGGGTCTTCATCGCGATGCCATCCATTGGCAGTGCGGTGCGAAGTGCGGTAACGGCAGTTGCACCGTAGTAGGTAAGCAGCATGGTGGGAATTAAGGAAAATAGCAGGTGTGAAATCCAAGGCCAGCCGAAGTTGACGGCGGTCAATTTGTCGAGCTTACCGTTCTTGACGTCTTTCCAACCGAATGATTGCCAAACAAGGTTCATGGTTGCAACAGCGTAGTAGAGAACCGTCCCAACCGTGCCAACAAGTGTACCAACGGACTTTGCTAAGTCCGCTGCGCTACCGCCCAGAGGGTTGAGGCCCTGTGAGGAAATGGCCACCATGGCCAGAGGAATACCAATGTAAGAAATAGCGCGAACATCGGCTGATACGGTACCACCTGGTGTAACCAGAGCGATGTAAACCAGTTGCATGGCAACACCACAAGCGATACCTAACTGAATATTGCCGAGGATAATACCACAGATTAAGCCACCGACTAATGGACGCCCGATGGTGTAGTTACCGACTGCTTGACCAGCCATACATGAGTTGGAGCACAAGCAGGCGAACAGTCCCAATAGGGCTGCTTGAAGCCAACTAATTGTCATTGTAATTACCTTTCCTTTCAGAATTCCTTGCTAATAGCCAAAGCGTGACTTGAACTTACTCCAGTTGCCAATTCGTTGGTCAGGCAAGAGGGCAAACTCCACTTGGTAACCAGCCTTTTCTATTGCCTCGAAAGAATCTCCCTCTTCCTGAGTAAATGACTGGTTGTCGCCGAGCTTAATAGCATTATCACGATCGTTACCAGGGCCAACAATGACCGTCTTCACATCGCTTGGCTTAAACTGCATATCAACGAGGATTTTCTTCATGTCTTGCGGGTTCTTAGTAATCAAGAAGTACTTCGTTGATGAGTTCAGTACGCGGTCCTTAACTTGCTCAAAGTGGGCTAACGTCCAGACGAAGGTCTTTTTATCTGATGCTGCTTTGTAGGCTTCAGATAGAATAGGGTTGCTAGCGGCTTTGTCATTAATGGCAATAATTCCATCGCAAGGGTATTCCTTGCCCCAACGAACGGTAATTAGGCCGTGGATCATGCGATCATCGATACGTACAAAAGAAATTGACATCTATTATCCCTCCTAAATATCTTCATCAATTGTGACGGGTAAATCAGTTTGAAGCTCTTTGATTGCGGCGATTGCCTCTGCCTTAGCTTTTGCCTTTAGTTCCTCGTTACTAAGGTTGTCTTTGGCTAGCGCTACGGTTAATGCCATGGAGAAGTTCATCCCTCCGAGTATTAGCACCTCATTAGCTCTGTTGAACTCATGCAATGTGTTATATACCGTGGTTAACGGGCTACCTCCGATGATGTCCGCCAGAATTACAAATTGTGCGTCAGCGGGAAGTGTAGCTAGTGTTTTTGAAAAACGTGTACCTAAATGTGAGGCTGATTCACCAGGCATAAGCCCAACGGCAATTACGGACTCCATGGTTTCCGTGCCGGCGAACATTTCCAGTGTTTGTTTCAGCCCGGTTGAATAATTACCGTGGCTCACGAGAAGTAAGTATTTCATTTGACTCAGTCCTTCTAAAATTTGCATTCGTAAGTGGAAATGCGATGGCCTTTAGCGCTGTTCGAAGTTATAGCGTACGGTACGTCACGTTGCCTTCCTCTGAAGCAATTAATTTAGTTCGGTGTTACTAGCAAAAGTAATTGTTAACGATTACAATGACTATGTTAATCACAATAACGTCAAAGGTCACGCTTTTGTTGTGATTAATTATTAGGGTTAGTGCTTAAGGAGGCTCCAAAATGAAGGCTATCGATAGAATTTTTGCAACTGTTTCCCGACAATTCCCATCTGAGCGTGTTACTACTATGCAAATTGCAGACGCGGTTGGGCTAACGCGTGGTGTCACCAGCAGTTATCTTTCGCAGCTCGAAAGGCAGGGTAAGCTTAATAAAATTGGCAGTCGACCTGTGTACTGGGAGGTTAACCGCGAGAAAACTGCATTTGATAATTTAATCGGGGCTAAGGGTAGTCTGCGGGTTTGCATTCAACGAGCAATTGAGGCAATTGTCTTTCCAAATGGCGGGTTACCAATCTTTTTGACCGGTCCGTCTGGCATTGGTAAGTACCCGTTTGCACAGGCTATTTTCAAGGAGTCAGTCCGACGTGGTGTGATTTCTGATGAGGCTATTTTTGAGAGTGTAGATTGTGCTGATTTTAAGGATTCATTAGCTGATCTAGTTCGAGAAGTACAAAAAAAGCTGTCACCCGTAAATGCCAGCAACAATGAACGAACGGTGTGTTTATATGTTGAAAACCTGCAGGAGGTACCTGATCGAGACCTGAGACAGTTTATTTACCTTAGTAGTCGACTGGATAATGAAAATGTGCGCTTTATTTATTCCGCCACAGCAGACATTTTTAATCACGTCAAAGATTGGTGGAAGAGTGCCATTGTCAACATCAGTCTCCGAGCATATTTGGATTTACCTTTGAACGAACGGCTTGCGTATATTGCTGAGTATTTTCAGGAACAATCGGATCAACTTGACCGTTCCATCTCCATCTCGCCAAGCTGTATACGAGAGCTCGCTGACTATGACGATGCAAATAATCTTAAGGCTTTAGGCAATCACATTCAGCTATTGTGTGCACAATCATATGCGCAGTCTGTGGGTGAAGGTCCCCTTGTGGTTGGTGACCTAAGTGAAGACAACGTACTGGTTACCACAAATGAGCAGCCACTGCAGAGCAGAATTAAAGATTTAATCACTAACATGCTTAACTTAAGCGCAACTGTGGATACTTTGATTGAAAAAATAGTTGATTCGCTTGAGCGTGGGGAGAACGTTACCGAGCAGGGATTCTTGGTGACTAAGGCGTTAGGATTAATTGATACTGTTGCCAGCGAGTCACTGTTAAACACTACAGCAAGGCTCCTAATGCAGGCCGCTCAGCACACAATTACTGAGCCATATGGAGTTAAGCTAACAGATAATAACGATTATTGGCGGACCGTTGCTCTGTGCATGGTTTTCGCAGATGTTTGTGCTGACAACGGTATGCGAGTAGATGATAAGCATTCTTTTTATCAGCAGACAAAGTCACGGTATCCGCGCAGTAGCTATTTGTTCAGCCAGTTTCTTAGCAGTATTAGCCTAAAGCATGAAGATAGTGAGTACTACTGGCTGACATTCTTCGTTATGATGAGTGCTTACGTTGATAAAATCGAGTCGGTTCAGTACAACTCACTCATAATCACGCATGGCCAGTCAACGGCAACGAGCATTCAGGCAGTGGTGAACACTCTTTGTGGTAATTACTTGTTTGAAGCATTTGACATGCCGATTGATGTATCGCTGGACACCATTAATATGTATGTACAGAGCTATTTGGAGAAGCAGGGTGCCTCTGCGAAAGGCACGATTGTGTTATTTGATATGGGTTCTTTAAGTCAGATGTTTTCGCGCATTAAGGGAGTTTCCGACCGCGAGCTAGTTGTTGTCAATAACGTTAATACGGCGATGGCTCTAGACGTGGGCCTACGCGTTCAGCGCGGTGATGAGTTTTTGTCAATTGCAAACGCCTGTGAGGAATATGGGTTAGCCACTAATGCTCAATATTATGAGGGACTGTCAAACAAGAAGAACATTATTGTGTCATGTATGTCCGGTGTGGGGTTGTCGCGGGAATTTAAACGGGTAATAGACATGACGTTAACACCATCAATTGAAGTCATCACTCTTGACTACAAAAAACTGTACGTCATGTTGGAAAATCATAATCGAAAATTTTTCTCGAACACTCAGTTGATTTTGACAACTACTGATGTTGAAGCAGTTGGACTGGATTCCGGCGTTGATATTATCAATGCGTATAACATCTTTGATAAAGTCTATGCGCAGAAAATGACCAATATTTTGTTGAACGCGGGCGAAAATAGAGAATCAATTAGTGCACTGATTGATGCATTAGTTAGGTTGCTATCAATTGAAGGTATTCGTGACCGGTTACAAATCTTGAACCCAGACGTGGTAATCAAGGAAAGCCAGAACGTGGTTGCACACTATGAGGATTTTTATGGTGTTAAGTTTGAGTCACGGCTGAAACTGAACCTTTACATGCATTTGTCCCTAATGATTGAGCGAATGCTTACCAGTCGTAGCGGCTCAGTTACGACAATCGATAGGAATATCCTAACCAAGAAAGAGAAAGGCTTCTTCGACCTGTCTGAGGGGATATTCATTCCGGCGGAGAAACGGTTTAACATCAAGGTTCAAGATTACGAAATTGAGTTGTTGTATCAATTGTTGAAGGACTATATCTAGTGAAATTATGGCTGTGGCATTTAATCATAATCATTTAGCAGTTTGGTTAACCAGTATGGATAAGTGCCCATTGCGCCCGCAGCATTCATGTTGCGGGTGTTTGTTCAATAAATGTTGCGCTGCGGGTCATACTAAAAGGATAGGCGCCAAACTTGTCGGCAACACTAGGCTTCAGAGCCGTATTAGCCATTACATTTACTCACATGTCTGGTGTACCTCTAGTATCTCCATCGCACTTTAGCGCCACAGATCCACCGCCGAGAACACTAGCAGTGCGCCCACGGCCAGGTTGACCGCGCGGAAGTGGCGGTGGTAGAACCCGTTGATTAATTGGCCGGCCGCCGTCCACGCGAAGGTCCCGATACTGCCAATCACGACCATGAGTGCGAGGCGCACGGGGAGAATTGTCCAGAAGCCCGGCAGGTTGAAGGCACCCAAGCCGGTGATGAAGTACAGGTAAACTTTGACGTTCGTCAGCTGGAGCAGCACCCCAGTCCAGAAGCCACCAGTTTGGCTGCTGGAATCATCCGGCGTGCTCGTTGCGACGTGGTAGGCGAGGTAGAGCAGGTATGTACTACCGATGACTTTCATGACCGTGATAAATATTGGGCTTTGCTGCAGCCACTGTGCGAAGACCGCGGCGACTGCACCCAGCACCAGCATTCCGCAGGCCATCCCGATGTTCAGGATAATGCTGCGGGTGAAACCGCGTTGTTGCCCGGAAACCATTGCCATGATGGTGTTGGGTCCAGGGGTGAAGGACATAACGAGGAGGAATGTGAGAAAGGCAATCATGATGGTGCTCCTTAGTTTTGAAGTTATTGCAAATGCAATTAGATATTGACGCTTAGGTTACACCCACACAATTGCAAATGCAATGACTTTTTTATGCGGCGATGGTAAACTGGACGGGAAAGGGCCGGCAGTGCCGGTTAGGGCGACGCACATGTTTGACATTATCCGTAAAATTGGTGCCATCACGCGCACCATCCAGATTGACAGTAACGCGCAATTTCGCGACTTGGGCCTCGGCAACAACGCGTTCATTTACGTGATTCGCACTTGTGAGCAACCGGGGATGTTCTTGGGTGAGTTAGCGGACGCGGTGCAGATTGACCGCACGACCGCGTTTCGGACGGTGAAGAAGCTGGTGGCCGAGGGGTTCCTGCGCTTAGAGGATGACGCCGATGATAAACGGTTGCGGCGGGTGTATCCAGCTGAGCGCGGACTCGCGATTTACCCGCAGCTGCACGCATACGAGCAGCACAGCTCCGACACGTTGCTGGCGCCGTTGACCCCGGCGGAGCGCAAGCAGCTGTGGGCGCTGCTTAAGAAGTTGCCGTCATAAGTTAGCTGTAGGCCAATACGTTCAGGCTGCGGACAAATTAGTTTGCTATGGTCCCGGATTGCAATAGGATTTTGAATCTAAATTAACCAAGATTTCCTGATGGAGGCATTAAATTGCAAATTACCAGTACAACGACATTAACGCCAGAACAAAAAACGGCCGCGCTACAACTGCAGGATCGGGTTCACGCGGTTGACCACACGTACAAGCAGATTTACCTGAGTAACCAGCTCAACACCGAAAAGGCGATGGCGACGTTCTTCATGGCCACGGTGGACGGGCGGCTGGTCGGGTTCCTGATGAACTACGCCGATGGGGATGCCAGCGAGGCCGCGGAGCTCAGCGTCGTGGTGGACCCAGAATATCGACGGCAGGGAATCGCAACCAAGTTAATTGCGGCCGTGCGCACGGAGCTGGCACGCTTCAATTACGGACGCGTGGAGTTTGTGACCGAGCGGGCGTTTCTGGATGCGCAGCCGGAGTTTTTGCACCGAACGCGGTTAGTTGAGGAGGAGGGCACCGAGTTCCAGCTCAGTTGTCCCGGTGACACAAACGCGGACTACAAGTTACCGGACGGGTTTCAGTTGCGCCAGATGACGGCTGGCGACCTGCCCGTGCTGGTGGGTGAGAAGGTGACGGGGTTTGATGACACCGACACTGCTGAAGCTCGGCGGTACCTTGAGGCGAGCCTTGCCGATCCCAACATTCGCCAGTACGTCCTGGTGAACACCGCGGGGACGATTCTCGGCACCAGCTCTGTTGATGTCGCCGACGTGTACTATTTTTACGGACTGCTCGTGACGGCGGCGGAGCGTGGGCGTGGCTACAGCAAGATGCTGGTGCGTGCCATCATGGCCGACTTGGCCCGCGGCGAGCAGAAAACGATGCGACTCGGCGTCGAGGCGGGTAATGCCGTAGCCCGGCACGTGTACCAACAGGCGGGCTTTGTTACCGAGACCGAAATCGTGTACCTGGAGGAAAAGGCTGCGCAAAGAGTCTGATTGGCCAGGTGCAGAGTACTCCTTGTTTATAAATGTAAATATGTAGTTTACTTGTGAACACCAATTGTGCTGTATGGAGCATGATTGGTGTTTTTTTGTGCCGTTTTTTGCGGAAAAAAATTGGTGTCGGTGAGGCTGCCGGCGATAACAGACTTGCTGACTACAAGCACCCTAGTTATATACAAAATATATTATAAACAGTATGCGTGTTATGTAATGGATTCATAAATTCTAAAATTAGTTTGCCAAATTTGCGATATATCGCGCTTTCTTGAGCTTTATTATTTAACCAAGACCTGGCATTAGTTTGTATGCTCGTGATTGTATCAGGGAGTTTCATTATTTTATTTGCTTATATCAATAATTATAAGTTGCTAATTCGTTATATAATTTTGGGAGGGTGACCGATATGGCCAAAAACAATTCTAGTCACAAGGTTCAACGAGAAAGCAAAGAACACTACAAGATGTACAAGGCTGGTAAACAGTGGTTGTTTGCCGCTATTTTTTCGGTGATGGTTGGCACTGGTTTGGCCACCCAGACCCACGTCAGCGCGGCGACTGATGATGGCGACACGCAAGCACAGGAAACCACTGATCCGGCCAACGCGGAGCTGCAGCAGCAAACCGTTAAGCTGAGTAATTCCGCTGATACGGCTAAAACCGAAAGTACGAGCACGGCGGCCGCGACTAAGGATGACGCTGCCGCGACGGCCACTGATGCGGCTGCGGCTGACACCGCGGAAGCTGCGGAAGCTGCGGATGCCGCACCGGCAGCAGACAAGACCACCACTGATGATGCGCTTAACACGAAGGCCGTTAAGCGTACCATCAACTTTGTGGATGAAAACGGCAAGACCGTGGCCAGTCCAGTAGTTCAGCAGGTGCAGTTTACCCGTTCGAGCGCGGATTCAGAGTGGGTGGCTACGGGCCACGCACAGTTCGATGCGCTCAGTACGCCGAACGTGCTCGGCATGACAACCACAACTAAGATTGCGGCCACCAACGTCCACGCGACCGACGATGACAGCACCCTGACCGTTACCTACACGGAAACCAGCACCGATTCTCGGGCAAAGGCGCTTGCGGCGGCACCAAAAGCGGCGGTGACCTACAAGACGGCTGATGCCACGAGTGATGACAAGACGGACGGGCCAGTTGTGTCCACTATTACTGCGGATATGGCGCAAAACCTGTTTGTGAAGAATCGTGATGCTAGTTGGGATGATACTAATGTTGGGACAGCCAAAATGGTGAACCTGGGAAAAACTGATGAGATGGGTTCCCCTATTGGTTCAGATGGTAACATCATGATGGCGAACCGAATCGACGTTAGCCAGAACTTTCATCTCGAAGCAACTGTCACATTGGGTACTGAGGGTGGTACTGGTGGTGACGGGCTGGGTATTGGTCTGTATGGCGGTGAATCCCTTAGGCAAAAGGGTGAGGCTGGTGGGGCCATGGGTATTGGTGGTATCGCCAACGCTTTTGGATTTAAGCTGGACACGCACTATAACGCTAGCAATGATTTGCTACCTTCTTATGGTGTTGACCCTGCCGAATTTTCAGACGTCGTTTCCGGCAGCGGGAATGCTTTTGGCGCGTTCATGTATACCGACGATAACACGGCTCAGCAGGTGTACCAGGACACAGCGGATGCATCCAGTAAGGCAAATCCACTTGAGGTGAAGGATGCAATTGGTGCCCAAGAGCCATTAACAATCGATTACGACGCTGCCAAGAAGGAAATGACTGTTAGCTTTGCTGGCCAAACTTGGACCAAAAATATTAGTGACTGGATTAAAGATCAGCAATATCTGAGCCTGTTCGCCTCAGCTTCAACGGGGGCCCAGTCTGACATGATTACCTTCAGACTGGACAAGCTGGTTTACACGCCTGAATTCTACGTCAACGTCACTTACCTGGACGAGAATGGTAACGAAATTAAGGATGCTTCGGGTAAACCGTACGAACCACGGGTTACTTACCAGATTGCTGGTGAATCCGGCGCCGCTGTCGATTACACGGTTCAGAATGCTGAAATTCCGGGTTACACGTTTGTTGAAGTTAAGGATCACCCTGAGCTCACGAATCATGCTGAGCTCAAGGGTCAACTTGATGAGACTAATAAGACTACTGCGGTCACCATGGTTTACAAGGAAGCCGGTCACTACGAGGTAACGGTAGATGGTGGTGAACCAACAAAAACCCCTTACGATGTACAGAGTATAGACGCGACGGTTAGCGCGCCCGCAGACTTCACGATTGCCTATAAGGATGGTTACCACATTACTGCCGATGAAACGACAGATGAGGGTTCTACACCAATCGACATTAAACAAATTGATGAAGCCGATGAAAGCAAGGGGTACAAGGTGCCAGAGCCTACAAGCACGGACTCGGTTATCCACATCAATTACGAGCAGAATGTTGATCCAGAAGTTGTCAAAGCAGCAATCAATTTCGATATTCCTGCTGGCCTGGTTAACGAACCATATACTGGCGGCCAGTCTGGTGAATTTAATTTAAAGAACGATGGTGCCAACAGCCTAGCGCAGGCAAAGGCCAACCTGAAGAAACTGGCGGATGCGGTGGCGGATAAAACTTCACCATTGCACGACCAGGCCACCACGGATAACATCCAGAAGGCCACGGAAGATTTGCAGGGCGCGGTTAATGCTGCCCAGACCGCCCGGGACAAAGCGGCTGCTGATATCAAGACGACTGAGGAGACACTGGCAAAGCAGGGCGCAGATGTTGCTGACTCTACGTTGCTGAAGACATTTAAAGATGGTGCTCACACTACTTTGGATGCTGCCAACAAGGATAACGGCAAGCTGACCGCCGAGGTGACTAAGTCCAACGAGGACCTCAATGCCATCGTGACGGCAACCGGCAATATCGCCGAAATTATCAAAGCTGCAACTGATGGTGGCAAAATTGCTGAGAAAACTGTTATTCCAGTCAACAATGAGCCGCTCTACACGCAGGACATGACGGACTACGCCACCATGCTCGGTGACGCGACGACTACTCTTGACCAGCTCAAAGCATTTGCAAAACAATTGCAGGACGATGTGCTGAAGGAGAGCGATAAACGAAAACAGGTAGTGCAGGCCGGCCAGGATTTAATAGCCGGTAAGACTGTGGTTAATGGTAGTAACCTAACGAATTTTTACAGTCCCAAGACCGATACCTGGGATTTCACGGAATTGAGAACTTCCGCTACAACACTCAAGACTGACATCGCAAACGCTCTAACTGACGACCAGATAACAACTCAAACCATTGATGATGCCAATGCAGCAGTTAATAAAGCATTGACGGACGTAACAAATGCCGTTACCGCCAATTCCGATGCCCTTAAAGCTGCAGACACATACTTGAATGAACCCCAAATAATTTCCGTGATTGATCAGATGAATGGCTTTGCCGGTAAGGAAATTGGCCTGGCTGAGTTAACCGACTTGACAAAGGCTTTGACCACAGCCCTGACGAGTGCCATAAATGAACGTCAAACAGTTCAGAACAGTGCGAAAGACAAGATTGAGGCGATAAAGGCAACGGGTGCAGCCATTGACCCGATATTGCAGGATGCCATTGATATGTATGGCGCCACCAAGAAAGCCGCAAACAGTCTGTCGACAGAAAATACGGACCACATTAGCACCGCTGACGAGAAGACTGCAGCTGACAAGATCACCGTGGTTGAAGCCGCTTTGAACGCTGAAGCCGCTGCTAAGAAGGCGGGTGTCGACAACGAAACTGACGTGGCCACCGCAATTACCGCGCTGACGACGGTGCTGAACGACAAGACGGCTACTAATGATGCAATTACTGCGGCAACAACGAGCTTGACCGGGGTAACAGCAAGTGCGACAAAGGCACGTGAGGATGCCAAATCAGCCGCAAACAACGCTGTTGACGGGATTTTGGCTTACCAAAACGAACCCGTCGGTGGTGGCACACTTGGTGAAGAAAACGCGAAATTGACCGTGCTGATTGCTAACGCGGACAACGCCGCTGCGAAGGACCACGGGGCGGCGACAACGGACGCAATCAAGACGGCGACTGGCACGATTAGTACTGACCTGGGCACTGCTAAGACTAAGCGCGATACTGTGACGGCCGATGGGAGCAACACGATTAAAACCATCCAAGGCAGGGGTGCAGTACCGGCTGAGGTGGCAGCAGCCATCACAGGCTACCAGCAGGCGGTGGATGACGCGACGGCCGGCACGGGGAGTACTGCGCTCATCGCAGACGCCCTCAAACGGCTGAAGGATATCGACGCGGCGTCCAAGTACAACAACGAACTAGGCGTCAGCAAGGCCCTAACCGACCTGGACAATGCGGTTGCTTCGGGTGACCCGGCAACGATTGCTACGGCAGAAGAGGCGCTGGAAAAAGCAACAACAACGGCCGCTGAAGAGCGTAACAAGATTGATAATGAGCTGAGTAATTTCGATGCTGGTTCGGTTGCTAACGAAGTGGTGGCACCAGCAACTGGTACATTGGCTGCACGTTCGGCCGATTTGAAGGCCGACATGGATCGGGCAAACGACCCAAGTGCAAGCGACCGCTCCGACGTTACGAACGCAAAAATGAAGAGCAAGCTGGACCAGTTGCAAAATGACCTACAAACGGCCCAGACGGAGCGTCAGAATGCCATCGACGACGGGAACAAAGCGGCGGATGACGCCGAGAAGTCTGCGTACAAGGACGATGACGGCGTGAAGACCGCCGTGGCTAATTACCGCGACGTTGTGGCCAAGGCTGGTAACGCTAGCAAGACGACACAAGACGTGATTGATGCTGCAACGGCCATCACTACGGCCATTAACCAGGCTACCCGGAACACTGCGGGCAACGTGGACACTTCGCCATACGACAAGGAAAAAGAAGTCGATGACGCGAAGACGGCATTGAAAGCTGTAGTGGATAATCCTGATGCCAAGGATGCGGACATTGAGAAAGCAACTGCGGACCTGACAAATGCCGTCGCTAAGGCTAAGACCGCTCGTGATAACGTCATTGCCACAGGTGACGGTATTGTGGCGAAGGTGACCGCTGACATTGAGGACAACCCAGCAGTTGCCGAGGCATTGGCTAAGTACAACGAAGCTAAGGACAATGCGGAAAATGATACGGGTACGACTCAGCAGATTGAGGACGCAGGCAATGCCCTGCAGGCCGCAATCACTAATGCGACTGACACGTTAAAAAAGGCTCGCACCGCCCTAGCAAGCACCAAGCCGTACAGTCTCGAAACTGACGTTAAGACAGCCAAGGAAAAGCTGCAGGCTCTGGTCGACAATCCAGCAAGCACCAGTGATGATTTAGATAAGGCAACTACGGACCTGACTAATGCGTGGACTACGGCTAAGACCAACCGTGATGGAGTCATCGATGCGGGCAAAACGGTTGTTGACGGCCTCACACCGGAATTGGCGAAGAACCCAGTTGTGGCTAAGGCTGTAACCGACCTCGGTAACGCTGAGAAGACAGCGGAGGCTGACAATGGTACCACTCAGGACATTCAGAATGCACTCGACAAGCTGAAAAAAACTATTACGGCAGTCACGAACGCAAACTCGGTGGGAACCAAGCCTTACAGCAAGGAACAGGGTGTGATTGATGCCAAGACTGCTTTGGACCAAGCGGTGGCGGATGACGGCAGCACCCCGGATGATCTCGCTAAGGCAACTACGGACCTGAATAATGCGTGGACTACGGCTAAGACCAACCGTGATGGAGTCATCAAAGAGGGTCAAACCGTGGTCAACGGCCTCACACCGGAATTGGCGAAGAACCCAGTTGTGGCTAAGGCTGTGACCGACCTCGATGACGTTGAGAAGACAGCGGAGGCTGACAATGGTACCACTCAGGACATTCAGAATGCACTCGACAAACTGAAGAACACCATTACCGCGGTCACGAACGCGAACTCGGTGGGAACCAAGCCTTACAGCAAGGAAGAAGGTGTGATTGACGCCAAGACTGCTTTGGACCAAGCGGTGGCGGATGAAGGGAGCACTCCGGATGATCTCGCTAAGGCAACTACGGACCTGACTAATGCGTGGACTACAGCTAAGACCAACCGTGATGGGGTCATCAAAGAGGGTCAAACCGTGGTTACCGGCCTCACACCGGAACTGGCGAAGAACCCAGTTGTGGCTAAGGCTGTGGCCGATCTCGATGACGTTGAGAAGACAGCGGAGGCTGACAATGGTACCACTCAGGACATTCAGAATGCACTCGACAAACTGAAGAACACCATTACCGCGGTCACGAACGCGAACTCGGTGGGAACCAAGCCTTACAGCAATGAACAAGGTGTGATTGACGCCAAGACTGCTTTGGACCAAGCGGTGGCGGATGAAGGCAGCACACCGGATGCAATTACGACGGCCGCCACGGCACTGAACAAGGCCAAGGAAGACGCCAAAACCGCTCGTGACAAAGTCATTGCCACAGGTGACGGACTTAAGGATTCAATTAAGGACACCGATTTGGCGAAGAACCCAGCGGTAGCACAGGCAGTAAGTGACTACGAGAACGCGAAAACCGACGCGGGTGAGGATAAAGTTCCAACTGCAGAAATTGAGAAGGCTGCTGACAAGCTGAAGACCGCAATCAATGCCGCCAAAAATGCCAAAGACGATGCAAACTCTAAATTGGGTAGCACCTCACCATACAGTTTGGAACCTGATGTTAAGGCTGCGAAGGATAAGCTTCAGGCGCTCGTTGACAATCCAGCAAGTAAGACTGAGGATCTCACGGCAGATACGACCGCACTGGATACTGCGATGAAACAGGCGGAAACTGAGCGGACGCAGGTAATCGGAGATGGTGATGCCATTGAAGGTTCAATTAAGGACACCGACTTCGCGAAGAATCCAGCGGTAGTGCAGGCTGTAAATGACTACGAGAAGGCGAAGACTAACGCATCGGCTGACGAAGGTACGACCGCCAAGATTAAGGAGGCGGCCGACAAGCTTCAAGGTGCTATCGATAACGCCAAGAAGACGATTGATGACGCCAAGACCAAGATGGGCAAGACTGCACCATACAGCCTTGAAACCACAGTAGAGGACGCAAAGGACAAGCTTAAGAAGCTAATCGATACTCCAACCAGCACGAACGCTGACATTACGGCGGCTACCACGGCTCTGGGTGATGCGCTAACGCAGGCGGCAACCGACCGTGATGGTGTCATCACTGCTGGTGACCAGATTGAGGACGGAGTTAAGGACGATGAATTAGCGAAGAACCCAGCTGTGGCCCAAGCTATTAAGGATTACGAAACATCGAAGACCAACGCTGATGATGACAAAGGCACAACTGCCGAAATTCAGGCGGCGGCCGACAAGCTTAAAGGCGAAATTGATAACGCCAAGAAGACGATTGACGACGCGAAGAATTTGATTGATCAGAAGGCAACTGCGCCATACAGTCACGAACCAGCAGTAGAGCTGGCGAAGAATAATTTGGTAACTCTGCTTGATAATCCAGAGAGTACCAACAAGGATATCGAAGAGTTAACAACGGCACTAGGTGATGCGCTCACGGCGGCTAAGAACCTGCGTGATAAGGTTGAAACCAGTGTGGACACCATCGCAGACAATATTGACTCTGCTATTAAGGACAACCCAGCCGTTGTTAAAGCAGTTCAAGATTACGAAGACGCCAAGACTAACGCCGCTGCTGATAACGGCACGACTCGTTCCGTTGCAACAGCTGGTCTGGCCCTCCAGAGTGCCATCGACAACGCTACAAGTGTTATTGATAACGCCAAGAAGTTACTCGTAGATGGCGCAACCACACCATACAGTCTTGAAACAGCAGTGAAGGACGCGAAGGATAAGCTGCAAAATCTTGTTGATGAACCAACAAGCACCAACGCCGACATTACCGCAGCGACAAAGGCTTTGGGTGACGCACTTACTCAAGCGGCAAGTGACCGGAATGATGTCATCGCTGCTGGTGACCAGACCGAGGACGGAGTTAAGACTACTGACTTGGCGAAGAACCCAGACGTGGCTCAGGCCATCAAGGATTACGACGATGCTAAAACCAACGCTGCTGATGATAAGGGCACCACTGCTGAAATCAAGGCGGCGGCCGACAAACTTCAAGGCGCAATTGATAAGGCCAAGAAGACTCTCGATGACGCCAAGACCAAGATGGGCAAGACCGCACCATACAGTTTGGAACCCGATGTTAAGACCGCGAAGGATAAGCTTCAGAAGTTAATCGATACCCCAACCAGCACGAATGCTGACATTACGGCGGCGACCACGGTTCTTGGTGATGCACGTACTAAGGCAGAAACCGAGCGGAACGGTGTTATCGCTACTGGTAATCAGACCGAGGACGGGGTTAAGACTACCGACCTGGCGAAGAACCCAGCCGTGGCTCAGGCCATCAAGGATTACGACGATGCTAAGACTAACGCTGCTGCTGATAAGGGCACCACTGCTGAAATCAAGGCAGCGGCTGACAAGCTTCAAGGTGCAATCGATAACGCCAAGAAGACTATCGACGACGCCAAGACCAAGATGGGCGAGACTGCACCATACAGCCTTGAACCTGCAGTAAAGGGCGCAAAGGACAAGCTGCAGAAGCTGATTGATGACCCAATCAGCACGAACGCTGACATTACGGCGGCGACCACGGCGCTGGGTGATGCACTTACTAAGGCAGAAACCGAGCGGAACGGTGTAATTGCTGCTGGTGACCAGACCGAGGACGGAGTTAAGACCACCAATCTGGCGAATAACCCAGCTGTGGCCCAAGCCATCAAGGATTACGACGATGCTAAGACCAACGCTGCCGCTGATAACGGCACAACTGCTGCAATTAAGAACGCCGCTGACAAGTTGAATAGTGCAATCGATGATGCCCAGAAGCTCATTCATGACGCCAATGCCAAATTGGGTAGCACTTCACCATACAGTCTGGAACCGGACGTTAAGGCTGCGAAAGACAAGCTTCAGAAACTCATTGATAAGCCAAGCAGCACGAACGATGACATTAATCAGGCAACTAATGACCTGGGTGCCGCTATTGATCACGCGAAGGAGGTGCGGGGGAAGGTCATCGACAACGGTGACAAGATTACAAATGAGATTGGTGAAGACATCAAGGACAATCCAGCCGTAGTTAAGGCGCTGAAGGATTACGACGATGCCAAGACGAATGCGGCGGCAAACCAAGGTACAACTCGGCAAATTATTGACGCCGGGATTGCGCTCCAGGGTGCCATCGACCACGCCACAAAGGTTATCGACGATGCGAAGAAGCTGCTGACAGATGGCGCAACTGCACCATACAGTCTTGAAACAGCAGTGAAGGAGGCGAAGGATAAGCTGCAAAGTCTTGTTGATGAGCCAGCAAGCACCAACGCCGACATTACGGCAGCGACAACGGCTTTGGGTGATGCACTGATTCAGGCGGAATCTGATCGGAACGGTGTCATCGCTGCTGGTGACAAGACCGAGGACGGGGTTAAGACCACCGACCTGGCCAAGAACCCAGCTGTGGCCCAGGCCATCAAGGATTACGACCAGGCTAAGACCAACGCCGCTGACGATAAAGGCACCACTGCTGAAATCAAGGCGGCAGCTGACAAGCTTCAAGGTGCAATCGACAAGGCCAAGAAGACAATCGACGACGCCAAGACCAAGCTGGGCAAGACCGCACCATACAGTTTGGAACCAGATGTCGAGACTGCGAAGGATAAGCTTCAGAAGCTAATCGACACACCAAGTAGCGCCAACGAAGACATTACAAATGCCACCACGGCTTTGGACGATGCACTTACTCAGGCAGCCACCGACCGCGACACGGTTATCGCTGCTGGTGACCAGAC
>NZ_RRYD01000023.1 GCF_004010095.1 Lacticaseibacillus hulanensis | reverse complement strand
AAGACCAACGCCGCTGACGATAAAGGCACCACTGCTGAAATCAAGGCGGCAGCTGACAAGCTTCAAGGTGCAATCGACAAGGCCAAGAAGACAATCGACGACGCCAAGACCAAGCTGGGCAAGACCGCACCATACAGTTTGGAACCAGATGTCGAGACTGCGAAGGATAAGCTTCAGAAGCTAATCGACACACCAAGTAGCGCCAACGAAGACATTACAAATGCCACCACGGCTTTGGACGATGCACTTACTCAGGCAGCCACCGACCGCGACACGGTTATCGCTACTGGTGACCAGACCGAGGACGGGATTAAGACTACCGACCTAGCGAAGAACCCAGCCGTGGCCCAGGCCATCAAGGATTACGAGACGGCGAAGACTAACGCATCGGCTGATGAAGGTACGACCGCCAAGATTAAAGAGGCGGCCGACAAGCTTCAAGGCGCAATCGATAACGCCAAGAAGACGATTGACGACGCCAAGACCAAGCTGGGCGAGACTGCACCATACAGTTTGGAACCAGATGTCGAGGCTGCGAAGGATAAGCTGCAGAAGCTAATCGACACACCAACCAGCTCTAACGGAGACATCAATCAGGCGACAACAGCGCTGGACGATGCACTGAAGGCAGCTGCGGACGAACGTGATGGCATCATCGATAATGGTGACGCGACCGTCGCGAAGATTGGCGAAGACATCAAGGATAACCCGGCCGTGGTTCAAGCGCTGCAGGATTACAACGACGCGAAGACCGACGCTGGCAACGATGTGGGTACGACCAAGGCGATTGCGGATCAAGGGGCAGCCCTGCAGCAGGCAATCGACGAGGCGAACGACCTGCTGAATGAAGCAAATAATTTGCTGGGTAAGACCGCTCCATACAGTCTTGAACCAGCAGTGAAGGAGGCTAAAGACCAACTCCAGAAGCTCGTCGACGAGCCGACGAGCACGAACGAGGACATCAATCAGGCAACGACCGCACTTGACGGTGCACTTAAGCAGGCCGCGACAGACCGGACCAACGCTATTGCAGACGGTGATAAGATCACCGACGAGATTGGCGCAGACATCGAGGACAACCCGGCCGTGGTACAAGCGCTACAGGATTACAACGATGCCAAGACCAACGCGGCAGCGGACAAGGGGACGACCCAGCAAATTATTGACGCTGGCATCGCGCTCCAGGGTGCCATCGACCACGCCAACAAGGTTGTGGGGGACGCCCAGAAGCTCGTCGCTGACGGGGCGACCTCGCCGTACAGCCTTGAACCAGCCGTCAAGGAGGCCAAGGACAAGCTGGTCGCACTTCTCGATGAACCGACAAGCAGTAACGATGATCTTGAGCAGGCAATCACCGCGCTTGGTGACGCACTGACGGACGCCAAGAATATTCGGACGCAGGTAATCACAAGCGGTGATAAGCTGACTGCAAACATTGGCGCGGACATCAAGGACAACCCAGCCGTGGTCCAGGCGCTGCAGGAATACAATGATGCCAAGACCAACGCGGCGGCGGACAAGGGGACCACGCGCGACATTGTGAACGCAGCCTTCAACCTTCAAGGCGTGATTAATCACGTCAACAAGGTTCGCGGGGATGCACAAGGTGCCGCAACGGACACGGCCACCGCACCGTTCAGCTACGAACCTGGTGTTGCCGCGGCCAAGGCCAAGCTGACTGCACTGCTGGCAGACTCGGCAAGCAGCACTGCTGACCTCGAGGACGCCATTGTCAGCGTCGACACCGCCGTGATGGTAGCCCGGATTTACCGGGAGACGGCTACGGATGATGGTACCGCCGCGGTTGCCGAAGCTAAGACTGCTGGGGTCATCGACGACCCAGCAGTGGCGGCGGCAATCAGCTCCTACCGTGCCATCGTCGCACGTGCCGCTAAGGATAATCCAGACGCCCTAACCGAGGACATCATGCAGGCAATTGCACAGATTCGCGCGGCTGTGAAGACGGCCACGGACCAGCAGCAACTGCCAGCCACCGGTGGGGACATCACCCCAAGCAAGCAGACTAAGACTGAGGCTGCAACGCCAGCACTGCCAAGCACTGGCGGCACCAGTACCAAGGAACTCCCACAGACGGGTGACGAGGCCAACAATGGGTTCGCCGTCCTTGGTCTGCTGGGCATGGCGCTCACCGGCATGGGTGGATTCCTCACCCGCCGGCGCCACGAAGATGATTAGTTAAATACCGCCCATTACGCGGCGACAACCAAAGAAGTCGGACATCTGTCCGGCTTCTTTGCGTCTACGGGTGAATGTACTTCAAAGAGTGGTATAAGACCAAGAAAAAACCGGGTTCTTTTTGTCTACAGGTGAATGGGCAAATTTTGGTTAGCATGCAAAAATGTCAGCCAGAATGCCGTGTTCAGCGGCAAATTTGAGTATCTACTGGAGGCTCGCGGTTGTTTTCGTGCTGTTGCAGCTGACACAAATTGGGTTGATGTAGATCACCGGACAAAGGGCGACCACTGCTCCTGGAATCGTTTTCGCGATTGGCTTAAAATTAGATTAAAAGGAGTGATTCCGTAATGACACAAGTTCAAATTGGTAAGAGTGACGTTTACACGACGCCCCTTGGTCTGGGCACGAACAAGGTCGGGGGCGTAAGCCGGGCCGGCGTTGACCAGGAGCAAAGCGGACGTGAGGTAATTCGCACCGCACTCAGCAATGGCATTCAGCTACTCGATACGGCCTACATGTATGGGCAGGGCAGATCAGAAGCCGTCATTGGCGAGGTGCTCAAAGATTTTGACCGCAGCAAGGTTGTCATCGCCACCAAGGCTGCACATGACCCCAAGCGCGACATGCAGCCAAACAACGACCCAGCATTCTTGCGCCAGAGCGTGGACGATGCATTGCGCAGGCTGCAAACTGATTACATCGACATCTTCTACATTCACTTCCCGGATGCCACGACACCCAAGGCTGAGGCGGTCGGTGCGCTAGCCGACCTCAAGAAGGCGGGCAAGATTCGCGCGATTGGCGTGTCGAATTTCACCCTCGATCAGATTAAAGAGGCCAACGTGAACGGCGACGTTGACGTGGTTGAGGACCATTACAGCCTGGTGCACCGCGACCCTGAACGTGAGGAGATGGCGTACCTCAAGGCGAACCACATCAGCTTCGTGCCGTATTTCCCGCTCGCTTCCGGACTGCTAACCGGTAAATACGGCGAAAACGACCGCGCGCGGTTTGCCCGGTTTGCTGAGGGGAAGCAATTCGATGCTGCCTTGGCGGGCGTGGATGTGCTGAAGCGTGTGGCGCAGAAACACAATGCGAGCGTAACCCAAACGGCGCTGGCCTGGTACCTGCAGGCGCCCGGCGTTGACGTGGTGATTCCGGGTGCCCGGAACAAGCAGCAGGTGCAGGGAATCGTTGCGGCCCGCGATGTACAGCTGAGCCAGGATGAATGGCAGGAGATTGATGCTGCCTTTGCGAGCTTTAAGTAATTAACAAGGGAGGGCGCCCATGATACAAGAAGACATTAAGTATGGCGTTGATGCGCTGCAGGCGCTTGATTTATACACGCCGGATGAAGGTAACGGCCGGTCGCTGATCCTCATTCATGGCGGCGGCTGGTGGCAGGGCGACAAGCACAAGGAAGCCAGCACGGCCACGCGCTTTGCTAGTCTGGGTTACCAGGTGACGGCCATTAATTACCGGCTTGCGCATGATGGCCAGGATATCTTTCCCACCCAGAACGAGGACGTGACGGCGGCGTATCAGTGGTTGCTCGCGAACGTCGACGGCTTCACTGCTGAAAACATTGCGTTTATCGGTGGCTCCACCGGTGGCAATCTGGCTGCGTACCTCGGGCTCACGGTTGGCCGGCCGTTCGTCAGCTTGTCGGGATTGTTCGACCTGGCCGGCTTTGACGCTAACCACCCCGATGTGATTCCCGTGCAGCGCAAGTTCAAGGTGACCCTATCCAGCGCGGCAATTGATCAGGATGGCAGCGACGACCCATACTACAAGTGGATTATCGATAATCTGGTGCCAAACCACAGCGCGGCGGACCTTGAGCGCGCGACCATCTTCAACCTGGTTAGTGCCCAAAGTGGCCCTGGGATGTTGCTGAATTCGATGAACGAAATCGTCCCGGCTTATGAACACCAACACCTGGCAAAGTTATTGCGCGAAAAGCAGGTGCCGGTTGAGACGATTCTGCTGCCGGGGACGCGCCACGGTGAGGCCTACATTCAGGATGTGTTCGGCAGCATTCAGCAGTTTCTGAATCGCTACATGAAGATCAAAGGTTAATTTGCGTTAGTTTAGCTGAACCACTCGTGTCCTTGCGACGCGGGTGGTTTTGTTTTGCCCGGAAGGAATGTGCAGGTGTGGGCGATACAGGCACCAAAATTTGTGAAATTAATTAAAAACGTGTTTTTTCAAGGATGACTTGTTACTTTATCGCGGCACAAAAAATGGCTGCCAGCGCTGTTTGTCACGGATAAGGCCCCAGGGAGGAACAAAATCTGTGCATTTGTTTGTGATGTGACATGTTCCGTGAAACGTCATGCTAACAAATTGTAAGCTGCACGCAGTTAGAACTACGCGATATGTATTGACTGGTGCAACCTGGGCAGTCAACCTCACGTTTTCGCTGCCACGAACAAATCGTCCCAAGTGTGCGCAATGGTTTGGAAATCGATAAGATAACGAAATTCGTGGGAGCAAGCCCATGATATCGTGTTTTGCGGAAGCATTGAACTCAATTGCGGCGGCATGCAAAAAGTCGAGCAACGGTTCATTCGACGTTATTTGTATTCGCAAATTATGCGATTTAATTTGTGGACAAATGTTTCTCAATCGTGCGCCTGTTTGTTTAAAATGTTCATTGGGTTAGTGCGTAAACTGACTAATGCGCATTTTTTGTCTGTTTTTCGCCTATTCGTGGGGACTCAAATGGCAAAAAGAACTAGACATTTTTAATAAGTGTGTTCTAATTGAACAGACGCAAAAAGGCGGTTTTTTTGGCGAACGTGGTTTTTTGACATTCATTTTCGGTTATATATACTCAGTGGGTGATTACGAGATTCAGGGGGATTTATTTCCGTTAAGGGAGGAAATAGAATGCAAGAAAAGCCACGTAGAAATACGCAGGATGTCAAATGTCGCTTCAAAATGTACAAGGCCGGTAAGCAATGGCTGGTTGCCGGGATGCTGTTCTTGGGCACGGCTACTGGGCTGTCGGTTGGGGGCAACGCGGTCCAGGCTGATGCGGGAACCAGCACGAATTTTGTACAAGCGGCGGAACCTGTCACATCCGCAAAGCAGACGGATAGCAGTGACCAGGTGCAGCAGGCCACTGCAAAGACCGATACTGCGCAGGACGATACCGCGACTAAAGCAGATAGCGCAAAGACGGATGTAGCTACGAGTGATTCTACCGTAGCCGCAAAGCCAGCTGATGCGGGCACACCAGCAGACACCGCCACTGCCGCAACGACGCCAGCAGATAAGACGGACGCCAGCACGGATAAGGCCACGGACGACGCCACTACCGGCGCGGCCAACCAGACCGCACAGGCGGGCTCTGCAACAGCAACACCAGCTACTGCCAGCACCGCTGCGACCGATGCCAAAAGTTTAAGCGTCAATAAGGATAACTTTGCCGACGCCTTCAACTTCAACGGCTCGGCGAAGACGGCTGACGGCCAGCCGAAGTACGACAAGAGCACGGGGACGGTTACCCTCACTGATTTTGCCAACCAGCAGGCCGGTAGTGTGACGCTGAAGAACAAGATTAGCCTTGATACGGGGTTTGACCTCAAAGGGGAAATCAACATTGGGACGCTTGATCAGATTCACGGTGGCGGTGACGGGATTGCGTTTGGTTTCCACGATGCCAACAGTGATCTGGTCGGGATGCCCGGTGCTGGCCTAGGACTTGCCGGAATTCCGAATGCGATTGGTTGGAAAGCCGACACGACGTTAAACTGGGGACTGTCAAACGACGCGGAAAAAGATCCGGCCGAGTTTGGTAATCCTAAGCACAACCCGGCTGACACGGGCTATGGGGATGGGCACGCGTTTGGCGCGTTCATCACCACAACGGGGGAATCGACAACTCCCGGTGTTGCAACCGGACTTGAAAAGACGGTTGGGGTCACTGGTGGCCCCGATAGCGCGCAGCAAATTGATGACCCCGCGCCTGGACCAAAGGATGACGCCAAGGGTGACCCGCAGAACTGGGTTGGTGCGTTCAAGGATATTGAGATCAATTACAACCCGGACGTTGACGGTAAAAAGCTGCTGACGGTGAAGTATGACGACAAAATCTGGCAGAAGGACATCACGGACTGGGCCGCAGACAAGACGGACACCGCCCTGTTTATTTCTGCTGGTTCGGCAGCCAACAAGAACCTGCAGCAGTTCCGCATCAAATCGTTCGAATACCTGCCAGCCGCAACGGTCGACGTTAAGTACGTCTTCACGAGTGATGAAAGTTATCAGCACGACTTGCAGGGCGACCCAGATGCATCAACGATTCAGGAAATTCCGAACTTTGTTGGCCGGGTTGACTACCCATCCGGCACCTATGTTGGCGAACCCTACTTTACGTATCCGCAGTCCATTGCGGGCTACGAATACATGCACTTGGCAAAAGGATCGTTGCCGGAAACGGGGACACTGAGTGTTGATGGTAACAACGGGACCGTGACGTACCTGTATGTGCAAAACGGTAACGGTGGGCAAAAGGCGTCGGTGGAGTTTATCGACAATACCGACCACAAGCAACTCGGTCAAACGGTATACCTTGAGGGACAGGCCGGTGCGGCAATCAATTACTCGGACAAGGAGCGGATTGAAGCGTATGAGGCTGCGGGATACCAGTATGATGCGCAAGCCGATGAAACACTGCACGACGGCTTTACGTTTGACGCTGATAATGCAACTAACCAGATGTTCAAAGTTTACCTGACACACAAAACCTCGGTGACACAAGATTCGAAGACCATCACACGCAATATTCAGTACGTTAAGGCCAGTGATGGGACACAGCTGTATGCACCGGTAGCACAACCATTAACGTTCACGCGGGACAAGACCACGGATTTGGTGACAGGCAAAGCGACAGACGGTGCTTGGTCTGCAGCCCAGACTTTTGGCAGTGTTGTTAGTCCAACAAGTGAGCCGGGTTTTGAACCCGATGTTCCTGAAGAGGCTGCGCTGACGGTTGACCTGAATAATGGTGAACCCACTCCTGATCAGTTGAATCTGGTTGTGAAGTACACGCAGCACATGCTGGGTGACGGTGTTCGGGTGTGGACGAAGACGGCAGTGCCAGATGAAAACGTGCCATCGATTACGCAAAAGGATTACTACGAGCTGCAGAAGGCCTTTGTTACCTTCTTGGATAAAGTTACTGGCCAGCAGATTGCTGACACAGTCGAGATTACGGGAAAGAATAATACCAAGGCCGAGTACTCAGATGCGCAGACGGTTGCGGAACTGCAAAAGGCTGGTTATGCATACGACCAGGCTGACGATGAGACTGCTGGCGGCATTACTTTTGACAGCGACAGCCAAACTGACCAGTACTTCAAAGTTTACCTAACGCACAAGACGACGGCCACCACGGAAACCAAGGTATTTACCCGCAAAATCAGTTACGTTAAGGCGAGCGACGGCAAGCAACTCTATGCACCGTACTCAGACAAGGCGGAATTCACGCGGACTAAGGATGTTGATTCGGTGACGGGCAAGATTACGTACGGCAAGTGGTCACCGGCGCAAACATTGAGCGCAGTGAAGAGTCCGACGACCGTGCCTGACTACACGCCGGATGTCAGTGAGGAACCAGAGCTGACAATCGACCTGCAAAACAACCAGGTGCCAACTGACGCGCAGCTCAATCTAGTCGTGAAGTACGCTCAGCACATGCTGGGTGACGGTATTCAGGTGTGGACGAAATCGGCAGTGCCAGATGAGAACGTCCCGCACTTGGAGTACAAGCCAGGTCCCGGTATTCAGGTGTGGACAAAATCAGCGGTACCAGATGAGAACGTCCCACACATAGAGTACAAACCAGGTCCCGGCATCAGGGTCTGGACCAAGACGGAAGTGCCAAATGAGAACGTCCCACACATAGAGTACAAGCCAGGTCCCGGCATCAGGGTCTGGACCAAAACGGAAGTGCCAAATGAGAACGTCCCACACCTAGAGTACAAGCCAGGTCCTGGCATCAGGGTCTGGACGAAGACGCAGGTACCAAACGACGCGCCGCACGTGGAGTACGTTCCGGGTCCTGGCATCAGGGTCTGGACCAAGACCGAAGTGCCAAATAACGCGCCGTTTGTACCGGCAAAGCCCAAGACGCCGGACACTCCGGGTAACCCGCAGACGCCAGACACGCCAAGCACCGGAGTTGATGAACTGCCACCGCTGCCGAACACATTTGGCGGCAACGATAACGGCGGCAATCCGCCAGCACCAAGCACACCGCAGAAGCCAAGTACGCCGCGTGTTCCTAGCACCACGCCAAATACGCAGTGGCCGGGGCTGCCGCAAACAGGCGGTGATGGGGCAAGGTTGGTTGCCACAACTAAGCCAGTCAGCTCGGCTCACCCAGCTGCTGCCGCGGCCCTACCAAGTACCGGTAACGAGAAGAGCCACGTCCTCGCCGTAATCGGGATGGGGATGGCGCTCATAACCGGGCTACTCGGACTGGTGCTAACCAAAAAGCACGGAACGGATTAGGTTGCATGACGCAGGGCGGCGGGCAAAGCTGCGCCAAGCCTTGTAACTAAAGCAAAATATGGCCAGAAGCGAGAATCCCCCAGTCTTTCGCTTCTGGCCTTTTTGTGGATTAATTTAGGCAAGCAGGTAAAGCGCCAGCACCAGCGCGTTTGCAATCGCCGTGCATAGTGGGCCAAGGGTTTTGAACCAGCTCACCTTGATGCCAATGATCCCATCGAATAATTGAACGCCGGTCATGGTCACGGCCAGGGCAATTAGGTAACCAGCATCGCGGACAATCAGGAGCCCGCAAGCAGCGATGACCAGTGCGAGGCTGCGTGATAACGCGTATTTTGCGTTGGTCAGCGCGGCGGTTTGGTTTCCGCGTGCTTTTGCGTAAGCTTGAATGGCGAAACCGAGACTGACAAACGCACTGATTGCGGTGACGAGCATGCAAATGATTTTCATACTATTTCTCCTAGTCGTTGATACTTTCAGCTTAGCATAGTGATTGTTCACCGCGTCAAAATCTTGTGGTTGTGACGACTGGATGCGCAGTGTATTATTTGAGGAAAAAGGTGGCGGTAGTAATGGCAGGACGAAAAGGGTACGTGCAGCGCATTCGGGAACGTGTGGGCCACATGCCGATTATCATGAACACCGCGTCGGGAATCTTGTTCAATGACAAGCGCGAAATCTTGCTGAATCACCGGGTGGACAACGGTAAGTGGAGTCTGCCGGGTGGCTACATGGAGTATGGTGAAACCTTTGCCCAGACGCTCGTGCGCGAGTTCAAGGAGGATAGCGGGCTAGACGTGCGGATTGTGCGCATGCTCAAGGTGTTCGACCAGGGCGAGTCGGTTTACCCGAATGGAGATGTCTGCCAGACCATCGTCATGTTGTACGAGGTTGAACGAATTGGCGGCAGCTTTGCCGAAGCCGATGCCGAGGAAACCACGGAGATGAAATTCTGGCCCACTGATGCCCTGCCACCACTGCTGAACCAGCAAAATGCGGACATGATTGCGTACGCGGCGGAACACTGTTAACGGAAAAGTTGCCGCACCTGCGTTATTTTATCCACTGACACCAATGTGCTTTAACTGATTTGCAGCTTATTGAGAATAATTACTAAGGCCTACCTAACAATGCTTAGGTAGGCCGCTTTTTATTTCTCATCACAAACAACCCACATTTAGTCAAAGTCAAGTGTTGTAATTAAATCGTGCACAACTACAATGGAGGTGCAAGAAGATAAGGGAGGAATTCACTATGAGTCTAGTAGGTAAGAAAGTCGAACCATTCAGTGCACAAGCTTATCGGCAGGGGGAATTCATCACGGTGACCGATGCGGATCTGATGGGCCATTGGAGTGTCATTATGTTTTACCCCGCAGATTTTTCGTTCGTTTGCCCAACTGAGTTAGCCGACTTGCAGGATCAGTACGCAACCCTGCAGCAGCTAGGGGTTGAGGTATACTCGGTTTCCGAAGACACCCACTACGTCCACAAGGCGTGGCACGACGCGTCGGATGCGGTGGGCACGTTGCAGTTCGCCATGATTGGTGACCCGTCCCACCAGCTCGCCCGGATGTTTGATGTTCTTGACGAAGAGCAGGGGCTCGCACAACGCGGGACCTTCATTTTGGACGACGCGGGCGTTGTGCAGTCACTCGAGATTAACGCTGACGGCATTGGGCGTAACGCGAGTGAATACATTGACCGCATCAAGGCAGGCCAGTACGTTGCCAGCCACCCCGGCGAGGTTTGCCCGGCAAAGTGGAAAGAGGGCAGCAAGACCCTCACCCCGGGCCTTGACTTAGTGGGGAAAATCTAATGCTGGACGCGAAGTTAAAGGAGCAGCTCAAATCATACTTCAAGCTGCTCGAACATCCAGTTGTCTTTCGCTTTGATGCTGGTAACGGTGAGAATGGAACGAAGACGCAGACGTTCCTGCGTGAAGTTGTGGCGCTTGATTCACGCCTGAGTGTCGAGCTGGCGCACCTCACCCGCCAGCCCAGTTTTACGGTTGACCAAGCAGACAGCAATCCGTCCGGAATTGTGTTTGCCGGCATTCCGCTGGGACACGAATTCGAGTCGTTTGTCCTGGCCGTCCTGCAGGTTTCCGGGCACGCACCCAAGATTACGGATGCGCAGCGCGAGCAGATTCAGGGCATCAAGCGGGAGTTGCACTTTGAAACCTTCGCGAGCCTGTCGTGCCACAACTGTCCGGATGTCGTGCAGGCCCTGAACATTATGAGCGTCCTGAATCCGCACGTCAGCAGCACGATGATTGAAGGCGGAATGTTTCAGGATGAGGCGACCGCAAAGAACATCATGGCGGTACCGACCGTGTTCCTGAACGGGCAGGAATGGCACAACGGCCGGGCGACACTGGCAGAACTGCTGGCCAAGCTGGCTGGGCATGAGGGCCAGGTTGCAGTTGACGATGACGCTGCGGATAAGCTCTACGATGTCCTAATCATCGGTGGTGGTCCCGCTGCGGGCACGGCCGCAATTTACGCCGCGCGCAAAGGCCTGGCCACGGCAGTTGTTGCCGATCATATGGGCGGCCAGCCACTGGAAACGGTGGGGATTGAGAACCTCCCGGGGACCGATTACGTCACGGGCGAGCAGCTGATGACGAATATTTCCGCCCAGCTGAGTAAGTACCAGGTTACGGTCATTAGCGGGCAGACGGCGACCAGCATTAGCGGCGGTGACCCGGTTGTGGTTGCGCTCCAAAGTGGGCAGCAACTCCGCGGCAAGACCGTCATTATCGCAACTGGGGCGCACTGGCACCAGCTCGGTGTTCCCGGTGAGGAGCAGTTTCGCAACAAGGGGGTTGCTTACTGCCCGCACTGCGACGGCCCGCTGTATAAGGGCAAGGACGTGGCGGTGGTCGGCGGCGGTAACTCCGGGCTTGAAGCGGCGATTGATTTGGCCGGAATTGCGCGCCACGTCACCGTACTGGAATTTGCGCCCAAGATTTCCGCTGACGCGATTTTGCAAAGCAAGGCGGCGGCGCTGAAGAACGTTGAGCTGATTGCAAACGCCCAGACGACCGCGGTGCTGGGCGACGGTCGGGTCACTGGCCTGCGCTACACGCAGCGCGACACCAATGCCAGTTGCGAGCTGCATCTGGACGGCGTGTTCGTGCAAATTGGTTTGGTGCCCAACACGGAGTTCGTGCAGGACACATTAACGCAGAGCAAGCGGCACGAAATCATGGTGGATAAGTTCGGTGCCACCAGCATGCCGCACGTTTTTGCTGCGGGTGATTGCACCGATTCGGCGTACAAGCAGATTGTCATTGCGATGGGCAGCGGGGCAACCGCGGCCCTGAGCGCGTTCGGTGATATTGCATTTGGCAAGTAGTGAGTGTGGCTTCATTAGTAGAATAGAGAGCAAAATCCCAATTACCAGCAGCGTGTTTGCACCGCGGTAATTGGGATTTTTGCGTAGGACAGCTATATTGCCACGGTCGTGCCGTCGTACAGTGACACCCAAAGCTTGGTCTCGTCCCACTCCGCGCAGAAGATTTCATCCGGTTCGAACTGGCCGTGCAACTTTTGCCGTAACCACGCCGCATTGCGGTCGGCACGTTCTAGGGCTTCGTGCTTGATTTGGCCGCGGTCAATCACGATGACGCTGAAGGGCGCATCGCCCGCCTGATTAACACTGAGTTCCCCGTTGCGTTCGAAAATCGCGGAGTCCACGGCGTGCGGACCGCTGATGCCCTGACTGCGGAGCATGGTTTGCAGGCTGGTGGGACTAAGCCCGGCGCGCTTGAAAGCTTGGGGGCGCAATTTGCCGTCCACAATGAGTTCAATTGGGTTACCATCGAGCACCAGCCGCACTTTCGGGTAGCGGCGGCGCATGTAGCGGATGCCGACCAGTAATAGCAACCAGATGGTCATGAACATTGCGAGGTCGATTGGGCGCACGTTCTGGTTGAGCAGGGTGGTCCCCGCGATTGCCCCGACAACAAGGTTACTGATGCTGTCAAAGACGGTCACTGGTGCCAGCCGCCGACTACCGGACATTCTGGTGTACACAATCAGCAGGGTGATCACCGTGAGCATTTTGAAGGCGATGCCCATGTAGTAGTTCCAGTTAAGTGCCATTTGTTTGCCCTCCCGCGTAGTTTGTCTTCCTACTTTAACTATACAGGGGCGGGGCGTGGGATTTCAAAGGGTGAAGGGGGAACGATAAAAAGCAGCGAATGCTGGGTGTGACGCAAAAAAAAGACACGCCGCCGAGCATGTCCCTTTTCAGTCAGTACGATTGGACCGTAACGCGTTCAGCTTTCCGGAAGTTCTTGGGTTGTGATTCAGTTGCCGACTAATCCACGTTGCTGGAACGGATCTGACTTTTGCGTCTGACCGTTTGTAATTTGGATTCAGCTTCACTTTTAATTGGTGCTGTTAATGCTGCGCGTCTTTGCTCCGGACTCGGCAATAGGGCCATCATCTATATATCCATCAAGAAGCCATACGCTTAGTTTGGGGCAAATTGGTGGCACCCGCCTGCGGGCAAAGCGTTTTTGGGCAAAAAAAATGACCGACTCCCCAGTCGGTCCCCCAAAAAATATAATACTTTTTTGACTGTTGCAGCTAGCTCTCCAGCCGGCCGCGCCTAAACTACTTTGGAACTATTTTGCCCACACAACGCGGTTAACGCGAGATGAAAGGCAGGTTTGCAGAACAATCTGTTCGCCTTGGTAAGCAGAAACCATCTTGCCGTAAACATTGGTCCGGGTGCCGGCAACCAAGCCGAAGTCCGTAACGTTCTTAGCGGACTTAACGTGGTAGACCTTCGTGTGCCCGTAAGCATCGCGAACGGTAATCCGTGAACCAATCTTGAGCCTGGTAATATTACCGAAGTTCGAGGTGTTGTGGCCGATGATGTGTGTGGACAGGTGATCGCGTGTTGACAGAACGGCTTGACCGCCCCATGTCTGCGCGCTGTTGCCGGTAGGGGCCGTGTTGACCATCGTGTTCCCACGAGAAATCTTGGTTGTCTTCCCTAAAAAGTTAATCGAACCATTATTAACGGTCTTTGACGTCCGTACCGCAACATCTGAATACTTGACCCACTGGTTGCGGCCAACACTGTACCACGTCCCGCCGCGAACTGTCTTCATGGAAGAAACTGTCCGGCGAGTACCCCTTCTCAGGGTCGAATTTGTCTTGCGTGTTCCGGGTGTCTTGTAAATCCGCGTGGACTTAGCAGTCACGGTGGCAACATCCTTCACAGTAGCTGCTTGTGTACTTTGAGCGTTCTTCCCCAAGAAACCGCCAAAGCCCGCAATTACAGCCAGCACTACAGCAAAACGGTATTTAATTTTCATGAAATATGCTCTCCCTAAACTTACAATCCCCGAAACGTAACAAGATTGCGATTAACCGTGCTCCCCAGCACTATCGCTCTCAACGTTTTTTATAATACACCCTATCCAGAAATATACAACCCCTTGGCACTGGCGGAAAGTGCTGCTAACCGCGGTATATCAACGTTTACGGAGGGTAGCTCTATCCATCAATGGCTAGTTATGAATAACATAAGACAAGAGCTAATGTGCGATTTGCAGTTCGATTTAAAACAACAACAAACTTGCAGGACGGGCATTCCGGATGTCTTGAACCATGAAAACGGGATGATGACATTTGATATTTAATCGCGAAAGTTTGCGACACACTATCCTTAGATGTAACTTATGGTAATTATCGAATAACGTTAAATACCGCTTTCATTCCTGATTTTCAGCGCAAAAAATAATTTTTATTTTTTTGAAATTTTATTTTTGACGCCGGTTTTCCCGCGATTTTGCCCTGATTTTGCAATTTTTCTCCCAAAATTGACCCGAGTGGGGCAGGGCGCTGAGCTTGGACTTCCGCCCGCACCGCCGTGGTATTATAGGAAGTATCTAGTTCCGATGAGTGGTCGGAACCTTCAAAGTGAGGTTTACCCATTGATTGACACGCAAACAATCGAGTTAATGCACCCGGAATTGCTCGGGATTAACCAGCACCAAATCTCCACGGTTTTGAACCTGATGGATGACGGCAACACCGTCCCGTTCATCGCCCGTTACCGGAAAGAAATGACCGGCAGCCTCGATGAAGTGCAGATTCAAAACATCGCGGAGGCCTTTAAGCGCGCAACGACCCTGCAGGAGCGCAAGGCGGCGGTGATTAAGAGCATCGGCGAGCAGGGCAAACTGAGCCCGCAACTGGAAAAGCAGATTCAGGCCAGCACCAAGCTGCAAGACGTTGAGGATATTTACCTCCCGTACAAGCAGAAGCGGCAGACCAAGGCGATGGTGGCCCGTTCGCGCGGGCTCGAACCGTTCGCGCAGTGGCTGTTGTCCTTTCCCAGCGGTTCAATCACTACTGCGGCATTGCGGTACGTTGATCCGGCAAAGGAGGTGCCAGACGTCCAGGCTGTCCTGGACGGTGCCCACGAAATTTTGGCGGAAACTTTCAGCGAGGTCGCCCAAATCCGCAGTTGGGTGCGTAGTTTTACCCAGCGGACCGGCAGCATTGTGGTCAAGGTGAAGGCTAAGGGACAGGAACTAGACGAAAAGGGCGTGTACCAGCAGTACTACGACTTTAACGAAACCATCGCCAAGATGTCGGCGACGCGGACCCTGGCGATTAACCGTGGCGAGAAGGAAAAGATTCTGGGGGTGAAGGTGGCGGTCGACACGGACGCCATCATGAATTATTGCCACTTCAAGCTGGTTGGTAAGCGGCCGGAGACCGAGGCGTCGGCGTTCATTGTTGATGCCTACGCGGATGCTTACAAGCGCTTCGTGGGGCCGGCAATTGAGCGCGAACTGCGCAATCAGCTCACGGAAGTCGCGGCGGAGCAGTCCATTAAGGTGTTCGGCCAGAACCTGTACAACCTGTTGATGCAGGCGCCGATTAAGGGCAAGGTGGTGCTGGGCTTTGACCCCGCCTACCGCACTGGGTGCAAGCTGGCCGTGGTGGACGAAAACGGGAAGTTCCTGGCCAAGGCCGTGATTTATCCACACAAGCCAGCGCCGGAAGCAAAACGCCAGGCGGCAGCTGGTGAACTGATTGACCTCATTGAGAAGTACCAGGTGACGATGATTGCTATCGGGAACGGAACGGCGAGCCGCGAGTCCGAGCAGTTCGTGGCGGACACAATCAAGCGAATTCACCGCGACGTCTTTTACGTGATTGTGAACGAGGCCGGCGCCTCCGTTTACTCTGCCAGCCAGGAAGCCCGGGACGAGTTCCCGGACCTGCACGTGGAGCAGCGCAGCGCCATCAGCATTGCGCGCCGGCTGCAGGATCCGCTCGCGGAACTGGTCAAGATCAACCCCGAGTCCGTGGGTGTGGGCCAGTACCAGCACGACCTGCCGGCAAAGGACTTGGCTGCGGAGGTCGATGCCGTGGTCGAACGCGCCGTCAACCAAGTGGGGGTTAACCTCAACACGGCCAGTTATCAGCTGCTCACGCGCATCTCCGGGCTCTCCAAGACCATTGCGCTGAACATCGTGGCGTACCGCGATGAAAACGGGCGTTACGATAGTCGCAGCCAGCTCAAGAAGGTGCCGCGGCTCGGTCCGAAAGCTTACGAGCAGTCCGTCGGGTTCCTCCGCATCATTGGGGGCAAGCAGCCGCTGGATAACACCGACATTCACCCCGAAAGTTACGCGGTCGCCAAGCAAATTATGGCCGCCGCGGGGGTGACGCCGAAGGAACTCGGCAGCAAGGAAGCAAGCGCCAAGATTGCCGGCGTTGACGTGGCAGCAATCGTGCATGCGGGTGTCGGATCAGCGACGGTCAGCGACATTGTGGCCAGCCTGCAGCAGCCCGGCCGGGATTTGCGGGACAAGATGGCGGCACCACTTTTGCGCAAGGATGTGCTGACGATGGCCGACCTGACACCGGGCATGAAGCTTCAGGGGACCGTCCGCAACGTAATAGATTTCGGCGCGTTCGTTGACATTGGCGTGAAGCACGACGGCCTAGTGCACGTGTCGAAGATGGCCACACATTTCGTCCGCGACCCGAAGACGGTTGTGTCCGTTGGTGACATTGTTGACGTGTGGATTGAATCTGTGGACATGCAGCGCGAACGGATTCAGCTGACGATGGTCGCACCCAAGTAAAATTGGTTGCAAGCACAACTAATTGCGGCTAGGATATTGGTGGAACTATTGTCAATCAATAAAACCTATCAATAGAAGGAAGCAGTAAAAATGCAAGCAATCGTAATTGAACATGCCGGTGGGCCAGAGGCATTGCAGCTAAAGGAAGTGCCGACGCCGAAAGTGAAGCCGGGGTGGACGCTGGTGCAGGTCAAGGGCTTTGGGATTAATCATTCTGAAGTCTACACGCGCAAGGGCGAGTCACCGACCGTGAAGTTCCCGCGGATACTGGGTATTGAGTGTGTTGGAATCGTGGCGGATACCACCGACCCGGACCGGCTGCCGGTGGGGCAAAAGGTGGTCAGCATAATGGGCGGCATGGGCCGAGCATTCGATGGCAGCTACGCGCAGTACACGCTGCTGCCGAACGCCCAGATTTATCCCGTGACCACGCATCTGTCCTGGGCCGAGCTGGCCGCCGTGCCGGAAACTTACTTCACGGCTTACGGCTCGCTACGTAACGCGCACGTCGAAACGGCAAAGTCGCTGCTCGTCCGCGGGGCGACCAGCGGCGTCGGGGTGGCGGCAATCAAGCTGGCCAAGGCGATGAGCCCGCAGCTTGAGGTCAGCGGCAGCACGCGCAATCCGGCCAAGTTTGACCAGCTGCGCGCAGCCGGCTGCGACCAGCCCGTGCTCGATGATGGCGGCGAATTGCAGACGGACGCCAAGTATGACGCCATTATCGAGTTGGTGGGGGCAAAGACGCTCGTCAATTCACTGAGCCACGTGAACCGGCGCGGGTATTGCTGCCTGACGGGGGGCCTCGGCGATCAGTGGTCCGTTCCGAACTTCGACCCGTTTGCCATCCCAACCGGTGCGTGCCTGACCACCTTTGAGTCCGGAATTGAGAACAACACCGCGGCCTTTAACGCGATGCTGCGGCTAATTGAGGGCAACAACATCGACGTGACCCCAAGCCATGTGTTTGACTTGGCCCACACGGGGGATGCGCAGGCGGTTTTGGAATCGAAGGGGAATTTCGGCAAGGTCGTCGTCCTGATTGATTAAGTGTTGAGCCCGCAATGGTGGTCAGTGCCGTTGCGGGCTTTTTGGATGGCGACGCGCGATGTAAATAAAGGTAAAGGAGTGGTAAACAACGGGGAGTGTCACTGGCAATGCCGAAATATTGGTGTATGCTGACCGATAAGTTACGCACAGTAGTTGGCAGGAGGGATATTGATGACGCAAAGAAGTGATTTGAGCCGGGAACAGCTGAAGGATGCGCTCGCGGAGTTATTATTGATTAAACCGTTAGATGCAATCACCGTGCGGAAGTTGGTATTACGGGCGGGGGTGGCGCGCTCCACGTTTTACCGCAACTTTGACGACAAGGACGATTTCCTGCGCTGGCTGCAAAACGATTTGCTACTGACGGCCGCCAGCACGTTTGCTCAGGACAATGACAATCCAGGGCCGAATTTTTTGGTCTTCTACCAGTTCGCGGAAAAAAAGCGGAATTTCATGCGTGCGTTTTTGACCGGGCAGCGCTGGCCGGAATTCGTTCATCAACTGTACGCGAGCGCCTGTCAGCGGTACGAGGCGCGGCTAGCCGGCCGCCAGCAGGAGATACCGCTGCGGCCCCTCATTGCTTTTTTGGTCGGGGGACACGTGAATTTGTTTCTGGATTGGCTCCAGAGTGATAATCCGCAAACGCCGGCGGAAATGGCGGCTTACCACCACCGATTGGGCCATGACGGTTTGCTGAAAACTTTCAACATCAATCTTGAATGAAACGGGACACAAATCGCAAAATGTGTGCTGGAAGTGATTAATTTATCCTCTTAAGATGGGTGTGGTGGAGCAATTATGGTTCCACAACTAAATGGGACACTAATCCCGAGAGGACGGCAGACAGATGAGTTATGTTGATGTAAACGGTGCTAAGTTGCATGTGGAGGCTCAAGGTACGGGCCCGGTATTGATACTCGTACCCGGGGCGAACGGTACGGGGGACATTTTCGCGCCACTTGCCAAGTTTTTGGAGGACCGCTACACGGTGGTGCGTTTTGACCGGCGTGGCTACGGTGAAACCGAGATGATTACACCGCTGCCGGCAGATGCAGCTGACTTCAGCAGCCACTACCGCCTATCAACTGACGCAGCGGATGTCATTGCGCTTGCGGATTACTTCAGCCCGAAGCAGCCGGTGTTCGTCATGGGTTCCTCATCTGGTTCCATCGTGGCGGCGGAGGCTTTCACCCTGGCGCCCGCGCGGAATGCCCGAATTGTGCTGCATGAATGCCCGATTACAACGGTGATTGACACTAAGCACCAGCAGGCGGCCAACCGGGACGCGGTCGAGACGGCGCTGCGGGGCGACTTTGCCGGTGCGCGCGATAAGTTTGGCGCCGCAATGCAGGTGCAGCCACTGGACGCGAAGATGATGGGCTTTGCCGCTGATTCGCCGCAGCCGGATGCCAAGCGCATGGCGGGGATGATGTACTGGTTCAAGTATGAAATCATGCAGTACACCAGCCAGGAAATTGACTGGGAAGTCTTTAAGGCTAATCGCGATAAGGTGCGCCTGCTCGTTGGCACGGACTCTGTCGGTTCATTGCCGCCTGTCGTGACCCGCGCAATTGCGAAGGACATTGCCGTGCCCGTCACTGTCATTCCCGGTGGCCACATGGGTTACGTGCAAAAGCCAGAGGGATTCGCCGAGACCCTGGCTGCGACGCTCGATCTCCGTTAATAATGAAACAGCCTCAGTGTGAACGTTGGTGTTCACGCTGAGGCTGTTTTTGACTTGGCATCAGGGAGATGGCGCGGTTAATTACCGGGTGGGTGACGTTGCAAGTGCCAGAATTAGGCGAACACGGCCACTCGGGTGTATTTGGCACAGCACGTCGATTGACAGAGGTAGCGTCCGGCGCAGTGGTCAGCGCCAAAAATGGCGAGACTCAACGGGAATCTCGCCATTTTGCAAATTTGATTGTTCTGGTACCTGTCAAGGAGACAAGTAAATATCATCAAAAAACATTCCACTTCACTCAAGCTACATTATGATTGA
>NZ_RRYD01000022.1 GCF_004010095.1 Lacticaseibacillus hulanensis | reverse complement strand
CCCGATGCAAAACCCGCATCGGTCTTCTCTCACCATAGCTTTCACAGGAAAATCCCAGCCGCACTACACACGCACCGCCCCCGCCCAGTCGCTACAGCGTTGGTTAAAAGAAAGACTGGTTGAGCGGTCTCAACAGAACTGGGAAACAGTAATACCAGAATCTTCCACACTTTTCGTTGTTTTTGTGGTTCAGTAGCACTAGGTAACTGAGGTACTTACTACAATCCAGCGGACCGGTGTGGGGTTTGGCCGGAGGGTCCGGGCTGGGCTTCGGGTGTGCCGCCCAGCTGTGGCAACAAGAAAACACGATGTGACGACTGCGGTTTTTGCAGTTGGCACATCGTGTTTTCTTGAGGGAAAAATTAAGATTTGTGTGAGGAGCGTTCAGAATTTGCGCACGAGATAGAGGCTTCGATTACATACCAAGCATCGTACGAGTTAGGTTTCGGCGCGACGATGCAAAGCTAAATTTTTAGTCTGGAGACGGCGCTTTTCCGGCTCCAGACGACCGCCACAGCGACCACGGCGAAGCACACCCGAGGCCCAGCCCGGACCCGGAGGGCAAGCCCCACAACGCGGAGCCTTCTCACTGGTCTAGTTCATCAAAACGACTTACGCTGCCGGACAGCGTTAGTGATTTGAAGATTCTGGATACGTCCGGCCCATGTGTGCGTATCCTTCGCGCGTGACCGTCCGGCCGCGTGGTGTCCGCTGGATGAAGCCGATTTGCAGCAAATATGGCTCGTAGACTTCTTCGATTGTCGCGGTTTCTTCCCCGATGTTGGCCGCAATTGTACTGAGGCCAACTGGACCACCATTATATTGGTCAATCATCAGGCGCAGAATTTTGCGGTCAATCGTGTCCAGGCCGCGGTTATCCACCTGCAGTGCGGTCAGTGCCGTGTCGACCAGTTCCGCATCCGCGGTTTCTAGATCAGCAACGTCCGCAAAATCCCGAACGCGTTTGAGCAAGCGGTTGGCAATCCGTGGCGTTCCCCGTGACCGGAGCGCAATCTCCTTGATGCCGTCTGGGTCGATTGCGAGGTTAAAGATTGCGGCGGAACGCGTCACGATTTTGGCTAAGTCCTCCGTCGTGTAGTACGCCATGTGCGCCGAAATCCCGAACCGGTCACGCAGCGGTGCCGACAGTACCCCGGCGCGCGTCGTTGCCCCAATCAGGGTGAACGGCGGCAGCGGAAAATGCACTGGGTGCGCCGCTGGACCCTGGCCAACCACGATGTCGATGTAGAAATCTTCCATCGCGGAATACAGCATTTCTTCGACCACCTTGGGCAGGCGGTGAATTTCGTCAATGAACAAGACATCCCCAGGCTGAAGCTCACTGAGCAGTGCCACCAGATCCCCGGGCTTATCGATTGCCGGGCCGCTGGTTGTCCGGATGTGCACACCCATCTCGTTGGCAATCACCAGCGCCATCGTGGTTTTCCCCAGACCAGGCGGGCCGTACAGGAGCACGTGGTCAAGTGATTCCTCGCGCTTCTTGGCGGCGGTAATGTACACGTCTAGCTGATTTTTAACTGCATCCTGGCCAATGTATTGTGCAAGCGTAGTCGGCCGCAGTGTGTTCGCTGCGGCGACATCTTCATCTTGCTCGCTGCTGGCAAGTAGGCGTTCTTCCTCCGTCATTTGCGTCCTTTCCCGAATGTGCAACCCGCACCTTCGTCTTAATGCTTAGTGAGTAGCTTCAGGCCGGCACGCAGGTACGCGTCGGTGTCACTCAGATCCATTTTCAGTAGTTTTGGTTCAATCTTGTTAACTTCCCGTTCGGTAAAGCCGAGGGCAATCAGCGCCGCCAGTGCATCGCTTAACTTCGAACTGGTAGGCTGTGCGGAGTCCGCAACCTCGGGAGTGAACAGGTCCACGTGCTTGTCGATTTTGCCCTGCAGGTCCAGAACAATCTGGGCCGCGGTCTTCTTCCCCACCCCAGGAAACCGCGTGAGGAAGGCGACATCGTTACTGGCAATCGCCTGCGCCAGGCCGTTCGTGTCCACGTTGGCTAAGATTGCAAGCGCACTCTTCGGCCCAATCCCGGTCACGGACAACAACAGGTTGAACACGCGCTTTTGCTCTTCATCGTTGAACCCGTACAGACTCTGCTCGTTTTCACGGATGATTAGTTGGGCGTAAACCATGGCCTCCTCGCCAACGTGAAAATGGTACGGGTTGGCAACCAGCAACCGGTAGCCAACGCCATTCACATCAATAACAACACAATCTGGTGCGACGGCTGCGACCTTGCCGCGGAAAAATTCATACATCCGAAACCCTCCACCCGCACACCGCAAAGGCGCCGCGGGACTTCATTTAGTTACGTCCAATAGCGAACGTATTTTCGTAGTTAATTCTAGCACAAGCCGCGCCCAATTACAGCATGCGCACCAGAGTGCTGAGCGGCAAGCCCATCACGTTGTAGTAATCACCATCAATTTTCTTGATGAGAAAGGCCCCATCATCCTGAATACCGTACGCACCGGCCTTACCCATGTAGCTGTTTTGTTGCAGATACAGTTCAATCTCGGCATCAGACAACGGCCAGAAGGTGACCGCCGTTGTGACGACGCGGCTTTCTTCCTGCCCATTTGCCTGCCGGACAACCAGTCCCGTGTGCACGTGGTGGGTCTGCCCCGCCAGCTTGCGGATCATCTGGCGGGCGGCATCTTCGTCTGCCGGTTTGCCGAGCATTTCATCGCCGAACGCCACCATCGTGTCGGCCGCGATAATGCGCTCGCCCGGGTAACGGCCGGCAACTTCTCGGCTTTTGGCCTGCGCCAGCGCCAACACGTACTCCGCCGGTGGCAATAGCGGCAGCGCGCGCTCATCAATCTGGGCCGGCACCGCCTGAAAATCGCTTGTGATGCGGCCAAGTAACTCCTGTCGCCGCGGCGACGCGCTTGCAAGTATCATTATTCACTCCACCTATCGCTTTCGTGACTGTCCTGAATTCGTTTGAACATCTTTTCCAAATCTGTATTGCTAAACGACACAAGCACCGGCCGACCGTGCGGGCAGTTGTACGGATTTTCGGCTTCGGCCAGCTTGGTGAGCAGTGCCTGCGCCTGACGTGAATCCAGGTGGTGGTTCGCCTTAATCGCGCGTTTGCAGCTCATCATGATTGCGGCCTTTTCCCGGAATTGGGCAACCGTGATGTGGCCGCCCGCAAGCACCCAGTCAATCATTTCCTTCAGTGTGTCCTCTTCCTGACCCGCCTTGAACCAGGTTGGGTGACTGCTAGCAATGAAGCTGTTTTGCCCAAAGTCATCGAGGTAAACGCCAACTTGCGCCAGCACATCGTGGGCCGCGCGAATCTTGAGCGCATCCCCGGCCGGATAATCGAGCACAATCGGCGTGAGCAATTGCTGCTGAGCCTGCTCAACCTTACCGATTTCCACGCGATAATACTCGTAATTAATGCGTTCCTGGGCCGCGTGCTGGTCAACCATGTAAAACGCCTTGTCGGTTTCCGCCAGCAGGTACGTGCCGTGCAGTTGGCCCAAGTAGCGCAGCTCGGGAAATGGTTCCGTGCTGCCGATTGGTCCCAGGTCAACTTGCTCTGCCGGCGAATCTTCACCCGGCAGATTGCCGAACGGACTCACCTTGGGGTCCGGCCGACCGTACTTTGCGTCCCACTCGGCCAACCGGTCGGGCTCGGTGAAAATACTCCTGGCGTCCAGCTGATCGATGCTGAGGTCGCTGCCCGCGTCCCCAGGTGCTGCCGGTTGCTCAAGACTTGCCGTATCTGGCGCCGGCTGACTTGCCGAGTCGCCCTGCTTGCTGGCACCTTCCGCCGGCGTCCAGTCTTGCGTTTTGCGCCGCGCCGTTTGGTCTGCGGGCAAGCCAAACAGGGAACGCCCCGTTGCCATGGTGCTCGCCGCCGTGCTTCCCGGCTGCGGCGCCGTCAGCGTCCGCTCGTGCACCATGTCGGCATTGCGCGTGAGTTCAAGATTGGTCTGTTCGGCCTTCTTGCCCCCACGCGGCGCCTTATTCAGGTTGTGGAGCGCGTCCGGAATGAGGTTCTGGTTGCTCAGCCGCCCGTAAATACTGGTTTTGAGTAGTTCCGCCAGTTCCTTTTCCTTGCTGATGCGCACCTCTTGCTTGGTGGGGTGCACGTTGACGTCAATTAGGTGCGGGTCAAGTTCAATCGCCACAACGGCAACCGGGAACCGGCCGACCATGAGCTTGGAGCCATAGCCGGCAATGATACCCTTAACCAGGTTGTAATTCTTGAAGTAGCGGCCGTTGATGAGCAGCGTGATGCTGTTTCGGCTTGAGCGCGTCGTGTCGGGCAGGCTCACAAACCCGTTAATACTAAAATCACTGTCAGACGTGCTAATCGGCAACATCGATTTGGCAATCGCCACCCCGTAGACCCCGGCGATGGTTTGCTGCATATCGCCGTTGCCCGTGGTTTTGAAGGTCACCTTGTCCCCGTTGCGCAGGGTAAACGCGATTTCGGGATGCCCGAGCGCCAGGCGGCTAACAATGTCCACAATGTGACTCAGTTCGGTCGCCTGGGAGCGCACGTACTTCAGCCGCGCCGGCGTGTTGAAGAACAGGTTGGCCACGCGAATAGTAGTCCCCTGCCGGAACGCCTGACTGTGCTGGTCGACCATCTTACCGCCGACCAGGTGCGCCAGGGTCCCTTCACCGGCCACCGTGGCGGTTTCTAGGGTCACATCCGCAACGGAGGCAATCGAGGCGAGCGCCTCACCGCGAAACCCGAGCGAGTGGATGGCGAACAAATCACGCACCGTCGCAATCTTACTGGTCGCGTGGCGCTTGAAGGCCGTGGGCACGTCTTCGCGCTCAATCCCGCTACCGTTGTCCATTACTTCCATTAAGGTGAGGCCGGCATCGACCACCCGGATATCAATCTGGGTGGCCCCGGCGTCGATACTGTTTTCTGCCAGTTCCTTAATCACGGACGCGGGCCGTTCAATCACTTCACCGGCTGAAATTTGGTTGCTGAGCGCTTCGGATAGCTCGTGAATCTGTGGCACAAGATCACTTCCCTGACTTTAGTTTCTGCTGCAGTCCGTACAATAGGTTCATTGCGGCCATCGGGTTGGCCCCCATTAGGTCAAAGTCGGCGAGCTCACGAAGAACCGCCTCCTCCTTCTTCGAACGCGCCGTCTTGACCGGCTTAACTGGCTCCGGCGCGAACAATTCGAGTTGCTCATCCGCCCCGTCTGCCGGCGTATCGGCCACAACCGCGGCGGGTTCGGCCGTATCCGCATATGCATCAGCGTGCGCCCCCGCTGGCACGTCTGGCTGCACGGCAGTGGTGCCGGATTCCGTTTGCTCGTTAGCGGCCGGAATCTGGACCTGCTCCTTGCCCTCCAGTGTCTGCAAAATGCTATCGGCACGTCTCAGCAACTCATTCGGCAGCCCAGCCAGTTTGGCAACATGAATCCCGTACGACTTGTCGGCGGGACCTGCGAGCATCTTGTGCTGGAACACCAGGTTACCATTCTCCAGCGTTGCGCCGACGTGAACATTCTTCAGGTGCGGCAGCGACTGCGCCAGCGCCGTTAGTTCGTGGTAATGTGTCGAAAACAGCGTCTTGGCGTGCACGTGGTCGTGCAGATACTCAATAATGGCCTGCGCCAGCGCCATCCCGTCGTAAGTGGCGGTCCCGCGCCCGATTTCGTCAAACAGAATCAGACTGCGATTGGTCGCGTGACTAAGCGCCTCGTTGGCCTCTAGCATCTCGACCATGAACGTACTCTGCCCGTTCGCCAGGTCATCGGCCGCGCCAATTCGGGTGAAAATGTGGTCAAAAATTGGCAGCTTCGCACTGGTCGCGGGCACAAAACTCCCCGCCTGGGCCATAATCACGATGAGCGCCATTTGCCGCATGTACGTGCTCTTCCCGGACATGTTGGGCCCCGTGATGAGGAGCATGTCCACACCGTCACTCATGAACACATCGTTTGGAATGTAACTGGACTTACCAATCACCTTTTCCACAACCGGGTGGCGGCCGCCAACGATTTCAACGTCGTGACTGGTTTTGCTCATCTCCGGCCGGACAAAATGCTGGTTCTCGGCCAGCTGGGCAAAACTCTGCAGGACGTCAAGCTCGGCAACCTTAGCAGCTAATGCCTGCAACCGGCCAATCTGCTCCTTGATGTCGTCACGCACCTTGGTGAAGAGCGTGTATTCGAGGGCGGTGGAACTGGCCTGTGCCTCCAGAATCTCGCTTTCCTTGGCCTTAAGTTCCGGGGTAATGAACCGCTCGGCGTTGGTCAACGTCTGCTTGCGCTCGTAGCGGTCTTCTGGCACGTTGGCCAGGTTGGACTTGGTCACCTCAATGAAGTACCCAAACACCGAAGTGAAGCGAATCTTCAGGTTGTGGATACCCGTCTTCTCGCGCTCGCTTGCTTCCAAATTGGCGAGCCAGGTCTTGCTGGAGCGCGAAATTTCGCGGTAGTGGTCCAGCTGCTCGTCGTAGCCATCCCGAATCACACCGCCCTCCTTCACGGAGATTGGGGGCTCGTCGGTGATGGCACGGTGAATCAAGTCGGCAATGTCCCCCACGAGGTCCAGCTGCTGGTACGGTGCCATGCTCGGGGCAGCCATTCGCCCCAGAATGTCCTCAATCGTCGGCATTTGGTCCAAACTGGTGGCCAGCTGGAGCAAGTCGCGCCCGTTCACGTTGCCAAACGCAACCCGGCCCGCGAGCCGCTCGAGGTCATACACCTTGCGCAGCGCATCCGCCAGTTCGGTGCGTTCAAAGAAATTATCAAGCAAGGTCTGGACCTGCTCTTGCCGCTCATTAATCGCGCTGACATCCAGCAGTGGCCGTTCCAACCATGTCCGCAGCATCCGCCCACCCATGGCGGTCTGGGTGCTATCCAGCAGGCCGAGCAGACTCCCGGCCTTCTTCCCCGTGCGGCTGTTGGCAACAATGTCCAAGTTCCGGCGGGCATCGGCGTCCATGTCGAGGAATGCCGCGGGTGCGTAGGTAACTGCCTTTTGAATGTGCGCCAGGCTGCGCTTTTGCGTGTCGAGCAGGTACCGCATCAGCATGGTCACCACGTCGATTTCGGCCAAATCATCCAGGTCCTGGGTGACGTAACTAATTTCGGCGTGCTTTTTGCCGTCGTCTTTTTGCACACTCAGCAATCGATCGCCGCTGTGGAGCGCCTTTGCGACCGTGTCGTCCAGGTTTTCGGGCACAACGATTTCGACTGACCCCAGTGCCGACAGCTCGTTTTCCACACTGAATAAGTCAGCAAGGACGGTGACCTTCAATTCACCGGTGGATAAGTCGCTGTACGCAAAGCCGAACCCGGGATTAAGGGGTAGCACCGCACTCAGGTAGTTGTTCTTCTTGGCCTCACCCGGGTGGATGTTCATTGATGTCCCGGGGGTGACCAGCTGAATAACGGCGCGCTTAACCATCCCCACCGCCAGCTTGGGGTCTTCCATTTGTTCACAGATGGCCACCTTGTAGCCCTGATCAATCAGAATGTTGATATAGTTATCCACTGCATGGTGGGGCACCCCACACATGGGGATGGGGTTGTCCGCCGACTTGTTCCGCGCGGTTAACGTTAATTCCAGCAGCTGGGACCCCTTAATCGCGTCATCGAAGAACAATTCGTAAAAGTCACCGATGCGGTAGAACAAAAAGGCGTCGGGATACTGCGCCTTCACGGCCTTGTATTGCTGCATCATCGGTGTATCGGTTACTTTTTTGGGCATTTAATTTTCCCTCTCATTAACAATCCATTTCGCTTGGCAAAATAAAGCGTTCATGCTCTATTTTCCCGCGAATTATCCTAAAAGTCCACTAACGAAACGGGCGACAATTTACAATAATCGTCACCCGGCGCTGGCTGGACCCACCGCGATGGGAATGGGCACGCAAATCCTGCCGCCGTGATTGCCGCCGCCCCGCTAACACCGCGGCCTGCCCGCGTTTTTAACCGCGCGTAGTTTAGCGTATACTGGAATAAAAATAATGACGAATATCGGAGGATCTCATGCGTAAAATCGAGGAAAAAGCGGCAGCTATGGCGGCTGCAGCGCCCCTGTTTGCCTGTCCCGTGTGCCAAGAAGAGTTAACAGTCACGGGCACCAGCCTCATCTGTGCCAACAACCACCGCTACGATTTGGCCAAAAAGGGGACCGTTAATTTCCTGAACGCCCCCGTGGCAACGGAATACACCGAGGAAATGCTCGCCTCCCGCCGGCGGGTGCTCCAAGCCGGCTTCTTTGACCCATTCCTGCAGGCAATCGCGGCCAAGCTCGACCCGCGCGACCGCCTCCTGGACATCGGGTGCGGTGAGGGCACGCCCACTGCCAAGCTGGCGCAACCTGATGGCGTGACGGTCGGCTTTGACATTTCCGCCCCCGCCATCAAGCTGGCCGGCGCGCTTGATTCCCCCGCACTGTTTTGCGTCGCCGACCTCGCACACCTGCCGTTCACGGGCAACTCGTTTTCTGCCGTCACGGACATCTTCTCGCCGGGCGCCTACGCTGAATTCGAGCGCGTGCTAAGGCCGGGCGGGCACATCTACAAGATCATCCCCGCTGCCGGCTACCTGACCGAACTGCGCCAGGGCCTCTACGCCGGCACGGACAAGGCCACTTACGATAACTCGCGCGTACTCGACCACTTCATGGAGCGTTACCCGAACGCAACGCAAGAACCAATCAGCTACGACTTCCAGGCCGATTCCAGCCTCTTTACCGACATCGTCAAGATGACCCCACTGTCCTGGCAGGCACCCGCGGATAAACGTGCCGCCCTGCTAGCAAACCCGCCGGCAAGTATCCACGTAGACGTCGTGTTACTGACAGTTGCCGTACAGTAACCTGTTGTTAATAACCAAAACCTGACGCTTACGTCTGGCTGGGGATGCAAAAAAAGTTTGACCAAGATTTTGGTCAAACTTTTTTAGTCTGCATTTATTTTTTCAGGTGGTAACTGTATGTCGCCACGATGATGTTCTCCCGGCTGGAAAATGCGCGCCGCAAGCGGAACGTGGTTTGGTTGTGCAGAATATCCTGCCAGCGTTCCTTGGGCACAAACTGCGGAATCAGAACCGTGGTGGTAAAGTTCCGTTTAGCCGCGTTGCGCGCAATCATGTCGACGAAGCGAATCGTCGGCCCTTGAACGGAGCGGTAGGATGAGTGCACGTCGACAAACCGCACATTCGGGAAGTCCTGCTTGAACTCATCCTGCGTTTCCTGTTCCTTGCTCGGGTTTTCATCCATTGACACGTGCATGGCAATCACGTAGTCCCCAATCGTCTGGGCGTAGTTGAGCGCCCCCCGGGTAACCCGGGTGACGTTCCCGACCAGCACAATCACCGTACTGCCATCGTAATCATGGAGGGCAACCTCTTCGGCCGCATCTGGCAGCCGCAGCTGTTCGGCAACTTTCTGGTAGTGATCGTGAATCTTGTAGAAGATGAATAGGACCACGGGCATGATGATGAAGAACGGCCAGATATCACCGATACGGTAAACGAACAAGATAACCAGAATGGCAAAGGAAATCAGCGCCCCGGAAAAGTTCGCAAGCGTCTTCGTGAACCACCCCTTGGTCCGGTTGCGCAACCAGTGCACAATCATCCCCGATTGGCTCAGCGTGAACGGAATGAACACCCCAACCGCATACAGGGGAATGAGGCGTTCCGTGCTCCCGTGGAAGATTGAAATCAGGATGATGGACCCAACGGCTAAGGTAATAATCCCGTTTGAGTAGCCCAAACGGTCCCCACGGTCTTGGTACATGTGGGGCATGAATTTGTCCTTAGCCAGGTTGTAGGCCAGCACTGGGAACGCGGAGAACCCAGTGTTGGCGGCCACCGCCAGAATCATCGCAGTGGCAAACTGGATGATGTAGTACATGAATCCGTGGCCAAAGGTGAAGCTGGCGACCTGGGACAGCACCGTCACCTTGGCGATTGGCACAATTCCGTACCAGTAGTTCAGGAAGGTAATCCCGGCGAAGAAGAACCCGAGAATCGTCGCCATAATTGCGAGCGTGGATGCGGCGTTGTGCGCACGCGGCTTCTTGAAGAACGGCACCGCGTTACTAATCGCTTCAACCCCGGTCAGTGAGGACGAACCACTACTGAAGGCCTTGAAGATTAACGCCGCGCTGATGCCGGGAACGACACTGCCGACCACACCGCGGGCCTGCATGGGGATGTCCCCCGTGGCAATCCGGTACAGCCCCCAGACAATCATCGCCGTGATGGAGATAACGAACAGGTAGACTGGCACCATCAGGAAGTTCGCCGATTCACTCATCCCGCGCAGGTTCATGGCCATGAGCAGCACCACGATGATGATGGAAATGAGCACCTCATGTCCGTACAGGGCCGGAATCGCCGAGGAAATTGCTTCCGCACCAGCGGAAACGGACACGGCAACCGTGAGCATGTAGTCAATGAGCAGTGAACCCCCAGCAAGCAGGCCGGAAGTGGTCCCCAGGTTTTCGCTGGAAACAACGTAGGCACCACCACCACCGGGGTATGCGTGAATGATTTGCCGGTAAGACAGGGTCAAACTGAGAAGTAAGATGAGCACGAAGGCCGCAATTGGTAATGAATACCAGATTGCCGCGGCCGACAATGTTGTGAGCACCAAAACAATCTGTTCGGTCCCGTACGCAACTGAAGACAGCGCGTCGGAACTGAGCATTGCTAGGGCCTTTAACTTACCTAATTTTTGGCCACCCTCTTCGGACGACTTCAGTGGCCGACCGATGAGTAAGCGTTTAAGCTGTTGCATTGCACAAACTCCTGAATTCATAAGATATCGTAAACAAATGGTATGTTAACACTGTGCCAGCTAAATTACTACAACAAAGCGCCGTGGTCATGAAAATTGCCCCAAACCCACAGCTGATTTTCATCAATACTCCAGCTTTTGGGCCAGGTGAAGCTGCACTGACTCACCCGCACCCCACCAAATATTCGCTTGTCTTGGCCGTTACTCAGCCACCTTAATCCCAAACATGCCGATGAGCTCCGCGGCCTGCCACCCCGCAATGGTTAAGCCATAAGCATCATCCGGGTCGAATTGCAGGTTCTGGATGGTCGAGGTGCGCACGTCCCAGTTTTTGAGCAGGGTGTCTTGCAGGTCAACGTTAACCAACTGACAGTCATCGAATTGCGTCTTCGTCCGGGTGGTCACATTTTGAAAAGAGCTATCGGTTAGGTCGCATTTTTGAAAATAGCACTTCCGCAGGCTCGCCTGGGCGAAGATTGCCATCTGGGCCTGGCAGTCAGTAAACCGTGTCTGCACGAACTTGGCATCGCTGAAATCAGCGCCAAGTAACCGGCAGTCCGTGAAACTGACGCCGCCAAATCGCACCTGGGTGAAGTCGGTATTGGCGAAGTCGCAGTGGACAAACACCACGTTCACAAAATCACTGCGGACCTGATCCGATGCGAAACTGCACCGCTCAAACCGCACATCGCTCACGTGCACGGGGAGGTCCGTCTCCGTAAAGGTGCAGTGCACGTACTCATCAAGTGGCTCGACGTTTCCCAAATCCATCTGCTCATCGGTATGAATCATATTGAGCTCCTTCTTAGCTGTTTATTTGAGCGTAGCGGATGGATGCGACTTCGTAAAGCCGTTTTGCCCATAACCCGGGAAATATTTTTCGAAAAAAGGCGCGGATAGCTGCCTCAGCGAATACTCGCCAGCTACCCACGCCTTTAGTTTAATTTGCTTCTTCAAGTGACAGTTCGCCGGCGTTTGCCTCCAGCATCCCAATCAGCTCCTCGAAGTTATCCGATACAAAGACATTGTCCAGAACGGACGCATCCGCGAACTCTTGATCAACGAACTGATCGAGCACCGTCAGCAGACCGTCGTAGAAATGGTTCATGTTGAAAATCCCCAGTGGCTTGTTCGGGAGTAGCCCAATTGCCATCCAGGAAAGGGCCTGTGAGACCTCTTCCAGGGTGCCAAGGCCGCCAGGGAAAACGAGAAATGCGTCTGGTTCAGACAGCAGCAGCCGCTTCCGTTCATCAATATCCTTAGTTACGATGTTGTGGGTCGCGTCATGCCGCGGAATCTCACTGGTGAACAATCCCGCGGGCACGATGCCGGTCACTTCACCACCGGCGGCAAGTACCGCCCCACTAATTGTGCCCATAATGCCAGATTGGGAACCACCGTAAATCAACTCGATATTGTTGCGCCCCATGTACCAACCCAGGGCATTAGCGACTTGTTCGTAGCTCTTCTTCTTGCCAAAGCGGGCGCCGCAGAAAACTGAAATCTTCATAATTTGCGTCACTCCTTCTAAGCCGCGAATTGCGACTGCGTAATTTATAGTAAGGTAAATGTCAGTTTACTCCAATTCCAGCCCCCAAACAAGAAAACAACCCGCAGATTGCTCGGCGGGTTGTTTTCGGTTACTGAATATCGAACAAGTAAACTGACTGCTGCATGCACTATGCACACCAGCAACAGGTTAATCTAATGCAGCCGCGCCTTTGCGTCTGCGCCGGATTAGATTACATCATGCCCATGCCGGGGTTCATGCCACCAGCTGGAGCTGCAGGAGCGGCGTCCTTAGGTTCTGGCTTGTTGGCAACAACGGCTTCGGTGGTCAGCATCAAAGCGGCAACGGAAGCGGCGTTTTGCAGAGCAGAACGGGTAACCTTGGTTGGGTCGATGATGCCGGCACTAGCCATGTCTTCCCACTCGCCAGTTGCGGCGTTGAAGCCAAAGCCAACCTTTTCACCCTTCAGGCGTTCAACGATGACGGAGCCTTCAAGACCAGCGTTCTCAACAATCTGACGAACAGGTTCTTCAAGAGCACGTAGCACAATGTTGATCCCGGTCTGAACATCGCCGTCTTCATTCAACTTAGCAACTTCAGGAATGACGTTAACGAGGGCAACACCGCCACCAGCAACGTAACCTTCTTCAACAGCGGCACGCGTTGCGTTCAGGGCGTCTTCAATGCGGTACTTGCGTTCTTTCAGTTCAGTTTCGGTTGCGGCACCAACCTTGATAACCGCAACACCACCGGCAAGCTTTGCCAGGCGTTCCTGCAGCTTTTCACGGTCGAAGTCACTCGTGGTTTCGGCAATCTGGGACTTGATGACAGCAACACGTTCGTTGATGGCATCCTTGGAACCAGCACCTTCAACAATCGTCGTGTTGTCCTTGGTGATGGTTACCTTGCCGGCTTGGCCAAGCTGATCAATCTTGGTGTCCTTGAGTTCAAGGCCAAGGTCGGAAGTAATAACGGTCCCGCCGGTCAGCGTTGCGATATCTTCAAGCATTGCCTTGCGCCGGTCACCAAAGCCAGGTGCCTTAACCGCAACAACGTTGAAGGTCCCACGAATCTTGTTCAGAACAAGGGTAGGAAGAGCTTCACCATCAACGTCGTCAGCGATAATCAGAAGTGCCTTACCCTGCTGCACGATTTCCTGAAGCAGTGGCAGGATGTCCTGGATGTTGCTGATCTTCTTGTCGGTAATCAGGATGTATGGGTTGTCGAGGTCGGCTTCCATCTTGTCGTTGTCGGTGACCATGTACTGGGACAGGTAGCCACGGTCGAACTGCATCCCTTCAACAACGGAAAGTTCGGTCTGAATCCCCTTGGACTCTTCAATGGTGATAACACCATCGTTACCAACCTTCTCCATTGCGTCGGCAATCAGGTTCCCGACTTCTTCGTTAGCGGAAGAAACGGAAGCAACCTGTGCAATCTCCTTCTTCGTGGAAACGGTGTGGGAGTTAGCGTGCAGTGCGTCAACTGCAGCCTTGGTTGCCAGTTCAATCCCGCGACGAATGCCAACAGGGTTAGCCCCGGCGGTCACGTTCTTCATGCCTTCGCGGATGATGGACTGAGCCAGAACCGTTGCGGTCGTGGTCCCGTCACCAGCGATGTCGTTGGTCTTGGAAGCAACTTCGGAAACGAGCTTAGCACCCATGTTTTCGAACCGGTCTTCAAGTTCGATGGACTTAGCGATTGTCACACCGTCGTTGGTAATCTCAGGTGAACCGTAATCCTTGTCCAAAACAACGTTACGTCCCTTAGGCCCAATCGTGGTCTTAACGGTGTTTGCCAACTTATCAACCCCACGCAACATTGCTGCGCGAGCGTCTTCAGAGAATTTAATTTCTTTAGCCATTGTATTTTTCACCTCAAGTATAGTCGAACGGGGCGCACAGCCAATCTTGCATCATCTGATTAACTACCGATGCTGACCAGCAAAGCGGGCGCCTGCGTTCTGTGTCTCAATGCTACCTAAGTCACGCGTTTGGTCGTAAATTCAAAACCAAGCGGCTGCGACTTAACAGTTCAAATTGCTATCTACTTAACGATTGCCATAATGTCCTTGTCGTGCATAACAAGGAATTTTTCGCCCTCGTACTTCACTTCGGAGCCGGCGTACTTGTCGTACATCACTACATCGCCCTCAGAAACGGCCATTGGTAGCCGCTTGCCTTCTGGGGTAAGGGCGCCTTCACCAACGGCAATCACCTTACCGGTTTGTGGCTTTTCCTTTGCGTTGCTGGCGAGAACAATACCGCCAACAGTCTGTTCCTCTTCTTCAGTCACCTTAACAATGACGCGATCTCCTAATGGTTTAAGCAAGACAATCCCTCCATGAAGAATAATTTTTTAGCACTCTTTCGTCTCAAGTGCTAACACAAGTATTACTATAACATGCACACTTAGGATTGCAACCCCCGGACGGTGAAATTTTCGGTCGTAAATCGGTCAAACGCGCCGTAAACCGCATGGCACGGGCGTTTGTCAATTTAGCACTTTTTATTAAGGAGTGCTAAAGTTTAGGAATTTAGGACGCAAAAAAAGAAGCACTTGCGCCGCTGCCTCAACCCTGGCTCGTTGTAAGTGCTTCTTCGTTGCGTTACTTGTTGCTACTGTCCAAGAAGTAAATGATTGTTTGCAGTTCGGTCGCCAAATCGATGTTTTGCACGTGCACGTTCTTCGGCACCGTCAGCCGCACCGACGTGAAGTTCATAATGCCACGCACGCCCGCACCAACCAACTGATCCGCGAAGTCCTGCGCATTTTCGTCATCGACCGTGAGAATTGCGATTTGGATTTGCTGATCCTCAAGCTGCTTACTCAGTTCACTCATTGAATATACCGGCACGCCGGATTGAATTGTGCCAATCACCTTGGCATCAGTCGCAAACGCGGCGCTAATCCGAATGTTGCTGGACGCGCGGAAGTTGTACTGCAGCAGTGCGTGCCCCATCGCGCCGAGACCAACCAGCGCAACGTTCGTGAGGTGGTCTTGACTCAGAGTCTTCTTGAAGAACTCAACCAGCGCACCAACATCGTAACCGTATCCCCGTTTACCCAACGCGCCAAAATACGAAAAATCCCGCCGAATCGTTGCCGAATCCACCTTCACCGCCTCGGCAAGTTCAGTTGACGAAATTCGGCCGGTGCCGGATTCCGCCAAGAATGACAAGTATCGGTAATATAGTGGCAACCGCTTGGCAGTCGCTTTTGGAATTGCAGAACCAGACATTTAGCACCCTCCGTTCAAAATATCACATGACCCATATATTTTCCCGTTATTTTACACACATCTCAGTGTTAATCATATTCGTTAGCGCACTAAAAAACAAGCGCTTGCATAACGATTTTTGGATTAAAGTGCAATATTAAGTTTTGAGCAATCATCAATATAATGCGCTCTTTGCTGAGAAAAATGCCACATATGCCGATATGGTATAACAAGTTAGCAACCGGTCAAGATAAATTTGCTAATACAGACGCATAAATATGCCTTTGTGCACCAATATGCGAACAATTTTCACTAAACCTTCTTTTAGTAAATTAGCCAATAATTCATGGTCACAACTCACCCATTTACCACCGCGTAAAGCCCCATGACTTATTGTATTCGGTCCGCCTGTGTTATATTAGAAGATAGACATTTTTTAACGGAGGACCAAAAAGTGATTCTACTCCAAGCACAAGGCGTGGGTCGCACCTTTGACGGTGTTGACCTCTTCACCAATATTTCACTACAGATTCAAGAGGGCGGCCGCGTTGCACTTGTCGGCCCTAACGGAATTGGCAAAACCACCCTTCTTGAGATCCTAAATGGCGACAAGGAACCCGATTACGGGACAGTCACCACCAAGAAGAATATTTCGATTGGCTACCTCGCGCAAAACTCTGGGCTTGATTCGGACAAGGAAATCTACGCCGAGATGCTTGATGGGTTCAGCGAGTTACGCGCAATGGAAGTAAAGCTCCACGAACTTGAGGCCCAGCTTTCGGACCCAGCGGTGTTAACTGACGACAAACGTTACCACGACACGCTTGCCACCTACGATAATCTGAGCCACGAGTTCAAGGAACGCAACGGTTATGGCTACGAAGCCGAGATCCGCAACGTCCTGGCTGGGTTCAACTTCCCGGAGGCGCGTTTTCACGACCGCATTGCAACCCTGTCAGGTGGGGAGCGCAGCCGGCTGGCACTGGCGAAAATGCTGCTGCAGGGCCACGACCTCATCATCCTGGACGAACCCACGAACCACCTGGACATCGACACACTCACCTGGCTGGAAGGATACCTGCGCGCATACAAGGGCGCCATCCTCATCGTCAGCCATGACCAGTATTTCCTTGATCACAGTGTCAATGAAGTCTACGAACTGAGCCCAACCGGTGCGACCCACTACCACGGGAACTACACCCAGTACCGCCAGCAGCGCGCCGCTAACATCGACCAGGCGTGGAAGGCCTACAACAAGCAGCAGGAAGAAATCGCCAAGCTGCAAGATTACGTCGACAAGAACCTGGTCCGGGCCAGCACCACCAAGATGGCGCAGAGCCGGCGCAAGCAACTGGAGAAGATGGTGCGCCTGCCAAAACCAACCGGTGATGCCAGTGCCCACTTCCACTTCACGGCCAATCACCCGAGCGGTAACGTGGTGCTCACGGTTAGCGACGCCACAGTTGGCTACAGTCCAGACGAACCAATGGCCGGTCCCATCGATTTTGAGCTGACCAAGGGCGAACGCCTGGCGATTGTCGGACCAAACGGGGTTGGTAAATCAACGCTGTTAAAATCCGTCCTCGGCCAAATTCCGTTCCTGAAGGGTGGCAGTAAGTTCGGTGCCAACGTGGAACCGGGTTACTACGACCAAGACCAACACAACCTGACAGAAACCAACACCGTTCTCGATGAAGTGTGGAACGAGCACAAAATGATGCCCGAAAAAGAAGTCCGGAGCGCCCTGGCCGCATTCCTGCTCACCGCCGATGACGTCGGCAAGACGGTCGCGTCCCTTTCCGGTGGTCAGCGAGCCCGCCTGCTACTCACCAAGCTCGCCTTGAACCACGCGAACCTGCTCATCCTGGACGAACCGACCAACCACCTGGACATCAACAGTAAGGAAGTGCTCGAATCTGCCCTCGCCGATTTTGACGGCACCGTCCTGTTTGTTTCTCATGACCGGTACTTCATCAACAGCCTGGCCAGCCGCGTCGTGGCCATCACCCCCGCCGGCAGCACCACCTACCTGGGCAACTGGGATTACTACCAGGAGAAGCTGGCCGAGCAAAACCAGGCGGCAAGCCCTGCAAGCAGCGAACCTGTTGCCCAGAGTGCGGCCAACCAGGCGTACCAAGCCTCCAAAGAAGACCAAAAGGCGATGCGCAAGTTGCAGCGCCAGGCCGATGATGCCGAAAGCAAGATCGACGAGCTGACCGCCAAGAAGGAATCGATTGAGACCGAAATGGCCCAGCCCGAAAATGCTGCCCGCGCCCTCAAACTGGCCGACATGCAAAAGGAAATCGAGGACCTTGACCAGCAGATTGCCGAGCAGGAATCAATCTGGGAAGAAGCCTCACTGGCACTTGAAGACTACTAAGCCCTGCGCGTCTGAGCTTAATCAATGCCAAATACACGAGCACAGTCCATCGCTTCATTGCGGTGGGCTTTTTTTGCGCCCAATCACAAAAAATCGCAGCCGAGGTGAGCACCCCTACTGCGAGCTTTGCCAAATACCTATTCGCGTTTAGAGCCAACCAATGTGCTGCAGGCCGCGCATAATGCCGTCACTTTCGGAGTCACTCGTGACCCAGTCGGCCATGGCCTGGACGTCCGGGGTGGCGTGGCCCATGGCAATCCCGATGCCGGCAGAATGCAACATTTCCTTGTCGTTCTGGTTGTCCCCAAAGGCCACGATATTATCACGACTGACGCCAACCGTGCCGGCCAGTTCGTTAATCGCGCGCGCCTTTGACCCGTCAGCCGGCAGGACGTCGACCCCCTCAGGACCAAAGCGGCGGAACTGCGTGTGCTTCAATTCCGGTACGCTTTGTTCCTGCTCCGGTGACATCACCGCCAGGCCTTGGACAAACGGGTGATTGAGGGCAAAGCCGTGGCCCAAAACGGGGAAAGTCTGGCAGCCCGCCATCAACTTTTCCGCCATTGGTTCGGGCAGCTTATCGGCGTAGACCTCATCGGCGGTTTCGGCGAGGAAGTTGGTGTCGATTTGCCGTGTGAACAGCGTTAACTTGCGCATGTCATCTTGGTCCATCGTGCGCTGCGCCACCAGCTTATCGTTCACGTAGTACGCCGATCCGTTGCACACAATGTAGTCGTGGATGCCCGTTTCATCAATCACCGCGCGGGCCATCTTGTAATTGCGGCCCGTCGCGATGGCCACGTGCACGCCCTTTTCCTGCAACTCCCGAATGGCCGCAAGCGTACTTTTTAAAATCGTCTTTTTCATCGTGACGAGCGTTCCGTCAATATCGAAAACTGCCAATCTTTTTTCAGTCAAAATTATTACCTCGCAACAAAGTCTGATTTTACCAGCTGATGCCGAATTCCCGGACGAATTGCCTGGTTAAAGGCAATGTGCCCCAGCGTCTCCAAGTGGTGATTAATCGTCGGCAGGTGCAACAGCTGACTAGACAGCTGGTTTTCCGTGCCCATAATGCCGGGCATCTTCACCCCGAGCTCCTTATACGCCGCGTACACCCCCGCAGCAATATCATCACCATTAGCCATCACAAAGTCAATCTTCGGGTCAGTCGTGGCCAAATACTGCGCCGCCGCGTACCCATCCTGCCTGCTCGAAACGCCCGGCCGGAACCGATCCGGGTCAAGTTCTTCGTGGAAAACATATTCGTACGCCCGCATCAAATCGCGCGTGGTTTCGCTGTGCTCCGGACCCCGCAAACCAAGCAGGGCCACGTTGCGGTACCCGCGCTGCCAAACCCACCGAAAAGCGGCGCGGTAGGTCGTCGTCCGGTCGGAATAAACGGAGGTGATTTTCATGTCGCCCACGTTTTCGCACGTCACAATTTGGCCATAACGAACATAATTCACAAGGTCCGCCAGTGGCAGCTGCCTGGAAACGAAAATCATGCCGGCGTACATTTTCTGCTGGAACTCGCGCAGGTATTGGCGCTCGAAGCCCTCGTCGTAGTTCGTCGGCAGCAGCGTCACCCGGTACCCAGTGGGAAAAGCGGCGTCGGTAATGCCGTCCACAATGTGGGCAAAGTAAGGGTGGTGGCTATTCGGAAGCACGACGCCGACGTTCCGGCTCTGGCCCAGACTAAGGCCGCGCGCCATTGCGTTCGGCGTGTAGTTCAGTTCCGCCATCACGCGCTCAATCTTTGCCCGCGTCTTGGGCGCAACCCGCTCCGGCCGGTTAATCACGTTCGAAACCGTGCCGAGCGAAAAACCCGTAATCCGGGCAACATCGTGAATCGTCGCCATCTTCTCACCTCCCTTGGTCGATATCCGTCAGACACCAACATATGTACATTATCGTTTTATTAATGATGACGCTTTCTATCATAGCATATCCCGGCAACAACAAGCGCTGGCTTTGTTCAAAAAAGTACAAAAGGCCCACCACATGGGCACTAAAAATGAACATGTGCATCAAAAAGCCGCCAGTCAAAACGCGACTGGCGGCGATTATTCTTGTTAATAGAAGTAGCCCAAATCACTGGCCACGCTTGGGTAAACCGGCATCCACTGCGCTAGGTCACTTGCTGGCGTCTCGTGACTAATCATGTCGCTGAGATAATTGATTAACTCCTCAGCGTTCGTCGCGTAGGCAATCGCACCAACGATGATGCCGTCGTTCCGCCGCGTGATCACGGAAACCTTGGCCCGCGTGTCCCGAATGCGGTTGTAGGTGTACCAAGACCCGACGTCCTGTGTGGTGACCGCATAGGCATCCGGATCAGCCTGGGCCGCATCGAGCGTAACCCCGACGGAAGCCAGTTCGGGACCAGCAAACACCGCGTGCGGAATTGCCGGGTACTTGATTGGGTCGCTGCTATCGCCCAGGATTTGCCCAGCGACATAGCGGCCCTCTAACCCGGCAACCGGTGTGAGCTTCGGCACGTTGCTACCGGCAACATCACCGATTGCGTACACGTTGGCCTGGCTGGTCTGCAGGTGGTCGCTTACTGTAATACCACCCTTGCCCTGCTTAATACCCACTTGGTCCAGGTTCAGGCCATCCGTGTTTGCCGGCCGCCCCATCGCCACGTATAGGTGGTTCAGGTCAAAATCACCGGTCGTGGTGTGCGCCTGAACGCCATCGTCTTGGTCGCGGACTTCCTGCACCTCCGTGTCCCAGTGCCAGATGACGCCTTTGCGGGCGAGGTCCTCTGCGACCAGCTGCGTGTATTCTTCCGGGAAATTCCGCAAGATGCGGTGATTGTGCTGGAAAACGTGCACGGTGACATCCGCAGCTGCGGCAATGTTGGCCAGCTCAATGGCGACATAGCCAGCACCGATGAACCCAATTGCATCCGGCTTGTCCGGCAGGCTCAGAAAATCCGTGCTCGTTTCAAGCAACTCCGCACCCGGAATGTCTGGCCGCGCCGCGTGCGCCCCCGTGGCGATAATCACCTTGTCAGTCGTCACCACGCGGTCACCAACTCGCAGCGTGTGGGCATCAATGAAGCTCGCCTTGGCGTGCACGTGCTCGATGCCCGCACTGGCTAGGCCACTCTCGGTCCCAGCCGGCACGCTATCGGTGTAGCCGCGCTTGAACGCCATCATCTGTGGCCAATCAACAAGCGCAACCCCGCTGACCCCACTGCCGGCATAGCTGCGCGTCTGCCGCACCGCCTCGGTGACCCCGTAAAGCATCTTCTTGGGGTCACAACCGAAGTTCGGGCAGGTTCCGCCCCAGAGATTATCCTCGGCAACCAGAACCTTCTTGGTCCGCGCAAGAGCGTGGGCCGCGGCCAGTCCGCCTGGTCCGCCACCAATTACCACAACGTCTACGTCAAATGCCATTTGAAGCCACTCCTTTCGTGAGTAACAATCAATCTGCCACGGTTAATTCCGCTGCGTCGTGAGGTACCGCAACACATCTCCCGCCGTCAGTGCGTACTTCTGCCCGGCACGCGCCACGCGCACGGTCTGACCACTTGTCAACTCGGTAATCACGGCGGCCAGCTTGGTTGATGCTGGCACGAGGTCAGCGGCATCCCCACTTGATTGTAACGCGCCGTACCCGTCCGCCACAATTTCATCTAGGCTCCGCGCGAACGGATCGTCCTGCTTGGTGCCGGCAAACAGCTTTGCCACCACCTCATCGGCCGGATTGTTGCGAATTTCACTCGGCGTGCCGACCTGCACAATCTGGCCGGCATCCATCACCGCAATGTGGTCGCCCATCTTGAGGGCCTCGTTCATGTCGTGGGTGACGAAGACAACGGTCTTGTGCAACTTGGTCTGCAAATCCAGCACAAGGTCCTGCAACTGGCGCCGGGACAGGGGGTCCAGCGCGCTAAACGGTTCGTCCATCAGAATCGTTGGCGGATCAGCCGCCAGTGCGCGCATGATCCCCACGCGCTGCGCCTCGCCGCCGGACAGTTCGTCCACCGCGCGATTCATGTAGGTGTCCGGGTCCAAGCTGCAGGACCTTAATAGCTCCCGCGTCCGCCGCTCAATATCGGCGGCCGATTCGCGGCGCATCTCGGGAATCACCGCGATGTTCTGAGCCACCGTCATGTTGGGGAACAGGGCGATTTGCTGCAATACGTAACCAATTTGCCAGCGCAATTCCTGCAGGTTGTAATCGGTCACCAGCCGGTCATTGTACTTGATGGTGCCGCTGTCCGCCTTAATCAGCGCGTTGATCATCTTCAGCGTCGTGGTCTTCCCGCAACCGGAGCGGCCAACCAGGACGGTAATCTCGCGTTCGGGGATGGTTAGCGACAAATCGGGAATTACGGCGGCGCCGTTGAATTCCTTGTGGACGTGGTCAAACTCAATCATCGTTCCCATCGCTATTTGCCCCCCTTCTTGAGCAGTCCGTGGGTTTCGAGGTAGTGCCGCGCAACGTGGGCTGCACTTTGCTTTTTTACGTTCACGTCGTAGTTCATCTGCTGCATGTCCGCTGCCGAAATTTTACCGGCCAGTTTGTTTAAGCTCTTCACGACCCCCGGATGCTGCTGTGCGAACTTGCTGCGCATCAGCGGCGCGCCGCGGTAGGAGGGGAACAGGTGGTGGTTATCCGTGAGCGTCTGCAGGTGGTACTGCACCAGCTCACTGTCGGTCGAGTAGGCATCCACGATGTTCACCCGCCCGTCACGAATGGCGGTGTACCGCAGCGCTGGTTCCAGCGTCTGGTACGGCAGTTTCAGCCCGTATTTTGCCTTCAGCCCCGGGTACCCGTCTGGTCGGTCGGTGAATTCGAGGGAAAAGCCGGCGTGCAGGCTCCCACTGTGGCCGGTCAGGTCGCTAATGGTTTTGACGTCATTGGCCTTGGCCCACTTCTTCGTCACGGCCAGCGCGTAGGTGTTTTCGTATTTCATCGGTGGCAAGTAGGTCATGTCACTTTGTTTTGCAATCAGCTGCTTGGCGAGTGCATACGTCTGCTGGGCCGACCGGTGCTGATCCGCCTGGGCTTTGGGCACCTTCACCAGCGTCTCGAGGACGGTCCCGGTGAATTCGGGGTACACGTCAACCGACCCCTTCTTGAGGGCCGAGTACAGGAACGTGGTTTTACCAAAGTTCGGCTTGAGCTGCACGTGCACCCGCGGGTTATCCTGTTCGATTAACTCCTTGTACATGTTAATCAAAATATCCGGTTCGGCGCCGAGCTTGCCGGCAATGGTGATGGTTTCCGTCTGGGTGGCAATCCGTGCGATTCCCGTCCCGGCGCCAACCCCCAGAAGGAGTGCGGCGAGGGCGGCGGTCCACTGCCAGCGGTGCTTCGCCAGCCAGCCGACGATGAGGTTAAGCCCCACGGCAAGCAGCGCGGAGGTGACGGCCCCAATCACAATCAAACTGGTGTTATTGCGGTCAATCCCTAGCAGGATGAACGACCCGAGCCCCCCGGCCCCAATCAGGGCGGCGAGCGTTGCAGTCCCAATAATCAGCACCATCGCCGTGCGAATCCCGCCAATGATGGTCGGTGCCGCAAGCGGAAGTTGCACCTTAATCAGCTTGCGCCAGCGCTTCATCCCGAAGGCATCGGCCGCCTCGAGCAGTGATGGGTCAATTCCGGTTAGCCCCAGGTAGGTGTTTTGGAAAATTGGCAGTAGTGCGTACACCACCAGCGCAATAATTGCGGGCACCGTGCCAATGCCGACCAGCGGAATGAGTAGCCCCAGGAGTGCGAGCGACGGAATCGTCTGCAACACCCCCGTAATCTGGAGCAGCCACCCTGACACGCGCTCGTGGTTCACACCCCAATACGCCAGGGGCATCGCAATGGCCATGGCAATAATTAGTGCAACAATTGAAATCTCGAGGTGCTGACCCAATGCCTGAACCAGGTCAGATCGTCGCTCCATAAAGGTGTTAATTAGGTCCTGCATGGATTTGCCCTCCTTTTACACACGTTTATTCGTTCGCGCTTAATTGGCAACAACGTTAATACTTATATCTAATTATCGCAAGTTGAGTGGTCAAAAAAAACGGACAAACGTTCGCTCTTGTACAAAAAAGCCCCGTTAGCCCGCAAACCGCCCGCAACGGGCAGCTTTGGTGCTAACGGGGTTCTATATTACCCGCAATTGGTTAGTTGTGCACGGATAAAATGATAATTGTCGCGCATGATCTAGGCGCGCGCAAAATTCAGGTTTGGTTCAGCGTTCAATGTTTCCCCCGCGAACACGTTCTTGCCGCGCAAAATGTGGGCTGCCGCACCGACCATCGCCGCGTTGTCGCCGCAAAGACGCAGTGGGGGCACAATCAGCTCAACGTCAGGCATCTCGGTGGCAAGCCGCGCACCGAGCGCCTCACGCAGGCCCTGGTTGGCCGCGACCCCGCCGGCAACAATCAGCTGCTTCACGGGGTGCTCCTGCAGCGCGGTCATCGTTTTGTCGACCAGAACGTCCACGACGGCCGCCTGGAAGCTGGCCGCCAAGTCCTCGTGGCTGAGCTCCTGGTGCAACTGGTCCGCGTGGTGGACGGTGTTGATGAATGCGGACTTCAAACCACTGAAGCTAAAGTCGAGGTCATCGCTGTTGTCCATGGCGCGCGGGAAGCCAAACGTGTCCTTGCCCAGGTGCGCGAGCCGGTCGATTTCCTTACCGGCGGGGTAGGAAATGCCGAGTACCCGCCCAATCTTGTCGTAGGCCTCACCGGCAGCGTCATCCCGCGTCTCGCCAATGATGGAGAATTCGGCAGGACCCGTGAGCATGACCAGTTCGGTGTGCCCACCAGAAACCATGAGCGCAAGCACGGGGTACTGGAGCTTGGTGACAAATGCCGCCGCGTAGATGTGTCCAGCCATGTGGTTCACCGGAATGAGGGGCAAGTGGTGGGCGTAGGCGATGGTCTTAGCGGCCGTCACCCCAATCAGCAGTGAGCCCACCAGACCGGGGCCGTACGTAACAGCCACGGCATCGACGTCTTCGTAGCTGATCCCAGCTTCGGTCAGTGCGTCGTCAATAATTATGGTAATTTCTTCCACGTGGTGGCGGCTGGCCACTTCCGGAACGACGCCGCCGAAGCGCTTGTGGCTGTTGATTTGGGTCGCAATGATGTTGCTCAGAATCTTGTCCCCGTTCTTAATTACCGCCACCGACGTTTCGTCACAGCTTGATTCAAACGCCAAAATAATTTCATCTTTAGCCAAAATACTACCTCTTAAACTCTCTTTTCAGGTTACCGCCACTACACCGTTGCGTTGTGATCACAATCGTTAATCGGAGCTTTGTCGGTACTACCACTCAACTTCACCGCCATGTCAATTGCGTCTGCCCGTTCGCGCGTGTAATAATTACGCCGCACGCGACCATCGACAAAGCCAAGCGACCGGTACAGCGACTGTGCGTGCACGTTGTCGAGCCGTACTTCAAGCGACACAACCTGAATCCCCATGGTTTTCGACCGGTCCAGCATGAGCTCCATGAGCGTCCGCCCGATGCCCTGCCGCTGAAACTGCGGGTGCACCGCGATGTTCGTGATGTGGGACTCAAGCCGCCGAAACGACGCGCCGATGAATGCTGCTAGTTGTCCGGATTCGGGAACCACCAGCACTAGGTACAGCGCGGTTGATTTCTTCTGCAGTTCCGACATGAACGCCATTTTTTCCCACGGCGTGTCACCGTAGACAGCGCGCTCTAAATCTAGGGCTGCGGGGATGTCCGCTTCCGTCATGCGGCGCAAACTGTAAGTAGCGCCATTAATTGTAATTGGGTGCGGCAAAAAACCGTCACGAATTGCCTGCCGCCGCGCAAGCCAATCTTTAAACCTTCTGAACATAGTTACTCCGGTCCGCATTCGGATTCTTCTTGAGCCAATTCGTTTCCGCTTCCGTCAGGCGCAGGTATTGCGGCACGAAGGACGCGATATCCGCAGCGGGCAACTCCCGGCCTAACTCGGCAACGCGCAGCGCCCGGGGCAGGTCGTCAACCGCATCGGTGAAGGACACCATGCTGCCAAGCGCGCCGCGAATCTGTTCCCGCATCACGGAGCTGGCACCAACGAAAATGGCCGGCTGGTCCAAGGCACCCACTTCAGCCACCAACTGTTCGAGGCTGGTGTGCCGGTCCAGAAGCACGTTCACGAGCTTGTCGCCGTCCCACTGGTAAATCCCGGTGAAGACGTTGCCCCGCCGCGCATCCATGACGGGCACAATCAGCGCTGTTTCCTTCCGCACGTTCGCCGCCAGAACGGCCAGACTGGAAACACCGACCAGGTCAATATTCATCGTGTAGGCGAACGTTTTGGCAGTGGTCACCCCAATGCGCAGACCGGTGTAACTCCCCGGACCGGCGGCGACTACCACACGGTCAATGTCTTCGGGCACGAGCCCACTGAGCGCTACCAAATTATCGATGGTGGGCAGAAGCTGTACGCTGTGGGTCTTCATCCGGTTCAGCGTGGTTTCGGCCAGCGGCGTTCCGTCTTGCACAACCGCTACACTCATTGCTTTGTTCGACGTGTCGAGCGCCAAAATATTCATCGAAAGGTCCTCCTGAGCCATGGTCACCTTTATCTGGCTCGGTGCGGATTGCAAGGAGCAAACGTCAAGTAGGCCATGATAACTGTCTAATTCTGCATACTAGTTTACCACACCTTTCAACCCCTAAAAAATGCGGGCGCTTCCAGGATTTGAGCGCAAAAAAACCGGCAGCGACCAACCAAAACACGCGGTGTGCTTCGACCAGACCATTGCCGGTTAATCAATTATTTACGCTCTAGATTAGGACGTACGCGCACAACTGCTTTCAAAACGCTGTAAGCAAGTGCGGCTTGAATTGGCAACACAACGAGATTCTTCAGCACGCGCGGCCAGATGATGACGTTGAACTTAAAGCCCATCATCACCAGCCACAGCGTGTCGAGCCCGATGTTCACGACGAGAATCACCAGCGCCGTTGCGACGATGACGCGCCACAACTTAACGGCCTTCTTGTGGAAAAACAGGCCATAAATCAGCGCGCCCACTGCTGCTGACAGGGTGAAACCGAGGAAGTTCGCCCCGGTGCCCCACAGCATGAACGCAATCTGATCGTTCAGTGCGCCGGCGAGTGCCGCCAGCCACGGGCCAAAATAATACCCCAAAATCACGGTCGCGATGAACGCCGGGCTGATTTTAATCCACTCGTTCCCCACCGAAAACCGGCCGAGAACCAATTGCATTGCCATCAGCATGGCTAAATAAACCAAATTCCGCGTCGTGAGCTTGGGGCTTGCCAAACTAACTATTTGCATGTTGCCATCTCCCTTTTGGAGACGCCCTATTCAGGCGAATGCGGTCCCAACATCGCGTCTGACGACTTCGTCCGGTGTTCACATTCCGTTCCACCAGCACTTAACGCGTTGAGTCCTACTCCTTATTATTAGTAAGCGTATCACTTACCTAATAAAGATACCACGAATGCTTTCGGTCCGCAAGTGTAAAAGTGTCCGCTTATTACCGCACAAAATCAGTTCTAAACCCAAACAATTATCGGTTAACAGCAATTAACGTTCCCGTTGCGCATAACAATAGGGCGAAACTTGGCCAATAGCCAGTCAAATTTCGCCCCGTTGCTTTGCCCTTATTCAGTGCGCTGAACGCACAATTCGATACCCGCCACCAAATCGATCAATTTGAGCCGACACCAGGCGGAACTCCGAACCTGGCCGCCACAATTCGCGTAACGATTGTTCAATCCGTTTGCGCGTTGCCGTTTGGCTACCCATAATTACGTCCGTTCGCAGAATTACGTTGGTCAACCCATCAACGTATGTCACCATCAGTGCACCACTGCGATGCGTGTCGAGCACACGGTTCGTGATATCACTAATAATCAATCGCGCGCGGAGACGGCTAAACGCCCCCGTTAGCCCATGCATCTGCATTACATCACGTTCTTCCATTTTAGTTATGCCTCCATAACTCCCTTCTTCAGTATTGTATTGCGGTCTTACGCGTCGTCGCGTGCAGGATTTAATAACTAATTTTTCTATTTGGGAACAGTTTACGGCGAAACGAACAAAAATGGCGATAATCCCGAACAATTACTGGATTATCGCCATTTTTCTTTAATTAATATTGGACCTAACACAAAAACTAATGGATACCCTGAAAATAAATTATACACGCCGCATGTGCACGGTGTAATCGCCAGTGACCACTTTGCCGGCGCACTCATCGCTAACGAGCGTGTACCCGCGGCCCTCGAAGAAGCTAATCGTCGCCGCGGTGCTGTACTGCACTAACTTGTCGTGCACTCTGGAAAAGTCTTCAGCCAAAATGCAGTGTGTGTCGTCATCGATGTAACGCACTGTGCGCGTTAACACGTGGCGAACGTACTCTTCACCCTGTTTGATTTGTGCTTTAATCTTCGTCGCCGTCATGCCCATTCCCACCATTTCTAGGGTGCTATTCCCGCACCGTTTCCTGCTACCTGCACGGTGCACAGCCACCATATTGTTATATCCTTATTGTAACAAGTCGGCAAAGCTAATTGCAAAACAATAACGCTAATAATACCGTCAAGACATGTCCACCTGGAGGCTTATGCTGTCTGGCAGCGTCAGATCTTGGGGAGGTATACCAGTAGGGGGAGGCTCCGCGTTGTGGAGTTTGGCCTCCGGGTCCGGGCTGGACCTCGGGTGTGCTTCGCCGTGGTCGCTGTGGCGGTCGTCTGGAGCCGGAAAAGCACCGTCTCCAGACTAAAAATTTAGCTTTGCATCGTCGCAGCCTGAACCTAACTCGTACGATGATGGGCAAGAAACCGAAGCCTCTATCTCGTGCGCAAATCCTGAATGCTCCTCACACAAATCTAAATTTTTCCCTCAGTAAAGCCTGAGATGCCTGGCAAAACCCGCCAGTCATCCCAGGCTTTACTGTTGCCACAGCTGGGCGGCACACCCGAGACCCAGCCCGGACCCTCCGGCCAAACCCCACAACGCTCCGCTGGATAGCGGCATAAACTCAAATTCAGAATCAGTTCCACGGAGGGCAGCCCAACAAGTCTAAGGTAGCTACCTGTGTCGTGAAGTTCTCAGTTGTGCACCCTAGAACTTTAACCACGTTGTAGCGACTGGGTGGGGCCGGTGCGCGTGTAGTGCGGCTGGGATTTTCCTGTGAAAGCTATGGTGAGAGAAGACCGATGCGTTTTTTGCATCGGGCTTCTCCACACCATAGCCGGCAAAAATTAAGACCCGTCAGGAAGAACAAAGCTTCCCCACAGGCCCTAATAATACGCATTAAGTTCGTAACTAGAAGAACGGACATACGGGGCTTAATTTTTAGGTTGAAGACCCCGCTTTTGGGGCTTCAACCGGCCGCACGGAAAATCCCAGCCGCACGGAACGCGCACCGGCCCCGCCCAGGCGCGGCCCCTAGACCACTCAGTACCCAACAAGCACAAAACTACTTGCGCTGCCAGACAGTGTCAGTGTTCTTGGACTACGCCCACTGCAGGTGCGCAGTGGCGTTGACGGTGTCGCCGACGCGGACTTGGTGGTACGTCTCGGTCTTGCCGCCCTCACGGACAACCTTGTACTGCGACGTCAGCTGCGTCCCGGGTTCGACTTCGCGTTCGTACTTAATGTTGGCACTAACCAGTTTGTGCGTCCGCATCCAGTCGTACCCAAGGGCATCTTGCATCCAGTCGAAGTAGTGCACGTTGTTGACGTGGTGATTGGTGTCGATGTCAAAATACCGGACCCAGTATTTGCGTTCACCCTCGGGATCTTCAAAGCGTGGCAGGCGGGGCAGCCGTTCCACCTTCGTCAGCTTTTTGGCGCCAAAGCCCTCAACGATTTCGTCGATGATTGGCACAATTTTGCGTGTATCCAGATCCATCATCACCCACGTGCTGTGAACAATCACGAGCTGGTTGCCCTGCTCATCCAAGACGCCGTAATCGCGGTAACAAAGCAGCCGGTTGTAGCTGGTTGCTTCCGTCCAGAGGGTCACGTGTTCTTCGGCACGGGGCATGCGGGTAATTTCAATTTGCGACTGCGTGATGACCCAGCCGATGTTGTAACGCTTGACCATCTCGGTTTGACTAGCCGCGCCGGCCAGTTGCCGCTCAGAAACCTGTTGCACCAGGTTGACCAGATTGGCCAAGCTGAGTGTGCCGTCTTCCGTCACCATAAAAAATGGAATTAGTGCTTTCTCTGAATACCGCATTGAACCGTCCTCTCAGTGTTGCTACTTACCTTGCATGGCTGCGTTCTACTTATATCTCGTGGAATTCGTTATAAATCGCCTGGCGCTCCAGATTGCGCTCCTTGGCCACCTGCTTAATCGCCGCGTTCGGCTTGGCGCCGGCATCAATTAAAGCCTGCACCGCATCCACCACGGACAAATCGGCGTCTTCCGCCTCTTCTTCCGGCGCGGCGGGGCCGGGAGCGACCAGAATCACGTACTCACCTCGCGGAGTTGCTGCCTGCTCGATTAATTCTGCCAGAGTGCCGCGTGCGAATTCCTCGTAGCGCTTGGTCAACTCGCGCGCGAGCACCGCCTGCCGGTCCGAGCCGAACGCTTCGGCCATTGCCGTGAGCGTTTTGGCTAGTCGGTGTGGAGCCTCGTAGAAAATCAGCGTGGCCGGGTGGTGCGCCAATGCTGCAAGTTCTTCCGCCTGCACGCTCTTTTTACGCTGCACGAACCCGTAGAAGGTAAAGGGCTGAGGTGCAAGGCCAGAAGCAATCAGTGCCGTGATGCCGGCGTTGGCCCCAGGAAGTGGGACCACCGGAATATCTGCAGCAATTGCGGCAGCCACAAGCTCCTTGCCGGGGTCGCTAATGGACGGCATCCCCGCGTCACTCACCTGAGCAATGCTGCGCCCATCGCGCAAATATTGCAGGAGCTCGGGAATCCGCTGCTGGGTGTTGTGTTCGTGGAAGCTAATCTGCTTGGTGGTGATGTCGAAGTGGTTGAGCAACTTGGCGGTGTTGCGTGTGTCTTCCGCCGCAATCATGTCGACTTCCTGTAGCGTCTTCACGGCCCGCATCGTCATATCGTCCAAGTTACCGATGGGGGTGGGCACGAGGTAAAGTGTCCCCGTCTGGTGGTTAGCAAAACTTGACTGAACCTGCATTATCGTTCCTTCCTGGGCAATGCTTAGCGCTGCCGCTCGCCGTAGAGAATGTCAGTACAAAATGCGCACGATTCGCCGGGTTCGAGGTGCTGACCGTAGAATTTCGAGCAAACATGGTAGCCTTCCATGTAAATTTTTTCGAGGTTCTTGCGGGACTTACTCATCCCCGCCTCGGCAGTGTGCTCCACAACCGTTGGCTCCGCATCATCCTGCTCCGCCGTTAGTTGTTCAATTCGTTCGCGCAACCGGCCATTGTTCATGCGCAGTTCCGCGTTCTGTTCGAGCACCGCCGTCACCGCATCCTTCAGCCCAGCCACCTTGGCACTCAACTCCTCGGCTTCATTGCTAAGGTTCATGAACTCTTCCAAAAGATTTGTCTGTTCCATGTCGCATCTCCTTGTGGGTCCACTGCCCACATCTTAATTACTGCTTACTGCCGGCGCGCCGTGCAATAGCTTCAGCACCAATTGCTCACAGTCGGCCTGAAAACCAACGTTGCTTTCCAACTGGCCGGTCGCCGTGAGCACCGCGTCGAGCCCCGCACTTAGTTGCACCGTTGATTGGGTCGACAGTTGCGCCACATCTTGGTTATTCACCAGCAGTTGCGCTTCTTGGCCGCAGCTGCGGCGCATCGCCTCGGCGTAAACTAGCGCCAGCATCCGCAAGACCTGCCGCTGGTCGTTCTTGTCGCCCACCTGTTTCATCAGATCAGTTTGAATGAACGGAAAAGCCATCGCGTCAGCATGTGCCAGCAATCCCGTCAGGCGCAGGACGCTGTTCAAGCGGTTTTGAAAGGCCTCATCCGCCGCCAGTTCCGTACCCGCTTCAACATCACTGGTGAGCCGGGCAATCACTGATGCCAGTGACCTCGCCACACCAGCATTTGCGAGCTGGTCGGCAACCGCCTGCCATGATGGGGGCGGAAACTGGACAATCTGGGCCCGGGACAACACGGTCGGGAGCAGCCGGTTCTTCGCCGTCGTTGTGAGAATGATGAGCATCCCAGGCAGCGGTTCTTCGAAGAACTTGAGCAGGCTGTTAGCGGCGCTGGCCGTCATCCGGTCCGCATCGCGAATGATGAACACCCGCGAATGCCCCTCAACCGAACTTTTGCCCATCTCGTCCTTGAGTCCGCGGATGGCCTCGGCCTTGATGCTTTGCCCATCCGGTTCAACCGTCAGAACATCCGGATTATTCCCGGTAGCAATGCGCAGGCATTCACCACACTCATTGCAGGGCTGGCCATCTTGCAGGTTCGTGCAGAAAAGACGTTTGGCAATCCACAGCGCAAGCGCCTTTTTTCCCGCACCAGCAGGGCCCGCGAAAATGTACGCCTGACTCATCTGGTCCCGGTCAATTATGTGGCTAAACTGCCGGACAAGCCCCTCCGGCAGCGTGCTTGCGGCCGCCATTAGAACTGGTGAAAGGCGTCAACCGGCAGAACAAACACCGTAGCGCCCCCAACGCGAACTTCAATTGGCCGCACCGCAGCGGAATCACCCGCCGCCGCGTCAACGCTGATGAGTGGTGGCGTTGCGTATTCATCGCGGGATTCGCAGTTGGCCTTGATTACCTGCAAAGTTGCATCAACGCGGCTGTCCTCAACCCCCACGATGAAGGTGGAATTACCGGCGCGCAGAAAGCCCCCGGTTGAACTTAATTTGGTTGCGCGAATGTTGTTATCCACAAACGCCGCACTAAGCCGAGAAGCGTCCTGGTCTTGAACAATTGCTAACACTAACTTCATTGTTGAACCTCCTGTATTATCCCCGAAACAACCCGAGCGCCTAGTCCGTGACCACGTGGTGGCGCAACAAGCTGCGCACATCATCAATGACCTGGTTCAGCGGCTTGGTCGCGTCAATCGTCACGATGCGCTGCGGGTTCGCCTTAGCGAGACGCTGGTAGGCGGCACGCACACGCTTGTGGAAGGTCAATTCCTCTTGATCGAGCCGGTCGTACTGCGTGTCTTTGCGGTGCTGTTCAATCCGCGCCAGTCCAACCTCTGACGGGACGTCAAGGTACACCGTCAGATCCGGCTGCAGCCCATTCGTCGCAAACTGGTTGAGGTCAAATACCGCCTGCTCACCAATCTGGCGACCAGCGCCCTGGTAAGCCACCGAGCTGTCAACAAACCGGTCGCACAGCACCACCGCACCGCGTGCCAGCGCCGGTTCGACCACATCCTGGAGATGCTGGCGCCGCGATGCCGCGTACAGCAGTGCTTCAGTTCGGTCGTCCATGGCCGTGTTTTGCGGATCCAAAATCACGTCGCGGATTTGTTCAGCAATGGGGTCGCCGCCGGGTTCGCGGGTCACAACCAGCTTATCGCCAAGTTGAGCCCTTAATTCGGGCACAATGGCGTCCAGCACGCTGTCCTTGCCCGCGCCGTCTGGGCCTTCAAAAGTAATGAATTTCCCGCTCACACGCTTCACCCCTTGTTGATTTTTTCCAGGTTGAAGCGTACGGAAAACTCTTCAACCTGCTTTGCGCTCACCTTGCGCGTCCGGGCTTGACGATGCAAAAAATCAAACAAGCCTTCCTGACGCGCAATGTTCGCTTTTTCCCGCTCGGTCATTCCCGAGACGTTGGCGTTCGCCAGTGACCGTTCACGGACAATTCCCTCACGGACGGTGTAAATCAGGTTGAGTAGCTGAGCATCAACCGCTTCTTTACCAGCGGTTTTCTTGCGTCCAAACATATTTTATCCTCCGCAACTGTCTCTATAACTCGGTGCGCCCCTCGACGGCCTTCATCAAGGTCATCTGGTCGGCGTATTCGATGTCGCTACCAACAGCCAGCCCGTGGGCAAGCCGCGTTACGCGAATTCCGGCTGGCTTAATCAGGCGCGCCAGGTACATCGCCGTTGCTTCACCTTCTGGGGTTGCGTTCGTGGCCACAATTACTTCGGTCACGGCGTCGTTGTCCTGCAGGCGGTGCAGCAGGCTGGCAATGTTCAGGTCTTCGGGGCCAGTACCCTCAAGCGGGGACATCACCCCGTGGAGCACGTGGTAAAGCCCGTGGTATTCGTCCATCCGGTCAATGCTCATGACGTCCTTGGGCTGTTCCACCACCAGCACCTTCGTCTGGTCGCGGTCCGGGTCGCTGCAAATGCTGCAGGGGTCAGTATCCGTGATGTTGCCGCAAACAGAGCAGTAGTGCAGCTCGGTTTTAGCCGCGACGAGACTCTTGGCAAAACCATCCACGTCGTCCTTGTCCATATCAATCGTGAAAAAAGCAAGCCGGGTGGCCGTTTTCTCGCCAATGCCCGGTAATTTCATGTAACTATCTATTAAACGTTCAATTGGTTCTGGGTATTGCACAATTAATCCTCCACGTAAGCGCAGCTGCCGCCATCGTCAATTTAGCAACAATTAGCGGCGACCAGCGCTTTGACGCCGTTTGCGCGCCAAATGTATGTCCGGCTCACCCTTGCATCAAGTTTAGATACCCATGCCCCGGGTGTACTTACCCATCTTCGCCTGGGTTTCCTTTTCAACTTCGGCCAGCGCGTTGTTCACGGCTTCGAGCACGAGGTCGGCAACCATGTCTGGGTCATCGGGGTCAATGGCTTCAGGCTTGATGCTGAGTTCGGTCATTTTGCGATCGCCGGTAAAGGTGGCGGTGACAAGGTCCTGGGCACTGGTCCCCGTGAAGGTTGCGGCGTTCAAATCTGCCTGCGCCTTTTCCATGTCCTTTTGCATCTTCTTGACCTGACGCATCATGTTCTGCATGTTTCCCATTCCCATGTTTGGCATTGTAATAATCTCCTTGAATTCGTATTGTCTGGCCCATTAACGGCCGGTTTGATTGCTTTAATTAATCGTCCACAACATCAACGTTGTCCTTACCGAACAAATCAGTCAATTCGGAGACAACCTTGGTGTCCTCGGTATCTGGCTTCGGCGCTTCTGTAGCGGTATCCGCAGCAGCGGGCGCAGAATCAGCAGGCGCAGTTGGTGCTTCTTGGGCGGCCTGTGGTGCAACCGACGCAGATGTTGCCGGCGCCGCGCCATCCTTGGCTGCTTCTGGTTTAGCCTTAAAGCCGACTTCCTTGATGAAGTTCTGCCGCACGCGTGGCCACTGCGATTGCTCGACCAGCACGACTTTTTCGTCGCGCCCGGTCATCGCCTTGAGCCCGTCACGCATCTCTTGCAGCAGCGTCGCGTCGCCAGTTACCCGCTCGATGTAAAAGTCGTTGTCAAAACTGACAATGACCCCATCACGACTTGCGGCCACCGGTTCCGACACGTTCATCATGCTGCGCTTAATGGTGCTCAGCCGGTTCAGCACGTCCGGCCACACGTCCTTGAGCGCGTTGAGGTCGTCGCGGGTCGCGTGGGCCAAAATTGGGTAAATCGCAGCCGTGTTCACCTTTGCCTTGGCGCTTGGCTTGGGTTGCCTGCTGCGGGCCGGCTTGGCCGGGGATGCTTGGTTGACACCGCCCTGGGGCCTTCTTTCAAGCTCCTGGACTGTTTGGCTTAGCTTGCTGACCTGCTCCCGCAATTGCGTTAGTTCGTCTTCGTCGGCTGGTGCGCTTGCCGTCGCTGCCATCGCAGTCGGTGCTTCCGGCGTCTTGGCCAGTTGCGCGAGCCGGACCGTGGCCACCTGCAGGTATAGGTCGGGCTGGTTGGTCGTCTTGAGTTGCTGCTGGGTGGAGCTGAGCAAGTCCACCACCCGGTACAACCAGTTGGTGGCAAGATTACCGGCGAGCGTGGTGAAGTTTTCATCCATCAGCGCCATTTCCGCTTCGTCCATCAGCTTGGGTGCTGCTTGATAAACCAGCAGGTCCCGCGCATAGCTGATTAGATCTTCAATCAGGCGTCCGGCATCCCGCCCGGCACTCAAAATCCGGTCAATCGTCGCGAGTCCTTCAGCCACATCGCCGGCGTGAACGCTCTTCAAAAATGCGCCCAAATCGGCCGTCGTGACGGAACCAGTGACGTCGCGCGCGTTCTCCGTGGTGACGTGATTGTCGCCAAAGCTCAATACCTGATCGAGGATGGACAGCGCGTCACGCATCCCCCCGTCAGCGGCCCGGGCGATGATGGCGAGCGCCTTCTCATCGTACGTAATGTCCTTGGAATCGAGGATATCCGCCAGATGGCCCGCGATGTCGGCACTGGTAATCCGCCGAAAATCAAACCGCTGCGTCCGGGAAATAATCGTCGCCGGAATCTTGTTGGGTTCCGTGGTGGCGAGAATGAACACCACGTGCGCCGGTGGTTCTTCGAGCGTCTTGAGCAGCGCGTTGAACGCACCAGTCGACAGCATGTGGACTTCATCGATGATGTAGACCTTCACGCGGGCCTCGGTTGGCGCGTACTTGGCCTTGTCCCGAATTTCCCGAATCTCATCGACACCGTTGTTGCTTGCGGCATCGATTTCGATTACGTCCGGCTGGCTACCATTGTTAATCGCGGTGCAGATAACACAGGTGTTGTCCGGTTCGCCATCTTCTAGGTGCAAACAGTTAAGCGCCTTGGCCAAAATCTTGGCGACGGACGTTTTCCCTGTCCCCCGGGGGCCGGTAAACAGGTACGCGTGGCTCGTCTGGCCGCTAATCACGGCGTTTTTTAGGGTCTGGGTTATCGCGTCCTGCCCAACAACGGTGCTAAATGTCTGGGGACGCCATACGCGGTACAGTGCCTGATAACTCACCTAAACCCTTCCTTTCATTCGTGCACCAGCCGGTTAGCCCGCGGCACACGGTCACTTTCAGTTGTGGGCGCCCGGGCCGCTGCCCGAACGCACATTCTGAATTCAATTTTAACATTGATTGGGTGTGGGGCAAAACGCGGAACTGGGTTTAGCGCCGAAATTTTATTTTTACTTGGATAATTTTGCCACCGTGTTCATGGATGAACGATTACTAAACAAGCACCGCTTTACCGCGGCTAACGCTCACGGAAAACTTGTCCTCTGGGCCCACACTTAATCGGTAACCCCGAGCAAGTCGTAGGGGCTCAAGAATCGCGTCTTCATAATTATGTCGCACACACGCCGCGGCTCCGCTGGCTGTGGTGACTGTAACCAGGTTTTCATGATGCTGACCAATCCAGAAATAACCAGCTCCCATGCGTACGTCTCTGGGATGTACTTGGTCAGAGTTGGTTTGCCCTTTAACTGGACTAAACGCTGACTGATTGCATCCCGGAGAATATGCTGCAGCTTTACTTCAAAGCGCGGGTCACCATTCGGCCCAAACAGTACCTTAAACAACGCAAACTCCGATTGGACCAAGCCCACAATATCGGCAACCACGGGGTAGGTAAATAGTTCAGCACTCGTCACCGGCTGATACATCATTGTCTCAGCGGAATCATCACGGAAAAATTGCTGAGCTCGACCAATTAAATCATCTTCGTAGTGATTAAGTAGTGCGTACTTGTCAACATAGTGCAAGTAAAATGTGCCTCGGTTGATACCCGCCAGTTGTGCAATATCACTCACCGAAACCTGTTCAAACGTTTTTGCCTGCAGTAGCGTGATGAAGCTCTGCTTAATGCGTGCCTCAGTGGCAACAGTTTTTTGGTGCAATTTATCCCCCACCCAACTCTGATTTTGCCTTTATTATTCCGCGCACGCCACAATAAATCAACACCGTGTGCAGTTGCCAACTAAATTAGTCAACACCGTGGCCATTACATTTAACTCAACATTTCCAGCTTTTTTGATTATTGTTGCTGGCCAGAATGTGACCTAGAATAGCTGGGTGATAGACACAGTGTTGATATAAATCTAAGGAGATGCTCTCATGAACGGAATTATTGATGTTCACACCCACTACCTGCCCCAAGTTTACACGGACGCATTAAAGCGGCACATTCCCGGTGACCCTGACGGCTGGCCCACACCAGCATGGACGCCCGAACTGACGCTAGACTTCATGGCCAAAAATAAAATCGGTTACTCACTGCTCTCCCTATCCTCACCCCACTTCAATTTTGGCGACCGGCAGGAAACCTTGGACATTGCCCGCCAAGCCAACGCGGAGGGTGAACGACTGGCGATTGCGCATCCCGAGCAGTTTGGCTATCTGGCATCGTTACCACTACCTTACGTCAATGACTCTGTCGCCGAGATTAACTGGGCATTGTCAAACCGTGCCCGCGGTTTCACCGTCCCGACCAACACCCGCGGGATCTATTTTGGTTCGCCAATTTTCGACGAGGTGTACGCACAGCTGAACGCGGCCAAGGCAATTGTGGCCCTGCACCCGAACCAACCCGCGGCCTTGCCCCAAAACGTGAATATCGACATGCCGACACCGCTCATGGGGTTCTTCTTTGATACCACCATGACCTTTATGAATTTGCTCCAATATCATTTCTTCGATCGTTTTCCCGATATTAAGCTGATTGTCCCGCATGCCGGGGCTTTCCTCGGTATCCTCGCAGACCGAGATGCGGCGTTCGTCAAAGAGCAATATCATTCAGACATGTTCGCCGCGTTGCAGCATGTTTACTTCGACACCGCTGGGGCCGTTTTCCCGCGCCAGCTCCCCATGCTACTCACCCTCACCGACGAGCACCACATCCTCTACGGTAGCGACATCCCCTACACCGACCTCCAGTTATCCAGTCAGCTGCTCAGCGTCATCACCACCGCCAACGCGAAGCAGGCCCAGCAAAAGTTGCGCCTAGTCAAAACCGCACACCATTTCGACCATTTCTTCGAGCACCACGCCAAACTCGACCAAATTCCCACCCTGCTGACGATGGTGACGCAGATGATGACCGGCGCCGAGATTCTGACCCCAACATTAAAGCAGGAAATTCTAACGGACAACGCCAAGGCGTTACTGGGATGCGACTAACCCGCCTAGACAGCAACACTACTCGTTGTCCCAACCAATAATTAGTGCACCAGCACACACAAAACGGACGTACCCGAATGGGGCACGTCCGTTTTCCCGTTATTGTGCGGTCATTTTTCCGCGCTGAACTGACTGTTGTACAGGTCAAAGTAATATACGTGCTTGGCTAGCAGCGCATCGTGCGTGCCGCGCTCCACGATACGTCCGGCCGGGCACATGTTGCCAAATTATCTTTAACATGTGCGCACCTCATTTATGTATATTTCCCCAAACCCCAGTTTACCGGTTTAATTCTACTCTGCCTATGCGCGGTTTAACATGGGACAAGTTGACGGATGTGGCAGCGAATAGCAGTGGTGTTTGTCCGCATACATCCTGATTCTACTGACTTTTTGTGGGGAAACATACATTTCCAGCATTGACGCGACGGAACAAAAAAGCCCCGGATCCCGTTTCCGTTAAGAAACGAGTTCCGGAGCTCACTGGGTTGTCGCTTATGCCGCAAACAGGAGTCGAACCTGCACATGGTTACCCATACAGCGACCTGAACACTGCGCGTCTGCCAATTCCGCCATTGCGGCAACAACATTATTATTTATAGCAAAAGCACAGGGGAATAGCAATAGGCAGTTTTTAAGTGTCACTGACAGTAAGATAAATCTTACGCTCACATCAGACCAAATATTCAAATTTTTATATTGCATGTATGCGCTTTAGGTGGTTAAATTGACAGTGTAAATAATTCAAAATAAATGAAATCTCTAGTCGGCCGACTATACGAGAAAAATTCAACCAGATTCAAGCAATTCGAATTTTTCTCGTTCACCAAATTCAGTTAATGAATTTGATGGCGGCCGATTTTATTTTGCATTTTTGCAAAAGCTTTTGTGCGGTAAACACAAGAATAGGAGATTAACTCATGACAGAATACCCTTATGGCTACACAGCCGAAATGAATCCCAGGGTGGCTAACGGCTACCGCTACTCACTGACAATCTCAAACCCGAAGAACGCAAACAAGCCACTGTCACTGTTCGTGTTAATGATGAACCCTAGCGTTGCCAACAGTCAGCACTCTGATCCAACCGTTAATACACTGATTAGGAACTTGGGCGACAACTACAAGCAGATTATCATCGTCAACACCACACCAATAATCGAGACTAACAGCGATAATCTCAAGGCGCATCAGGCCGAAATTAATGACCAAGCATCGGTAAACGCCAACGTGGTTGCCAATATGGTTGTGGCTGCTAGGCAGTTTCATTTCCTCGTCGCAACTGGTGAAATCAAGAAAGGGGTTAACGACAGGTCCTACATCGAGCTGATGGACGAGATTGATCGAATGACGACTGGCGATGGTTTTTACACAGTTCGTTTGACCAAGGACGGTTACGGTGGACACCCACTTTACAAAAAGACTGAAGAAATCCAAAACCTGACCCACATTCGCAAGGCGGATAATCAGTGGCACTTCCGTATCGGTTAAATAGCAGAATAGAGGAGGATTAGTTTATGGCTTATGTTTATCGGCCACGCTGCCCAAATTGTGGTAAATACGTAAAGCGCGACGGTACTGTATGCACCCATTGTGGACAACAATTAGGGACACCCGCACCCGCAAGACGTTCCTCATTCAGCTGGTTTACCAGTATGTCCCTAACTGGGAAAATCATTGTCATTGTTGTTGCACTAGTGTTGATTAAAATTATTTTCGGCTAGTGCGCAGCTGTCTCGCTGGTAACGGGACGGCTTTACATAGATTAATTGATAGGATGGGTGGTTAATGATGGAAGTCGGAAGTATTGCAGACTGGGTTAGCGCTGTTGCGGCGCTAGTGGCAGTCATTGGTGTATGGATAGCTTACGAACAAACAAAAGAAGCCAATCTCGTTGCAAAGAAGCAGTTGGCAATCGAAATGGAATCAGCTCCCGCTCTGAAATTTGTCGTAACCGCGCTCACAACTGAACCACATGAAGGCTTTGGCGCGCCAAGTATGGACGGCCTGTATGGATATTGCCTGCAGGTTGTCAACGTTGGCAATAGTCCCGCGGCATTGAATATTGTGCGGTCAAATGCTAAGCAAAATGTTTCAAGCCGCTTCATCCTAATAAATGAAAGAACATCCACCAAAATTGGTGAGGTTGAAAAACTTTTCCGGAACAGCGTAATCATTCGGCCAGATGAGGTCAAGGAGGTTTGGTACGGTCATAAGAGCCTAAAACATTCCGTAACTACGGCGCGTAATGACGGCAAAAAATATTTATTCTCCCTCTTTGAAGAGCTCGAGAACAAGCACTACTACTTCGCCCTCGATGCCGATAACGGTGACGGTCAGGGATTTAGCCTAGTAGAACTCTCAGAAAATGAAGTTGCCCCGTCGGCAGGAACAGAGGGCTAACTTCATAGATACGTTTCGGCAAATCTTTAGTACACGAAGGGCAACGAATGATACTAGTTCGTTGCCCTTCGTGTCGTGTAGTTGGCCTAAAATTGTACGCCAAGCACCAAGCAAGATACGCACACGTTTTTGAACCCCCTCAAATTATGAATACCCCTGAGTTTGATTCTGTTTGGGTCGCTAAAAATGTACGTTCCTGTTGCAACACCAAATCTATAATCAGCAGCAGCTTAATTTTGAGCTATGCACGGCTGCCATTGTGCTCCTCGGCACCCTTGATGCCACAACCCGTGTCTGTCGCCCATAACTGTAACTAAGGCACCCACCACCGACCCGATTCACATCTCGCGTGAGATTTACTGTAATTATGGTTGACTTTTGGCCAAATTCCCGTATCATATTAAGGGTACTTGATGAACATTGCCCGTTGGTCAAGGGGTTAAGACGTCGCGTTCTCAGCGCGAAAACACGGGTTCGAATCCCGTACGGGTGATAAATGGCAGGCTAAACGTTGATAATTCAGCGTTTAGCCTGTTTTTTTGTGAATTGGTATAGCAGCTTAACTCACGTCCGCACACCCTTCTTTCGCCCGATAATCTGCACAAAAAAAGCAAACCGCATTGCAGTTTGCTCACCGCCTTAATTAGTCACAGCGGCCTTCTCATCGAGTGCGTCTTGTTGCTGCTGGCGCAGAACTTCGCGGCCGTTCATAACGAACGTCGCGGATAATGTCCCCAGCCCATCAATCTGGCTGTCGATGAAATCATCTGGTTTAATGTATTGTTTTGGCTGGTGGGCAAAACCAACCCCACTTGGCGTACCCATGAAAATCAGATCCCCTGGTAGCAGCGTTACCGCCTGGGACAGGTACTGAATCACTTGTGGCACCGTGAAAATCATCTGCTTGAGGGCCGCGGCCTGCTTCCGGATGCCGTTGACGTGTGTTTCTAGGCGCAAATCACCGATTCCCTCTGGCAGCTCGTCCGTCGTGGTAATCCAAGGACCAATGGCGGAAAAACGCGGGTAGGACTTGCTCAAGAGCAGCTCGTGCTGATCTTCAAGCGAACGGTCAGTCAGGTCCTGGCCAACCATGTAGCCGAAGACCGCGCTTTGGGCCGCACGCAAATCACAATCGTGCACCCGTTTGCCCAGAACCACGACCAGCTCGGTTTCCCAATCGACCGTGTCACTAGGTAGGGTCACGCGCGGCCGCGGACCAGTGATGGAACTGGCGGACTTAGAGAAAACGACCGGCATGTCGCTGACGGGTAATTGCCGTTCCTGCTGGTGGTCCTCGAAGTTACCCGCAAGTGCAAAAATCTGGTGCGGCAGGCGGATTGGCGCTCGCAGTTTTGCCGGATCTAGCTTAACGTCATACTTAATCTCGCTAGAAAGGCGTGCTAATTCTGCCGGATGCCGAATCAACGTAACCACATTGGCCGCATCAATCCGAGCCCCCAGCAACTGATTGCCCTTAGGCTGAACAAAATATGGTCGACCTTGATACATTGCTAAACGCATTATAATCAGACTCCCTTATTTCGTATTTCTTACACCTCTATTCTAGTTCTATTTTGCCAAAACGGCTAATGACAACCGCGCCGTTGCGAGGATAAATGCGTATTTGCCGCGGAAAGAATGCTGCTTGCCCCCTGTTTGCGCACATTTTTGACGTACCCTCAGCAAAACCGTTGCGTTTCTTCTATAATAGAAACTGTAAGTACTGCAACCGCATACGGTAAAGGAGAATGTTATGAGCATCAAATTAATCGCTATCGACCTCGATGGCACGCTGCTAAATGAAAACCACGCGCTGAACCCGGCAACCGTGACTGCCGTTAAGCGTGCCAAGGAGCAAGGCATCAAGGTGGTCCTATGTTCGGGCCGGCCACTGACGGGACTGCAAGCATACCTGCACGAACTGAACCTGACCGAGCCCGGTGACTTCTCCATTTCCTACAACGGTGCTCTCGTGCAGCACGTCGACACGGGCAAAACGGTCGTGTCCGAAACCCTGAGTTGCGCTGACTACAAACGCATCCAGGACCTGGCAAACGAGCTGCACATTCACGCCCACGTGCAAGATGAAGCCCACATTTACACCATGAATGCCGATATTTCTCCTTACACCGTGCGCGAATCATTCCTGGTGAACATGCCGCTGTTCTACCGGCTGCCAGACACGTTCCCGGCCGACAAACGCTTCGCCAAGGTCATGCTCATCGACGATCCCGCTAAGCTAGCGGCCGCAAAGGAAAAGATTCCGGCGGCGTTCTTCGATGATTATTACATCGTCAACTCCGAGCCCTTCTTCCTCGAATTCATGAACAAGGCCGTCAGCAAGGGCAATGCCGTCACGGCGCTCGCCAAGTACCTTGGCTACACCATGGACGAGGTCATGGCCATTGGCGACCAGGCCAACGACTTGCCAATGGTGGAAGCTGCCGGTACCGGCGTCGCGATGGGTAACGCCATTGACGCCGTGAAGGATGCGGCACAGGTCATCACCGCAACCAACGTTAACGACGGCGTGGCCAAGGCAATTACTGAATACGCGCTTAACTAAGCTGGGTAACTCCGCCCGTTAAAAAAAGATGGCAGGACCAAAAATCACGCGAATTTTTGGTCCTGCCATCTTTTGCTATTTAGTTAGTTTAAATAATGGAACAACGCGCGGCAAATCTTAACGCATGACCAAGCTTGCAGAGTGGCGCAGCGCAACGGGCGTCTGCGTATCGTCAATCAGTTCATCACTCTCAATTACAATTACGCCTAAGACAACAATGCCGACAACGGCCAGAAACATGGTTAATTCCTCCTAATTTTGACAAAACATGTTTAACTTCTCCGCTATACTAAGCGACTTGCGCCGGTGCAACAAGGTGGCTTACCTAAGTTGTCGGTAAGAAGTTGACCAGGATAATGCGCCGATTTATAAGTGTTTTTGAGCGCAAAATGAGGCGGAAGGACGCATCTGTAAGGGGTTTCTAATTGTCAGAATACTTAACAGGTTTGGGACAAATGGTGGTGTCACACAGGCGCGCGGCGTACTTGTCATCAAAAGCCGAACAATCCCGCAAACTGGTGGGCCGCGGTAACTAGCACCGTTGTTTTATGACCGGCTGATGGCACCCTAACCCAAAACCGCAGCCCCTTTCGTCCCACGTCTTTGTCACAGGTGTGAATATGTCACATTTGTGCACAATCAGCCGGTTTTATAATTTAGCATCGAAAAAACGACCGAATTCCGCCATGCACGTAGCGGAATTCGGTCGCTTTTTAATTATTTACACAATCGCCATGACGGCAAAATCAAGGATGAACAACGCAGAAACCACCCAGAGTACCGGGTGCACTTCCTTGGCCTTGCCCGTGGCCGTCTTGACCAGACAGTAGAAGATAAACCCAGCCGCAATCCCATAAGAAATATTGTAGATGAGCCCCATCACAACGGAGGCCATGAACGCCGGAATTGCTTCGGACATATCGTTCCAGTTGATTTCGCGGAAACTGGACATCATCATGACCCCGACCAGAATCAGCGCGGGCGCCACGGCTTCGTTCGGCACAATCGCGATGATTGGCGACAGCAGTGACGAAACCAGGAAGCAGGCCGCAACAACGACGGCGGTGAGTCCGGTGCGACCACCGGCACCAATCCCGGTGGCAGATTCAACGAAGACGGTAATGTTACTGGTCCCAAAGATGGAACCAACCCCGGTCGCAATCGCGTCACCAAACAGTGCCTTGTCCATCTTGGAGGAAAAGCCGTGACCGTTCTCCATCGCGTTCATGTCGAACTCGGTGAAAATCCCGGTGCGCCGGCCAGTCCCGATGAAGGTGCCGAGCGTGTCGAAGATGTCGGCAAAACTAAACGCAAAGATGGCCATGATTGACATCACAACCCGGTGCGGCGTGGTGAACAGGCTGCCAAAGCCCTGCGCAGAAAATGCGGCCCCAAAGGTCGTGCCCAGCTGGCCAATCGCGTGGCCAAAACTGTTTGCCGCTGACATGTGCAGGTCGGTGACGCCAAACGGAATCCCGATGATTGTCGTGGCAACAATCCCGATGAGAACGGCCCCGGGCACTTTGCGCACCACGAGCACAACCATCAGCAACAGTCCAAGCAGCGCAACGATGGCCCCAGGACGGGTAAAATCAACCAGTGCGGGGGTGATGCCCCCACCAGCAACGATTGAATTAACGGCGCCGTGAACTTTAGCCGCGGCTGACCCACCGTTGACGCTGAGCAGACCGGACTTGTTGGCACTGAACTGCAGGAACCCTGCGTTCTTGAGCCCGATGTAGGCAATGAACACCCCAATCCCACCACTGATGGCGTGCTGCATCACTTCAGGAATTGCCATGATGATCAGCTTCCGAATCTTGGTGACCGTGATGAGGATGTTGATGCACCCGCACACGAAAACAAGTGCTAGAGCTTCCTGCCAGGTAAAGCCCATCGCGCCGACCACGGTGAAGGTGAAGAACGCGTTGAGCCCGAGCCCGGGTCCGAGCGCGTACGGTACATTGGCGAAGAGCCCCATGATGAGCGTCCCCGTCGCACTGGCAATAATCGTTGCCAAGAACACCGCCTGTGACGGCATCCCCGTGAGCGCCAAGGTTTGTGGTGCAACAAACAAAATGTACGACATCGCGAAGAATGTCGTTAACCCCGCAATCACCTCACGCCCGCGCGTCGTGTGGTTCTCTTTTAGCTGGAAAAACTGGTCCATGTCGGCCTCCCCTAGTCTCCGTAATTTGAAAACACGTTAGGTCTACGTTACGCGGATTTTCTGAAAAAGGCAAGAAAAAAAGTCGTCGAAAATTGTGTACAATTTCGACGGCCTGTTAGAAACTTACAATAAAACATGCGCATTTATTTGTCTGCGACATGGCTCGAAATAACAAGCGTAATTATACGTGACTCGAATTGGTTTTATCACCAATTAACCCGGTGTACAAAAAAGCCCGCTTACGCGGGAACCACAATTGCACTTGCCTACCGATTTAACTTTGCGTGGGATTACACCCGCACCTGCGAGGAACACGGTCAAATTTCTTTGCTCCTGAAATCTTTTCCAGGATTACCCCCGCACCCGCGGGGATCAAGCAATCCCAATAACACCGGTATCCGTCCACTTCAATTTTACCAAATTCATTCACTTTAGCATCAACTTTCGCGTGGTCGTATCATTAAATTTCCGCGACAAATCTAACTCCCCGCAATCGGGGGTCAAAGCAGCCGTGGTGACACTATCCGTCCGCCGCATCGGCTATCTGCGGCAGACGGGTCTTGTTTAGTTCAGCTGCATATCCTCGTTGTAGAACTGCGGGTACGCCTGGTAGCAAGCAATCACGCTGGCAATGCTGGTGGCCGCAAGCAACATGAAGGTCACCATGATTTGATACATAATCGCCTTGGTCGGATCGACCCCCGCGAAGATGAGGCCGGACATCATCCCCGGCAGGCTCACAATGCCGACCGTCTTGGCTGAATCAATCGTCGGCGCCATCCCCGTTCTGATGGACTCCCGGACGATGTGCACCGAGGCTTGCTTCAGACTCGCGCCCAGTGCCAGCCGCTCGAGCACACCCTGACGCTGATCATGGAAGCTGGTGTTCATGCTGCGGTAGGCCAGACCCACCGCAACCATCGCGTTGGAGGCAATCATCCCGGAGATTGGCACAATTTGACTCGGCGTAAACCGCACCGCCCCCGCAACGACCAACAGCGCAATCGTCGTCAGGGTTGCCGCCGTGATGGCAAGCAGGCTGATGCGAAACGCGTGCGGAATGCCATTTGCCCGCTTGCGTGCATTCATCGCTGCGTTGAAGATGATGATTGCCACCATGAGCCCCGTCAACCACACCCGGTCCACCCGAATAATGTAGGTCAGAACGTAGCCGACCACCGTCAGCTGAATCACCGCCCGGAGAACACCAATCAGCATGTCCTTTTCCAAGCCAATCTTTTCGTGCAGGTTAATTCCAAATGCAATCAGAACAAGCACGATTGCAAACGCCAGTGCAGTTGGACTTACAACTAAATTATTCATGGCTATCCTCCAATCTGCCCGCCTTGATCGTCAGCAGTGTGTCCGCCGCGGCAATCTCGGATTCATCGTGCGTGACCGCAATGACGGTCACCCCAGACTGCTGCTTGCGCCGAATTAGCTCGTGGACCGTGTTTTTCGTTTCGGCATCCAGCCCCGTGGTGATTTCGTCCAGCAGCAAGACTTTCGGCGTGAACAACAGGTTGCGGATTAACGCCACCCGCTGCTTTTCCCCACCGGATAGCTCCGTGATTGGTTTGGTCAGCATCGATTCCGCCAAATCGACCTCGGTCAGCGCCGCGAGCGCACGGTCCTTGGCAAATGGCTCGTCGCGCAGGGTGAACGGGAATTCGAGGTTGTCCTGGACCGTCTCCCCGAACAGGCTCGGCTGCTGGAAGCAATAGGAAACTTCGCGGCGATACGCCGGCTTACTAATTGCTGTCTGCGGCTCGTTCTGGTACATAATCATCCCGCTCGTTGGTGTCAGCAAGGTCGCTAGGAGCCGAAGCAGCGTACTTTTCCCCGACCCCGATGGCCCAGAAATGGTGAGATACGCACCTGCAGCAATCGTCAAATTTATATTCGCCAAGATCACCTTGCCGCCCGGTGCGTAACCAACGTCCTTTAGTGTGAAAATATCGCTCATCGTCAGCCCCTCCTCCTGCTTACAAAAGTTTCTTTACCCAATTATACCATAAGCGCTTACCGGCTTGCGGGCTTTTTGTGTAATTACAACTTTCTGAAGGGCAATTTAAAATTTGCTCATTTGCCCACCGACTTTCTTGCACCACACTTGCTTAAAGCCTAGACTCGCACCATGAGTTTCAATTCCCTAGCCGGCGGAGCGCTACTGCCTCGCTGGCGAAACCACCACCACGGGGCCACAATCATGGCAACGCAGTGCTGGCCGAATCGAAACACCCGCCCACCAGCAGAAAAAATTTTCCGCTCTGGACGATTAACGGAGGCTATTTCATGGAAAAACAAAAAACAATCACCCTCATCACCGGTGCGGACAAAGGCATTGGCTTCGAAACCGCAAAGGCGCTCGCCAAGGCGGACCACACTATTCTCGTCGGGGCCCGCAACGCCGCTAAGGGCATCAAGGCGGCCGACGCCATCATGGCACTCGGCGGTGAGGCCGAATTCATCCAGCTCGACGTCACCAAGCAGGACCAAATCGACGCCGCGGCAGCGCAAATCAAAGCAGAATACGGCTACCTCAGCATTTTGATCAACAACGCGGGCGTGGCCCTGGATCATCACCAAAGCGCCAGCACGATGCCCGTTGCGGTCATGCGCCAGGACTTCGACGTCAACTTCTTCGGTCTCGTTGCCGTCACCCAGGCCATGATTCCGCTGCTCAAGGCGGCCGACTCCGCCCGGATTATTAACCTCGCCAGCAACATGGGCTCGCTCGGTCTGGCCAGTGACCCGAACTCGCGCTTCTACAAGGTCAACTCGCTCGGTTACCAAGCATCCAAGGCGGCCGTGAACTTCGCCACCATCAGCTTCGCCAAGGAACTCGCCCCTGACGGCATCACCGTTAATTCCGTGAACCCGGGCTGGACCGCCACTGGTTTCGGTGGCCGCGACGAAAGCCAGCCCGCAATCCCGGGCATGCAGACCCCAGCTGAGGGCGCCACGCAGGTAATCAACCTCGCGCTCACCGATTCTCCCGCGACCGGCACGTTTACCGAAACCGAGGGCACCCTGCCCTGGTAGGCCGTTGCTCAACAGGAATCTCGGCTCTTTGCGGATTTGCGACAGGTAATATTTCGTAAATATGCGCAGAATTTCACTGAAAGCGGCCGTTAAATCGTTTGAAAAGGACTCTTCAATGCATTTGCAGTCCATTTTCATTCCAAATAATATGTCCTGTATCTGTTATGGTACGCGTTGAGGAGACACCTAAATATCTACATCTCTAAATGGAGGTTATTTAGATGCCGAGATCAAA
>NZ_RRYD01000021.1 GCF_004010095.1 Lacticaseibacillus hulanensis | reverse complement strand
CACGCAAGGTCCTAGGCTGGAAGACGCCATCAGAAGTTTACCTGGGTAAAAAGTTGCACTTGAGTTGACAATTCGTCTTGCCCGGTGTCTGTTGTTTTACCCCGCATCGGCGTACACTTAGGGCACACAAAGCGATGCGGAGGTAGGGCGATGACGGCAGTTGATGATTACCTATCGCAGTACACGGGTGTTCGGCGCGCACGGCTGGAGCAGATTTACGCGCTGCTGCGGGCAGAGTTGCCCGATGCAACGGTGAAAATCAGTTACGGGATGCCGACGTTCTGGCAGCAGCAGAATCTGATTCACTTTGCGGCGTTTCGGCACCACATCGGCATTTATCCTGGCGCGGATGGGATAGCGCACTTCGCCGAGCAGCTGCAGGATTGGCCCCACAGTAAGGGTGCACTGCGGTTGCCGGACGACCGGGAATTACCGCTGGATTTGGTTCGGGCGCTGGCGCAGTACCGGTTGGCACAAGTGACGGGCAACAACGTTTAACGTGAAGGTGAGGCAAAGCGATGATTGATGACGGGGAAAAGCCATGTCCATATTGTGGCGGAACCGAGTTTGTGGAAGGTAAACAGGGCGGCTACGGGGCCGTGCTCAATGCTAATAGTGTTTTTAACAATGGCGTTCCGTTGTACCTCGTGTTATGCACAAACTGTGGTACAGTCGTGCGGAGTTACGTCCGCAAAGTTGATAAGATTCGGCAATGGAGGGAAAAATGATGACAAAGATGACCTGGCGTAGATTCGGAATTATTATGCTGGCGGCAACAACGATTCACGGTGTGCTAACGCTGATGAACATTGCGCTGGATGTGACCGATGAGGAGAAGGCTGCATCCGCCCCCAATCGGGATGCTGACAAGCAGGAATAACGACAACAAGAGGCGATGGTTGATGACCCAAAATGGTCCAGTTAATCACCGCTTTTTTAATGCAAACGTCGGCGCCGTGTTGTGGCCATTTTGCTAGGGCAAGTTGGTGCAATTTGTGGTTGCCTTAAAGTCCGCTTTAAGGTGTAAGCTGAATGCATCAGGTTAAGGGGAGGATATTTAAATGGCGAAAACAATGATCGCTTATTATTCGTGGTCGGGCATAACGGCCGCGGTTGTGCGGCAGGTGCAGCGGGTTATCGGCGGGGAGCTGGTTGAATTGTCCGTGGCGCCCGGGACGTTTTCCGCAGACATGAATCAAACTAGCGAGATTGCGCAGCGTCAAATCGCAACGGATACACTGCCAGAATTGACCAATCCGTTGCCACCGCTGGATGCGAAGACCATTGTGGTGCTGGCGGGTCCGGTGTGGTCGGACGCGCCATCCACGCCGGTGCGCCAGTTCCTGCGCCAGGTAGCGGGAAGTTCTGCGACCTTTGCGCCGCTATACACGGACGCCGGTAGTGGCAAGCACTATGAGGAGTCGCTGCGCGCGCTGGCTCCAAATCTAGCTTTTGTCCCAGGGCTTGAGGTGACTGGCAGCGCGGCGGACGCGACAATTCAATCGTGGTGGGATTGCGTGCTGGCCGCGAAATAATGTGCGTTATTGGTCCACTTTCGGTACACTGGAAGTGGCAATTTGACGGTATCAATGGCGGCGACTGCTACGACAGCCGGTTTCCGCTGATCAAGGAGGACAATATGAAAGCAGCAATTTTTGTAGAACCAGGGAAGATGGTCGCACGCGACCTGCCGAAGCCCCAGGTGGAATTTCCCACTGATGCGGTAATCCGTATCGTGCGCGCGTGCGTGTGCGGGTCGGATTTGTGGTGGTACCGCGGAATTTCCAAGCGTACCGGCAACGAACCGGTCGGACACGAGGCGATTGGCGTGGTCGAGAGCGTCGGGGATGAGGTCACGAATGTGCAGCCCGGGGATTTTGTCATCGTTCCGTTCACCCACGGTTGCGGTCACTGTGCAGCGTGTCTCGCTGGATTCGACGGCGACTGCCTGAACTTCAAGCATCAGGGCAGCCCGGTTGGATACCAAGCCGAATACCTGCGCTACGAAAATGCCAACTGGGCGCTGGTTAAGGTTCCTGGTCAGCCAAGTGACTACACGGACGAACAGCTCAACGACTTGCTCGCGCTGTCCGACGTGATGGCGACGGGTTTCCACGCCGCCAAGTCCGCCGAGGTTCACCCCGGGGACACGGTCGTGGTTATGGGTGATGGTGCCGTTGGTCTGAGCGGGGTGCTCTCCGCGAAGTTGCTCGGCGCAAGGCGCATCATTGCGATGAGTCGTCACGAGGACCGGCAGGCTGTGGCCCGTGAGTTCGGCGCGACGGACATCGTGCCAGAACGCGGAGATGAGGCTGTGGCCAAGGTCATGGCACTTACCGATGGTGCCGGCGCCGATGCTGTGCTCGAGTGTGTCGGCAACGAGCAGTCCGTAGCCACGGCGGTGCAGGTTGGCCGTCCTGGTGCGGTGGTTGGCCGTGTCGGGATTCCGCAGAAGCCAGAGATGAACACCAACAACTTGTTCTGGCGCAACATCGGTCTGCGCGGCGGTATTGCTGCAGTGACCACGCACGACCGTGAGGGGTTGCTCGAGGCAGTCCTGAACGGGAAAATTCACCCCGGCAAGGTCTTCACGCAGCGGTTTGACCTTGACCACGTACAGGATGCATACGCGGCAATGGACCAGCGGACGGCGATTAAATCACTGCTGATTATCAGTGAATAAAACAACAAAGGCAACTTTTTTCGCCCAGTGCGAAGAAAGTTGCTTTTTTTTGCAAAAAGTCCTTGCCTTAAAGTTAACTTTAAGGCTTAAGCTAGGTTCATCAAGTAAGCCAGATGCCGTCAGCACGGCGCTTACATGAAACTAGACTCGGAGGCTGTAATGCAAAAACATAAATTTGGGTTGGTGCTGCCAATCATCTTAATTAGTTACTTCATGATTCTTTTAGATAACTCCATCGTGTTCACCAGCACGGTCAAAATCGCCGCGGACCTGCACATGGACGCGCAGAGCCTGTCGTGGGTGACTAACGCCTACGCGCTGACCTTTGGCGGCTTGCTCATGCTCGGCGGCCGGGCCGGAGATATTATCGGGCGGCGACACGTGTTCGTTAGCGGGTTGGTGCTGTTCACAATTGGTTCGCTGCTTGTGGGGCTGGCACAGAGTGGTCCCATGATCATCGCCATGCGCGCACTGCAGGGTGTGGGCTCGGCCATTTTGGCACCGACCACGCTGGCGCTGCTTATGGACAACTACACCGGCAGCATGCGTACCCGGGCAATCGCGTACTATGGGGCTACGGCGGGAATCGGGGCGAGCTTTGGTCTAGTTATCGGCGGCCTGATTGCCAGTTACCTGTCCTGGCGCGATGGGTTTCTGCTGAACGTACCGGTGGGAATTGCCCTGCTGATATTGACGCTACGTGTGGTGCCCCAGAGTAAGGGTCAGGGCGGCCGTCTTGGTTGGGTCGGAGCAGTCACCTCGGTCGTTGGTTTTGCCGGCCTGATTTATAGCATTAACGGTACGTATGCCCGAATGCTCGCTGGTATCATCGCTGTGATTTTTCTGGCTCTGTTTGTTTGGGCGGAGTATCGCAGTGTTAATCCGCTGATGCCGCTGCGGTTGTTCGCTGACAACGAGCGGAGCAGTGCCTACATCGCACGGTTCTTCTACCTTGGTGCCATGATTTCGTACTTCTTCTTGGTGCCTCAAGCAATGCAAAACGTGTACGGCTACACGCCACTGCTGGCGGCACTCGGATTCCTGCCCGAAACGGTGCCACAGTTCATCGCGGCCACGGTGCTCGCGCGGCTCAACAACCGGTTTAGTAACAATCAATTGCTGGTGACCGGCGTCGTTATCACACTCACGGGTCTAATCATGGGTGCGGTGGTCGGAATTCACGGTGGTTACTTCTGGGCGCTGGCGGTACCGATGGTCATCATCGGGATTGGTCAGGGGCTGAGCCTGAGTCCGCTGACCGTGGCCGGGGTGGCTCACACCGACCCGGACATTGCGGGTGCGGCGTCGGGTGTTGTTAATACTGCGCACCAAATCGGCGGTTCATTCGGCCTGTCCGTCATTGTGGCACTCACCAGTGGCTTCGCCCAGGCGGCGGTGAGTTACAACCACGCGGCGTTGCTGATGGCGGGGTTTATGGTCATCGCGCTACTGGCAACGCTGAACATTTTGCGGACGAAACATTAGGAGGACGGGAGGAAGCACTATGAAAATTATGCTAGTTGGCGCCACCGGTTCATTGGGCCGGGTGACGCGGCGGGAATTGCTGACGACGACCGACGCACAGCTGGTGCTGGTGTCTAGGCACGCGGCGAATCTGACGACCGATGATGCACGGGAGCGAGCGCTCAACATTAACGTGCTAGACGGTGTGGTACTGGCCAATGCGTTGATTGGAGTGGAAGCGGTCTTTGTGGCACTCAGCGGGGACCTGACAGCCATGGCGCGCAGCATTGTGATGGCGATGACAGCAGCGGGGGTATCCCGACTCGTGTTTATCTCCTCAATGGGCATCTACAACGAAATTCCCGCAAGTGTCGGCGCTCGGGGTAACTTGGCGCACAATCCGATGCTGGGGCCATACCGGGAGGCGGCGGATATCGTTGCGGCGTCGGGCCTCAATTACACCGTGATTCGCCCTGGATGGTTTGACAACGGCAGTGACGATTACGTTGTCACCCGTGAATGCGAACCATTTGGCGGCCACGACGTTTCCCGGCGCGCGATTGCCCGGTTGGCGGTGGCCGCACTGACCGATGCACAGCTGTACAGTCACGAGAGCGTCGGCATCAACCGGCCATAATCAAGTCAGTCAAGGTTAGCCAAAATGGACGGACTGGAGGATAATTAAACTATCAGTCAACGGATACGGAAGAGGGGACGGCAAAATGAACATCAAGGAAGCTAGTGCCAGGACGGGAGTGCCCGCCGCGACGATTCGCTACTATGAAAAGGAAGGTCTAATCCCCAGCATTGACCGCTCGGCGGCCGGGGTGCGGGAGATTGACGACCGCATTATTCGCCGGATTAACTTTGCCAAGCAGATGCGCAGCGCGGGGATGAGTATCGAGGCGCTGCAACGATACATCCACCTGTTTGACGCGCAGGAGAATAACCTGACGGAGCAACGTGCGCTCTTGGCGGAACAGGTCGGAATCATGGAAGAAAAGCGCGACGACCTGCAGGCGGCCATCGACCACTTGCACTGGAAGCTGGATCACTTCGATGACCACATGGTGGCGACGGAGGAAGAGCTGCGAAACCTGGAAAAGCAGCACTTGGATGACCTAGGCGACTAGGCGCTAAACAAATATCAACTGACGGCCACTGTTCATTTTGATGATAGTGGTCGTTTTGTTTTATCTGCCTGCCATATATGGCTTTTTTCACGGTCAAGGTATACACTATCGTTCCATGACAAAATTGGGAGGCGGTATGTTTGGTCCAGGAAGATAATGATCTAAGGTTCTGGGTGCACCCGGATGCGCGCTTTATTCTGCGGGCCGCGGTAATTTTGCTTCACGGCGATAATGTGCTGGTGACACCCGAGACGGGCGATGCGCAGCGGTATAAGTTGCCCGGCGGTGCCGTCAAGTTCGGTGAGTCCGGCGTGGTCGCCGCCAAGCGGGAGCTGCGGGAAGAGCTGCGGCTGACCGATGTTGAGCTGATACCGGCAGGGACCGTCGAGGCGTTTTACAAGTTTAACGGTGCTGATATTCACCAAATCATTCTGGCCAGCCGCGCCCAGCTAACGGACACCCAGGCAGCAGCGGTGACCCGACTTGATTTGACAACTGTGGGCCTTGATTCAGACACCAAACTTGCCTGGCTGCCGGTCAGTCAGGTGCGTGAACGGTTATTGCCCGATGCGCTTGGTGCGCTGCTGTCTGCGGCGATACCGTACCAACACGGAGTTAGTTATCGGTGAGTTTTAGCCAAACCAACTTATATGACATATAGCAGGACCACCCGGCAGTGGCTCCTAAGCTTGAACAGTTAATTTCAAGCCTAGGAGTTAATGCAGGAGTGGTCCTTTTTTTTTACCAGTATCTTGCTCATCATTGACTAGAGGTAATAATAAAAATAACGACTAATAGTTAACTGAAGAAATCAATAAGAACAATTTTCACGATGAATCATTACCTTAATTCAGCTTAATGGCGCCAGCGACCAGCTTTTTGGTTGCGTTTTTGCAACGTTTATCATTTACATAATACATGCCTATTCGATTACAGCTAAAAACAAAAACACTTTATTACTTGTGACAGTTAGCGCGAAGCTCACTTGGTATATTTGATTTGGGAGCATTACTTTATCAATGAGCAATCATAAATCTAGTAATGTGAGCTTTACGGCAACTGTTGGCGTGCGCCACGCACGCGGAGAGGAATTGTGAGGTGTAATAATTATGCGGAAATTAACTTCGAATAGGAAGCAATTATTTGGTGAGGAAAAGCGGCATTACAAGCTATACAAGAGTGGCAAAACCTGGAAGTTAGCCGGGATTGCGGTTATTTTCTCTGCTGGGCTCATGCTGCAACAAACAGGCATCGTGCACGCGGCGGGCGAGACCGACCCTAATCCAACTAGTCAGCAGGCCCCAGCTACTGAGGCGGATAATCAGGTTGCCGAACCAACGCAGGAGCAGGCCGATACTGCCACGCCGGTTAGCGTTGGTACGGTTAGCGTGGGCAACGCAACCAAGGTTTATGACGGCAAGCCAGCCGACAACGCGACCTACACAGTGACACTCAAGGCCGGGATGATTGCACCTGCTGGTTGGTACACGACGGATAAGGCGGACACCTACCGCGTGCTTGCCAGTTCGGGTGACCTCGACTTTGGCACCAACACCGACGTCGGCTCCTACGACGTTAAGCTCAGTGACAAGGGACTGGCCGCGGTTCAAGCAGCCAACGATGGCAAGTTCACGGTGGCAGCGGACGCTGTGACTGGCGGCAAGGTGACAATCACGCCACTGGATGCCCCATCAGGCTCGGTTAAGATTGCTGATGCCAGCAAGAATTACGACAACGATGCGTCCACGGATCCGACCAGCTACACCGTGACGCTCGCGGATGGATTCGTCGCACCAACCAACTGGACCAAAAATGCGGATGGCACGTACAGTGTTCCACTATCTTCCGGTGACTTGGAAGCCAACATCACTAGTCAGCAAGCGGGCCACTATCAGGTTAAGCTGTCCAGCGTCGGGTTTGCGCACCTGAACGAATTGAACCCGAACTACAAGCTTGTGGACAGCAGCGTCACGAGTGGGACTTTCCAAATCGCCACACACAACAACGCGGTTCTGGGAACGCTCAGCATCAACAACGGTAGCGCGCTGCCAGCGACAGCCAAGGTCACGATTAACGACCGGAACGTGTTGGTGCCGAACGATTGGCAGGTAGTTTACGACAACACGGGGCAGAATTCGGTTGTTTACAACGTACCGATTGCTAGCTTCGATACTGCTAGCGTTGATACGGCAACGAATGGGACGTATTCCCTGAAACTCAGCGCGGCAACCTTGGCCCAGCTCAATGCGGATAATCCGGACACCACGTTTGACGATACGACCGTGCAGCCCGGCAAAGCGACAGTGCACGAACCAAGTACTAATTCGCCGTCTGTGGGCCCAGCTAACTTTTTCGTGATACCATCTCCGGAATCGAATCTGAACCTGGTGGCAGGCTCCTCGCTCAAGCTGTCGTTACCCATTAATCACTTTAATGATTATGCCTCACTATCCATTCCCAATTTGACAGAGTACTTGATTATTCCGGCTGGTTTCCAGATCGCGCAACAAGACGCTGATGGGAAAACGGTGGCTGCGTCTAATCCGGCACAAACATTGCATGATGAACTCGAACACGCAATGACATCAGGTGAAAACGGTGCGAAAATTCTAACGTATAGTGGCTTTACCGTTGACCAGGTGGCAGATTATAACGGTCGGCAGACGTTCAGACTCCATTTCGACACAATGGATAATAAGCCGGGTGGTATGTTCAGCATTACGATTGTCTCTGACCCAAATGCACAATCGATGAGTGGCTTCATGGGCACAAATGCTGGTTCAATGGACAGTTCAGTACTGTACGTCACCGACAATTATGAGGACACTAAGGGTGGCTACAAGCTGACCCTTTCAGGTTACACTGATGTGCCAGAAGTCGCGGCCAGTCTGGGGTTGGACAACGCAGCGGCCCTCAATACAACGTACACTGGATTTGTCTACCCGTACTCCCTGAATGCCGTTAAGATTGAAGACACGTACAAGTTGGTGGACGGGCAGGGTAACAAGGTTGGCGAGGATGTCAAGACTGCCGGGACCGCGGGGGATGCCTACGCAACCAGCAGCGTGGTCCCACAAACCATCAACTTCGACGGATCACAGTATGAGATTGCGGCCGGCGCGGTGGCAGCCCTGAACGTCTACCCAATCGTGACGACAAGGGTCACTGACCCAACGCAAAACGCGGCGGGTAACACCTACACCGTTGTTTACCAAAAGGTGCTGGACACCGGGGCTGATGGAACCCACGTGACCGTGAAGAACATTACGCACGTTCACGATGGCAACACGCCCGACGAGTACACCGTCACCCTGCCCGATGAGCTGGTGGCGCCGGAAGATTGGTCCAAAAACAATGATGGCAGCTATACCATTGAGGCAGCAAGCGCAGACCTCGATTTGAGCGAGATTAGTCCCGACATCGGTGAGTACCCAATCACGCTCAGCCAGCAGGGTCTAGTTAAGCTGGCGGCGGCTAACCCGAACTATCTGTTTGATAGCAACATTGTCACAGGCGGTACGCTGACCGTGACCCCAGGCCAGGGCGTCGTCAATGTCGTGTACGTTGATGATGACGCAGACGGGAAGGTTGTCCAAACCGACCCACTGACAGGTACGGAAAATACGACCGACAGTTACACGGTCAGTGTGCCACTTTTTTACGAACTGGCAGAAAACCAGGCCAACAAATTCGATGTGACCTACCAGTTTGGTGAAGCCGGGACGGTCAAGGTGCACCTGAAGCAGGCGGAAGCACAGCTAGTAGTAAAAGTGGTTGATCAAAATGGTAATCCGCTGAGGGCCACCCAGACCATCACGCTGCACGGTGCGTCCAAGGGTACTGCGCAAGGCGCGGATATCAGTGCTCCTGGTTACACCATTGCGGACTTGCGCCAGGTGATTGTCAACAGGGGTGACGGTACGACTGAGCACCCATTCAACGTTAATATCCTTTCTGCTGACAACGAAAACAACACATTAACCATGACGAACCTAATTTTGGGTAATATGGGTTCAGGGACGCTCAACGCTGAGCAAATGGGTAATCCCGCATCGGCAAGTGATTACCTGGCCCTGAAGATGCTTGGTGACTACCAGCCGCTCGCGTTCGGCCAGATTCCAACGATTTTCGACCAATCCCTGTACGCCTTTAGCAGTGAAATTGCCATCGTCTACGCCACCAAGGCCGACGCCACCATCAAGTTTGTCGATGATGACGCCGATGGGGCCCAGGTTGGGGATGCCATCACGGTGAAAGGCACGGAAGGCGATGCGTTCACCCAAGATTTGACCGTTCCTTCAGGTTACCAGCTAGTTGATGATACCCAAACTGCGGTCAGTGGCACCCTCACAACCGATGATACGGATAACATCACGGTGCACCTGACGCACAAGCACACGCAAGACGCAGTCACCACGACCAACACGGTGAATTACACCGGGCTTCCAGCAGACAAGGCAATCGAGGCGCACACGAGCCCAGTAACATGGACGACTGATCACGATGAGGCCACCAATACCACGAGTTATACACCAGATACGCTGACGCAGGAGGTGGACAGCCCAGCAGTTCCGGGTTACACACCGGATAAGGTGACAGTCGAATTCACCATGGCCGCGCTTGATTCTGGGACGCCGGCTGACCAAACCGTGACGGTGACCTACGTTGCGGACGCACAGTTCACCCACATTCAGTACGTGGACGACGACCGGGCGGAGGCGCCAGTTGGTGACACCACTAAGCTGACTGGGAAGACGGGTTCAAGTACTGACTGGACGGCAGTTGCGCCGGATGGTTACGTGCTGGCCAAGGACCAGCCGGCAAGTGGCACGTACACCTTTGCGGCCGCAGATAACGCGGACATCGTTGTGCACCTGACGCACAAGCACACACTGGGTAGCCTCACGACCACCGGCACCGTCCACTACACGGGACTACCAGCGGATAAGGCAATTACTGACGGCAAGGCAACCATCAACTGGGGCACAGACCATGATGAAGTCACCAGAGTCACCATCTACACTCCAGAAGAAGCGGCCAAAACAATTTCAACGCCAACCGTTACGGGTTACACACCAGATCAGGACCAAGTAATCTTTGCGGCAAGAACAACCAATGAATTACCAACTGACCAAACAGTGATTGTTAACTACACTGCCAATGCCCAATCCACCCACATTCAGTACGTGGATGATGACCGCGCAGAAGCGCCAGTTGGTGACACCACTAAGCTAACTGGGAAGACCGGTTCAAGCACCGACTGGACGGCAGTTGTGCCAGAAGGATACGTGCTGGCGAAGAACCAGGCAGATAAGGGCACCTACACCTTTGCGGCAGCGGACAATCAGGATATTGTTATCCACTTGACGCACAAACATGAGCTTGGCACGTTGACGACCACCGGCACTGTGCACTACGCTGGTCTACCAGAAGGCAAAGCGCTGGATAATGGTACGGCGACAATTACTTGGGGCACCGACCGGGATGCGGTCACCAAGGTCACCATCTACACGCCAGAAGAAACGAGCAAAACAATTGCGACGCCAACCGTTGCGGGTTACACCCCAGATCAGGAACAAGTAACCTTCGCCGCAAGAACGACTAACGAGCTGCCAACTGATCAGACCGTCACGGTGACGTTCACTGCTGATGCCCAGACAACCAACATTCAGTACGTTGATGATGATGCAGACGGCGCTCAAGTTGGGTCACTAAAAGCCATTAATGGAGTGACCGGTGCCAAGGTTGAGTGGGTTGCTTCCGTACCGGTCGGCTACCAGTTGGCTGACGGTCAGGCTGACTCGGGTACGTACACATTTAGTGCAGAGTCGAATTCGAACATCATCGTTCACTTGGCCCACAAACACGTTGTGGGAAAGATAACCACAACCTTCACCGTCAACTACGTGGGCCTGCCAGAGAACTTGGCTGTTCCTTCAAGTGTTAGCCAGATTGACTGGCAAACTGACAGCGATGTAGTGACGGGAGCAACAATTTTCAGCCCGGTTCAGGATAGCTTCAAAGTCGTGGCACCGCATGTTGCTGGGTACACGCCTGATGCACTGGCGCTGATGTACAATCCTCGCGCAAGTTCTGTCACCCCGCAGAATGTGGTTAAAACAATCACTTACACTGCAAGTGCCCAGTTAACGCACATTCAATACGTGGATGATGACCGCGCAGGCGCACCAGTTGGGGACACTGTCAAACTGACGGGGAAGACGGGTTCAAGTGTCGACTGGACGGCAGTTGTACCAAATGGTTACGTGCTGGCGAAGGACCAGGCAGACAAGGGCACCTACACCTTTGCGGCTACGGACAACCATGACATTGTTATCCACTTGGCGCACAAACACGAATTTGGCACGTTGACGACCACCGGCACCGTGCACTACACGGGCCTGCCAGCAGACAAGGCACTGGATGATGGTACGGCGACAATCAACTGGAATACCGACCGTGATGCAGTTACCAAAATGACGTTCTACACGCCGGCAGAGACGAGCAAAACAATTGCGACGCCAAACGTTGATGGCTACACAGCAGATCAGGACCAAGTAACCTTTGCGGCACGAACAACCAATGAGCTACCGACTGACCAAGCAGTGATTGTGAACTACACTGCCAACGCTCAACTCACTCACATCCAGTACGTTGACGATGACCGCGCAGGCGCACCAGTCGGGGACACCGTCAAGCTGACGGGGAAGACGGGCTCAAGTGTCGACTGGACAGCAGTGGTGCCAAATGGTTACGTACTGGCGAAGGACCAGGCAGACAAGGGCACATACACCTTTGCGGCAGCGGACAACCAGGACATTGTTATCCACTTGGCGCACAAACACGAACTTGGCACGTTGACGACCATCGGCACCGTGCACTACACGGGTCTGCCAGCAGACAAGGCGCTGGATGATGAGACGGCGACAATCGATTGGAGTACCGACCGTGATGCGATTACCAAGGTAACCACCTACACGCCGGATAAGACTAGCGAAACGATTCAGTCACCAGATGTACCAGGATACACGGTTGATCAAAGTGAGGTAACCTTTAAGGCAACCCCAGGTCACGAACTGCCAACTGACCAAGTGGTAACCGTTGAGTACACGGCACTGCCAAAAGACGATGGGACAACACCGGGTGGTGACACGCCGACGGACACGCAAACAGACACGCCAACGGACACACCGACGGACACGCCGACAGACACACCAACGGACACACCGACGGACACACCGACGGATACCCCAACGGACACACCGACGGACACGCCGACGGACACGCCGACGGACACGCCAACAGACACGCCAACGGACACACCGACGGACACACCGACGGATACCCCAACGGACACACCGACGGACACGCCAACAGATACGCCAACGGATACGCCAACGGACACGCCGACGGACACGCCGACGGATACCCCAACGGACACACCGACGGACACGCCAACAGATACGCCAACGGACACGCCAAAGGGCTCCGAAGACACACCACACCTGCCAAGCACGTTTGGTGGTGTTGATCAGCCAGACGGCGACAGTACGACTGCCGGTAAGGCTTATGATAAGAAGAAACAATCGGTCGAAACAGCTTTGAAGACTGAAGCACACTCACTGCCACAGACTGGTGGCAGCAAGTCCTTACCACAAACTGGCGAGGCACAGAACAGTTTGCTAGGTGTAATTGGTCTGGCGATGATGAGTCTGGTTTCAATTCTTGGGTTCAAGACGAACAAACGCGAGGATTAAAACTGAATAGCCAAAGAAAGAAGTCATCCTTGGGTGGCTTCTTTCTTTGGCTATTGGAGATGGAATTATGCAGTTATTACCCGGGAAATAATTCACCACAACACAAGTGGAAAAATTTTCCTGAGGTGGAATGAACACTTCAGTTACGAAAATAGGAACGCCTTGTTCTAGTTAGGTTTCTAGAATCAGTGAAAATTTATTAGAAAGAAAGTAGTTTTCAATATATAGAAGACTGCCATGCGCACAATCTCGTGCACGTGGCAGTCTTTTTGTTAAGGCAGTGATCTTATAATCGAGATGGCCTTCCAGTAGTCATCATAGGCATGTTGCGTTTCCTCTTTGAAGTTCGTCCAGGCACGTTGCTGCTGGTCGGTAAGTTGGTAATGGTCCAAGGTAATCTCTCCAGCAATTTGACTGCGGATGGGCAAAACTTCAGTGTACAAAACCGTTCCCTGGCACTTGGGGTCGGCAATAACGCCGATGGTTTGGTTAATGCTTGCGGCAATTTCTAGACCAAATGTCGTTGGGTTGTTGTCACTGAAACTATGCATCAGGTCAATTAGCGCCGCCATGATGTGCAATTTTTCGTCAGGCATAAGCTCCCCCCTCCAAATAAACAAAGCGCTTACACAAATATATCTTTTAGTTACCGCGGTTGATTGTTAATGGCAAGCACTTTAACTCGCTAACCGTAGCGAAAAACACTACTTTCATCTCCTAAAATCGTTATTTATATGCCCGGCATCATACTCCTGGCACCAAAAGTATACTGTGCAACTCAATTCGGGCCGTCCTTTTTCCAGTTTTCCGCGGCAAATAACAATGTAACAAATGTAAAACTACTTAATTGGCTTCACTAAATCGGGACCAAACCAGCATTATTTGCTGTTTTGGCCCCGATTTTGTATTTTGTATTGTTAAGTTACACTTACGTAATGCTGACGTAATAATTCGATGTTAGTCTTGCATACAGTTACTTAAGAACGAAACGCGGAGGTATGAAAGTGAAGTCTACTAAATTATTATTTGCAGCAATCGCATCACTGTCATTTGCAACGGTGTCCCTGACAAATGTTAGCCCTGTTGCTGCCGCAACCAAATCAGAAATCACACAGGAAAACCAATCTATCCTGTCTAAAATTGAAGCAGAAGATAAGAAAAACGGCGAACTAGCTGACAAGGTTAGTGCAAAAAACGACGCCATCAACGCAGCTGACAAGAAGATTGACAGCTCAAAAGCAAAAATTGCATCCCTGAGTGACCAGATCGTCAAGGAGCAAAAGGAAGTTAAGGCTCGGACCACGGCCATGAAGAAGCAGCTGGTGTCCTTGCAGAAGGAAGCCGGCGATTCCGTTACCGGGAACGTCTACGTTGACTTTGTTCTGAACTGCAAGAACCTGACCGACCTCATTTCTCGTGGGACCACCGTCAGCAAGTTGAACTCAGCTAACCAGGACGCACTGCAACAGGTTAAGGACGCCAAGAACAAGTTGGCCGACCTGAAGGCAGATCAGAAGGCAACTGAGCAGACCCTTGAAGACACACGCACCAAGCTCGTGTCCGACAAGACCAAACTTGTTTCCCTGCAGAAGGACGCCAAGGCTGCCAGCGCTAAGCTGAACAAGATGCTTGAAGACAACAAGGATGTCCTTGCTGAAATCAGCGCCAAGGAAGCTAAGCAAGCTGCAGCAGCTGCCAAGAAGGCTGCCGCTACTGCAAGCAAGAAGGCTGATACCAAGATCGCTGAAGTTGCTGCGGCACCTGGTAAGGCAGCTAACGCAAACGCAAGTAGCAGTGCTGCTCCAGCAACAAGTGCAACGCTGACCAAGACGAGCTCTTCCAAGAAGTCCGCAAGTTCTTCTTCAAGCAGCTCAAGTGCCAGCTCCAGCAGCTCCAGCAGCAACAGTAGTTACAGCGCATCATACGGTAGCGCAATTGCCGCTGCTGAATCCCAGATGGGTAAGCCATACGTCTGGGGCGGTGCTGGTCCTTCCTCATTCGACTGTTCCGGTCTGACGATGTGGGCCTTTGCCAAGATTGGTGTTAGCCTGCCTCACTCCGCTGCGCTTCAGTCCCAGATGGGGACTCGCGTATCCGTAAGCAGCCTGCAGCCTGGGGACCTCGTCTTCTGGGGTTCACCTGCACACCACGTTGGTATCTACATCGGTGGTGGTCAGTTCATCCACGCACCACACACTGGTGATGTGGTTAAGATTACCAGCATCAGCGGCTACCGTCCTGACTACGGTGTTCGTCTCTAAACCAAATCAACTAATTAATAAAAGCCAACTGCAATTTCGCAGTTGGCCTTTTTGTTGGGTGCTGATTGATTAGCGTTTACGTTTGCCAGTCGAACCGGCCTTTTGCCAGACGGTTCCGGGTTGCGCGCCACCGTAACCGCGGCAGGCGGGGCAGATTATTGCTGTGCTTTAACGACGACTTCCCACGAGACGGTCCCACTGGCCATCAGCGCCTGGAGTCTGGAGAAGAGCAGGAGGAGCCAGCCGAACGCCAGCATGAACGCCTGAATTTCAAACGACGTCAAGGATGGGTAACCCAGCACGCGGAAGCCGAAGTTCAGGATGAAGAGCAAAACCGCAATTGTGTACGAAGTGATGAGGAATTCGCGGCTCACTTCGGGCAACAGCCAACGCACGCCGACAATCAGGATGAGAAGCAAGATGACGAGCATGCCGGCCGCCTGATCGTGCAGCCAGTGTGACGCCTTGTTGTTGGGAAAAATCCCGACGAGGGCGACGTCCACCGCGATGAGCGATAGGATGGTGCGCATGGTGAGCAGGCGCCAGCTGCGGGGATGACGTTCCTGCAGGGTGACGAAAATGTAGTCGATGAGGGTAATCATGAGCGCCGCGGCCATGATGAGGGTGAAGTTAAAGCGCCACGCATTACTTGACATGTCGGTCCCGAGGAAACTCAGGTTGTGCTGCCACCAGCGCCGGGTGCCGTTCGTGGCCATCGCAATTACCACGCCCGTGATAATTACGACCGTCCACAGTTGCATCAGCGTTGTGGCGTCAATCGCAATGGCGGCGAACACCATGAACGCATCCGCGATGAAGGTGAACAGCAAAAACATGAGGGCCGCGGTGAATTTGTCAAACGTCGCGCCGGGAAAGAGCACGTCGAACAACCACATGATGCCAAGCAGTCCGAGCCCTAGCATGATGGTGAATGACAAAATGATGGCCGGCAGATTGCGCCAGTAGATGCGTGCGGAGAACCGGCCGCTTTGATCATTGCGCGTTTTGATGAAGAAACCCGCAAAAAGCAGTGTCCCGGTAACGACGCCAATCCCGATGACAAAACTGGACACGGAGACGTCGCCGCTCAGGGGAATGGTGTGGATGCCTTGCAGTTGCCAGTAAATGTAGGTGCCGATTGTGCTAATCAGAGCAACAACCAGGGGCCAGACCAGGAACAGACGCCGGTTAGTCATGCGGTCAGTTCTACGTGGTTGAATGATTAACTTGTCATTTTTCACCACCATCTGCATCGGCGTCTTGCCGTCGATTCCCAGCTGTGTGCACACGGCGGCTGGCAATTTGATGGTTGTCGGTCTGGTATTATTCGTCAATTTTTGTATCCTCCAAGTCCTATACTGTTATCATTATACAGTTTGTCGCACCTGACGTAAGGCCCTGATTGGTTGACTTACTTACAATAAAATAGTAATATAAACGTTGCTGTTTTTGGAGAGGTACGGGTACTTCGGCATCTATCATCATTATTGGTATAGATGCTAGGCTACCGTGAGCAAGAGATGGGGGAATGAATTATGTTGAATCTGGCACTCATTGGGATTGACGATAACACAAAGAAGGTCTTGGCGGCAGCACGCGCTGATGGCCGCTTTCACGTGGCAGCGGCGTATGCGGACACGTTTGAATGCAGTGTTGAATTCAGCCTGCACCATGATATTGATACCATCTACATGGAAACAAAGGCACTGTTGAACCGGACGGATATCGATGTGGTCTATGTGTCCGCGGAGGTGCCACACGCGAAGTCGGTAGTCAAGCAGGCGTTGCGCGCTGGCAAGACGGTGTTGGTTCCAGACCGACTGGAACTGGGACTGCAGCACGGCGATTTGATTAAGCTGCCCACTAGTGATGGCGAGTCCTTTGATGCCAAGCTGGCGGTTGTCGCCACTGCGCTGAGCGAACCAATTCTGTCGCCATTTGACGAGACGCTGGTCTGCTAGCGGCATGGCGGCAGTTAGACGCTGGTGAACCGTGAGCTGATTATTGCTATATATTTCGCTAAAAAAAGTTCCTGCGACCACGCACCCGGTGTGCTGATTGCAGGAACTTTTTTCATTGCCAAGCGGGGCTGCAAGTTAATGCCGTAAGATATTCGCCATTTGCTTACCCTTGGCCACTTCATCAACCAGCTTATCCAGGTAGCGGACCTGCTGGGTCAGTGGATCGGTGATGTTTTCCACACGCACGCCACAGATGACCCCTGTGATTAACTTTGCGTTCGGGTTCAGTTGCGGCGCGCCCGCGAAGAAATTGGCCAGGGTCGCATCGGTGCGGGCAAGTTCGGCGATTGTATCATCATCGTAGCCGGTTAGCCACGTGATGACGGTGTTCAGCTCGGATGCAGTGTGTCCCTTGCGCTCGATTTTTTGCAGGTATAGTGGATATATTGAGCTAAACGTCATTTCGGCGAGAGTTTTACGGGCCATGGTGGCTCCTTTCCGGTGCGTTTACCTGCATTATCGCGGTTGCCCCTGCCAACTGTCAACAGTGGATAACTAGTGGCACGCAGGGCGGATTGCCGGTGGGAGCCGGACGCAATGCCGCAATACGTGAATTCTGACACCGCCGCGTATCGACAGGTGGATAAGTCCGCGCGTTTTTTCCCCTTAAGCACACGATGCGCACAGGGTGGGGATAGTTCTGGCGCTGCGGCGCACGAAAAAAGCCCCGGCAATGAGTGCCGAGGCTTCTTGATGATTCTTTGAATTAGTCGTTAAAGGTGCCGTTTTCGACGTCGCTGATGAACTCCTTCAGGTGCTTGAAGTAGACTGGTGCGTTGTCAATCATGTGGTGGTGACCACCATTAGGCGTGGTGACGAGGCGCGCATGTGGAATTACTTCGGCCATGCGCTGAGCGGAACGAACGGGCATGGTTTCGTGTTCACCGAACGTGAGCAGCGTTGGCACGGTGATGTTGTGAATCTGGTCGCGCAGGTCGAAGTCCTTGAGCTTCCCGGTGACAACGAATTCGTTGTCACCCTGGAATGCGCCGTAGACATCGGTTGCGGTGGTGGAGATCAGGTGCCGAATCGCGGTTGGCTGCTTGCGGTCAACGTAGCCGGCGTTCAGCACGTCCACGTACTTCTGGTACTGCGGGTCATCCCAGTTGCCAGCAGCTTCCTGTTCCTGCATGTACTTAACGGCGGATGGTGGCAGTGCCTCTTCCCGGCAGAGGTTAACGTGTTCAACGTATTCGTCGATGTTGTCAATCATGGAGGAGATGATTGCGCCCTTGAGGTGCTGGCCGTACTTCAAAGCGTACAGCTGCACGAGTGCACCACCCCAAGACTGGCCGATGAGGTAAAAGTTATCGAGGCCCATCTTCTGGCGAACTTCTTCAACTTCATCGAGGAAGTAGTCCGTGGTCAGGTATTTCTGGTTCTCTGGGTCGCTGTAGTCGGGCTGGTCGGAGTAAAACGAACCGAGCTGGTCGTACATATGTACCTGGACACCGAGGTCGGCGAGCTCTTCGCCAAAGTTTTCCCAGTATTCGTGCGTGCCGCCGGGGCCACCGTGAAGGCAGAGCAAATGGATATCGCCAGTGCCTTGCGTGTTGGTCCACAGGTGGTACCCATTATCAAGCGTGAGGATTGTGGTACCTTGCTTCATAGGTTTCACCTAGTTTCTTAAGATTGTCTCCATTTTAGCACAGTGCATGCCAAAACGTCGCAGCAAGCTCGCCCCATCGGTAAAAACATTGCGTCGTAAAACCGGCAGTGGTCGCGGGCAACATCCGGAATTTGCATAAGCCGGTAGTTTTCTGTAAAATAGACAGCATGAATTAAATACAAGGTGTGCACCAAGTTGGCGCGCACATACTGGTTGGACAGAAACGTTCAAGAATTCCCCTCAGCTTGGGTTGGCTGGGGCGGTTCTTGGGCGTTTTTTTGTATTTAGAGATTGCCACAGATAAAACAGAATCGTGGTGCAAGACCGCAAACGCGTGAAGTTTGCGGCGTGCACTGCGCCAGGAGGTCCCATGAATTTTGCCTTAACGCTCGCTTTAATCTTAATCACCACCACCATCGCCGGACATATTTTTGTCCGGCTCGGGCAGCCCGCCGTGATTGGCCAGATGCTGGTCGGAATCCTGCTCGGGCCCACGGTGCTGCACCTCATCCCGCTAACGCATACCATCACGATTTTTGCCGATTTGGGCGTGGTCGTGCTCATGTTCTTGGCCGGGCTCGAAACCGACACGGCGGGACTGAGGAAGCACCTGTGGCCGAGCGTGGCGGTGGCGACACTTGGCATTGCCGTGCCGGTTGGGACCACGTACCTGCTCGCCCGCGCCTGGAATCTGTCCCAGATGACCAGCCTGTTTACCGGCATCGTGTTCTCCGCGACGTCCGTGTCCATCTCGGTGGCCGTGATGCGTGAACTGGGTGTGCTCACCGGCCGCGCCGGTAGCATCATCCTCGGCGCCGCGGTGCTCGACGACATTGCCGCCGTCATGATGATGGGGCTATTCATGGGAATGACCGGTGATGGCGCCGGCAACATGGGCGTGCAGCTGTTGCTTCAGGCGGGCTTCATGGTCGCCACCTGGGTGATTGTGCGCTGGCTGGCCCCAATGCTCATGCGGCTGGCCAGTCATTTGCTGGTCCCGTTTGGCCGGGAACTGACCGGATTGGGGCTGTGCCTCTTGATGGCGGGGGTGGCCGAAGTGGTGGGCCTCAGTGCGGCGTTGGGCGCGTTTTTCGCCGGGATTGCGGTGAGTCAGACCAAGGTCCGCGGCGATGTTGCCCGCGCGGTGGACGCTATCGGGACCGGGATCTTCGTGCCCGTCTTCTTCGTCAGCATCGGTTTGCACCTGCACTTGGGTGCGCAAACCAACTGGCTCTTTGTGGCCGCCCTGACAGTTTTGGCCGTGGTTTCCAAGTGGCTGGGGGCCGGACTTGGCGCCAAGCTGACCGGTAGCTCCACCGTTCAGGCCAGTGTGATTGGTGCGGGGATGATTAGTCGGGGAGAAATGGCGCTGATTGTTGCGCTCATGGGCGAACGGGCGGGTCTACTGCCGGGGAGCGAGTACGACGTCATCATCGCCGCCATCATTTTGGCCACCATCATCGCGCCCTTTATCCTGCGCTGGCAGGTGCAGGTGGAGCGGCGAAAAGCGAATGGCTAAAGCGACTGGGGCACCGGTGCATGCGTCCGCTTTCATCACGCGCGTGTTTTTGCAGCTGTATATATAGTGGAAAATTGAGTTATAGGGGCAATAGTGGTATTATGTTATAACGATTTTATTTGTACCAATACACGTTGCATGACGCAACCGCGGGAGGATTTTCTTGACAGACGACAGCCGCATTTATGAACAAAAACACCTCGATAGCATTATTGATCAGCTTGCTGAAGCGGACGAACGTCTCAGCAAGGATGTTGATAAGAAGAAGACTGAAGAACGGAATTTGAACAGTAATTTCTTCAGTGACATTTCACTCAACTTCAGTGGGGATGCGGAAGCAAGCGAAACCGCCGCTTCAATCGAGCAGCAGCAGATGATGCTCGACGAACGGCGTCTCGCGTGGCAGGAAGCAAGCCACCGTCTTGAGACCGTCCGCTTGCTCAAGAAGAACCCGTACTTCGCGCGCATTGATTTTCAGGAGCACGGGGAAAAGCCGGAGACCATCTACATCGGACTCGGCAGCTTCACGAACAAGGCCGGCAAATTCCTCATTTATGACTGGCGTGCACCGATTAGCTCCATCTACTACGATGGCGAGCTCGGCCACGTGACCTACCAGACTCCGGATGGCCCGCAGTCAGTTGATGTGTCCCTCAAGCGCCAGTTCGTGCTGAAGGATGGCCGCATCGAGACCATGTTCGACACGAGCGAGACCATCGGTGACCAGATGCTGCTTGAAGTGCTGGGCGAGAAGTCCGACACGCAGATGAAGAGCATCGTCACCACGATTCAGCGGGAGCAGAACCAGATTATCCGGGACACCTCCGCTGATTTGCTGTTCGTGCAGGGGGCGGCCGGCTCCGGGAAAACTTCGGCCGTGCTCCAGCGCGTGGCGTACCTGCTTTACCGGTACCGCGGCAACCTGACCAGCAGCCAGGTCATCATGTTCAGCCCCAACCAGCTGTTCTCCGACTACATTGGCAACGTGCTGCCGGAACTGGGCGAACAGAATATGGTCCAGTTCACCTACTACCAGTACGTTACCCGCCGCGTGCCGAACATCGACGTGCAGAACCTGTTCGAACAGTTCGAGCAGGTGCAGTCGCCGGTGCAAAAGAAGGTGCAGCAGGTCAAAGAAAGCCGGGAATTCTTCAAGGCGACGCAGGATTACGCGACGAGCCTTGAACAACGCGGCGTGCGGTTCCGCGACGTTAAGTTCCACGGCCGGTCATTTTTTAGCAAGCAACGCATCGCCGACATCTTCTACAGTTACAACGAGAACTACCACATGTCCAACCGCATCACGGCCACTAAGGAACGGCTCGCGAACATGCTGAACCGGCGCGTTGAACCAGAGCTCAAGGCTGACTGGGTGCAGGAAATCATCGAAGACATGTCCGAAGAAGACCTGCGCATGATGCAATCCGATGCCCCCGGCGAATTCACGAGTGGGGATGATGAGAACCGCTTCTTGGCCCGCAAAATTGTGACGCGTGAATTCAAGCAGATTGAAACCGCCATTCAGCGCAACCGGTTCTTAAACGTGCGCGGTCAGTACGTTTCCTTCCTGCGGGCAATTCCTGAGCTAATGGATCTGGGTCAGTTTGGCCTGACCGCCGCAGACTGGCAAGGTGAGGTCGACAAGTTCGTGGACGCCTTCCGGAAGCGGCAGTTGTCCATGGCCGACGCAACGCCGTACCTGTACCTGTACGACCTGCTGACGGGCCGGCACGGGGACCGCAAGATGCGCTTTGTCTTCGTCGATGAAATTCAGGACTACACGCCATACCAATTGGCCTACCTGAAGACCAGTTTCCCGAAGGCCAAGTTCACGCTGCTCGGGGACCTCAACCAGGCGATTTTCTCCGGCGCCAAGGCGCGCAACCTGGTTGCCGACACCAGCAAGATGTTTGACCCCGAAAAAACGCGGGTGGTACAACTCACGCAGTCTTACCGGTCGACGGCCCAGGTGACCGAGTTCACTAAGGCAATTCTGAAGAGCGGCCAGCAGATTGTTGCGTTCAACCGGCAGGGACCACTGCCAACCATCAGTCTGCGCGACTCCGAAGAGCAGTTGCGGGCGCGGCTGCGCGACCAGCTGCAGGTCAACGACGCAGCGGGCCAGACCACGGCCATCATCGCCAAGACGCTGGAAGAAGCGGAGCAGCTCTGGACCGAGCTGAAGCAGGACGGGGTGCAGGTGACCCTGATCAAGTCCGAAAACCAGCGGCTAGTGCCGGGCACCATCATCGTGCCATCCTTCCTCGCCAAGGGACTGGAATTCGACGCAATCATCGTGTGGCAGGCAAATAAGGCGAACTTCCCGGGTGATGAGGAGCGTGAATTGCTCTACACGATTTGCTCCCGGGCAATGCACCGCTTGACCGTGCTCAGCACCCAGGAGCTGACACCGCTGCTGGCGGGGATGGATACTAAGCTGTACGAAAAGGACTAATTGCAGAGGTGGAGACTTTGGCTCTAGAAGCACAGTATCGCGAATTCAAGCGCAGCGAGTGGGCCCAGCTTCACGGCCGGCAGGATAAGACCGTCAGTACCGCCGAGCTCGACCAGATTCGCTCACTCAACGACAAGGTGGACCTGGCGGATGTGCGGGAAATATATTTGCCGCTCACTGAATTCATCCGCGTGCGTCTGCGTTCATTCCTGAGCACGGCGTACAACGATGCGACCTTCCTGCGCGATAACGCGGGGCACACCCCGTTCATCATCGGCATCAGCGGGTCGGTGGCGGTGGGCAAAAGTACGACGGCGCGGCTGCTGCAACTGATGCTGAGCCGCCAGCTCCCGCAGCTGAAGGTGCAGATGCTGACGACCGACGGATTCCTCTATTCGAACGCCGAATTGGCAAGCCGCGGTCTGAGTGACCGGAAGGGGTTCCCCGAAAGCTACGACATGCGCGCGCTGACCGACTTCCTGGTTGACGTGAAGCTGAACCGTAAAGCACTGGCGCCGCAGTACTCGCACGCCAGTTACGACGTCATCCCGGGGGCTTTCACCGAGGTTGATCATCCTGACATCCTGATTGTCGAGGGGATTAACGTGCTGCAAAAGGGGCACGAAAGTCCAATCTATTACAGCGACCTGTACGACTTCACGCTGTACGTGGATGCGGAACCAGATAACATCGAGCGGTGGTTCTTAGAACGATTCAACCAGCTGCTTGACCTGGCCGCAGATGACCCGAATGACTTTTACCACCAGTGGGCAATGGGTAAGCGGGCCGACGCGATGGCGATGGCCAAGGACGTCTGGCAGACGGTGAACCTGGCGAACCTGTACGATTACATCCTGCCAACGCGGGACCGCGCGAGCGTGGTGCTGCACAAGACAGCAACGCACGCAATCGATAAGGTGTACTTGCGCAAATTTTAAATCAAAATGGACTGCCAAGAGCAAATCGTGCTGTTGGCGGTCCATTTTTGAATTGTGGGTTTGGGCAGCGCGCTGGATAAACTGCTGAGTGTTTCTAAGCTGGCGGTTAACGCCACATGAGGATTTGCAAAAACCTGTTTCAATAACAGATGCGGGCGCTTTCTTTGCGCGGTGGATGATTGACCCTAGCGCGGATAACCGCTAAAATTAAAACAATCAAAAATAAAATTTAGGGAGTGTGAAACGTTGGCAACTGCGAACAAGGATTACGACAAGATTATCGTTCTTGACTACGGTAGTCAGTACAACCAGCTCATCACCCGCCGGATTCGTGAATTCGGTATCTACTCTGAACTGAAGCCCCACACCATTAGTGCGGCCGAGGTTCGGGAGATCGCCCCAAAGGGAATTATTTTCTCTGGCGGTCCGAACTCCGTGTACGATGAGGGTGCGCTTGGGGTTGACCCAGAACTGTTCGAACTCGGGATTCCAATCCTCGGGGTTTGTTACGGCATGCAGCTGATGGCCAAAGAACTTGCCGGTGGTCGCGTCGAATCCGCGGACAACCGCGAATACGGGCACGTGGACATCCAGGTGAACGAAGACACGAACCCAATCTTGTTTAAGGACTTGCCTGACAAGCAGTTCGTGTGGATGAGTCACGGGGACCTTGTGCGTCAGGCACCAGATGGCTTCGTTGTCACCGCCACCTCCAAGAACTGCCCCATCGCGGCAATTGCTGACGACAAGCGCAAGTTCTACGGGATCCAGTTCCACGCCGAAGTGCAGAACACCGAATTCGGTCACGAAATCCTCCATCACTTCGCATTCGACGTATGTCACGCTGAAGCTAACTGGTCCATGAGCGACTTCATCGACGACCAGATCAAGGCAATCCGCGCTGAAGTTGGCGACAAGAAGGTGCTCCTTGGCCTGTCCGGTGGGGTTGACTCCTCCGTTGTTGCCGCACTCCTGAACAAAGCAATTGGCGACCAGCTCGTCTGCATCTTTGTGGACCACGGTCTGCTGCGCAAGAACGAAGCTGCCCAGGTTATGGACAGTCTCGGCAAGGGCCTCGGTGTGCACATCATCAAGGTCGACGCGCACGAACGGTTCTACGCTGACCTGAAGGGTGTTACCGACCCAGAACAGAAGCGTAAGATCATCGGCCGCGACTTCATCGAAGTGTTCAACGCCGAAGCAGCCAAGCTCGACGGCATCGATTACCTCGCCCAGGGCACGCTGTACACCGACGTGGTTGAATCCGGGACCGACACGGCCCAGACCATCAAGAGTCACCACAACGTCGGCGGCCTGCCAGAAGACCTCAAGTTCAAGCTCATCGAACCTTTGAACAAGCTGTTCAAGGATGAAGCACGTGAACTGGGTGAAAAGCTGGGGATTCCGCACGAACTGGTTTGGCGGCAGCCATTCCCAGGCCCAGGCCTTGGGATTCGTGTCCTCGGTGAAGTCACCGAAGAGAAGCTCGAAATCGTCCGTGAATCCGACGCAATTCTCCGCGATGAAATCAAGAAGAACGGCCTCGACGAATCCATCTGGCAGTACTTCACTGTTCTGCCTGGCTTCCGTTCCGTTGGGGTCATGGGTGACGGCCGGACATACGACTACACCATCGCCATCCGCGCCATCACTTCCATCGACGGCATGACCGCCGACTTCGCCCGCATCGACTGGGACGTCCTGCAGAAGATTTCTGCCCGGATTGTCAATGAAGTCGGGCACATCAACCGCGTAGTGTACGATATTACGAGCAAGCCACCAGCGACGGTGGAATGGGAATAAAAGGTACATGTAAATTGAACCCGGAATGTTGATTTAACGGCATTTTCGGAAGATACAAAGGATACGATTGGCGGGGAAATTATTACGTTCCCCGCCAAAATCCCCGCCAAGTTTGGGCCGAATGAGGGCTGGACTGGTGGGGATTTTTAGGTTAGTTCGTCAGTCTGTGCTTATGTTCCTTACCGTTGTTAGAGCCACTAATATCAGCGGCCTGGGAGAGTTGCTTGCCAAAAAGTCAGTTTCGTACTACGATGCCAATAATCCGTAATCGTATATCTACTAACCCATTTTCTTTCTAAGGAGTTCACCATGTCTGAACAAACTGAACATATGCTTCCTGACATAATTTCCAAGGCCCTAGCGCTACCAGTCGTTCGCGTTGATCGGCGCACATTCTTAACCAAATTATTTCCGCATGCCACAGAAGTCGAGTTGATGTCGATTCTAAAAGATGGCCCGCAAGCCGTCTACACATTGGAGCAGCTGACTAAGGTTGCCCGTCACGTCGTCATGCACGATACCGAGAAGACCTCGGCGATTTCATTTGCCGCAGGATTGCCTTCAAATATCGCTGTCGCTGCTGGAACCGGCACAGCTGACCTCGTACAGTACTATGGTTTTGCCTTACGTATGGCCCAAAAGGTTGCTTATATTTACGGTCAAGAAAATCTCTTCACTGAAGAGGGAACATTGTCTGAAGACGGCGAGCGTGATGTCATGATCTATCTCGGTGTGATGTTGGGCGTAGCTTCAGCAAATTCCGCATTGATGTTTATCTCTAAGGGACTGAGTAATACACTAAGCAAGAAGTTCATGGCAACCGCGGTCACTCGCACAACGTGGTATCCGCTATTGAAAAAGATTGCCGGATACATTGGTGTCTCCGTGACCAAAAAAACAACCTCTGCTGTGATCTCAAAGTCACTCCCTGTTATCGGTGGCTTTGTCTCGGGTGGTCTGACCTTGATTACTTTTCGACCTATGGGTAACCGATTGATTAAAACTTTTGAAACCACACTCACAGCAACGCCTGACCAAATCAAGCAGGCACAAAACGTTATCCTCGAAGATATCAAAAAATCTTCAAACGAATAGGTGCGAGTTAGTAAAGTGAATTCGATTATAGTAATCCAGCTCGTTTGTATATTAAATTGGAATGTTAAATTTCCTGTGAGGATTCCCGGCAAGGTGGCCCATTTGGTCGAGTTGGCGGGGATTTTTGTAGTCGTTCGAGAAAACGCTATACATTATTTAATACCTTCTTGTAGCTTGCCATATTCTATTAGATAATTAGATTAAGAACACCATGTAGGGGGAACAAAATGGCAATCACCGAGTACGAAGATCAGATTCAAGAAATCGTAAGCAAACCGGACCATTCCGAGTTTATTTATGATTTTCTGGGCGTTTATGACATTCCTAGAGCAACCGTTACCAAGCTACGCAAAGGAATGAACAACCTAGCGAAAGAGGCGGGTGCGGTCTATCTGAAAAACAAGTTGTACTTCAGAGAAGGCACTGGCGATTTAATGCAAGACTATGCCGACTTGCAAGAACGGGTCGACGAGCTTGGTTCCAAGCCGCGTTATCTTCTGGTTACGGACTACCATCACTTGCTAGCCAAGGATACAAAGACTAACGAGACGCTCGATATCGAATTTGCGAAGTTGCCACAGTATTTTGACTTCTTTCTTGCATGGAATGGTATTGAAAAGGCTGATTTCGATAAGGAAAACCCTGCCGATGTCCGGGCGGCTGAACGGTTTGCAAAGCTATACGATGTCGTGGTTAAAGATAACCCGGATGCAACACGCAAAGGATTGAACCTATTTCTGATTCGTATTCTTTTCTGCCTGTTTGCCGAAGATACCAATATTTTTGAACATGACTTGTTCACTAATCGGGTTAAGCAGATGACTGCTGATGACGGTAGCAATTTTGACCAGTTCATCGGTAGTCTCTTTGGCGTGCTGGACTTTGAAAAGAGTCAGCGTTCGATGGATACTCCTAGTTGGTTGAATGACTTCCCGTATGTTGACGGCGACTTGTTCAAAGATCAGCATGAATCTTTACACTTTAGTGCCAAGTCTCGGAAGCTCATTATTGAAGCTGGGGAGCTGCTTAAGTGGGATCAGATTAACCCAGATATCCTTGGCTCGATGATTCAGGCGGTTGCCAGTGAAGATAGCCGTAGTCATCTTGGGATGCACTATACTTCCGTGCCGAACATCATGAAGGTTATCAAGCCACTGTTCTTGGATGGATTACGTGAAGACTTTGAAGCCGCCAAGGGTAACGAAAACAAGTTACAGCAGCTATATGACCGAATTGGAAAAATCAAGTTCATGGACCCGGCGTGTGGTTCTGGTAACTTCTTGATCATCACGTACAAGGAATTACGGCAGCTTGAAATTGACATTATTAAAGAATTGAATAGGATTCCGAATGTTCAAGTTTATTACCTTCCCTCAGTAACACTTGATCAGTTTTATGGTATTGAAATAGACGACTTTGCATGCGATGTTACAAGGCTATCGCTATGGATTGCCGAACATCAAATGAATCTAAAACTGCATCAACAGATTAGTGATGCCGTGCGGCCAACTCTGCCGTTACAGCATGCCGGTGCAATCATTTGCGAGAATTCACTAAAGATAAAATGGGATTACATACTTCCTCACGAACAAGGTGATGAAGTATATCTATTTGGTAATCCCCCGTATCTTGGATATTCACTGCAAAGCAAGGAGCAGAAGTCAGAGATAAAGAGCGTTTTTAAGAATATTCAAGGAAATGGTTTCTTGGATTATTGCTGTGCATGGATAAAGCTTGGAGGAGAATATATTTCTGGCACAAAGGCAAGATGTGCATTTGTGACGACGAATTCTGTTACGCAAGGAGTTCAAGTTTATCCGCTCTGGAGTTCCTTGTTAGAGAATTTACAGATTCAGTTTGCGTATCAATCATTTAAGTGGGAAAACAATGCAAAGCAAAATGCTGCTGTGATGGTAGTTGTAATTGGGCTATCAAGCAATGAATTTGTAGAGGCGAAAAAACTACTATATTCTGAAAGTATAGTTACTCAAGCAAGCAATATTACGCCGTATTTAGTTGAATCGCAGAGTCACGTGATTGTAAAACCGAGTTCGACAAACCTTTTCGATATGCCGGATATGTTGTATGGGAGTAAGGCTGTGGATGGTGGCGGTTTGCTTTTCTCAGAGGATGAGTACCAGAGCTTTATAAACCAATATCCGTGTCTTGCTTCATTATTTAAAAAGCATATAGGTGGGTCTGAATTTATTAAGAACACGCATCGATATGCGTTATGGTTGGATAATGAAGAGTACCAATCCGTAAAAAATAATCCGATTATATCTCAACGAATTTCAAAGGTTAGGGGGATACGCTTGGCCAGTAAAAAGAAAGCAACAAGAGACTTGGCCACGTCGCCATATTCATTTGCAGAGAATAGATATCAAGGAGAGAGTGGAGTAATTGTACCGAAAGTTTCATCTGCTACCAGACGATATATTCCTATGGGTTTTGTGGACAAGGACACGATTATTTCCGATTCTATGTTTGGGGTATTTGGAGCACCAATCTGGCTGTTAGGAGTTCTTGAATCTTCGATGCATACGCTTTGGGTTGACGTGGTCGGAGGAAGAATGAAGACGGATTATAATTATTCCGTCTCACTTGACTACAATACTTTTCCTGTTCCTCGGATTTCCGCAAGGCGAAAAATGGAAATAGAGGAAATTGTCTATCAGTTGTTAGATGCTCGGGAAGAAGAAGGTGGAAGCTTGGCTGAATTGTATGGGTCTCCGCTTGCCGATAAGAAGCCAAAGCCTATGAATCAAAGATTACTTAAGATTCATGAAAAATTGGATTCGGTAGTAGAACACGCATATAGGCAGGATGGGTTTAGGAATAGATCTCAACGACTGTCTGTACTTTTGCAAATGTACGAGGAGAAGGTGCAGAAACTTGGAGAATAAAAATGTAGTGGATGTTAGTTATCATCGAACTGGGAAAAGCACAAATACAGACGAGTTAGGCATGCGTGAGATGCAGGCACGTGTCTATCAACATCGTAGTTCACAGTACATCTTGGTCAAGGCGCCACCAGCTTCTGGTAAGTCACGGGCGCTGATGTTTGTTGCGCTTGATAAGTTGGCTAATCAAGGTGTTCGAAAGGTTATTGTTGCCGTACCTGAACGCTCAATCGGGAAGTCTTTCCAACATACAGAATTGGCTAAGTTTGGGTTTTATGAAGATTGGTCAGTAGATTCGCAGTATGACCTTACTCTAAACGGTGGGGATGCGGGTAAGGTTCAAAAATTCATTGATTTTATGAACGATGATACGGCCACCATTCTCATCTGTACGCACGCCACACTGCGTTTTGCATATGAGAAAGTCGACGATGATCACAAGTTCGACAAAGTAATGTTGGCGATTGATGAATTTCACCACGTTTCTTCTGAAGACAGTTCTGTCCTTGGCGGTGCGCTGAAGAACATTATGCACAACTCAACGGCGCATATTCTTGCAATGACGGGGTCTTATTTCCGTGGCGATTCATCGCCAATTCTAACGCCAGAAGATGAGCAACAGTTTGATAAGGTTAATTATACCTATTACGAACAACTGGACGGCTACAAATACTTGAAGTCATTTGGTATTGATTATAAGTTCTATCAAGGGTCGTATCTGACGGCTTTGGATAAGGCGGTAGATGTGTCTAAGAAGACCATTATTCATATTCCTAGTGTCAACTCAAGTGAATCAACCAAGGACAAATACAATGAGGTTGATGCTATATTTGATACGATTGGCACAATTGAGTCGCAGGACGATGAGACGGGGATATACGTGCTCAAGAGCCATGTGGATGGACGTTTATTGAAGGTTGCTGACCTAGTCAATGAAGAAGGCCGCGACAAGGTTCAAGAATACTTACGTAAGATGAAGCAGGCTGATCAGCTTGACATTCTAATAGCGTTAGGCATGGCCAAAGAAGGATTCGACTGGCCGTGGGCTGAACAGGCGTTGACTATTGGCTATCGCCGTTCATTAACGGAAATTGTGCAGATCATTGGTCGGGTTACGCGTGATAGCTCCAATAAGACGCATGCCCAGTTTACGAATATGATTGAACAACCGGATGCTAAAGACGGTGATGTGCAGTATGCGGTCAACTCAATTCTCAAGGCGATTACTGCCTCATTGTTGATGGAGCAAGTACTGGCTCCGGAGATTCACCTGAAAGCACGCAAGCATAAGGCAGATAAGTCTTCAGGTAATGGTGGTGATATCTTTGTCCGCGGATTGAAAGATCCATCAACCAAGGCGGTTCGGAGCATCATTGAGAATGACATGCCGGACCTGAAGGCGGCTATCCTGCAAGATAATGCGGTGAAGAATGGTATTGCGGCTAATGTAGACGCTGAGACGATGAACAAGGTACTGATTCCTAAAGTCATTATGACCCGCTACCCAGGGCTAAATAATGAGGAAGTCGAAGAAGTCCGTCAGTACGCGGTAGCAGACACTGTGCTGCGGCATGCTGTCGTGGATCAAACTACGGACAAGCACGGCAACACCAATGAATTTTTACGAATGGCTGATAAGTTCATCAACGTCGACGAGTTGGATATCAACTTAATTGATTCCATCAATCCGTTCCAGCGAGCATATGAAGTGCTGTCCCAGAATATTGACAGTGACGTTTTGCGGACAATTCAGCGTTCTATTGACGCTAAGAAGTTTGACTTCGATGAAGCTGAACTCGTCTACCTGTACAATCAGACTAAGCAATTCATCGCCGATAACGGTCGGGAACCAGATAAAGGAAGTCGCGACGAGCTTGAGGTAAAGATGGCGTATGCGCTTGCTAAATTAAGGGATATGCAGGCACGGAGGCAGCAGAATGGATAATCAAAGCTTGATTCGGTCGCTGGATGACATTTTTAATGATCCGGACGCAACGTCTTTGCTCGCTAGCAAACCCAAACATACTCCCGTAAGCTATGACCCCACGGTAGAAGGATTTCAAGAGATTACCGATTGGGTGATTGCTCATGACGGTAACGAGCCACAGAAGCTGCGAGATCCCTCACAGATGAAACAGCGCAAGTTGGCAAGTCGATTGAAAGGTATCCGTGAAGATCCAGAACGCCGGAATCTGTTAATGCCGTATGATACCGCAGGGTTGCTGACTGTTCATGAAGACGGTCCGGCGTTGAATGAAGTTGTGAAAAACGAAAAGCGGGATTTCTCATCGTTGGACGATATTCTTAGCGATGATTCCATTCTGTTTAAGAAAAGTGATCAGCAGGCTGCCGGTAGTAAGTTGTTCGATACCAAGAAGCTCAACGAAATTCAGCGTGAGCAAGAAAATCGTCCGGAAGTGATCTCTCAGCGTAAACCGATGAAGGAATTCAGTCAGTATGAGGCGATGTTCCACAAGGTTCAGGCTGAACTTGCTTCTGGTCAGCGGCAGCTTCGCCCGTTCAAGAATTACGAGTTGCTGAGCAAGCACTTCTACGTTCTTAAGGGACAGTTACTGTATATTGATGAGATTGGCGAAGAAGTTGAGCTTAATGACAATAGCAACCGGAAAACCGACGCAAGGATGCATGTAATCTACGATAACGGGACTGAAAACAACCCGACGCGAAATGGGCTTGCTTCATCTCTGTATGGGCGTCAAGGTAGGATTGTTACGGAAGTTGAGCACGGGATTGAACTGACCAGTGATGACCACGTGACGGGGTTCATATATATACTGGAATCTTTGAGCAACAACCCTCAGATTAAGCGAATACAAGCTGAGCATCCACTATACAAGGTTGGGTTTACAACTGGATCCGTGCAGGCGAGAATTGCCTACGCCGAGAATGAGTCAACTTATCTATATGGTCCAGTACGACTTGTCGGCGAAATCAAAGTGGTGAACTTGAAAGCGGAAGCGTTGGAAACTGCACTGCATCATGCTTTAGCAGAATACCAGTTAGATGTAGATATTACCGCAGCTAACGGACGAATTGTTAAGCCGCGTGAGTGGTTTGCTGTCGGTCTGAATACCATAGAGGAAGTCGTCAACGGTTTAATCACAAATCTTCAGAGCCTGTCTAGTACCTGAGGAAAAACACATGATAAATAATATTCGGAGATTTAGTCTAACGATTTCGTCTACGTGGATATTTGTGATTTCATATTATTTGAGGAAGCTGTTTGTTTTGCAGCGTGCAGATGTCTCATTCCTTTATCAGGTAATACTGAGTTATATAAAATTTCATCCTGTTCGTTTAGGAATACTAGTTTTTGGAACTGTGATTATGGTAGTGGTGCCCATTTGGATAACCAGGGCTTCCAAGGATGAACTGTTTGCAAAAGCAAAACTAATAGAGCTTGTTGACAATTCGTTTGTTCCCTCATACCTTGGATATTTCTTCGTTTCAATGAGCGTGGATAACTATGTGTCAATGTGGGCGTTTTATTGTCTTATATATATTTTTGTGTTTTGTTCTGGATCAGAGTATTTCAATCCAATGTTCTTATTTCTAAAATATCATTTTTATAAAGCTGAAAGTGAACAAGGCGTACAAACTATCATTATTCTGAAAAGCAATGAGGTTGTCCGAAAATCGTCTGAGTTGGATAATTTAAAGCTGCACAGAATCAATAATTTAACTTACATTGGGAGAAAATAATATGGCGCATACATTTATTGAAGCGAAGGAAAATATTTATACATTGCAAGGCGTGACTGAAAAGCTTTACGATCTTTACGACCACTCTGATGGTTGCTTTGAATACACACCCGATACTGCAATTAGCTCTAACCAAGTATACAAAATTTCAAATTTTTCAGAACACTCATTTTGTCTTGATATTTTGAAGCATGAATTAAGTACCACTGATTATAACGAATATAAAGCCGAGTATGACAAGCAAATATTGATAAATGTTGAAGGAGACATTTATTATTTCCAACGGATTACCACAGCATCGCTGAAGCCAAAACGATTTCTTCGAGTCTTACCAGATGGCAATATGTATGATTTTTCAGAGAAGGGTAGCACAATAACGATTTTTGACCATGCGGACGCAATATATTCAAAAGACACGGATGTATTATATTTTCTGAAGTTTGATAATATCAAGGCGATTTTTCCGGGAATCATTGCCTTATATCGTGATGCAACGAAGAGAGAAATTTCTGACTTTCTCAGTCAGGATTTTATCCAAACAGCAGAAGGGTTTAACGGCGATTCTGTTCAAGTTAACAATCGCAAGCGAATTGCTGCCCTAAGGGATAAGTATAATGCCTATAATAATAGCCAGAGAAATGACCTTAAAAAATACATTCAAGGGTATGATTTAGGATTGCGTTTCGAAGATGGAAAGTTCTTAATCAGCTCGGATGCGGATCTAAAAAAGTTGATATACGGTATCGATCAGCGTTACTACACAACACCTATTGATAATGAAAAAAGAATTGCCAATTCCGTAATTAATATTGGACGTGCAAAGTAACCTCATCTAGGTTCGAATACGAATAGTTGTACCGAAAGATGTCATCCGACTTTTCATGATGGCATCTTTTTTTGTCTTAATCTTGCTCGTGCTCAAATAATGTCCCACAAATATTGAATGCTGTAAAGAATGATGCGGACTCGCTAATTCAACGATTGGTGCTTGGGTAGATTGAGATGCATTGAATCTTCTGGATATGTATTGCGCCAAATTGTTTGCAACATTAAGATCCTGTTACAGTTCAACTTTCAGTTTCAAAACTCGTCCTACAAACCGTCTGTATATGTTGAGAGCGAAAGTTCTCACAGGCCTTCCGGAAGGGTCTTGCAACATACGCCGCCGTGCGCGGCGTGCAGCGCGAAAGCCGCTAGCGCGAGCGGCGGCGGTCGGCGTTAGCCGGCCGCCACGAGCCCCCGGTCTCTAATAGGGGGGCAAATATTAGAGACAAAATACACGTAAGTAGGACGAAAGCGCCGGTGGCAAGCCACTTTGCGTAAGCAGAAAGAAGGCTTTGCTGTCAGGTCGCTTCGAAAGGAGCTAACATGCTGAAAGATTTGAACTTAGTCGGCGGGATGACGAATACCGACTGGCTAAACCAGTTTCATGATGAGATGCGCACGCACAAGATCACTCAGGGCCAATTAGCGAAGACGGCTGATTACAGTCGATCGCATTTGAACCAGCTGCTGACGGGAAACAAGCCGATTAACCAACAAGCGCGGTTGCGATTGACGTTGGCACTGCGGTCGTTGACCGGCCAGAACAACGTTGACGTCTGTATTGATTACTTGGGCGTTACCTTCAAGTCGCACGACTATGAAGAACTGGTGACCGAACTGTTCCAGATTAACCTGAATCACTTTAATCTCAAAGAAGGGGCGCGATACGGGTACGCGGCGACCTTCAAATGTGGTGAAATCGATGTGTTGCTGTCGCCGTATCAAGATGTGAATGCAGACGGTTATGATCCAAGCGAAGACAGTGGCACAATGATTGAACTGAAGGGCCAAGGCTGCCGCTATGTTGAATCGTATTTGCGCCAGCAGAATCGCACCTGGTACGACTTCCTAGAGACGTGCATTGCGCTTGACGGTCATTTCACCCGAGTTGACCTCGCCATCAATGATCGCAATGGCTTGCTTGACGTACCAACCTTGATTGAGAAGTGTGACCGTGATGAATTCACCTCACGTTTTCATGGTTTCCGAGATAATCGCACCAAGCAGTGGAAGGTATCGGGCAGAACCTTGTATCTGGGGTCGCCGCAAAGTGAAGTGTACTTCTGTATTTACGACAAGGCTTTTGAGCAACACCAGAAGCACCCTGAGATTGCGATTGAAGATCAGCCGATACGGACACGCTTTGAAGTCCGGTTACGTCGCAAACGCGCCGCTGCGGCAATTAAGAATTTGTTGGCAGAGCATGATCCAGAGAAAGTTGTGTTCGGCATCATCAACCGCTACCTGCGTTTTTTGACGCCGAGTCACAAAGCGAAGAGTCAGTGGGCGACAGATCCGCGCTGGGATGCTTTCATCGGCAATTATCGCGACAAGCTGCGACTTTCTACCAATCCTGAACCATTGAGTTACGCGCACATTACCCGTTGGCTCAAGAAGCAGGTCGCGCCGTCGCTGAAGATGTTGCAGCTGATTGATCAGTACAATGGCACTACTGAGCTGAAGGCGATTATTGACGGCGGCAAGTTGACGCAACGCCACTGGGACTTGATTCACCACTATCAGCATCACCGCAACGGCGTTTTGACGGATTCAGAACCGAGTGAGACATCAAAAAAGAGCGACTATGCCGACCAAAGCAAGTAGTCACCCTTCACAGATAAGATTTGGGTCCTATCTGGTTTGATTATCTCACTTCAATCAATGAGAAGGAAGTGACGTAATTGGATAAGAGTTTTGTCTGCTATCAAGATCTGATGGCATTAGGTTTTAAGCAGCACACCGCGCGCAATATTATTAGACAAGCGAAGCAAAGGATGGTACAAAAGGGTTATCCCTTGTATCTCAACCGAAACTTAGGGCGCGTGCCGCGTTCTGTCGTTGAGTCCATTCTCGGGTCACCGATGAATGGAGCTGTTGAGAATGAGTAAAACCAAATATCCAGGCGTATTCATAGACGCCAAAGGTAACTTCTACTATGAAACCGAGTTGGGCACCGATAAGATGAGTGGCAAGCGCGTCCGCAAGAAAGGGCGGAAGGACAGTCAAGGAATGCCATTCAACACTGCGTTTGCGGCGAACAAGGAACTTACGCGGGTGAAGCGTGAATATCATGAGGCGCATGGGTTTACGAACTTTCGCATGACCTACCGCCAGTTCATGAAAGACGCGTATATCCCAGCGTACAAAACCGACGTGGAAGAAAGCACCTTCGCTGTCCGTAATCGCAGCTTTGATATCTGTATCGCCCGCTTTGGCGACCAGCTGTTGCGCGATATCGATATCACCGACGTGCAGAACTTCCGCACGTGGCTGCTCACGGATGAAAAAGACGGCGGTGCGGGCTACTCGCAAGGCTATGCTGGTTTGGTGTTCGGCTGCTTCCGCAAGTCCCTTGACCATGCGATGCAGATGCAGTACCTGTCCAGCAATGTGTCGAAGCGGGTCAAGGCGATTCCTAAGGCCAAAAGCAGCGTGCCGTTCTGGACGAAAGCTGAGTTTGAACAAGTCATCGCGCAAATCTGCATTGATGACATTTACGGTCACCTGAACTTCGTGATGTTGTGGCTGTACTTCCTGACTGGCGTGCGCGTCAACGAAGGCACGGCGCTGTGGTGGCGAGATGTTGATCTCGCCAAGAAGCAGCTACACGTTGACCACATGCTGGTGATGAAGAACCGGCATGACTGGGAGCGCCACGACTACACGAAGACAGACAGCGGCAAGCGCATCTTGACGCTTGATGATGACACCGTGGCAATTCTACGGCGCTGGCGCGAGGTGCAGCATAGTTTCGGTCTGGGTGGGGTAGATGATTTCGTCATGACCTACGATGGCTTGCCGATGACCAAGTCCACGATCTCGCGGATTATCCACCGCTACGCCAAGTTGGCGCAGGTGCACCCAGTCGAAGGCAAAGGGCTGCGCCACAGTCATGCGTCGTATCTCATCAATGAGTTCAACGTCTCCGTACTGGTGTTGTCCAAGCGCTTAGGCCATTCGTCACCTGAGATCACGCTGAAGCACTACTCGCACTTATGGGGCGGACTGGATGCAGATATCGCCGAACAGATTGCGGGTAACATCACGATCAAGACGGCGGGTCAGAATCAGGTGCGGTTCGTGGGGAATCAGGCGGTAAAGTACGATCAACTAAGCCCCGCCAAACTCCCCGCCAAAACAGCAGTTGAGGCATAGAAAGCTAGTGGTGGCGCGGGTTAGCGCCGCTGAAAATACGCTTGAGTGGGAGTAAATAGCAAAATTTAGTTAACCAAAAGCGATGTTTAGGGTGCTTTCGGGGAATGTGAAAGATATTATGAGAGGGGGCTAAGTTACTGTCCCTGCTATAAGTCCCGTTATGTTTGGTCCTTTTTAGGGCCAAATTAGCGGGGCTTTTTTGTCTTCCGAGGTATCCCAAAATTCTAATGTTAAGCCGGCTAATAAATGATATTCTATCGATATGGGCGATACGATTTGAATGAGTTGATGGGGCGAGAACATGAACGAAGAGAATCTAATTGATACAATTACAGATTGCATTTTGAAGAAGATGATCGATTCTAAGCGAAGCTTAATAGGTACGGCTGTCAAGGATATTAATGAACTAGACAAGCATGACGATAATTATGTTTATCTCTTCTTGAACGAAGAAATTTTTCCGGCCGTAATTGAACTGGCAGGTTATCGAATTTTGTTACGCAACATGTTAGACAACGGTATCATCGATCCACATAAGCTTGATGTTGGGACGCAGCTAATGTATTCACTCCCTAGGGACAACCGAATGCAAAGCGTCGTCTTTGCTGGACTTAGTACTGAAGACCTGCCTGAGGAAAGATGGCAGCTTAAGTCGATTAATACTCGAGGCGGAGAGCGTGGAGTGGTACGAACAATTTCTACTGCGGATTTTATTGCAAGAGTTTCAACGGCAAACAGTATCTCTACTCGGAGGATGATTGATTATCGCGAAAAATTTGCTGAACAGCTTGGCATCAAACAGTTTAGTCGGACGAGTGACAAGCAAATTATTATTTTGGCCGAAAGTTCTGTAATCAACGAAGTAACTAACTCTATGGTTGATTTAGGAGGTGCAAGCATAAATTTTGGTGCACTTTTCCAAGGCCGAATACTCAAGTCACAGGGCGAAATGGTTGATGATTTTAAAATATCAAGACATACTAGTAGAACCGCATATCCGTTCATTACTTATGCCACAAATATTGATGCACTCTGGGCGTATTTAAACGAATCAGCGTCAGATGTTGAACGTATCTATGTAATTGGCAGAAAATGGTGGGCTCCTCAACATCAAACGGCAATTGAGTGGCTGTTTTCGTATGCCAAAGCAAAGAAAATTTCTATAGATGTTGTTTCTACTGTTGCAAGCATGATGAATCGTGTTACCCTCAACCGGATTAGTAAGTCTTCCTCGATATATGCATGGTTTGAATCTCAGAACGTCTTAAGGACGAAGCTGAGTATTAATCCAATTGATGAAAGTAGAGAAGAGTTTGACGCGTGGAGAGATATTGTTGATTTTAGTTCGGAGTACCGTGAAGATTCCGAAGCGTTTGGTATAGTCAATTGGATTGGTGTTCTGCGAACAATTTATTTTTCCACTATTGATTCTGGAGACGATTCAGCATCAAAGTTGCTTGCTAGTATTCAGGACGCTATTTTTTATTCTCAGCTTGATCGAGAAGTGAAGGGTAATCTAAACGAGGCGCTTAATCATTCTCTAGATTCCAAATTTGCAATTCGACTAGACAATGAACTAAATAAAATTGGATACGGGCAGGATACCTTAATCCTTACGAGCCCCCGAACTGCCACGGTGACTGCTGGATATTTAAAGCGACGTGGCAAACGTGCAACAGTGCTAGGGTATAATGCAGAGATTAATCATCAACTCTATCACTCATTTTCAAAAATTGTACTAATTAATCCGACTGCAGTTCAAAGAAGACGATGGTTGTTTGCGGGTTTAGGTGGATTGCTAATTTGTCTCTATCCGGAATCGTTTCTACCTTTTTCGTTGCGTTCAATGCAAACTGATCTTGCCTTTGCAAATACGATATCTGACAGTGATTTTATCAATGATGGTGGTATTGATGAGATTATTCCATCTATACGGAAGGCCATTACAGAGACCAAACAAGAAAAGAATAAAGTTCAAGACAAAGTCGAAGATATTGATGAGCAAAGCATGTATGGATTTGAAGATGATGAGTTCGAAGATGGTGAATTAGACCAATTGATTTCAAAAAGGTTACCTACGGGTCGGCAAATACTTTCTGATAATCAACTAGAACAGAATCGGATTGTGACTGTAACATCTCTGCTGCGATTTGAGCAGAATAAGTCAGCTATACTGCTGGGCACACCAAATGGAAGAGTTATCCGACGAAAAAACGATGCTTTTGAGTTGGCAAGGATAGACTGTGTACATGTTGGGGACGTTATTGCATATGTAAAACTGGAAGACTGCGTTGAGAGTTATCGGAAGACATTCTTAAAAATATCGGATAGTGAAACAGAGCTGAATTATAATCTAGACATAAATTTGAATCAGAAGCTAGACTTTTATTGGAAAAGGCAATTTATAAATTATGTAGAAAAACACAAGCTTTCTCCTTCTGATTTACAAAAGCAATTTTCAGCGCTGGGATATCAACGATCTGTTGGATTTTTTCAAGCATGGTCTTCACCCCACCGATTGAATTTTGTTCCAAGGGATATTAAGTTTATTGAAAAAATCGGTGAACTGACAGGACATTCAGAATTTTCTCATTATTCTCGAAAATATTACAAAGCTAGTCAGACGGTTCGAGAACAGTTTCAGGTAGAGCGTCAATCTCAACTTGAGCGATTAGAGTATGAAGATATTGATAGCATTGATTATCCAGTTAGTTTTTTGACTGTTTCCGACGTTGAATCTGTGCATTCCGATGTTAATCGGTCGCAGACGAACCGTATATTAGAAAAACCTGAAGAGGAGTTGAGATGATGAGTTCAAAAGTTTCACGTACTAGACAATCTATTGTTCGTAATAAGTATTTAGATGGTGTGCTTCAAGAAATTATTGGTCCTGGGTCTGAAATGATTTCAAGAGATGCTGAACATGAAGTTATTAGTGAGCCTCCGCGTACTCGTTATGTAACGGGGATTTTATTTCACAATAGAGATAAGTCCGACGCTCAAAATGATAATCAAACCGATATAGGCAGCGGCCAGGATGATTTTGATCCCGAATCAGATCCAATAGTGGTGGACAACGGGTTTAATCCTACATCTATTGGTTTGTCGTTCTACTGCAATGAGGTTAACCAAATACGAGTGATAGTTAAAGCAGCAAAGTACGAAAGGATTATCAATCCCAAAATTGATTTACCTGACAATCTGATGTCAGCATTCAAAGAGAGGATTCATGCGAACGGATTGTCTGACGTCGTTGAGATAGACGAGGAAAATAATAATTTTTCTTATAAAAAGCGATTTGAAACGTCACCATCAGAACTAGAGGAAGGTTTAGACCGTTTCCTAAAAAATACTGAAAAAAAGCTAGGTCAACGTCCCGATTTCGAAGCTGATCCAGTTTATTTTTATCTGTCACATCTTCGAGAAATCAATCGTGTCGAAAATAAGTCTGAAAACAAGACACATGCTTGTTTTCAACGTTTTCCTATTTCGACAACAGTAATAGTTGATTTAACAAAGTCCACAAGCCATGTTGAAGTATTGTTTGATGGGGAACCTACTGGATTAAGGTTATTCGCCAAGGTCATTCGGCCTAATCTTTCCGGTGTGATTGCGCCGACCATCGTGTTACAAAATAATTCGAATCATGAGTATTACCAGTGTGAGTTGAGTGTGGAAGCAAATAGACAGTTTAGATTTATTGCGTCTGAGGATGTCAGCTTACCTGATATTGATAACCTTCAAGAAGAGGATGCAAAGCTCCTGTTTGCTTATCAAAACCGCAAAACCTATGCCTTTGGGCATGGCGTTTCAGCCACTTGGGAACCCTTAAATATCGTCGATTCAGACGAAGGGCCAGCAGTAATCCGGACTAGTTATGTGCCTTGCTTTGATCTTACGCCAATGAAATTTACCATAGATGGTATCGATGATGATATACTGCGTCCGGACTCATACCTTAAAGAGGTAGCAAAAAGTGATCAACTAACGAGATTAAGGATGTTTGTCACAAAATATCGGAAATGGATTGATGAAAGAGAAATAGAGGCAAAACTATACACCCATAGAAAACGCAGATTTGAAGACTTCGCAAAGGATAATCTGACAAAATGTAGGGCTTGTGCATCACGGATGGAAAATGCCATCGAGGAAATGGAAGATAATCCGCTTTTGCTGAAGGCCTTTGATTTAGCAAATGAAGCGATTTTACTTCAGCGAATTCAGGACCGCACAGAAAAAACTCAATGCTATCAAAACCGCAATTATCAATCAATCCAGGATAATAAAAGCCGATTTTTGTGGCGGCCTTTTCAACTTGCCTTTATTCTTACGACGCTGACATCCATTGTGAATCCAACTGATCCTAATCGTTCGGATCTTGATTTGATTTGGGTGGCAACAGGTGGTGGTAAGACTGAAGCATATTTATTTGCGATTGCCGTTTCGGTGTTATACCAAAGATTAAATGATTCTGAGGCGTTCGGTGTCAACGTAATTATGCGTTACACGTTGCGGTTACTAACTGCACAACAATTTGATCGGGCATGTGCTCTTATATGTGCTCTTGAATATATGCGGACACACACACAAGGTATTAGATTAGGAACTCATCCGATATCAATTGGCCTGTGGGTGGGTAAAGATTCAACTCCAAATGATGTTAATGATGTTAAAGATAAATTTTCTAAAATGAGAACTGAACACGGCCCAAATGTTTTTCAGGTACTTAGATGTCCGTGGTGTCACAAGGAAGATAGCTTAGTGCCAGCAGATAATGATAGGGAAAATTCTACGAAGTGGGGCTATTATCCGTCAGTAAATGCAAGATTGCATTATGATATGTGCTGCTTAAACCCAGATTGTGAGTTTAAGCAATCCCTGCCCGTATACGTTGTAGATACGACAATTTATGCTGAGCAGCCTACATTGTTGTTTGGGACCGTTGATAAATTTGCACAGGTGCCAATTAATGACAAAACAGGTGCATTCTTTCATGCTATAAGTGATGATGGCTTGAAAACCTACACACCCCAGCTTGTGATACAAGATGAGTTACACCTTATTTCAGGACCACTAGGGAGTATTGTTGGCTTATATGAGGCAGGATTTGATTATGTCATGGCAAGTGAAGGAATTCAGCCTAAGTATCTGGCATCAACAGCTACTATTAGAAATTCCAGAGACCAGATAAGCAATCTGTATGGACGAGGCGTCATTCAATTTCCTCCGGATGGACTACTGGCAGACGATTCGTTTTTTGTAACTCCAGATGTCCGTGAGGCTAATGAGCCTAACCTTGGTAGACGATATGTGGGAATTATGGGCTCAGGAAAATCACAAGTAACAACTGAGGTTCGAGTGTTTGCGTCAATGTTGTCGACAATTGCTTATCTTGATATTCCGGATGCTGAAAAAGAATTGTTTTGGACGTGTGTGGGATATTTTAATAGCATTCGTGAACTCGGTAAGGCGTCTTCTTTAATAGTTGATGATGTTCAAGACGAAATTCGACGGATTGCCCGACGGAGGGGACGGTCTATTCGCTGGATTTCAAATAATGTTGAACTGACTTCAAGAATTTCAAGTAATAAGATTTCACAGACGCTCGATGAGCTATCAATAACTTATGAGGATAAAAATCGGGTCGTTGATACAGTCATTGCTACAAATATGTTGTCAGTTGGGATTGACATTGCTCGGTTAAATACGATGTTGGTGGTGGGTCAGCCCAAACTGACGTCAGAGTATATTCAAGCAACCAGTCGCGTGGGTAGAAATACGCTTGGTGTAGTATTTACGTTGTACAACTCAGTTCGTAGTCGCGATCGATCACACTACGAGTCATTCACGGGGTATCATCAGTCAATGTATCGTTATGTTGAGCCAAGCAGTGTGACACCATTTTCGCAACCAGCTTTGAAAAAAGCTCTTGCAGCAGCGTTAGTGACGATGTTGCGATATACCGTGCCTGATATGGAAGGTGACGACGGAGCTGTGAAGATACTTGACCATTTGGATGAGGTTAACAAGGTATCGGAAGTGATGCTCGCAAGAATCCGTTTGAATGATCCGAATCATTTGTATGCAACGAGGGCTCGATACTTGCTCAATGAATTTATTAGTCAATGGACTGAGCAGGCAAATGATGTCCGCGAACTCGGTGTCGATAAGCTGTTCTATTACCGTCGTCGTAGAGCGGAACCAAATACTCAATATCTGTTGGTTCCGTACGATAATACAATTACAGATGGAGAGACTCCGGTTATGAATACAATGAGAGATATTGAAGATGTGACCAATTTACAAGTGAAAGGGAATGTTGGCGATGATTCAAAATAATAGGCGAAATGGTAAATTTCACCGGGAAGGACGCTATGTACGTAGCGAAGAAAATCAAATTCGCCGTTCACAACTCATTACTCCTTTTGGTACCGGTGCGCTAACGGATATTAAAAATCGCTCCGTAATGGTTGCCGACTCAGATTTTTGGGACGCTGAGACAGTTGACGCAAATTCTTTTTATGACAATCGGTTACAACAAGCGATGCATGCAGAGGGTTTTATAGAACCTCCTGCAGGGACACAGCAGGATACTGTTTCAGTTAAAACATTTCCATCATGGTATTTTTCTCCAAAGACACGTGAGCTGAGGTCGATTTGGTCTTGGGAACGTCTGCTACCAGGGACGAACACAAGCGACCGATTACACCAGCAGTTCGAACGAGAACCATTTCATTTGTGGCTTAATGAAAAAACTAGTAAAAGAGTACACATCGATTTAATACCAGTAAGAATCGTTTGTGCTTGTGCTAATGGTCACGTCCAGGATTTTCCGTGGTATGAATGGGCACACTCCTCTGGGAGTGTCAAAAAAGATGTGACAAAGCATGTGCTTATGCTTAAAAACATTGGCGGATCTGGTACGATTGGAGATATGTGGGTTAGTTGTTGTTGCGGAAAGAGTCGTTCTTTACGAGGCATTTTTAGCGATTTTGCGGGCGATACTCTAAAAAAGATTGGGGTTACGTGCCGTGGACAATTTGGCTGGGAGCAAAAAAATATCAGTCACTCCTGTAATGCTTTAATTAAACCGATGATGCGTAATTCAAACAGCTTATACTTTCCAAATGTCGAAAAATCGGTAAATATACCGTTGAAGGAAAATGCCACGCTTGAACAAATTCAATCGACGGCTGGATTCCTTGAGTTGGAAAATGCCTTATCTCAGTATAGTGATGTTTCTGCTCGTAGAAAGGCACTTTATGAACCATGGTCCCGTTCGGCGTTATTAAAGATTTCCTCAAACATATACGGTTCCGATGAGAGCGAGGAACATCTTGAAGCAATACGAAGCAGAATAGTGGACTATCAAGGATTTCATGATAGCGGAGAAAGTATTAGCGAAACTGATTATCGACGTGAGGAGTATGCTGTGTTGATGGGGGAGAAGGAATACCGTGAAGACACGGATCGATTTGATATGCGCTCAATTGGTACTGATGAATTCCCCAATAACATCAAAACAGCCGCGTTATTTGATAGGATTACGTTAGTTAATCAGCTTGAAGTCGTTAGTATTCTAAAAAGTTTTAGTAGGATTCGGCCGATTGAGTCACAGTGGATGATTGATCAAGAAGGTTCAGAACGGTCCGAAGAAGGTAAGGGTCAAAAAGCAGCAATCAAAGAAGTGTCTTTGAAGCGTACAGACGGGCGTTATGTTGGCCTTCGAAATCGAGGCGAAGGAATTTTTGTTTCTTTAGACAAACACAATATTTCCGAATGGCGAAAAAGAATCAAAAAAACTAATTTCGAAAATAGGATTATTCGTAAGATTAGCAAGGTGTCATCAGATTATGAGCAAGAGTATATCGACCCAGCCTACTATCTGATTCACACTTTGAGCCATTTGGTAATTCGAGAGCTCAGTTTTGCAAGCGGCTATTCCTCATCTGCATTGCAAGAACGAATTTACTATTCAGATGGTAATGACGATGAACAGATGTGTGGGTTTTTGATCTATACATCAAGCTCAGACTCTGAAGGAACACTGGGCGGTTTAGTGCGGCAAGGCTTACCTTCAAATTTTTTTGAGATGCTTAAAGGCGCGATTGAAAAAGCACGCTGGTGTAGTTTTGATCCTACGTGTATTGAAAGCAATGGTCAGGGTAGAAATTCGCTGAACTTAGCCGCTTGCCATGCATGTGCACTGGTTTCAGAAACTAGCTGTGAGCGTATGAACTTGTTCCTTGATCGTGGTGTACTTATTGGAACCTTGGAACATCCAGAATATGGCTTTTTTTCCGAAACACTTTAAGACAAATGAAAAAGAAGTTCAGACTGTCATGATTCATGTCAGTCGATGAACTTCTTTTTTTGTTGTGCAATAATTTGGCCAAACTGTTTTGCTAAATGTGGCGGGACCGCGTTACCTATCTGTTTAAACGCATCTGTGCGCGAACGCATAAATACAAAATCGTCAGGGAACGTTTGAATTCTAGCTGCTTCTCGAACTGTAATTGAACGATTTTGGCGCGCATCGGGATGAATATAATAGTGACCATCTTTTGCAATATGAGCAACCACAGTTTGACTGATACCGTCGAATGGAATGGCCTTAAACCGGTCCGTAAAGCCCTCTGGATGTTGTGTTCTTAAACTAACTGGAAGATCAGGATAACTCAGTATTTTCCCTTTTTGTCTGAGTTTTGCTGCAATTTTATAAATTTCAAGATCTCTTGGGTTATTTGGACGTGAAACGTTCCACGTCAAAGGGACATTTTCTGAGCGTAGGTATTGTTTAACGTATTCGCTAGGTGATTGTGTGTTATAGTAATTCGCGGTTTCGCCAGCCGCTATGGTTGGTAAATCCCGAAACAACTCACGAATGCTTGGAGCTTGTTGCGTTTGTAAGTGTTCAAATAGTTCAATCGATTTTAGTCCTTCACGGTAACCAAAGAGGAATAGGCGCCGCCGGGACTGAGGAACGCCATAGTCAGAGGCGTTCAATAGTTTCCACTTAACGATGTATGAAGGTGTCATTGACTGAAAATCATTAAGGATTTTGTTAAACAATAATTCATTGTTGATGTCCTTAAACGAGAGAAGCCCCCTGACGTTTTCAAATAGGAAAAAATCAGGCTGATATTTTTCCAGAAAATTGATGTAATACTTGTAAAGATAGATACGCTCGTCAGTGGCTTTTTTTGACTCATTACGTTTTCTGCCAACAGTTGAATACGCTTGGCATGGTGGTCCGCCAATTACTCCATGAACTTTACGCCCAGCCAGCTTCTGATCAATTTGTGACATTATTTCTGGAAGCGTGATAGCACCGATTGCTTCGTTGATTACAGACGAGGTGAGCTCAGATTGAACAGATTTTTTTAATTCGGTGAAGGAAAGATTATTATGCATGAAATCTAGATAAAGATTAATATTACCAGACTTTTTTAAATAATAGTAAATATCCCGCAGCTCTAACGTTTGACTTGCAGCAGAATCCATTTCTACGTGTGCGATTATATTAAAATCAGGCGAGCGAAATCCCTCTGTAAGCCCTCCTGCACCCGAAAACAGATCAATAATGTTAAGCATGTTCTCACCTCTACGGAATTATACCAAATTTTAGAAGAGCTTACATCCACGATTGATGAGGCTTTTCGAATGATGGAACCTTCTGCTGATACTGGTTTGTGGAGTGGCTTATGATTTTTCACCATTATTAAGCATATTGTCAATTGATTTAGCTTTAACACGAAATTTTTTATACTCTATTTCAATCGAAAACAGTACGAGACAATGAATATTGGTCGCTTAAATTGTATCATTACTCATTTTAGTGCATAACTTTAAATTGATTACATAAAGACTTTTAACAGTAAATGATTAAGAATGTTTTGATCGTCTTTAACTTGAAATATGTCTAAACGACTAGACTTTTTAATCATACATATAATTTAGTGATTTTTCACTCGCAATTTCCTATTGAGGTAAATTAGCCTAATATACTATATGCATAATCAACTATTAACAATATAATGCTTTTATGACCATAAATATATTTATGGAAAATGTTGCTTACAAATGGGAGTCAGTATGAATGAGAAAGAGCTGCAAAAAGCAGACCTAGTTCCAAATGTAGTTTATCAGAATGACAAGAAGAGCCCTAACACGCTCAGCGCGCTCCTTAAGACAAGGGATGCATACTGCTCTTCACCAGTTCAAGGCGGGTTCCGTATGCTTAGAGTTGAAGGCAATTCGAAAAGGCATGCTTTTCTCGCACTAGTCGTTAGCCAAGACGTCAGAAAGCCTGCTTCTTGGAATGACACAATCAATGGTGGCATTTTAACGTATGATGGAGATAACGATACCCCTAATACCGATGTTAAGTTCACTAAAGGCAACAAATATTTGGACAAGATTTTTGCTGACGACCGTTTGGAATCTGTCGATGTCTATCCGATTATGTTTTTTAAATCTACTAGTAAAAGAGAAATTGAGTTTGTCGGTCTCTGTTTTCCGCTAGTTAATGGACTAGAAAAATCTGAAAAGGACGGTGTCCACAATTTTCGGGCGAATTTCTATATTGATCAAAAAACCGTCGTGACAAAAGCATGGCTTACAGACCTAAAAGAAGGTAGATGGAAGTCTAGCCCTCATGCTCCTCAGTCGTGGACTGACTATATCTGTGACGAAATGCCTGAGATTTGGGATGCTGATCACGCTATGGTTGAACCAAGAACGGTCTTGACCCGTACGACCCAAATTGTTTTTCGAAGAGGGCTTCTGCAAACTCAAAAGTCCTGTCTCATTTGTCAAATAACCGATGAGCGACTACTTATTGCCAGTCACATCAAGCGATGGGTGGACAGTAAAGACAGAGAGAAGGTTGACCCACATAACGGACTAATCCTGTGTGCGCTTCATGATCGTTTGTTTGACAGACTGTTAATAACCTTTAGCAGTACTGGCGACCTTATAGTTTCCAAATCTTTAAGCCGTACTACGGTGGAACAAGCTGGTCTAATTGCTGGCAAGCACTACCCTGGGCTTGAACCGTTTCAGCATTATCTTCGTATTCATAGGAAGCGATTTGACACTAATGAAAGGCTTTGAAATTAATTGGTAGTCATAGTATTCAGTGACAATAAAACGGTTACTGTGACAGACACTTTGCGGTAGATTTGGAAAAATGTAAGATTGAGGTTAGCTACTTTACTTTGGTTTAATGACGGCCGGTTTGGCTGTTTACCAATTTTCTATCACCACTAGTAGAAGTGCTGTCAGATAAAATATTGGTGACTTGATTGAAACAAGCTTGTGGAATACAATTGTATGCGAACAAACGTTCTATAATCTAATTTCTGCTGAAAAGAGGTTGTTACAATGAAGCCAATAGTTAACCACCAAGCGTTCATAGCCGGGAATTCCAGTGATGGAACAACCTGGATTGACTCTACACCAGGGGTTTTGAGCTACGAAGATTATATTTCAATTTTTTGGATGCTTGTCGACGATATGAAAGAAGACCTTGGACGGCACCTTGACAAAAAAGAGTTTGAGGCTGATATGGAGGATATTGTTCGAAGCGTGACTAAGAAAGCTAAACATCCACGCGCGCCAATTAATCCCGAATCAATTGCGGTCCCGGAATTGCGCCTTAAAGAAATTCAGTCAGACACTAAAAAGACTTTGAAAATAGATCTTAGTGAAATTCGGAAAGTACAGATGTATGATGATTATTTTGTCATAATGACGGACGATGGATTTACTAGCTTCACGCCGCGTGTGATGTTTCAGGCCTTAGTTAACATGACCTCTAAGGACGAAGCAATTATGGCCATGAATAATCGTCATATTCAATATATTCTGTTTGCCTATGAAAAAACTACTGCTTCTGTCCAAAAAATCCTCGAGTATTCCATGGATAATAATTTATTGGAGGATAACCGTAGAACGCAGGAGGAAACTGTAAAACAGCAGGAAGACTTCGTGAAAAGTTTATTCAGTAAGACAAAACACAGAAAACAGGATAATGTTGTTCATTTTCCTAATTCAGACACTGATAAATGATTTTTATGGGCTAGTTATGGCTCACGCTGACAGTACGCCTATCGAATTGATTAAATAAACGTTGTAAACCCAAAGTGGCAAAATTTTGACTGCGGAAACTAGGTAAACTTCTTCAGTTCAATCTGATGCGGAGCCAGAGGGTACGTAGTGTTATAGACATGTGGGACTTCATTTTGTCTTGGCCATTGAAGTGCTTAAACGTAAATGTAATTGATTCAAAAAACCGCCATAATGCACTAGGCCCTGTCAAGTTGACAGATGAAATATTATAAAATTGAATCTGTCTCTAAGCGGCTTCATTCCAGTATT
>NZ_RRYD01000020.1 GCF_004010095.1 Lacticaseibacillus hulanensis | reverse complement strand
GCTTCAACCGGCCGCACGGAAAATCCCAGCCGCACGGAACGCGCACCGGCCCCGCCCAGGCGCGGCCCCTATACCACACAGTACCAACCAACTCCGAAACCACTGACGCTGCCGGCCAACAAAAGCAGGTCGGAATCCGGCCTGCTTTTGTGTGGAATATTTTGTTAGGCGATAGACCGGTACTCGTTAATACGGCGCCGACGCAAGAGGACACCGTTGATTTGGTCTTCAATAAACGTCCGTAAAAACTCGTTTTCCTGCTGTGCCGTCCGTGGCTTCAGTGCAGTCATCCAGCGCTGCAACTCGGCCATTACGCCGTCAGCAAGTAGCTCGCGCATGAACTGGCAGTACTGCCCACCGATAGTTACCTGCTCTTCACGGCTAAGGGCCATTAAGCCGTTGCAGATAATATTCTTGAAGCAGTCGCGAACAACCGCTGCGGGCGCGTTCTGCCCTTCAACAGCAAGAATGTCGCGGTAAAAGCGCCGATTATTATCGAAATACTGCACCAATGACTTGAGGACCGCAGTCCAGTTGCCGCTTTGTGTGTGCCCCGTAACGTCGTGGGCATCGTTTTGGTAAATCCAGGCAACCACGTCGTACTTGTCCTTAAAGTGGTCATAAAAAGTCTGTCGACGCAGGTGGGCAGCGCTCATGATGGTAGTCACCGTCACAGCCGCAAAGCCCCGCTGCTCAACTAATTGTTTGGTTGCATCTGCAATTGCGTTTTGAGTATCCATCTGCTCACCTCTTTCGACCCCGGAACGTTGGCCAGAAACACTGCCAATATTCCAGAGCTAAGCCAAATCCATTTATCCCTAGTTTAGCTTTTTCACTTCTCCTAGTCTACCATTTTCACTAACATTTTATAAGCAATTTAATCATCTGCCGGATTCCGGTTCAACCATCAGCGCATCGCCACCACTAAGGGCGTGCTTGAGCATAAATGGTGCAATCAACGTGACCAAAATTATCACCAGAATTATGTCTGAGTAGTAGGCGCTCGCTAACAAGTGCGCCGAAAAGCCAATCTGAGCCGTGATTAACGCCATTTCGCCCCGCGAGATCATCCCGGCGCCAATAATGTACGTACTGCGCCCGGTAAACCCGCTAATGCGCGCTCCGAACCCGCAACCAATTAGTTTGGTCAAAACGCCGAGGACGGTCATGATGATGACAAACGGCAACGATTCCTTCAGCCCGCTAAACGTAACGTCGAGGCCCACACTGACGAAAAAGACGGGAATAAAAACCGCGTACCCAATTGGTTCGATGCTGGCCGCCGCCTGCTGTTTCCAGTCGGTCTGGGCAACGGCAACACCGGCGAAGAAGGCACCCACAGCACCGCTCAAGCTAACAAAATCCGCAAGCCAGGCCATGGCAAAACAAATCACTAAGGACATGATGATGGGGCTGGCCGTCATCAGCACCTTGTCACTCAGCGTCATCAACACGGGAGCAAGCCAGCGCACCAGCGCGTAACATGCGACGAAGAACCCGCACTGCTCGAGTAGTGTCAGCCATAGCGGCGCCGCGCTGCCCGCAGCATCGGCACTACCCATGAGCGCAATCATGATGCTGAGCAGGATAACGCCGATGATGTCGTCGGCCACGGCCGCCCCCAAAATCGTGGCGCCTTCCCGCGTGCCGAGCGCCCCGTATTCTTTGAGCACCTCAACCGAGATTGACACGGACGTTGCCGAGAAAATCACCCCGATGAAGATTGCCTCAAACCAGTTGAAGCCAAAAAAGTGGCTGGCCACACCGATGAGCAGAACTGGTGCAATCACCCCAGAGACCGCCACAATAATGGCCGGCCTCAGGTAACGCTTGAGGAGTGCCAAATCACTTTCGAGGCCACCCAAAAACATCAGCACAATCACCCCAATATCCGCGAACGTGCTGATTAACTGATTTGTGTGAATTAGGCCGAACACCGCCGGCCCAACAAGAACGCCAATCAAAATTTCGGCAACCACGGCCGGCAACCCGAAGCGCCGCGCAAAATGGCCGGCTAGCGTGGTGGTGACGAGTAAAAACGCGAGTGCACCAACAAAGTCCATGTATTCCTCCTAAAGGCTGCTGCAGGGAAGGTCAGCCCAATAGCTATCGGTATCGGTGGTGCGCGAGTCACAGTGCCGCCCCAACGTGTTAATCCCTTCCCAGCAAGGTCAATTTAATTATGTTCGGCGCCAGTGGCTTGTCCAACAGCGCCAACGATTAGTTATGTACCGCGAATTCACGCGGTGACGAGATACAGCGAATCCGCCGCATCTTCATCATATGTGATCAACAAAAAATGGCTGGTCAATCAATATGTGTCCGCCACCACAAAATCGGCAACGGGATTAAATGCGATATGTGAAGTATCTATGTGTTTGTGCATGGTTGCCGGGGATTTTAGCGCCTACTCACTTCACCCTTGCCACCATTGCTATCCTTTAGCATGATGTATCACTTCCCTACGCTCTAAAATACTCAGGTGAAACGATGTGGCTGCTGCCAGCGATTGAGAAATCAAAAATAGCCCCTATGTTAGCGACAATTGCTAGCATAGGGGCTATAAACAAGCGGTACCACCCTGTGTGTGCGCAAACCTCACGACTCACGCCTCAACGCGTTGGCCGAACGACGACATTCGGTTAACGCTGCACGATAATGGGTGCCACCTTTCACTCCGGGACTACCTTCAGCTCGCCGTTGTGCCATCTTCCCAATCCCGATGACTTCCTGATACCAACGTGCGCGCTTACTCTTCCTTTCGTAGTGAAAATCTTATTGATTTCTCATGCACTTAATATAATTCCAATTGGGCCGAAAGTCAACGCAATGCCAAATAAAAAATGGGCGTGGCCAATTCGGTCACGCCCATCTTGTCAACAATGATTGGTTAATAACTCAGGCAAAGCCCGCTACCGGTTGCCTTTCCGCAGCGATGGCTCCGTAAACCACAGAATGATGAAGTTGATGAGCAACATGAACGCGGTCGAAATGAAGACGACGTTGTAATCAAACGCACCGGCAAGCGCGCCACCGAGGAAAGCACCAAACATGTTGCCAAGTGCCTGGAATGATTGGTTCCAGGATAAAATAGCACTGGTCGCCGAGACTGGTGAGTTCTTCGTGAGCAGTGTTTGGATGGTTGGGAACAGTGCCCCATCAGACACACCGACCATGAAGCGCAGCACGCCCAGGGCAACGATGCTGCCGACAAAACCTTGCGGGAAGTACACAAGCACCGCAAACAGGTAACCGCCGATCAGTACCTTCCCCGAGCCGTGCGTATCCCCATACTTACCGAGCCGGGGGGCCATAATGATGTTGGAAATCCCGGGTAACGCGGCAATCACGCCGGCAACAACGGTAATTGGGCCGCGGTAGTGCATTAATTCACGCACGTACAGACTGATAATTGGTGAAATCGAAGCGTTCCCGAGCTGCACAATCAGCGTCGAGCACAACAGGATAATGATGAGCTTGGGGTTGTCGAACTGCTTCAGCAAACCCTCACGCTTTTGCCCCTTTGGCCGTTCAACTGGCACAAAGTATTCTTCAACCAGAACCGCCGACAGCAAACATGTCAGCATTAATAATCCCGCCGTGATGAAGAAGGTGTTGCGAATGGAAAATACCTGGGCAAGAATCCCGCCGATGATTGGCCCCATGAGCATCCCCGACGTTGATCCCGTCACGAGCGTCCCGAGCGCACGGCCACTGTACCGCCGCGGCGTTTGGGAGGCAACGAGTGCCTGCGCGTTAGAGATAAAGCCCGCAAACAACCCTTGGAGCGCGCGGAGCCCAATTAGCATCCACACGTTGGTCGCCAGTCCCATGAGGAACATCGCGAGCGCCGTCCCGGCAGAGGCTCGCAATAACATAATTTTCCGGCCCTTGCGATCAGCTAGGCTACCCCAGATTGGTGACACGATTGCCGTCACCAGAAAAGTCGCGGCGTAGACAAGGCCACTGTAAAACGACACCTGTTGCTTACTAAAATGCCCTAATTGATTAACGTAAAGGGACATGAACGGCATGATTTCGCTGAAGGCAATCCCCGCAACGAAGGTACAGCCCCAGAGCACGTACAAATTACGCCGCCATGGCCCCTGTTCACGCGTTTCGTCGTCCATTCTTTCACCTCCGAAGGTTTGCGCGCAAAATAAAAAGCACTTTTGCGTGCATGGTCAAAATAATTAAATTGAGCAATTAATTCCCACTACTATGTATAACTATTTCCTATATATTAGTAAGCTCCACATTGGATTATGCCACTCCTGCCCGCGAAAGTTAAGGCTTGTTGCGCTCCGGACAGGCAGAGCGCGGGACTTAGCGGCCAAGAATATTATTACCGCAGCCGCTTACTTACGCATGGGCGCGCGCTTTGAGTGGTTGGTCAAAAAACAGCAAACTTTTTGGCCAGTGTTCATGCAAAATAACATTGCATGTATCAATTATTTTGACAATTACTGCTCAAGTCTGACATCGTGCGGCCGTAATCATGCTATACTCAAGCCAATATAACATTGGAGGACGTAAATCATGCACGTTAATTTAACAAGCTCGTACACGGGTGAAACCAAACAGGTAAAGGTTGGTTACTCTTGGACCACCCTCTTCTTTGGCTTCTTCCCCGCCCTGTTCCGCGGCGACTTCAAATGGTTCGCCATTATTGCATTAATTGAGGTGGCGTGTGGCTCGTTCACGCTCGGGTTCGGTGCAACGCTAGTCACCTTTATCTTCAGCTTCATCTACAACGGTCTGTACATCAAGGACCTACTTAGCAAGGGCTTTGCACCCTCATCAAGTGCTGACGAAAGCATCCTGCTCAGCCGCGGTTTTCGGTTCTAAGTTTTATCACCAAATCAAAAAGAGGAGATGGCCGCCCTGCGCTGCAGGGTGCACGTCTCCTCTTTTTGATTACTAATGTTTGCGCGCGTTACCTTCTACCGAGAACCTGCCGACCTACGATTGCGCACGCATGAACGTTAACGTGGACCGCAACGCTTTGCCTAAGCCGCCCTCCTTGTAGACCAGCACATTGGCCTTGTACACCCGAACGGTAAACCAGGTGAACAATCCGAGGAACACCGTGCTGATACCGAGCGCTATCCAGCCCTGCATGCTTGTCGCGAATCCCATCGTGGAACGCACGGGCATAATCGACGCACTCAGGAATGGAATGTAGCTGCCAATGCGAATGATGGCGGAATCCCCCGCTTGTGCGGTAAGCGCCCCGAAATAGCCGAGCAAACCGAGCACCGTGAGTGGCATGACTGCCTGTTGCACCTGCTCCTGGTTAGCAACGAGTGAGCCCGTCAGTGCCGCCAGAACCGCATAGCTAAGTGTGCCAATGAGGAAGAACAGAATAATCTGCGCGCCGTTAACAGATGCTAGCGCGGAGAAGTCGAAATTGGCCAGCATCATTTTGACGATTGCCTGCTTCTGTAGCATCGGCCACGCCGCACCGCCCGCCACCACGTAAACGGCGATTTGGGTGAATAACAGCAGCAGAATCCCCGCTAGCTTGCCGAAGAACTGGGTTGTGGCGCTGACCGACGACAGCAGCATCTCCATAATCCGGGAACCCTTTTCCGTCGCGATTTCTTGAGCCAAAATACTGCCGTAAACCATCATGAAGAGCATCATCAGGATGGTGATTCCCATCGCAATGCCGCGATTAACGGCATCCGTGGATGAATCCTTGTTCACCCGCTTGCCGTCCTTGAAGGCGACCGCCGATTCTTTCAGCTTGGCTGGTGCCGTCAGCTGCCGCAACTGGGCACTGGACAATTGCAGCTGCTGGGCCGCCGACTGCATGCTCATCTGATTCAGCACCGCGGTGATGCCCGCCGTGTCAATCGTCTGGCCACCAACGCGGGTGGTCAAATGCGCACTCAGCGCCGACTTTTCGGCGGCAAAGGTCAGCACCCCGTCCACTTTTTCCTCGCGCAAAGCCTTGTCCGCGGCCGCTTTCGTGTAGGTCTTGGCCTTAACATCGGCCGCCTTCCCGATTGTCCTGGTCACAGCCGGCTGCGTCGTGACCACCGCCAGTTTGGCGTTTTCCGCCGAGTTCCCCATTATGAAGCCGACCCCAATAATGATGGCCGCCAGCAAGATTGGCGACACCACCAGAAATAGCCATGAGCCGCTCCGAACGTTCTTCTTGTACACCTGTTTAGTGACAACCCAAAATTTATTCATGACTAGCACCTGCTTTCATGCGGAATATTTCATCAAGCGTCGGGGGCTGCTGGCTGAACTCGGGAATATAGCCCTTCGCCGTCGCCGCCGCAAAAATATGCTCCCCCGCCGCTGGGTCATTCAACGTAAGCACGTACCGCGCACCATCCGCACGCACACGCTCAACGCCAGCAAACGACGCCAGTTCTTCTGCGCTCAACGGGGATTCAATGAACAGTTTCGTGCGCCCGAAGCTCTGCCTGATTTCTGCCACCGTGCCGCGGAGGACTACCCGCCCCTGCCGCAACATAATTAAGTGGTCAGACAAAGCCTCAACATTGCCCATGTTGTGGCTGGAATAGATAATCGCGGCACCGCTATCCCGCAACATTTTAATTCCGTCTTCCAGAATCGACGCGTTCACGGGATCTAGGCCGGTGAACGGTTCGTCCAGAATCACCAGCTTCGGCATGTGAATCAGGGCCGCGATTAGCTGGACCTTCTGCTGATTCCCCTTGCTAAGGTCCTTCACGCGGTCAGTTGGCTTGCCCTTAACCTGGAATCGATTCATCCAGGGGCCAATCTGGCTGCGTACGTCCGCCGCCTTCATCCCGCGTAGCTGCGCGAAATACATAATTTGGTCTTCAACCCGCATTTTCGGGTACAGTCCACGTTCTTCGGGCAGGTACCCGAGAATGTTGTAGTCGGCACTGGTCAGCTTGTGGCCCTGCCACGACACGGTGCCACTATCGGGATTCATAAAATTCAGAATCATCCGGAACGTCGTGGTCTTCCCCGCCCCGTTTTGCCCAATCAGCCCCATAATCTCACCTGGGCTGACGCTAAAGGTTTCATCGTCAACGGCAACCATCGTGCCAAAGCGCTTGGTTAGGTTTTTAACTTCTAACATTTTCGTCCTCCATCATTGCGGTGCATGTCACCACTTACCATATATTCCACGTCATTCGCATCGGTCCATACTTTAGCCGCCTGTAAACAATGGACCAGCCGAGGCCGCCCAGCCCACCAATCAAAGCACCGATAAATTCGGGACAAAATCCGCGCACACCGTAGATAAGAATCAACACGATGACAATAAGACCAATGCTTAACGCGAGATTGCCCAGGGACATAGTACGGTCCACCCGCTTGCTAGTTAACAGCCGATAGCGCCGGTAACTGGGGCCCACAGAAAATAGGTTGGCAAGAATCGCAGCAGATAACACCAGCGACACTTGGGGACTAAAACGAGATCCCGGCACTCTGAGCGCGTGCAATATTGCAAGCAGAAAGAGCACAATGTCGACCGTAAAAGCGGACAAGTAAACCGTCCGTGCTTCTCGCCGCTGCTGATCCTGCTTCACCAAGTTCGCGGTGGCCGCCTCATCTTCACGGAGCATTTCGTCCAGCGACAGGTGGTACGTCTCCGCTAACGTAATCAGGCTCGTAATATCTGGATAACTACGCCCCGTTTCCCAGCCGGACACAGTTTGGCGACTGACGTGCAGTTCGTCGGCAATATCCTTTTGCGTTAATAAGTTATCACGCCGAATCGCGCGTAGTCGGTCACCAAGTTGCATGAATCTCACTCCCGTTTATTGAATACCAACCGTCGATTTTACGTCGGAACGGTGCGGACGTGGTATAAATATTTTTGTTTTCGCTTACATTGATAATGTACACAAACTGCGCCAGAAAAGCGAGCAACGAGGTGTAGCATTAACATTTTTAGGGCAAAGTTCACCGCCACAACCTTCGACATTTATTTCCTGGGGAATAAAATGGAGGCAGAAACACGGTTAGCACAGATTGCTCCGAGAATTAACAGGGAATCGCTTCGAAAATTAGCACTCTACTTGCACGAGTGCTAAAATCGTGTTACTATACATTATGTAAACAAGAACAATCAATTGGCTCAACGTTTTTCGTTAGTCAAGCAAGTAAATAGACTAGCTCAAAGCGTTGACGGTTCTTGTCGACGCTTTTTTGTTAGCCTATTTACCCTAAGGAGGTTACAGAATATGGCTCAGTTTTCAGACGGATTTTTTAACAACGACATGGATGATTTCTTCAATCAGGTTCTTCGGCACATGGGCAGCGATGGCACCGCGCGTTACAGCGTTAATGGCCACGAAATGACCCCAGAACAGTTCTCGCAGTACCGCGCTACGGGTAAGCTGCCCGATGATAGCGCCAGTGAAATCCCCGTCCAGTCAACCGGTGAAGCTGCCGTCAAAAAAGGCGGCATCCTGGAGAAGCTGGGCCGGAATCTGACGGCCGAAGCGAAAGCCGGTATGCTCGATCCCGTGATTGGCCGGGAGCACGAGATTCAGGAGACGGCCGAGATTCTTAGTCGCCGGACCAAGAACAACCCAATTTTGGTTGGTGACGCCGGCGTTGGGAAGACCGCGATTGTGGAAGGCCTTGCGCAGGATATTGTTGCTGGCAAGGTCCCCGAAGCAATCCGCGACAAGCAGATTTACAGCATCGACCTCTCTAACCTCGAAGCAGGCACCCAATACCGTGGGTCCTTCGAGCAGAACATTCAGAATTTAATCAAGGAAGTTAAGGCGGCCGGGAACGTCATCTTGTTCTTCGACGAAATTCACCAGATTCTTGGCGTTGGTAGTACCGGCGGCGAGGACGGTGGCAAGGGACTCGCTGACATCATCAAGCCCGCCCTGTCCCGCGGTGAAATAACCGTTATCGGGGCGACAACCCAAGATGAATACCGGAACACCATCATGAAGAACGCTGCCCTCGCACGGCGGTTCAACGACGTAACGGTTAACGAGCCAACGCCAGATGACACCTTCAAGATTTTGCAAGGCGTCCGCAAGCTCTACGAACAGCACCACCACGTTCAGTTACCCGATGAGGTACTGCACGCCGCGGTTGATTACTCCGTTCAGTACATCCCGCAGCGTAGTTTGCCCGACAAGGCCATTGACCTGCTGGACATGACGGCCGCCCACCTTGCCGCAAAGCACCCAGCCGAGGACAAGGTTCCCTAGAGAATCGCATCAAGGATTTGAATAAGGCCAAGGACGAAGCGGCAAAGGCCGAGGACTTTGAAAAAGCTGCCGCGCTGAAGAAAGACATCGCCGCGGCCGAAGAAAAACTCCAAAGCGCAAGTAACACCAAGGACGATGTTGTTGCCACCAAGGATGACGTCGCCCAGGCAGTCGAACGGCTCACTGGTATCCCAGTAGCACAGCTCGGTGCTAGTGACATCGAACACCTCAAGGGCATTGGTGATCGCCTTAAGGGCAAGGTCATTGGCCAAGACGAGGCGGTCAACATGGTGGCCCGGGCCATTCGCCGGAACCGTGCCGGCTTTGATGAAGGTAACCGGCCAATCGGTAGCTTCCTGTTCGTCGGCCCAACCGGGGTCGGGAAGACCGAACTGGCCAAGCAATTAGCCTTAGACCTATTCGGCAGCAAGGACGCCATCATTCGCCTCGACATGTCCGAATACAGTGACCGTACCGCCGTTTCCAAGCTGATTGGGACCACTGCGGGTTATGTCGGCTACGATGACAATAGCAACACCTTAACGGAACGCGTTCGCCGCAATCCGTACTCCATCGTACTGCTGGACGAAATTGAAAAAGCCGATCCGCAAGTGCTCACCCTCTTACTGCAAGTGCTGGACGACGGCCGCCTGACTGACGGCCAGGGCAACGTGGTCAACTTCAAGAACACGGTTGTCATCGCCACCTCCAATGCTGGTTTCGGTAATGAAGCCCTCACCGGCAAGAAGGAAGCGGACATCGACTTGATGAAGCGGCTCGCCCCTTACTTCCGTCCAGAATTCCTCAACCGGTTCAACGGGATTGTGGAATTCAGTCACCTGACTAAGGACGATTTGGGCAAGATTGTCGACTTACTGCTGGCAGACGTCAACAAGACGCTGGCGAAAAAGGACATCACCCTCACCGTCAGTGATGACGCGAAGGCATGGCTAATCGAGCAAGGTTACGACGAGGCCATGGGTGCCCGCCCACTGCGCCGCGTCATCGAACGCGAAATCCGTGACCGTGTCACCGACTTCTACCTCGACCACCTAGACGTGAAGAAGTTAAAGGCCGAACTGGTTGACGGTAAAATTGAGATTAGTGCTGCATAGTTAAAAAGCGTGATTCGCAAACTTTTCGTTTGTGAATCACGCTTTTTTTAATTGATATCCGTTGGGACACTACTTGCCTTATTTTTGGTCACCAGCGCAATGATACCGGTAAACCCGACGGTCCACACGAGGCCACCAATTGCCGGCAATACCCCGTCTCCGGTAATAAAAAGACTCAGGTAGATTGCCGCAAAGAACCCGATTACCAGTGGACTGGTGAACTTGTAGCCCGGCATCAGGAAACCTTGGGGGTCAAAATCAGCAGACTGACGGTATTTCCGGTGTGCTAGCATTGTCAGCAGGTAAACAATGATGTAGAGGTCACTTGAAACACTGGTAATGAACGTAAAAGCATTGCTAATTTGCGGGAGCGCGTTCAGGATTGGGCCGATAAGTACCAGTGCAGCGGAGAACAGAATGCCACGCGCCGGTACCCCTGTGCGGCTAATCTTGTGGAATCGCTGCATGAACTTGCTGTTGGGTGAGTCGAGTGCCAGCTGGTAAAAATGGCGCCCAGCAGAATACATGTAGGAGTTCAGCGCGGATGCCGCAGCGGTAAGCACCACGAAGTTGATTACCGCCGCCGCGGCCTTGAGTCCCGCAAGCTGGAACACCTGCACGAACGGGCTCTGGGTCGGATCGAGGCTGTTCCATGGATAAATCGCCATGATGACAACGATTGCCCCAATGTAGAAAATCAGCACCCGGTAAATGATTTCGTTAATGACTTTTGGCAACACTTTGCGCGGATTCTGGGTTTCACTAGTAGTGATACCAATGAATTCCATCCCCTGGAACGCAAAGAAGACCATCGGGAAAGCGGCGACGAAACTCGCAAAGCCGTTCGGGAACATTGACAGGTGGTTCGTAATGTTACCAAAGCTGGCGTGGCCAATCGGCGTTTTGAAATTCATGAACACCATTGCCAGCCCAACGATAATCATGACGACAATGGCCGTAACCTTGATCATTGCAAACCAGAACTCCGCTTCGCCAAACAACCCGACGGCAATCAAGTTAATCGAAACCAGAATCGCGAGCACGCATAACTGAATTGTCCACGTGTGCCAGCTCGGGAACCAGAATTGGACGTACTTGGAGACTGCGGTTAGTTCCGCCATGGCCACGAAAATAATGCCCAGCCAGTACGTCCACCCCGCAAAATAGCCAACCTGCGGGCCTAGGTACTTTTTAATGAAGGAAATGAACGTGTGCTTTTCTGGGTCGTGGTACATGAGCTCACCAATCGCCCGCATCATGAGAAAGAAGATAGCACCAAGAATTCCGTAAACCAGCAGAATCGACGGTCCAGTCTTCATGATGGAATTGCTGGCACCGAGGAACAACCCCGTCCCAATCGTGCCGCCAAGCGCAATCATCTGTACGTGCCGTTTGGTTAATTCACGTTTGGTGCCGTCCGCGTTCTGCTTACTTGCCATGTGTTGCTCCAATCTGGGCTCCCCTGCAATAACTCTGCAGCAAATCCCCACTTTTTGTCGTTTTTGATTCGTTACTTTACATAGTACCCATTGAGCACCGGCTCCGGCAAGCCGCCCAAAAGCGCGTAAGGCCGGCAAAGCCCGCGGTTATGGGATTTGGTGAATACTATGAAACTTTTCTGGCTTTCAGTGAATTTTGTTCACGTTAAGCGTAGTCCGCCATTTTCCCCGGCAGGAGCAAATCCTGCACTACCGCTGAAATCGCCGCACAAAAAAACGCCAGGCATCTCTACCTGACATTGCTCAACTTACTTCAGTGCATCCTGGATTGCTGGTTCAATTTTTTCCGGCGTTGTCACTGGGGCAAATCGCTTCAGGACCGTACCATCACGGCCGACGAGGAACTTGGTGTAATTCCACTTGATGGCGCCACTATTCGTTGACTGCTTCAGGAACTGCCACAGCGGGTGCGTCTCCTTACCGTTCAGGTGCATCAACTGGGTCAGTGGGAACGTCACGCCGAAGTGCACCTGGCAGTACTCGACCGTGTCCTCGCCGTCCTTTAGCTCCTGGTGAAACTGATTTGACGGCGTGCCGATAACCACCAGGCCGTCCTTGCCGTAACGCTGGTACAAGTCTTCGAGCCCCGTTAGCTGTGGTGCCAGGCCACACTTGCTGGCGGTGTTCACAATTAACAGCACCTGCCCGCGGTAATCAGCTAGTGAGATTGGCTTGCCACTCATTTCGGTTAAAGTGAAATCATAAATCGAATCTGTCATCACTACTACCTCCTCAGGTTAGTATGTTGCGTTTGCCGTTGCTTGCTTCTGCGCATATTCATCGGCGGTAATCGCGGCGACGACGCTGGTAACCGCCACGTCGCCATCCATCCGGTCATTGCGCAGCCGGCCTTCGATGTGCATGCCGAGCTTCTCCAGCACACGCCCCGAGTTGTGGTTCCGGGAATCATACATCGCTTCAACCCGATTCAGATTCAAGACGTTGAAGCACAAATCCAGCAGCGCGGCCGCAGCTTCCGGCGCGTAACCATTGCCCCAGAATCTTCTGGTGATCAAATAGCCGATTTCGGCCTTCCGATTCTTCTCATCCAGGTGCACTTCCACCGCACCCGCAAACTGATTCGTCTTGCGCAGCACAACGGCGTACTTACCGAGGGGGTCACCCATCCAGTAATCCGCCATACCGTCCAGTGTCGCGTCCATATTGGGGTAATGGATGGTGAACCGATTATTCTCGGGGTCGCTACCAATCCGGTAAAAATCTTCGGCATCCGCCAAACGCACCGGTCGCAGCAACAGCCGCTGTGTTGTGATTTCCTGGTGCTTTAACAGTTCCACCTTCAGTGACATGTGCCCACCGTCCTTCCTGTTGGTATCATTCTAAGCCTATTCTGGGTGAAATGCATGACAGTTGCTTACTTTTAATCAATAACGTCCGTTGTCGTTGTGCAAGTCCGCTTCGTGCTAGGATCATGAACCCCATCAGTGTGCCTTAATCCCCGGCAAATGTTCGGCTTTTTGCAAAATAGACAAATTGTGCGGTCACCAACAAATATATTTTCATTGGGCATAATCATATAACAATTATCTAACTGAGGCCAACAACGGATACCGTGCCGTGTTCGTATATCTATGCTGTTATCTTATCGCTTCGAGAACAATAATACGTGACAAAACCCAATCGCTTTTCGCCTCATTCTATTGTATATTTACTTGTGAATAGCTTACGTAAAGGGGGGAATTCGCTATGATTCGGTTCTGGGGACAGGATAAATATTCGGAACGTGAACTAATTGGATATGAATTATTCCTGCGCGAATATACCGACGGTCAGTGGCGTTTCCCCAAGGACTTCGGTAAGTTCACCGCGCAAGAATTCGCCGACCTGCTCATCGCCACCATTGAGGCTCTGCCCACGGGTGTCCAGCTGGTGTCGATTAACCTAGACCAGCCGGAGTTTATTGATTCCTCTTATATAGAAGAACTTGGTCGGGCGCAACGTGTCTGTTCCGACATGCAAATCGTGGTGGAACTGACCGAACGGCCCGCCGGCGCAACAATCACGCAGCTAATCGATGCCGCATCCGCGTACAAGCTGCAGGATTTATGGGTGTGCCTCGATGATGTCGGCACCGGCGCGAACCAAATCGACCTCGTGCAGGCAATGTCCCCTTACGTCATGGAGTACAAATTTGCCCTGCAGAATTACCACAACAAGCGTGATTTCGCCACCCTGGTCAGTCCACAACTGCAATTCTGGCGTGAGCAGGCCGAAATTAACAACGTGTTTTTCGTAATTGAGGGGTTTGAGACTGAAACTGACCTGAAAGTTGCAGCTAATTATCATGCTGAGATTGTTCAGGGGTATTACTACGCCCGTCCACACCTGATTCAGATTAAGAGCCAAGTGTGACCACTAAGGAGGTGAACCCCACTTGGGGGCCTGAATGCAAAAAAACGCACGATTTCGGCGCCACATTATCGCAGTGGGCGACGCCTTAAGTGACATGGTCATGCCCAACATTGGGGCCTTCATTGCGTGGGGCCTGATGCTGTCCATGTTCGGTAAAACCGGCTGGTTCCCAAACACTGACCTAGCTACCCTCGTCACCAACTTGGGGCACTACCTTCTGCCAATCATGATCGGCTACACCGGAGGCAAAATGACGGGTGGTCAGCGTGGCGGGCTGGTCGCCAGCATCGCTACCCTTGGTCTCATCACCGCCATGCAGGACCTGACACTTCTGGGTGCGATGATTATTGGACCGCTATCTGGTTGGATAACGCACTACATGGATGAGGAATTCCGGCGGCACGTGCGCCAGGGCTTCGAACTCATCGTCAACAACTTCTCTGCCGGCTTCTTGGGCATCGGCATGAGCCTTGTTGCGTACTTCGGCCTGGCGCCCATCATTTCCTGGATGAGCACCGCACTGGCCCTCGCCGCCAACTGGCTAATTAACATTCACCTCATCCCCCTGGCCAACGTCATCGTTGAGCCGGCCAAGGTCTTGTTCCTGAACAACGCCATCAATCACGGCCTGCTCAACCCCTTGGGCAAGGAGCAGGCCGCACACCTCGGACAGTCAATCTTATTCTTGATTGAAACCAACCCCGGACCGGGGCTCGGCATCCTAATGGCGTATGCAATTTTCGGTAGCGGCACGCCGAAGCGCTCAGCACCCGCCGCAATTGTGATTCATTTTCTCGGTGGGATACACGAAATCTACTTCCCCTACGTTCTGAAACACCCAACCATGTTCCTGGCGGTAATTGCCGGGGGCGTGACGGGGACATTCACGTTCAACCTCCTGGACATTGGGTTGCGCGCAGACCCCGCGCCTGGTTCGATTATTTCGATTCTGCTCCTCACTCCGCCAAGTCTGCACAGTTACCTCGGGGTGCTGGCTGGTGTGGCCGCATCGACCATCGTTTCCTTTGCCGTCGCCGCCGCACTGATGCCGCACGTATCGGTCGAGCTGAAACAAAGGACGACTGATCTAGCGGCCAAAAACAACGGCGCGCTCCACATCATCGTCACCGGGACCGCCGGCATGGGGTCGCCCGCGATGGGGGCCCGCATCCTGCAAAACCAGCTGCAACAGCGCGGAACGAAAAACTTCTCCGTGACCACCGAACCAATCAGCGAGCTGCACGATACGCGTGGCGCCATCATTTTCGTCCGCAACGATTTAGTTGAACTGGTTAGGGACCAGGCACCCGACGCCCAAGATATCATCGGCGTTCAGAACTACCTGCGCGCCGAACAGTACCGTCACTTCTCGATTGCACACTAATCCAAAAAAACTCGCAGTGAGAACACCATTGCCTCACTGCGAGTTGCCCAATTACAATTTGAATTATTCTTGAACCCGGCCATGCTCGACCAATCACGGCATGGCTGGGTTCTTTTTTGCCATCGCACTTGCGAGCCGGTGCCTTTGGTCTGCCGCTCGCCGTTAATCCGCCGCGTTTGCCACCACCGGGATAAAGCTGAAGCTATCAAAATCAAACAGGCCCTGGTCCGTCAACTTAATGGACGGAATCACCGGTAACGTCAAGAATGATAACGTGATGAACGGGTCGTAGTCGACGTCGTGGCTGATTGTCCCGAATGCCTGACGCAACGTGCGCATCTGGTCGGCAACAACGTGGTACGGCTGGTCGCTCAGCAAACCGCCAATCCGCAGCGGCACGGTTGCCAGCACCGCATCTTCGGTTGCCACGCTAAACCCACCGTCAGTTTTCGTAATTGCAGCGATGGCATTCATAATGGCGGCATCACTGCTGCCAACTGCAACAATGTTGTGCGCATCGTGGGCCACGGAGCTCGCAATCGCCCCGCCCGTGAGTTTGAAGCCTTGCACCAGACCGACACCGACACAGCCGGTATTGTGGTGGCGTTCAACCACAACCATTTTCAAAATGTCGCGGCTCGTATCGGCGACAAATTCACCATTTTCACCGCTCACTTCTAGCTGCAGGTGGTCCGTCGTGATGTGATTTGGCTGCACGCCAATCACGTGCGCCTTTGCCCCGGCATCCGGCACAGCCAGTCTGAGGTCGCTTGGCTGCAGGTGGTGGTTAATCTTGGTCGCGGAAAACTCCAGTGGCGTCGTGGCCGGTTCGCCGTCCTGCCACTGACCAGACTTCATCACGCGAGCAATCTTAACGGTGTTCACATCATCGAGAACGACCAGGTCGGCCAGCTGCCCGGCAGAAAGGCTGCCCCGATCGGTGAGCCGGTGGGCCGTGGCCGCATTGAAACTGGCCATCGTGTACACGGTGCTTGCCCGCAATCCCGCCGCAATGCTCATCTTAATGTTGCGGTCAATGGAACCTTCTGTCATCAAATCACCAATCGTCTTGTCGTCAGTGCAAAAGGCAAAGCGCCCGGCGTTGTCCTCAGTCACGGCCTGAACCGTGGTGGCAACATCCCGCTCAACTGTCCCCTCGCGCAAAAAGACGTACATCCCCGCGTTCACCCGGTCGAGTGCTTCTTCTACCGTGCTGCTTTCGTGATCGGTGTCCATCCCGTTTGCGACCATCACCTCGAGCTGCGCCGCGTTCAGACCCGCACCGTGACCGTCCGCGTGGTGGCCATTAGCGTAGGCGTCGCGAACCTTGGCCAGCGTGTCGGCATCACCCCGCGCGACCGCACCTTAATCCATCACTTCGGCCAACCCATTAACCTCGGGCTGCGCGTACAGTGGCCGCAAATCAGCGGCAGTGAGCGTGGCGCCATTGTGGTCAAACGGCACACAGGGAACGGATGACGGCAACATGTACCGCACATCAAGTGGTGTCTGCTTGGCGTCATCAATCAAATACTGAATACCCGCCACCCCGGCAACGTTGGCTAATTCGTGGGGGTCGGCAACGATGGTCGTCACCCCGTGCTTCAGCAAAATTTTGCCGATTTCACTTGGTGTCACCTGCGCGCTTTCCACGTGCACGTGCGCATCGATGAAACCGGGCACGATGTACTTGCCGGTTAGATCGAGTGTCTGCCGCGCAACCAGCGGCGCGTCTTTCAAGCGTGAAACTACCTTATCTCCGTCTATCCATAAAGACGTCTCTTCGAACTGTCGTGTGTATACGTTCAGCACGTGCGCACCAGTAATTTCTAGGTCAATCAAGGGGTAAACCTCACTTTTCTTGGTCAATCGTGGGTAACAATCTTGTCAGCTTCGCATTTAAGTTGCTGCGCTGACAGGGGCGTTGCGCGCGATTGAGCTAATTTTGCATACCCCACTACCTAATTCGCAAATATGGCCCAGTACATAAAAACGGGCTACCCAAATTGGGCACCCCGCCTTATCACTAAACAGCACGGGCGCCACCGAACGCGCCCATGCGTGCTATAGTCTCAAGTTTATGGCTTGAGGTAGAAACTGGCCGTCCATATCACGGCATTATATAGCAGGTATATTGTTAGCAAGTATACTCCCTTTTTCCTGGACGTCAAATCCGAACGTTCGGCGCGGGTCACGCCAAAAGCTGGGCGTCGTCCGTCCGCTTAATCACGGTGAAACGGCCATGGCCAACTGCCGCGCATAATAAAAATCCCCAGGCTGACCGCAACGGGTCGACCTGGGGATTCTTATCTTGGCAAGGGCCGCGAACTATTGTTGCTTAATTATTAGTCTGTAGCGCGCTTGGAGTAGGTACCCTTGTCCGTGTTGATGATCAGCTTTTCGCCTTCCTTGATGAAGTCAGGCACGTTCACAACCAGACCGGTTTCCATGGTTGCAGGCTTACCACCACCGGTAACGGAACCACCCTTGATGGAAGGGCTGGTTTCGGTAACGGTCAGGGTTACGGTACTTGGCAGGTTAATCCCAATTACTTCAGAGCCGTAGAAGTCAATCTTGACGTTCGTGTTAGGCAACAGGTAAAGGAGTTCGTCCTTGATGCTGTCTTCGGGCAGTTCGTACTGTTCGTAGGTTTCAAGATCCATGAAGTAGGCCGTGTCATCCTGCAGGTAGAGGTATTGTGCGTCCTTGGTTTCAAGAATTGCCTGTTCAACACGTTCGGTTGGGCGCATCGTGGTCTGCACGATGGAACCAGAACGAACATCGTACAGCTTCATCTGCATAACGGTGTTACCCTTACCTGGCTTGTGGTGGTTGGTTTCAAGGACCTTAATCAGCTTGCCATCCTTTTCAAAAGCCATGCCACGCTTCAAATCAATTGCATCAATCATGTTATTTCTCCTTATCGACTCACGATGAGTCATCGCAAGTTTGTCTACAGTTTGCCCCTGCCGCGGGGTCAAACCAACTAAATATCCACACCATGACGGCTGATTGCCGCCATATCCACTACGCGCAGTGCACGTTCGGGGGCGGCGACAGCGGAACGACCAACGCGTTCCGGCTCTCCGAGAAGTAAATAAACATCATTATCTCCATACGTCGTGGGTCACCCCACCAGATTAGTGGCCAACTCGACCAGTCCTATTCAGTATACAAAACTTCTCCGAAAAATACGAACGCAGTGCGGTGGAAATTATCTTCATCAGTCAAAATTCTCGTGAAACGCCGCGGTGGAGACGCCGGACACGAAGGATAGCTTATAGCCGTATTCCAAAAAAGCGCCCCGGGACGCCGGATAGTCCGGAATCTCAGGGCGCTTATGGGGCCAAAACACAGCTCAACCGCTTAATGGGTGGAGATAGATGCAAGCCACGTGATTCTACTTGGCCTGAACCTCGGCGTAGTGCTTCGCGGACCATGGGGAGTAGAACTTCCCGTAGACAGCGGTCACAAAGTACGTGAGCGTCACAACGAGCATTGGCAGGGAACTCTGGGAGTAGCCACCCTTAAGCGCCGTGAACCACAGCAGCACGTTGACCACGTCTTCAGCCAGCCACAACGTGTACGTATCGTTGTAGTGGAACACAATCATGACCGAAGCAGTCGCCCCGATGGACAGCACGAGGGAATCCCACAGTGGGTTCGTATCGTGCAGTGCGGTGTAGGCGTGGAACATGGTGAACCAGAGCACCGCAATCACGGCGAGGACGATAATCCAGCCACGCACGTTCAGGTGCCGTAATTTTGCGTCGAAATCTTCACCCCAGGTGCGCCACTTAACCATGAGTGGCAGGTCGATACACAAAACAAAGACGGTCTGGTCAAGAACGGAGGCAAAGTGGCCCGCGTTCCAGTTAACGTAGATAAAACCGATTGCGGAGATGAAGCCAAGCAACCCGTTAACTGACTTGCCAACCATCATTGCGCACACGCAGAGGAGGCCGAACACGGTTGCGGCGAACGTAATCGTCGTGGTCATGTTAATTTGGTTCGTCAGGAACAAGCAGAGCTGGAAGGATACCCCAAACCAGAACATGCTCCAAGGAGTGGCGTCCCAACCTGAGAGTTCGGATAAGATCCACTGCCAATAATTACCTTCAAAACGCTTCTCCTGCGTCTTCTTCTGTACTTCGTCAAACTGTTGTTCCATTTGGGAATCCTTCTTTCTGCTATTAGGCCGCGCAAACGCGCCGCCTTGTCCTCACTGCTAATCCCTATATGTAGTAGTGATTCAAAAATATATTGCATTTTACCCACGACATCTTGAATGGCATCGCAAGTTCAATGCTTAATATGATACTCATCTTTGAGTCATAGGTAAAGGCGATAATTGCCGATAGAACAAACACATTGTCAGTAAACCGTGCCAATACGGCTCGCAGTGACCCATAAAAAAACCAAAATTCATCCACACAAAAAGATGGCTCCGCTTTCATGAAAACGAGTGGGCCACACATGCGGTTGTGTAAAATGTGCGCAAAACCGCTACACAGCGGGATTATTGGACAAACTTGCGCATGCGATTTGTTTTTTCTGTTCGCAAATGCGAATAATTCGCGTTTTTGTCGCTTAGGTATTTCCCCTGCATTCAGAAAGTGTGTTAGAATAAATGAGTAAAAAATAAATCTAGGAGGGCTTTATCTAATGCCTTTAGTACATGGTACTGAATTGTTTGCAGCGGCTCGTAAGGGTCACTACGCCGTTGGTGCTTTCAACACCAACAACCTCGAATGGACTCGCGCTATCCTTTCCGCAGCTCAGGAAAAGAACGTTCCTGTTCTTATCCAAACCTCTATGGGTGCTGCTAAGTACATGGGTGGCTACGAACTTTGCCAGAAGCTCATCGAAGCAACTGTTAAGGCTATGGACATCACTGTTCCTGTTGTTATCCACCTTGACCACGGTAACTTCGAAGCTGCTAAGGAAGCAATTGCTGCCGGCTACAACTCCGTAATGTTCGACGGCCACGACCTGCCTTTCGAAGAAAACTTGGCTAAGACCAAGGAAATCGTTGCTTTGGCACACGCCAAGGGCATTTCCGTTGAAGCCGAAGTTGGTTCTATCGGTGGTGAAGAAGACGGTATCATCGGTGAAGGTGAACTTGCCGATGTTGAAGAAGCAAAGCAGATCGCCGCAACCGGCGTTGACTTCCTTGCTGCTGGTATTGGTAACATTCACGGTCAGTACCCAGCTAACTGGAAGGGTCTGAACTTCGAACGTCTCCAGGAACTTGCAGACGCTGTTGAACAGCCACTTGTTCTCCACGGTGGTTCCGGTATCCCTCAGGAACAGGTTGAAAAGGCTATTTCCATGGGTGTTGCTAAGCTCAACATCAACACCGAATGCCAGCTCGCCTTCGCTAAGGCTACCCGTGCATACATCGAAGCAGGTAAGGACCAAGTTGGTAAGGGCTTTGACCCTCGCAAGCTTCTCAAGCCTGGTACAGATGCCATCTCCGATACCGTTAAGGAAATCATCGGCTGGATGGGCACCAAGCCTGTTAAGCTTGTTCCAGAAGAACTGTAATTCACGTTCATCTGAACAACAAAAAAGCAATCCGTTCGCGGATTGCTTTTTTTGTTGTCCAAATTATTCTAGGTCAAAAAATGAGTTCACCAGCTGTGTAGTGAACTCATTTTAGCTTTATTTAGTTGGTAATTGCGGCCGACCGTAGTAATAACCTTGCAGGTACTGGACCCGCAGCTTTTCCTTAGCGAACTTCTCGTCATCCTTGTTCTCGATACCTTCCATGATGAAGTCGATATCGTATTCGGCCGCCAGATCATACCAGAAGTGCATCCGGTCACTCAGGTTGGCGGTGTCGTTGTAGCGGCGCAAATTCTGCATCCCGAATTTCACCCCGTCGATGTACGGCATGATGCCCTGCAACCCTTCAAAGTGGTTGTCACTGCCCACGTCATCAATGGCAATCCGAATGTCGGCATCGTGGTACTTCGGTGCAACTCGCTGCATTTCTTCCAGCGTCGGGGCGTGGGTCAATTCAATGATGAGCCCCTTGAGCTTATCGCTGGTCCGTGCGAAGTCAGTCAGCCGGTGCATGGTGTTCTCATCGACGAAATCTTCCGCGCTCATGTTTAGCGCCACGCGCGGTTCGTCGACGTTCTCCAGGACCTTTTCAATCAAATCAATTTGCTTGCCAATGGACACATCAAAACTCTTGGGCACGGTCCAGCGGTCGTTAGCGTAGTCGTACACGCGCAGCAATAGTTCGTAGGCCATCAGGCGCCGCTTGCTCGAGGTCACATCGACCATGGGCTGCACGAAGAACGCGTAGGTCTTATTCTCGGTTTTGACCTCGTCCTTTTTGGCGGCGAGGCGCATTGCAGCCGCGTTTTCGGTCAGTTGCCGACTTTGCTTGCTGTCATCAATGTGCTGATGCATGACGAAGTAAGCAACGCACAGACCGGCAACCAGTGTTTGCGTTAAAGCTTGGTAACTGGCCGTGTTCACGCCAAACGCCAGTAGCCAGTAGCTAATGGCAATTAACGCGGAAAAAGCAAAGCTGATTGTAGCGTTGACCCACTTGCCTTTGACGGTCAGCCAAGCCGCGATAACGCCCAATACTAGGGTCACCGCCAAGACACCGCCAAGGCTCGCAGCATCGGTGGTTGCAACGCTGGCAGCAATACCCGCCAGCAGCGCCGCAACCCGGACACCCGCCTCCCACACGTGCAGGCCAGGCATCATCAGCGAGCTAACAATCAGCACGAGCCCCACGCTAGCCGCAAGCTGTGCGTAAGTACTCAGCACCGCAAAGCGAGCGGTGGCCATGAGCCCAACGCCAATCACAATCACGACTAAGTTGAGCATTACGCGTACCAACTGCATTACGCTGTGCGACGTTTGGTTTGTTTGCGTTAAACGCCACAAATTGTGGTATAACGTCGTCGCCCCCACTGCCGCCAGCGCTGCAATGATTGTTTGCATAATGAATGCAGGCGTGCTTAGAGTTTCTACCATAACTATTCCTTCCCGCATACTTGAACAACCCCCCGAGGATGCCTAATTCAAGATGCCAGTAAAGTCCACTTCCTATTCTTACTACCTATAGAGTACCAGCAATTAATTAGTACACAATAACAAATTTTAATCTAGACGTGGCAATTCTGGCCGATCATAGTAGTAGCCCTGCAAATACCGCGCATGCAGCTTAGTAACCGCATATTCAGCATCGGCACTATTTTCGATACCTTCCATGATGAAGTCAATTTCATACTTGTTGGCCAGCTTCGCCCAGAACGACATTCGCTCTTCCAGGTTGGCCGTGTCGTGGGCACTACGCAGATTCTGCATGGCGAACTTCACCCCATCAATGTACGGCAGCAGGCTCTTCAGCGCTTCAAAGTGGTTGTCGCTCCCCACGTCGTCAATGGCAATCCGAATCCCCGCCTTGTGGTAGACGAGCGCCATCTGCTGCATCACGGCAAGTGCTGGCACCTGCACCAGTTCAACAATGAGTCCCGCAAGTTCCGGCGTGCTCTGCTTGAAGTCCGCGAGTTTTTCGGCAACCCGTATTGAGGCGAACTGATTCATCGTGAGGTTCAGGGCAACGTCCTTGCAACTCGAATTTCGCAGCGCCTCAATCATCAGCGCAATTTGTGTTTCCACCGTTACGTTGAATGAGGGCGGCACAATCCACTTGTCGTGGTCATAATCGTAGACCCGCAGCAACAGCTCGTTGCCGATGACGCTCGGCTCCTTCTTGGATGCATCCACAATCGACTGGGTGAAGAACGTGTACGTCGCGAGCATGCGCTTGGTACTTGTCTTGGTCTCCGTAACACCCTCAAGCGTGATGGTGTCGCGCCCGTTGTGCTTGCTCTGGTACAGGTTGTCGTCCGCGCGCTTGTAGAGATCGTCCACCTTGGCATCACTCGGCTTGAGCGCGGTAATCCCGCACGACATCGTCACAGTGACATCGTAATCCTCATAGGTAAAGTGACTCTTGCGAACCTGGCTCCACGCGTCCTTCATAATTGGCAGCACCGCGCTGGCCGTCATGTTAGGGAACAAAATGTTGAACTCTTCACCACCGGTCCGGTAAACTTGGAGGCCGGATTGATGTTCACGCAGCACCGTCTCCAGTGTCGTCGCAATGCCAACCAGAATGGCGTTACCAGCCAAATGCCCGTAGTGATCGTTAATCTGTTTGAAATGGTCGACGTCCACGGCGGCCATGGTCAGTGGTTCGTTGTTCGCACGTGCATCGTCGAACATCCGCGTGATGTCCTGACGGTAAAGCGCGTAGGTGCGGGCGTTTGTCAGTTGGTCAAAGTTCGCAAGCTTGGCCATTTCATCGTTGTGCTCGTCGGTCCGGTGCTGCTGCGTCCAGAATAGCGCAGTGACGACCGCCATCCCGATGAACATAATTACTGCCTGCAGGGTGATAACGAAAATTTTGTGACCATCGCTAGCAAATGGCGGCAGTAGCGCCCAGAAAATCACCGCGATGTAAGTGAACGAAGCCAGGTTGAGCCAAATGTTGTAGCGGATTTGCTCGTGAAACTTGCGCATAACTAACACTGCGACCAGCAACAGAGCCAGCGAAATCGGAAACTGGATGCGGTCATAATTCATGTTGTGGTGCATAAACCAAACCCACAGCGCCCCCGCCACGCGCACTAGATATTCCCAGTTGTTGATGTGTTCATCCAGGAAGGTAAATACCAGCATGAACAGTCCCATGTTGTGGAACATCATTGCGTCCTGGTAGGTCAGATACCCCATAAAGTGCAGGATAGTCCCGGTCCCGATTGACATAATCGGTAACGCAATCCGCGCCAAGATGCGCAGGTACCCCGGTTTTTCCTGTTCCCCATTGCTAAAGGCGTAACGGGAAAGACGTGAATAGTAACTAACAAAGCCAGCGGTGAAGCAGCCGGCCAGCAGGACATCAACCACGAGCATAGGCGTGGGCATGATGTGTAAGCTCAGCATCATGTTGATTTTTAGCCCCAAAATATTAATGACCATGGTCAGGATATTCCTCCAAATAAAGAGCACAAGCACGCGCAATAACCGTTCTTTTCACAGCCAAGTTGATACTATTTCCTCAACTCAACCGCCAATAGTTTATTATTTCTATTATAATTTAGTTTGTGGTTTAAATAAACAATTTTTCTTAGTAAAGACACATCTTTTCGCCATTTTTCAGATTTAGTGCCGTTATTTGTTTAACCCGGTTAATCAGCTGCCGTCAGCCAACCACGTGTACAACGTTGATATCGCGGGCCGTGCACCTGCAAAAGTGCATTTTAGCATCAGACCAAGCTAGTTATTTTCGATAAGCGACAATTTACACGTTAAAGAACGAAATTCGGCCTTCTTACCATCCATCCCCAGCAGCTACACTAGTTATCTACTCACGGTGGTGTTGCTCCAGAGTTTTCCGGTGAACGTTATGGTAAAAACAAAATGATGCGCAGTACACCACATTATTACTGGTAAAAAAAGACCCGTGCACGGAATAATTCCGCGCGCGGATCTCACTAGTCATATTCATATTAGCTGCCAACTATTTGCGGCATCAGTGACTAACTATCAGCCAGCTTATCCGCCCAGGTAAGCAGACTTGACCTGCTCATTTGCAAGCAGTTCCTTGCCGGTGCCGGTCATCTTGACCTCACCACTAGCAAGTACATAGCCACGATCCGCGATGCTGAGTGCCTGCTTGGCGTTCTGTTCAATCAGCAAAATGGTTGTACCCTGCTCGTTAATGGTTTGGATGATTTCAAAAATCTTCTGGATGTAGATTGGCGATAACCCCATTGATGGTTCGTCAAGCAGCAGCAGTTTCGGTTTAGCCATCAGTGCCCGCGCCATTGCGAGCATCTGCTGTTCACCACCAGAAAGCGTCGCAGCATCCTGCTTCTTGCGCTCCGCCAACACGGGGAAGTGCGCGAAGATATTATCGAACGTGGCGGACATATCCGTTCCGCGTTTGTGAATGAAGCCACCCATCTCGAGGTTCTCCATCACCGTCATGCCCGCAAAGATGTGCCGGCCCTCTGGCACCTGGGAAATCCCCGCCTTCACGATGGCAGCGGCGCTCGCATTCTGGATGGCCTTGTCTTCATACGTGATGAGGCCGGATTTGGGGCGCATAATGCCGGAAATCGTCTTTAAAATGGTCGACTTACCAGCACCATTCGCGCCAATCAGCGTCACAATTTCACCGGTGTGCACTTCGAAGCTGACATCGCGGACCGCCTTAATTCCGCCGTAATTAACGTTTAGATTACTAACCTTCAGCAACTGGTGCACCCCCTAAGTATGACGCCACAACTTCTGCATTATTCCTAATTTCACTCGGCGTGCCCTCAGCGATTAGACTCCCGTGATCCAGCACGTAAATACGCTGCACCAGGTTCATGACCAGCGCCATGTCGTGTTCAATCAGGATAACGGTTACGTCATAGTCCGCCTGGATTTTCTTAATCAAGGCCATCAGTGCCGCCGTTTCTTCCGGGTTCATCCCCGCCGCTGGTTCGTCCAGGAAGAGCAGTGACGGCTTAGTGGCCAGCGCCCGCACAATTTCCACGCGCCGCTGCTCACCATACGGCAATTCCCCGGCAATACTGCGGCCGATGCGCTCGAGTCCGAAGTCCTTGAGCAATGCCTTGGCCTCATCGGTGATGGCCTGCTCCTTTTTATAGAAGGAAGGCAACCGGAGCATTGTTTCGGCAAAATTCTCCCGTGTGCGGTGCGTCATGGCAATACGGACGTTATCAAGCACGGTCAAATCCGAAAACAGACGAATGTTTTGGAAGGTGCGGCTCATTCCAGCGGCGGCAACCTGATCGGCGCGCTTACCGTTAACCTTCATCGTGCCCTTGGCGGTGGTAAACGTGATGGTCCCGCTTGTGGGCGTGTTTACCCCCGTCAGCATGTTGAACAGTGTAGTTTTGCCCGCACCATTTGGCCCAATGAGTGCGATGAGTTCACCGGCATCAACAGTCATCGACACATCTGAAACAGCCTTCAGTCCGCCAAACTGTTGCGTCACGTGGTCAACTTGAAGTAAGTGTGTCATTCCGCTCGTGCCCCCTTCTTACCAACGTGCTTAAACGACAGTTCCCAGCGGCCGAGCAGACCACCCGGCTTGAAGACCATCAGCAGAATCAGTGCCAGCGCATAAATCACCATCCGCAGCGTCCCGAAGTTCTGGAGCACCGTGTCGATGATGCCAAGGACAACCGCCGCAACGACGGTCCCAGTCAAACTGCCGGCGCCACCTAAGACAACGATAATCAATATGGCGATGGAATTCATGATGCCGAATTCACTTGGCGAAATTGTCTGGATGTACGACGCGTGGAGGGAACCACCAACCGCGGCAGTCGCGGCCCCGAAGACAAATGCCGCGAGCTTCCATTTCGTCGTGTTAATCCCCATCGCTTCCGCAGCAATGTCGTCTTCACGCACCGACATCACGGCCCGGCCGGCACGACTGTGGACAAAGTTGGCAATCATGATAATCGTAATGCACATGACCACGTACACGACTGGCCACGTTGCGTACTGGGGAATGTTGAAGAGGCCGGCCGGCCCGTTTGTGATTTTGAGGTTGTTAATCACAACACGGATAATTTCGGAAGCACCCATCGTGGCAATCGCCAGGTAGTCCCCGCGTAGACGCAGCGTGGGCACCCCAATGATAATCGCCGCGATGATTGCAATAACGACGCCAACCGCCACGGACAGCCAAAAACCAATTGGGCTGTCCATTGTTTGCAGCATAATTCCCGTCGCGTAGGCACCAATCGCCATGAACCCGGCGTGGCCAAGCGAGAACTGCCCGGTAAAGCCGATAATCAGATTGAGCCCCATCGCCAAAATAATGTTGATACCAACCGTCACAAACGCGTTCTCCATGAACGTATTAACGATTCCGGTAAACTCCATGGCGTCGATAGCGACAAATCCGAAAACCATGATGAATAGCCAAATGAAATTAGCGCGAATATTTCTTTTCATGTTAATCCTTCCTTGCATAGCCAGTTGCTGGTGACACTCAAAGGTGAAACGGGTGGGTGCTAGTCGAGCTCCGCCACCCTGTTTTTTCCGCTTACCACGAGTATGACTCTGGCGGGAAAAACGCCCGCCAAAGCCATACTCACGGTAATGCTCAAAAGCGATACGGGTGGATGCGCTCTGTGGTCTTAGTCGAGCTCCGCAGCCCTGCTCGTTCCGCTCAGCACGCTCGGACAAGCAATGGCAAAATGCGCCATCACTTGTCCGAGCCAGCTGATGCTCACGAGCAAACCGGGCTGCTCCGCTCTGTTATACCTTTTCCTTGCTCCTCTTCCCGAAAATACCGGATGGCATTACCAGTAGGATGATGATGAGGACAATGTAAACGGCGGCGTCCTTGTATGCTGACAGACCGATTGCTTGGACCATCGTTTCTAGAATCCCGATTAGGAAACCACCGATTGATGCCCCCGGAATGGAGCCGATGCCGCCGACTACCGCCGCGACAAAAGCCTTAATCCCTGGGGTCATCCCCATCAGCGGATCGATAGAGTTGTAGTAAAGGCCAATCAGCACACCACCGGCACCAGCTAGTGCCGAGCCCAGCGCGAAGGTGAACGAGATGACGTGGTTCGGGTTAATTCCCATGAGTTCAGCCGCGTCCGGATCAACGGCAACCGCGCGCATCGCCTTACCCATCTTGGTCTGTTTAATAATAAGCTGGAGGGCCACCATGAGCACCAGCGCCGTGACCAGAATCAGAACCTGCACGTTGGATACGCTGAAACCGCCAAGATGATAGTTGTGCACCTTGATGACCTGCGGGAAATTCCGGGCACTTGCGCCGAAGAAGTACGACATGATGTTTTCAAGGAAGTATGACACACCGATAGCGGTAATTAACGCCGTAATCCGTGGCGCATGCCGCAGTGGTCGGTACGCAAGAAATTCAATCACGACCCCGCAGACGGCAGTAAGTACCATCGCTGAGACTAGGGCAATGAAAAAGTTCACATGCCAGAACCGAATGACGTAATAACCCCAGAAGGCGCCCAGCATGTAGACATCCCCGTGTGCGAAGTTAATCAGTTTGATGACCCCATAAACCATGGTGTAACCCAGCGCCAGCAGTGCATACACACTACCAAGCGATAGGCCGTTGATTAATTGCTGCATTATCGTGTGCAAAATAGTTCCTCCTGCAACCCCGTGACCATAATTTAAGCACAGGGCTGGTTAATTCGATATTCCGACTGATTTTCTGGGGCCCGCCGACACCTTTTGCCATTACTACGCGAAAACGGTGAGTACCAGCCTCGCCGTTTTTGCGTTAAATATTAGGTGAAAAGAAATAAGACGTTTGCTTTAGTCCTTGCTAGCCTCAATGCAATCGGCCAGCGCCTAACTACTTAACGGTAATTGCCTTTTCAACCTTGCCACCGTTCATCTGTTCAATCGCGATTGGCTTTTCTGGGTTGTGCTTAGCGTCAACCGTCATGGTCCCGGTTGCGCCCTTCATGTTCTTGATCTTGGCCATGGCAACGGCAATGTCTTCGGAGTTCACAGACTTAGCCTTTTCGATTGCCGCCTTAACCATGTATACAGAGTCATAAGCAAGTGCGGAGAAGGTTGGTGCTTCGGTGCCGAACTTGTCCTGGAATGCGTCCATGAATGACTTAACCGTCGTGTCGGTGTCGGCACTCTTCGTGGAGAACGGTGTGGTGTAGTAAATATCGTTGGCGTTGGCATTGCCAGCGATTTGGGCCAGCTTAGGATCTGCCATCCCGTCAGAACCGATGATTGGCGTCTTGATGCCTATCTGGCGTGCCTGCTTAACAATCAGCCCAACTTCGGAGTAGTAACCTGGTGCGTAAATTGCATCGAAGCCCTTGTTCTTGATGGCCGTCAGCATAGCGTTGAAGTCCTTGTCCCCTTCCTGGAAGTACTGGGTGGAAACAATGGCACCGCTGAACTGCTTCTTGAAGGCCTTTGCCAGCCCGGTCCCGTAGTCGGAAGAGTTGTCGGCGATGATTGCGACCTTCTTGCCCTTCAGCGTGTTCGTAACAAACTTAGCAGCGGTCTGGCCTTGGTAGCTGTTGTCGAAGCATGACCGGAACACGTACTTTTGCACCTTGCCGTTCTTGTCGAGCGTGTAACCATCGTCGGTTGCTGATGGCGATACGGAAGCTACATTGGCCTTGGTAACATTAGGAATCGCGGCGGTGGAATCGTTCGTCGTTGCGGGTCCGACCACTGCCTGCACCTTGTCGTTGTTCACCAGCTGTGCGGCAACGGAAGCTGAGCCGCTCGTTGTGGACTTGTTGTCGCGGTAGATGGCCTTGATTTTGTACTTTTTGCCGTCAACCTTGATGCCGCCCTTAGAGTTAATCTGGCTCACGGCCAGTTCAATCCCTTGCTTCTGCTGTTCACCATAACCAGCAACGGCACCGGACAGTTCCATGTTGACCCCAATCTTGATGGTGTTGCCGGAAGCGGTGTTCCCCTTTTTGGAGCTGTTTGCGGCGGTGCTGCAACCAGCGAGCATCATCATTGCGGCCATACCGACAGTTGCTGTAGCAATCTTTTTAAAGTTCTTCATGTGTTTTCTCCTCGCGTTGGCGTTGGCCAATCTTTTTTAATGTTGTGATTTGCAATAATAAATATGTGTCAGGCGTGAACCTGGTGTGGCTGCGTAGCCGATATGTGTTAACGCTATGTGTCGAATTAGATCTGAACAAGTGAAACTATGTGGTTGCCGCGCCGCTAGCAACATTTGCTTGCGGCGGGTGATGAATAATTGCAGTGTTGCTTCTTGTAAAATCACAATCGCATATGCTGCATCCTCCTTTTCTAAACCGAGGCCTTGTGCAAAAGAAAAGGCCTCATTGACTTAATCAATGAGGCCTCACTCGCACATTTGCTGAGCCCTCATTGCCAAACACGAACAAGGGCTCAACTGATTGCTAATTACTAGCTAATCGCCGGGTCCTAGGTGTTCAACAACAAGGCAAGGTTTTCAATTGGGGATACAACGTTAGTATTAATATTTGCTGGTTTCATCATGTGTATCTCCTTTCGAAAACTTAATTGATGTCGTTAGCTTAATGCCTTTTTTAATGTTCGTCAACCCTTTTTGTCATTTTTTGTGGCGCAATTTAGCTTTTCATTTGCAGCCAATTACGCTATTCAGCTTCAAATCGGCTTTGTTGCGGGCATTTAGAGCATATACCTGTTGTGAAATTTTTTGGCGAATTATTGTCAGTTTCCGTCACAGGTCACACTATTGCTTAGAAAATGAGTATGGTTCTAATAGATCAGCAGTTTCAAATTTCGAACCTCCAGCTACCAAACCATTATCAGAAATCAAGCTAACTTCGATTCACCCGCGCGTCCCGCGGTGATCAGCCACAGCTGCCTGACTTAAATCTTCCATGTATGGCCGTGAAACATCATGCTCACGCGTAGATTTTTCCCACACCAGCCAACTAGATTCCTGGCGTACACGGCCACAAATGATAAAAAATTAAAGAAAAGTGTTGACAAGCACACCGGATACTCATAAACTGGGTACCAATAAGTAATTGCGACGAGAAAGAACAGTAGTCGGATTTAACCTTCAGCGAGCTGCGTTAGGTGTGAGGCAGCAGGAGCAATCACGATGAACATCCCTTTCGAGCGGACACCGAAGATTAGCCTAGCTAACGAGTAACATGTCATGGGGGGCGCCCAATATCGCGCCAACGTATCGCTAGATCATAGCCGTACGTGTTGAGGCCATTGTGGTGACACATTGGCGCCTTCAAGGTGGTACCGCGCATCACGCCCTTGAATCAATTCCGCAGAGGATTGATTCAAGGGCGTTTTTTGTTGCCATTACTTACACATATCCGGATTCTCCGGCAACCACATATTGTTCCATCCGGCATTAGCCGACACATACTCTTGGCCCTGCGCCACACATAAACACATAGCGTCACTTTTTCACCCAGCAAGAACTGGGACACATAACTAGTTACTGCAAAAGGAGATGGTTCGTCATGGACGACGGCATTATTAACATTTTAAGCACTTCATTCACCGCAATCGTTTCGGCGCACCACCGCTTCTTGCGCTAACTTTTACATAAGCATTTTCCGCGGAGCTCATGTGAACAGTTAGTCGCAAAAGCTACGCGCCTCTATATAACCAGTGCAACACAGAAAAGGATTTCGCGTTAGCACTCCTGGAGGAAAATTTAATGGAATTATCTAAGTCAAAATTCGGCACCAAAAATTATCTCGTTGTAGCTTCAATGTTGTTCGGCCTCTTCTTCGGCGCCGGCAACCTCATCTTCCCGCTCCACTTGGGGCAACTCGCCGGGGGCCACTGGGTTCCCGCGGCACTTGGTTTCTTGGTCACCGCAGTTGTTTTGCCGCTGCTTGCAGTGCTGGCAATCGCCATGACCCATTCTGAAGGGGTATACGACATCGGCAAGCCCCTTGGTGCCTGGTTCGCCCTCACCTTCATGGTCCTCATACACGCAACAATCGGCCCACTGTTCGGCACACCTCGCACGGCCACCGTTCCGTTCACCGTTGGGGTCGCGCCAATGCTGAGCAAGGGCATGCAGCAAACTGGGCTACTCGTCTTCTCCGCCCTCTTCTTCCTCACCGCCTTCCTTTTTTCCTACAAAGAAAGCAAGATCACCGCGGCAGTCGGCAAGTTGCTTAACCCACTGTTTCTCTTACTGCTGTTCGTAGTTTTCCTCATCGGGTTCCTGAACCCAATGGGCAACGCCATGACGCAGGTTGCCACGGCTGAATACCAGCACGCTGGCTTCATGAATGGCTTTTTGCAGGGGTACAACACCATGGATGCCCTCGCCGGTCTCGCCTTTGGGGTCACCGTTGTCACGGCAGTTCGGGGCTTTGGCCTCAAGAAGGATACGGCCGTGGCGAAGGTCACCGCTAAATCCGGGGTCATGGCCACCAGCCTCATCGGGGTCGTTTACTTGGCCCTCATCGTTCTCGGTTCCATGTCCTTGGGCAAGTTCAAGGTCTCAGCTGACGGCGGGGTTGCCTTCAACCAGGTCGTTACGCACTACCTTGGTGCTGCGGGCCACGCCTTCCTCGCCGTGCTCATCACGGTGACCTGCCTGACCACGGCTATCGGCCTCATCGCCGCCTTCGCCCAGGATTTTCACAAGCACTTTAGCCGCGTTTCCTACAAGCAGTGGCTCGCATTCATGAGCTTTGCATCATTTTGCACCGCTAACTTTGGTCTCGACACCATCATTCAGTGGTCAACGCCAATGCTCATGTTCCTCTACCCATTCTCAATGGTGCTGATCCTGCTGTCAGTTACCGGCCGGCTGTTCAACTACGACCGTGTTGTTTACGGATTTGTCGTCGGCTTCACCACACTACCAGCACTGATGGACATGGTCGCATCATTTCCACCAGTTGTTTCTGCCAGCGCGTTCGGTAAGGCGGTTGTTTCCTTCCAGCAAAGTTACCTGCCACTAGCATCCATGGGCCTCGGCTGGCTCGTCCCCGCGCTAGTTGGCCTCGCATTCGGCCTAGCAGTACATTTCTACAAGGTGCACGCTGGACTCGGTGTGTCGAGCGGAGTGATGGAAGATTAATCACAGAGCGGAGTGAGGCGTTTAGAAGTTGAGGACTCTTCGATGTCCATTGCACTAACACCGATAAATCGGTGAGTGCAATTGGCTAGCGTGGCCGCAAACAAGATTGTGCTTTTTGCAATCTTTTTTGGGGACGTGCTAGCCGCAGACTTCTGCCTCACGCAGCTCGACTATCACACAAAGCGTAGTCACCCACAATCTTTTGAGCATTACCGTGAATAAAACCAAAGCATAATTCACCTACACATTTTCCCAATCATTTATTTGAAAGGCGAATACAACTACCACCTACTGAGACAATGAATCGGAATTTGTCACCGCAAAACCAAACCACAATGTTTCGGGCTAAGCATTCGGAGATTTCCCGAAAGTTAGCCACTGAAACGTCTTCTGAATTAACCTATACCAATACCAGAAAAAGCCCACCAGCATGGTGGGTTTTTTCTGTAACTATCAATGAAATAACGGTATTCCGATGAAAACATTTCAAGCTATTCCATGCAAAAAAGGAGGTAGACAGCCACCTCTTGTGCTATAATTGTGAACTGAAACTGATATGTAAGGGGAGAGGGGGAATAACATGGCCGCGGTTGGATTACGTGTGACAACATTTTTAACAAACTTCATTGTTTTGCTGGCATTCATCTATTTATACGATTGGCTGCAAACCAACGAAAAGCTGGAATGGACCGGTAAATATCGAAACGCCCTGCTCATTCTGGTTACCGTTGCATTCCTCCTTTTCTTCCACACATCATCGGTGCTGAGCATCATGAATCAGCAGAACTCCATTGGGTATGGGTGGACCTTCCTCAACTTCCAAATTGCAACGATTTACTATGCGCTATTATCCACGCGCACCCGGTCGATGCTCATTTCATTAATCGCCATAATTGCCATTTGGTTCGTCTGGATGCCCGCTTTCAGATTCTGGGTCCCCATCACCATCTCGACCTTGATCCTCTTCTGGGCAATTCAACGCTACACTCACCTCATCGCGCACAGTCGTCTGCGGTTCTACATTGTTGGTTTTCTGCTCTCGACCCCGTTTTTCATCGCGAACTACTACGGCCTGAAGGGGATTGACGTCGGCTGGATTTGGCAGATAGCCTCGATGTTCATCATCCTGGCAACAATCTGGGAGCTTAATAGCCGGCTAACCATGCACTCCGAGCAGGAATCCGAGTTGGTCCACGACGCGACCATCGACGACCTCACCCAAATCGCCAACTTCCGCAGTTTCGATGCCGACCTGCACGCCGCGTACAATCGCTACGTTGATCATCAAGAGCTTTACGCACTGTACACACTCGACATTGACCACTTCAAGCGCATCAACGACCGTTATGGGCACCTTGCCGGCAACGAGGTTCTGAAGGCCGTCTCCCAGCAGCTACGCGAAATTACGGGCAACATTGAATACGAGGCGCGCACCTACCGCACCGGCGGGGAAGAATTCAGTATTCTTCTCTTCGACGTTGTGGAGAGCATGGACCGGGCAACCGAAATCTCTCGGGAAATTAGCAAAAAGCTAAGCCAACTCAGCTTCACGTTCAACGGCGATACGGTCCACATTACCATTTCCTTGGGTCAAGACCGAGCTACGGCTGACGACAAGAACTACCTCGACATTTACAACCGGGCCGACCAGTACCTGTACAGTTCCAAGAACAACGGCCGTGACGCCCTCACAATTCGTGGGGTCACGCTTCGGTAAAACAATTGAGTCCCGCACAAAGTTAATTTCATCTTTGTGTGGGCTTTTTTTGTACGAAGAATCACGTGCTAATCCCAACCGTAAAACGAAAATAATGTGTACCACTGAACAACCGGCCAAACCGCGCAAGCAAGCTTATTGGAAGCCCTTTAATAACAATATTTATGTGGTAATATTAAGGTGGTTATGTATGATTTGTATCGTTTAGGTGTAGTGGCTGGTGCCTAGTGCAGCCACCCCCACCTGAACCGGGGGTAGCACATGGTAACTTGGGGATTACGGATAACCACGTTCATTACCAACAGCGCCGTTTTGGTGGCCTATACCTTCTTGTACACATGGCTGCTTAACACCAAAAAGACTAAGCTTGTGAAATCACGTGCTTTTTTGCTGGGCACGCTGGCCTGGGCCGTACTGCTTCTGTTCCACTTCGCCTCCGTTTTGAGCATGGCTGACGCCAAAAACCCGGTCGGCTTTGGCTGGAACTACATGAACTGCCAAATCGCCGTCATTATCTACGCGCTGTTCGACCGGCCACCACGCCACGTTTTTTGGAGCCTGATTGCCCTGCTGACGGTGTGGTACTGGTGGATGCCACGCGTGGATGAGTGGGTTTTCCTAGAGCTGGCCACCATCTTCACCATGTGGTTGTTATACCGCTACAGCGATGTGATTCTGAAGCACGTTTACCTGTTTTTCCCATTTGGTTACCTGTTTGCACTGCCATTTTACATTGCCAACCTGATTTCGCTGAATGGTATTGATATTGGTTGGCCGTGGCTCCTCTTTAACTACGCTATTTTGCTAACCATCTTGTGGATTATCTACCACCAGCTCAAACGCAACCGCCAGCGCCAAGCCACACTTGTCACCGAGGCCACCATCGACGAACTCACGCAGTTGAATAACTTCCGCGTGTTCGATTCGGATTTACAAAACGAATTTATCCGCATGCGCGCCACCCACAAGAAGTTTGCACTGTACACGTTCGACATTGACCACTTCAAACGGATTAACGACAAGTATGGACACCTTGTTGGCAACGACGTTCTGCACGCGGTGGCGCACCGCCTGCTTGAAGTGACGGAAACCCTCAGTTACGAAGCTCGGTGTTACCGGACGGGCGGCGAGGAGTTTACCTTCATCACGTTTGATATTGAGGAGAACTTCGCCGTTGCGGTCAGCACGGCCAAGCTCGTCAAACAGGAAATTGAAAAATTACGCTTCAGCGCCCCCGATGGCACCGAATTCCAACTGACTATTTCCATGGGGCAAGACCGCGTTCAAGACGATGACCAGAATTACCTCGACGTGTACAACCGTGCCGACAAGTTCCTCTACAACTCGAAGAACCGGGGTCGTAACAAGATTACCGTTCGCGGAATTACAATCCAGTAGCCGCAACTGCTTCTAGTAACCATACGTTATCGCGAAACATAGTTTTTCTAACAATATTAGCGCTTTCATGATAAAATCCCTAAATAGATGACGGTGAGGTGGACATTGATGGTTATTTGGGGCTTACGCATAACAACATTTATCACAAATCAGGCCGTCCTGGTTGCCTTTGGTGTGTTGTTTACGTGGCTCCGCGAAACTCCGCACATCAACAATCCATGGATACTCAAAAATCGGCAGTGGATTGAAATTGCAGCGCTGTGGTTCGTGCTCATCATCTTCCACTTCGCCTCCGTTTGGGGTAGAAGTGAGGCCCTAACGCCAGTCGGCTACGGGTGGAACTACCTGAACTTTCAGGCCACGGCAATTGTCTACGCCCTGCTAGGCGATGGTCGCAGCCGCCCAATGTTTTGGAGCACCACCGCATTGCTCACGCTGTGGTACCACTTCCTTGCCGGGGTCCCAATCAGTGAATGGCCACCGCTGGCCGCAATCACCATCATCACCATGGCCTTTGGGAACTACTTTTACGAACCCATTAGTCGCCACGCCTACTTCTACCTTCCCTTTACCGGCGTTTTTGTTGCACCACTCATGTTTGCGAATTACCATTCCGTTGGCAACATCGTCGTTGGCTGGCCGTGGCAAATCGGTACCCTTGCACTCACCGTCATCATCATGGGCAGCATCCACAATCTGCTGGTGAACCGCCGTGCGCGCGAATTGCGGCTGCGCAAGGAGGGCCAAGTCGACGACCTGACGAAGCTGAATAATTTCCGCATGTTCGACGCCGACCTGCACGATGCCTTCATACGGATGGCGGCTGCGCAAAAACACATCTCCCTGTTCACGTTTGATATCGATCACTTCAAACGGATTAATGATAAATACGGCCATCTGGTTGGCAACGCAGTGCTCACTGCCGTCTCAGCGCGCCTCAATGAGTTAGTCGAGACAACCGGCTACCCCGCCAAGACGTACCGGACTGGCGGTGAGGAATTCAGTATCATCGTGTTCGGTGTTGATGACGACTTGAACCGTGCGGCACGTTTTGCCCGCATGCTCAAAACCGAAATGGCCAAGCTCCACTTCACCACCAATGATGGTGCCGAGTTTGGCATTACAATCTCTCTCGGCCAGGACCACACACTTGATGATGACCAAAACTACCTCGATGTGTACAATCGCGCCGACAAGCACCTATACAATTCGAAAAACCACGGACGGAACACCATCACGCTCTGTGGTCAGCTAATCAATTAAGCGCAAATAGAGCGGAAGTGGCCGAACTAAATTCGGCTGCTTCCGCTCTATTTATCCAGTATGCAGTCCCACCGTTTTCTTTTGCCGCGACGTCTAGACTATAATTAAGCAAATATCTTGCACAGGAGGCTTCCCATGACCTACTTTGACCAGCACGTGCACACCCATTTCTCGTTTGATTCCCAGGCGCAATTTGCCGACTACTTGCGCCAAACGAGTAACCCGTTCGTGACGACTGAACACCTTGAAATGAGCAACCCCGATGATCACGGCCTTGATGACGTGCCAGATTACGCGGAATATGTGGCCGAGGAGCAGCGCCTATCTGCTCAATTTGGCAACAAACTGCGCACCGGTATCGAGGTCGGATATTACGCGCCGCGGATGGACGCAATTCGCGCCTACCTTGATGCCCACGATTACGACATCATCTTGCTGAGCTTCCACCACAACGGCCACCACGATTACCAGGACGCCAGCTTCACCCAACTCGACCCAAAAGCGCACGTGCAAGCCTACTACGCGAGCATGCTTGCCGGCCTGCAGCAAACGACCTTCGCCGACGTTCTGGCCCATTTTGATTACGGCCTGCGCGTACTCGACGTGACGCCGACCGAGCTGACGGCATGGGCAGAAGGTTCCATTAAGGAAATCTTGCAACTGGTCATCAGCCGCGGCATGAGCCTTGAGGTGAACACTAAATCCATGTATCGCTGGCACAATGAGCAACTCTACACACTGGTGCTCAGGTGGTACCTGGAAATGGGTGGCAGACTCGTGACCCTCGGCAGCGACGCCCACACGAGCACCAAATTCGAGAGCAACTTTGTCCAGGCCAAACAACTTCTGCGCAGCTGCGGCGTAAATGAGCTGGTCACCTACAAAAAGCACGTGGCAATGCCGACAAGTTTCTAGATGGATGCACCTAACGCCCGGATAAGTCGCCCACCACAACAGTCGTTTTCCCGTAGTAACCTAGCGCAGGCCGGCTCTACTTGTGAATGAGCGACAGAATATCGTTGTCACCGAGAAACGGCAGCAAACCCATCAGGTCATGCAGCTTAATCTCGTGCTCCGAATTATTAATCAGTTCCAGCACCACGTCCTTCAGCACTCCTGATGATACAAACGGCGCCAGCGAATTTAGGTCGCTAAGCGAAATGTCCTTCTTTGTCGCCGCCTGCTTGAACATTTGGTCAATCCGTTCGTGTTCCAGAAACGGTGCAGCCTTGCGAATGAACTTAATGTCGTGCTCGTGCTCATTCACAATTGCGCCGAGAGCCTTCTTGCTGGCAAAGGGGAAGTAATAAACCAGCTCAGTGTCATCAACATCGCCGCGGGCAACACGGCGAGCAAGCAGTGCGTCCACTTTTTCCTGATCCAGAAATGGCAGAAGGCGCCGCGCGGTCCGCATGTCGACCTCCTTGTTGCCAGCCAGGAGCACGTCCACCTGCTGCGCGAGGTACTCCTTGCTGAGAAATGGTGCCGCCACCACAACCAGCTCGTTAAAGTTGTTCGCATCCGCGTGTTCGTTCATCAGCGTAACCAGCGTTTCCTCGCTGACAAATGGCGCAATCGTTTTGACGTCATCAATGCTGAAGTCCGCGGCGTCGACACTCACCTTCTTGCTCAGCGTGTCTGGCTTAATCATTGGGGCAAATTCAGTGAGCGTCGTGGCGTCAACCGGCGCGTCTTCCTGCCGAATTGACACAACCTTCTTGTCGGCATCATCCATGTCAAAAAGGTCGTTAAGCGAAATGCCGAGGACCTGCGCCAAGTCTGGCAGCTTATCAATATCCGGCGCGGACTGCCCGCGTTCCCAATTACTGATTGCCTGGTAGCTGACGCCGAGTTGATCGGCGAGGGCCAGTTGGGTCATGTTTTTTTCTTTGCGGGCCGTCATGATTTTGCGCCCGATTTTTTGCGTGTCTAATACGTACATAATCTTTCCTCCGTGAGCAATAATTTCATTTGGCAGTTAACCAACATCTGCATTATTAAACGTCCAGGCCAGTTTGCCTATCAAGCTGTAGTTGAATTGCCCAAAAGGCCGCCGCTGCAGGCACTCAAGCGCCAGTTTAGTCGCTTCTGCCCGCAGTTGCAGCACGTATTTGCGGCCCACACCACCCAGTTTACGCCACTGAGTGACACTTGCCACATGAAAAAATTTTGCGCTCATCGCTAAAAATGTCTAAAATATAAATATCATTTTGAGTAAATACTCAGGACCGAGGTTGAACATGTCCACACCATTTTTCCACGTTATTTATAACCCCGTTGCCGGTTCCGGTAACGCCAAGGCTGTTTGGAATGTCATCAGCAAGGCGCTCGTGGAACGTGACGTGCAGTTTGCGCTCTATGAATCACAGTATCCACGGCACACCGTGCTCCTGGCTCAGCAAATTGCCAAAACAGAGGCGGCAAAGGGATCCATCGTGCTGGTAATCGGTGGTGACGGGACACTCAACGAAGCCATCACTGGCCTCCACCTGAGCGGCAATCCGTACAACTTGCCCATCGCGTACATCCCCGGTGGTTCCGGCAATGACTTCGCCCGCGGAGTGCACCTTTCCCGCAAACCACTCGAGGCGTTAGACCAGGTGCTCACTGCCGACAAGCCGGTAGCCATGGACATCGGCCAGTACGTCGAACTCCAAAGTGGCAAACGCGGCTTCTTCGTTAATAACTTCGGCATCGGGTTCGACGCGGCAGTCGTTAACGCGGCCAACCACGCGACCTCTAAGTTTTTGCTTAACACCCTGCACATGGGCTCGCTCGCCTACATGGCCCAAGTCATCCGGATTTTGACCCGCCGCAAGCCATTCCCCGTTGAGGTTTCCGCCAATGGCAAGACCGAGCGTATCAATGACGCCTACCTGTGCACCACAACCAACCACCCGTACTTCGGTGGTGGTGTGCGCATTCTGCCCGGTGCCGTGCCGAACGACGGCGAACTCGACCTCATCGTCGTTGACCGGCCCAACCTGGTCACCTTCGCCACGCAGGCCATCGCGTCCATCATGGGTAAGCCGGTAAAGAGCCCGAGTCGCCACCACGTTCGCGCGCCACGGTTCGAAATCAGCACCCCCAGCAAGGAATTTGCCCAGATTGATGGTGAGGACATGGAAGAACAACCTTACCGCATCGAAATCAGTGTGGGCCACCAGGATTTCTGGTTCGTTCCGCAAAAAGCATAGTCCATCAGCAAGAGCCATCCGCCAAAACGCGGGTGGCTTTTTTTGCGTTCAATTCAAGCGTGCAAAATCGGCAGCATGGTTTGTCGCTGGCAATCAATCGCACTGGGATTTTTCTGCAAATTGTTTTAACTTCTGTCCTGAAAATTGTAATCGCTCCTGTGCGGCAGTGCGTGTCGTAATGTGACAATAAACAATAAAAACTGATTATTCGGCCATTTGTCGTCTGTGCCGTTTGTCATTAACGTTAGATAGCGTTACGGTTGAAGTGTAGGGATTTTCAGAAAGGAGTCTTCAGATGCACACCATTTCAATTAAGGTAATGGATGAAGCATTGGAAATCACCAACCACATTGACAAGGACGGTCATGCGCAAAGCCGCATGCTCATTGCCTACAACCCCAATCAGGGCATTGGCGCAAACCTCGAGAATATCCGGGTGCGTCTTGCCGGGGTCGACTTTGACGTCATCATCGTCGTCAATCCATTATCCTACTCATTTTCAGACACAATTGTTGGCCTCAACCACCAGCGTATCGACCTTGGCCTCGCCCTCACGAACATGTTCAACGTGCCCGTTGTCGCCCTGCCAACCGTCAATCGCCTCGGGTTAGAAGCGGCCATCAAGGACAAGTGCGACCAAGCAAGCTGGCACCTGGACTATTACGGGCAGTATGACGGCAAACGCAATTACGGCCAGGAAGCCATGCTCACCATCGGCAACGGCTACTTCGGGATGCGCGGTGCGTACGTCGAAAGCAAGGCCGACGAGAACAATTACCCCGGCACGTATGTCGCGGGGGTCTACAATCAGAACACAACCACAATCAACGGGCGTGACGTGACCAACGAGGACCTCGTGAACTTGCCGAACGCACAGTTCATGACGTTCGGCATTGACCACGCCAACCCGTTTCAAATTAAGCGGCGCGATATTCAAGATTTTTACCGCAGCCTCGACCTGAAAACGGGCCAATTAACCACCACCATGCTTGTGAGCCTCTCAACGGGCCATCAGTTGCGCATTCAAACCACTAAGGTGGCCGACATGCAGCATTGGCACCGTTTCGGTATTCGCTACCGCATCACACCACTGAATTTTTCTGGTGCCCTGCAGGTTTACAGCACCATCGACGGTGACGTGCGCAACCAAAACGTCGACCGCTACCAGCAATTCGACAACTGGCACGTTGTGGTGACGGGAACGGAAAATCGCGCTGACCGGGTGCTGCTGACGGGGCAAACCCGCCACAGCGGCGTGCAATTCGCCATCGGGACCCGGCTATCGTCACCAACAACCGCTCTCACCGGCCAGATCAAGGTGGCTCCCGGCAACCGGAGCATTGAACAGAGCGTCAGCATCCCCGTTGTTGCCGAACAAACTTACACCTTCGACAAAACCGGGGTGATTTTTACCAGTCGCGAGAGCAAGGATACCGACCTACCGCAGCTAGTGCACGACGAGCTCACGGCTGCCAGCTTTGACCACACGGTTGCCAGCACCCAGCAATTCTTCGAGCAGGTGTGGCATTCAAGTGACACCAATATTGACGGCGACATCACAAGCCAAAAGTTGTTGCGGGTCAACACGTTCCACCTACTCGTCGCGGGCGGCGCGCTTGCTTCCGGGCAGCTCGATGCTTCCGTCGGGGCGCGCGGTTTGCACGGTGAGGCCTACCGCGGGCACGTTTTCTGGGACGAAATGTTTGTCATGCCGTTTTACACCGAACACGCCCCCGCGATTGCCAAAAACATGTTGATGTACCGCTTCAACCGCCTCGGCGCGGCCAAGCAATACGCCAAGGACAATGGGCGCAGTGGGGCCATGTACCCGTGGCAATCCGGCCAGACCGGCGACGAGCAGGCCCAATCAATTCACCTCAACCCCCTCACCAACACGTGGGATCCCGATAACAGTCGCCGGCAGCGCCACGTTTCACTGGCAATTGCTTACGACACATGGCTCTACTGGCACATCACGCGCGACAACGACTTCATGAACCACTACGGACTAATCATGCTGCTGGCGATTGCCAAGTTCTGGCTGAGCATGGTGATTTACGACCAGAACACCGGTTGTTACAGCATTCACCGCGTCATGGGTCCCGACGAATTCCATGAAGGCTACCCGAACGCGGACGAACCCGGACTCACCGACAACGCCTACACCAATATCTGTGTTGCCTGGTTGTTCAAGCTCATCGCAACGCTGCAGGACAAAGCACCGGCTGAATACTTCGGGGCCGCGCTGGCCGCAAATGATTTAACAAGCCGCGACATTACCAAGATGACTGACATTCGCCACCACCTGCACCTCGATGTGAACGAGGACGGGATTATCGGCCAGTTCGCCGGCTACTTCAAACTGCCCGAACTGAACTTCGACAACTACCGCAAACAGTACGGGGACATCGCGCGTCTTGACCGCATCCTGAAGTCGGAGGGCAAAACTCCCGATGCGTACCAGGTTGCAAAGCAGGCTGACACGCTCATGGCCCACTTTATTTTGAACCAAGACACGGTCACCGGCCTCATCAAGGACATGGGCTACGAACTGCCCGCGGACTACTTTGACCGCAACCTGCAGTACTACCTGGACCGCACGACCCACGGCTCCACCCTGTCGCGCATCGTCTACGCGTACCTGGACCGAATCGCCGGCCACACCAATTTGTCCTGGCGTCTCTTCCGGCAAGCCCTGTTCTCGGATTACTACGACATTCAGGGCGGCACCACGGCCGAGGGGATTCACCTCGGCGTCATGGGCGCAACCCTCGACGTGGCGCAACGGCTGTACGGTGGGGTCAACCTGCTGGACGACAAACCGAGCGTTAACCCGAAGCTGCCATCAACGTGGTGCAGTTTGGCCTTTAACTGCCAGTACCGCAACGCCAAGCTGCACTTCAAACTGACGCACAGCACCATCAAGATCATGAGTGACCACGACTGTGATTTGACCGTCCTGGGCAAACCCGTCAGCATCAAAGCAAATAACGAATTCAGCGTTGATTACTAGGCAACGCACCAAATCCAAGTGTGAAGTTCACAGACAGGAGGATACGTAACATGAGTTTATTTGACCAAATTAAAGGCTTTATTTTCGACGTTGATGGTGTCATCACCGACACCGCCCGTTTCCACTCGCAGGCTTGGCACGCCATCGCCGATCAGGTGGGCACCCCGTGGAGTGATGACCTGGCCAACCGGCTGCGCGGCATTGACCGAATGGAATCACTGGAAATCATTCTGCAGGCCGGGGGCAAGGCGAGCGCGTACACGAAGGCGCAGAAAGAAGAGCTAGCCACCAAGAAAAACGAGCACTACAAGGAATTAATCGCGGGGCTCACCCCGGACGACATCTTGCCGGGTATCCGCGAGTTCCTCACCGACCTCAAGGAGCACGGGTACCAGATGAGCATCGCCTCGGCCTCACACAACGCGCCCGCCGTCCTGCACAGTCTCGGACTGGACGAATTTTTCCCCAAAATCGTGGACCCAGGAACGCTGAGCCAAGGTAAACCTGAACCCGAAATCTTCCTCAAAGCTGCGGCTATCCTCGACCTTGAGCCGCGCCAGTGTGTCGGCATTGAAGACGCGGTGGCCGGGATTGAGGCCATTGACGCCGCGGGTGAATTGTCCATCGGCATTGGCGACAAGGAGGCACTGCGGGCGGCCACCATGGTCTTCCCGTCCACCAGTCAGTTGTCGCTGCCAAACATCAGCAAGCAACTACTGGGGGTGGCATAAATGGCGGATGCACCCAAGTTTAGCGCCGTCGTGTTCTTTGATTTGGACGGCACCTTGCTGCGGGATGACAAATCCGTGGCTAAAACAACGGTTGATGCCCTGGACAAGCTGCGCCAAAACAACGTGCTGCCGGTCATTGCCACCGGCCGCAACGTGTTCGAGGTCCAGTACGTACTTGACCAAACTGGCATCAACACCATCGTCAGCGCCAACGGATCTTACGTTGCCAGCCGCGGCCAGGAAATATATGCCGCAACCATCCCCGAAGACTTGATTAAGGCGGTGAACCGCTTTGCCAATGAGCACGCCAATCCAGTCGGGTGGTACAACAATCAGGGCTTTGCCATCAGCAAGAAGTCGCAAGACACCGTGGACAACTACCACCTGCTGAACTTGAACGCGCAGGTTGATCCGAATTTTTACAAGCAAAACGAGGTTAACTTCATGTTCGTCTTCAACCGGCACCACGAGCAGGCTTACGCCAAGAAATTCGCCGGCCAACTCAGCTTTGTTCGCAACAACATTCGCGGCCTCGACACGATGCTGGCGGGCGTCTCGAAGAAAACCGGCATTGAGCACTTACTGCGCGCACTGAACCTGACAAATGCCCCCTCATACGCGTTCGGGGACCAGTTGAACGACCTGCAAATGTTCAGCCTCGTGGACCACCCAATCGCCATGGGTAACGGCGTGGCGGTGGCCAAAACGCAGGCGGAGTACGTGACCAGCTCCAACATGCACGACGGCATCGTGCGCGGGCTAGAGCACTACAAGCTGGTGTGATGAAAGGAGTTCGCTTCACGTTGTACGGGCTGACCTCCTAGTCTAAACGGGGCCGCGGGCAAACTTCACCATGGTTGCTGCGGCAATCGTCTAGATTCAGGCTCCATCGACCGCTACAGCCAAAAAACAGACACACATTGAGAACAAATCATTCTCACTGTGTGTCTGTTTTATACATATTCAGTTCCAGTTCATGGGTAACCAATGGCCGCACGGCAAAGCCAAGTGGCCCCATGTTAATCACCAACTCCGCGAAAGTCTTAAAGTAGCGCACAAAACTTCCCGAACGCCGCTTGCCCGGCAGCGTCATGCTTGAACACCCCGGCATCCTCCAGCACGCGGGCAAAGACGTAGCCGACCTCATCCTGCAGCAATTCCGTCGCGTTTGCCGCCGTCCACGTGTGCTTGGCGGCAAGATTATCCGCCCACGGCTTGTGGTAAGCAGCCATCGTGTTGGCCTGGCCAAGTAAGTAGTTGCGCACCTGAGTGAGCTCTTCTTGCAGCCGCGCCGGCAAAATGGCGAGGCCCATGACCTCAATTAGGCCGATATTTTCCTTCTTGATGTGTTGCACGTCCTGGTGCGGGTGAAAAATGCCATCCGGGTACATGCTGCTGGTTTGGTTGTCCCGCAGCACCAGGTCCAGCTGGTAATCCGTGCCCACTCGCCGCGCAATTGGCGTGACGGTGTGGTGCGCCGTCCCGTCTTCGCTGAAGGCCCGTACGTCAACGGATTCATCGCTATATTTTGCCCACGCCGCCCGAATCACCTCGGCGGCATCGGCAAGGCGCGCCTTGTCACTGCCCGTCAGCCGAATTACACTCATTGGCCACTTCACGATGCCCGCCTGCACGTCCGGATAGCCAGTCAGTCGAATCGATCTTTCAACCGGCGCCTTGGCCATTGGAAAATCATGTCGGCCGCCCTGGTAGTGTTCGTGGGCCAGCATCGATCCGCCAACAATTGGCAAATCGGCGTTACTGCCGACAAAATAATGGGGTAGTGTCGTGGTCAGCTCCAGCAGGTTGGTAAACGTCTGGTGGGTGATGTGCATCGGCCGGTGAATCTCGTCGAGGAAAATGGCGTGCTCGTTGAAATACGCGTACGGGGAATACTGAAAGCCCCACGCCGATCCGCCAACTTCCATGCGGATAATGCGGTGGTTCGCGCGCGCCGGCCAGTTCGCCCGGCCGCGGTAACCCTCATTCTGCAGGCACAACTGACATTCCGGGTACCCGCTTTGGGGCGCCTTGGCCGCCGCCGCGATGTCCCGCGGATCTTTTTCCGGCTTGGACAGGTTAATCGTGATTTCCATGGCGCCGTACTCCGTTGCGACCTGGAAGTAATCGTTGCGCGCAATTGCCCGGGTCTGAATGTAATTATTCGCCCGACTAAGCTGGTAAAAATAGTCGGTGGCTGCTTTTGGTGACTCACCGTAGCGGTCCCAGAATTCCCGATTAACAAACCCCGGCGTCGGTGTCGCCAAATCCATCAGTGCGGCGCCCAGAATTTCGCGGGCGCTGGCCGTGTCCGTAATCACGCCCCGCTCCGTTGCCGACTGCACGAGTGCATCGAGGACGTCGAGCGTGGCCGCACCGTCAGCCACGTCCACCGCGCCATCCCCAATCAGTGCAAAAACGCGGTTGGTTAGGTACACCCGATCCATTTCGCCGTATTGCGGGTTGACCGCTAACACGTGGCTGACAAAACTAACAACTGCATCCATTACTACGCCTTCCTTGCCTGCACATCTAGTTCCCGCGGGCCATCCGCAATGTTGGCCACGTAAAATGACGCCGGATAACCAATGACCTCTTTGTACGTTTGCCCCACCGTGGCAATCACCGCGTCGACGGCCGCCTTGCGCACCAGTGCAATCGCGCAGCCGCCAAACCCGGCGCCGGTCATCCGTGCGCCCAAAACGCCTTCTTGGTTCAGTGCCGCCCGCACGAGTGTGTCTAGTTCTTTGCCGGTCACCTCATAATCAAACTGCAGCGAGACCCCGGATGCGCTAACCAGTCGGCCAAAGGTGGCTAGGTCCCGGTCCAAAAGTGCCTGCGCCGCCCGCAGCGTCCGTTTGTTTTCCAGCACCGCATGCCGCGCCCGCTTCAGTTCGTTTTCGGCCGGAATGAGGTAGCTGTACTCGTCGAACTGCTCCGCGGAAAGCTCACCCAGACTCGCAATGTCCAGTTTGGTCTGGAGCTTAGCGAGGGCCGCCTCACACTCGCCGCGCCGCTCATTGTATTTGGAGTCCGTCAGTTGCCGCTGTTTGTTGGTGTTCATAATCAACACCACGTTGTCGCCAAGGTCAAGTGGCAGGCGCTTGTATTCCATCGTGTTCGTATCCAGCAGTGTGGCCGTGTTCGCCTGCCCCATGCCCACAGCAAACTGGTCCATGATTCCGGAATTGACACCAACGTAATTATTCTCCACCTGCTGGCCAAGCCGCACGCGCTGCAGCATCGGCACATCGAGGGCAAACATGTGGTTGGCAATTTCGCCAATGAGCATTTCCAGTGACGCGGAACTCGACAGGCCGGCACCATCAGGCAGGTCGCCCTTGATGTAAACGTCCAGACCGTGGCTGTACTCCGCCCCATTTTTAGCCAGTTCCGCCAGCATACCCTGCGCATAATCCACCCAGCGCCCAGACTTCGGCGTTCCCGGATTCCCGCTGACGGTCAGCACGTCATCTTCCGGGAAATTACCGGAGTAAAAGTGAAACTCGTGGCTATCGTTTGCCCGTACGGCCGCGTAAGTGCCCAGACTGATTGCGCACGGGAACACGTGCCCACCGTTATAGTCGGTGTGCTCCCCAATCAGGTTGATGCGTCCGGGAGCGAAGAAATAGTCGGTGGGCTGGTTGTCAAAAACGTCGATGAAGCCTTGGGTTAGTTCGCTAATTTCCATGATAATCCTCCATTTGCTTAATACCTGCAGGTGCAGTCGCGGCTTTACTTTTGCCAGTTACTGCTTTCGCGCAGGACCAGGTCACTTGCAATCGTGGTATTGACGGGTGCGTGCCGGTGACCGTCCTGCTGCATGAGCAAATCAACCGCGACCGCACCCATTTGTTCCGTCGCCACGTGGACCGTGCTCAGACTTGGCGTGAGGTAACGGCCCACCGCCAAATCGTTGAAGCCAATCACGCTCACGTCTTCCGGCACGCGCAGCCCTGCCTCGTGCAGCGCCTTGATTGCGCCAATCGCGAGCGTGTCGTTAGCCGCAAAAAACGCGGTCGGCAGGTCGGCGCCAAGCGTGTTAATTGCCTGCTGCATCAGCTGATAGCCACTCTCAATGGAAAACGGTCCCGTAAACACAAACCGGTCCTCAAAGCGGTGGTACGCCCGCGTGTAATCGGTGAACGCGCGCAGGCGCAGGTCGGCAAGCTGCTGGCCATCACTCGTGGTTTCCTGACCCGCAATCATCCCGATGTGCTTGTGCCCGGAATCAATGAACCGTTGAACAATAGACGCCACCGCGTGCTCAAAGTCGGTGGTAATACAGTTAATGCCTAAATTCAGCGTATCCTGATCAACCACCACCAGTGGCTTGTGCAGGCGCGCCAACTTGTGCAACTGCTTATCGCTGAACTTACCGATTGCAATTATGCCCCGCAAATCAATCACCGGGGGCAAATCCGTGTCCGCAAAACTGCGCGCAACGCGAAATCCTTGCGCCTGCAATGTGGTCTCGGCGCCCCAGCTAATCGTCCGGTAATACAAATCGTTCATTTCGGCCTCGGCCGTGTACCACTGAATCACAGCGACGGTACCGACCGCAACCGTGGTTTTTGGCTGCGGCTTGCTGTAATTCAGGCTCTCCGCCACTGCAAAAATCCGCTGCCGCGTGTCGGCACCCACCTGCAGCGTTGAATCTGCGTTTAACACCCGCGAAACCGTCGCGCTCGAGACGCCGGCCGCCTGCGCAATGTCCTTAATCGTTGCCATTAATGCCCTCCACAATTTAGTAAAACTAATCAGAAATGTTTACTAAATGATACCGTTACCATAACGCAACTTGACGAACGTGTCCAGAAAAAATTGGCCGCAACAAAAAAGAACGCACTAGGCGTCCTCGGAATAACTATTCAAGTGTTTGTCCAAGTTTAGCCGCGGCCGCGCGTAAATGCTTGACCTGGTCATCGCTGCCAGCAGCTTCTAGCTTAGCGATTGCCAAGTTCACCGGCAACAACAATACCTGCGCCACCTCGCTTTGCTGCACGTGCACGTCTGCTAGCGAAAACGGCAGCTGCACGGCGAACCATTCCTCAAGCCACGAGCTAAAAAATTCGCGGCTGATGCGATCGGCAGTGGTGATTGCCACCTGGAGCTGCATTTCTTCCGCGAGCTCCCGCATCGCGGCTCTTGGACCATCTTCACCGCGCAGAGCCGACCCACCAGCTCCCAGTTCAAGGGCGCCCGGATGCGTCAGCTTCTGCGGGCTCCGCTGCTGCATAAGCACCGCACCATTCTGGTCGAAAACAATGCAGCCGACCGCCAAATGGTAAACCCCTGCTGGCAGCTTGTCGCGCCGGTGCGCCCGACCAACGACGTTCAGATTGCAATCGTACAGGTCCCATTCCTCGTCCAATTTATCAGTAGTCATTACCACGTACCCCGCAGATTTATTTAGTTGCTATTCACCATCGTTATCGTGTGGCCCTGTGATCTTTTTTTGCACGACGAATTGTCAACTCAAGTGCAACTTTTTACCCAGGTAAACTTCTGATGGCGTCTTCCAGCCTAGGACCTTGCG
>NZ_RRYD01000002.1 GCF_004010095.1 Lacticaseibacillus hulanensis | reverse complement strand
CAGAACAAGTTGGAGAACCTTCCAAACAAGTCTACAGTTGCTTCTGATAGTCGTGATCAGAGCAGTGAAGTTAAGAGTAACCAGGATCAGAACAAGTTGGAGAACCTTCCCAACAAGTCTACAGTTGCTTCTGATAGTCGTGATCAGAGCAGTGAAGTTAAGAGTAACCAGGACCAGAACAAGTTGGAGAACCTTCCAAACAAGTCTACGGTTGCTTCTGATGAAGCTAAGAGTAACCAGGATCAGAACAAGTTGGAGAACCTTCCCAACAAGTCTACAGTTGCTTCTGATAGTCGTGATCAGAGCAGTGAAGTTAAGAGTAACCAGGATCAGAACAAGTTGGAGAACCTTCCCAACAAGTCTACAGTTGCTTCTGATAGTCGTGATCAGAGCAGTGAAGTTAAGAGTAACCAGGACCAGAACAAGATGGAGAACCTTCCCAACAAGTCCACGGAAGCTTCTAACGCAGCCAAGGACGCAGCCCTTGCAGAACTTGGCAAGAAGACTGACGAAGGAACTCCAGCTAATACTGGTGACAACACGCCAGAGAAGACCGACGACAACACACCTGCTAATGGTGGTGAAGGTACCCAGACACCAGCTCCTAAGGCAACCAAGGCAGCTCCTAAGGCTTCCAGCAACAAGGCTCTTACTCAGACTGGTAACTCTGTCAACACCGGTGCTACCGTAGTCGGTGCAATCGCCGCAATGGGCGCACTGTTTGGCCTGGCTGGCACTTCCCTCAAGAAGCGCAACGCCTAAGCTTAACTAAGCTCAATTTAGAAGCATCCCAGCAATGGGGTGCTTCTTTTTTTGCGCATAATTGCCTTATCGAGTATACACGCGTCTCCGCGCAGGCCCTCTCGGCGTAATCCTCAACTCCAATCACTCCGCAGTAACCCGCGGCATGGGCAATACTCATGCGTTATTTTTCACATTCCCACCAATTTCCCGGTATAATTTTTAGGTTACTGAAAATTTGGAGGGAAAAATAATGTGGATTGTTACGTTGCTAATCTTTGGTGGATTGGTAATTTCTTTATTGCTTGCAAAACGTTTTAGGCAATTTCGGGTTAATATCTTGATTGCCAGCTTTGCGCTAATCTTGTTTGCGGCGGTAATTGTTTAAGTCAATGATAGTGGATTCAACTATGCTGCGACATCGGCGTCATCTTCGGACGCGACGGACGACAGTGAAGACAGCAGCGACGGTACGGATGAGGAGGCCGACTGGGACGATGAGGATGATGATTATACCGATGATTCATCATCGTCAGACGACACCGACGCCGTTGCAGCGGCAGACACCGATGACGACACCGACACGGAAGAAGCAGCCACCAGCGAGTCAACCGAGTCTGTTGAGACCGACGATGAGACCGTGGTGTCCTCGTCATCAAGCTCCGTCGCGAGCAGTTCTTACCGGAGCAGCTCCAGCTCGTATTCGCATACACGCGAGACCACGCACAACCCGGCGCGGGCCGGCAGTAACTCCGGCAGTCGCCACTACGCCTACAAGCCCGTGCCGCACACCGGCCAGAGCCAGACGGTCTACGTTAATGCTCGCATCCCAGGGCGCTACCACAAGGATCCGAACTGCCGCGGGCTCCAGCGCTACGGTGGTGGTACGGCCATGACCCTGGCCCAGGCGCAACAACAGGGCTACGTTGCTCTTTGCACTTACGAACGCTATGACAACTAGCTTGGGCCTTGCGTAGCCGCCAAAAGCGCCGTTGCTCAACGGAAAAGTGGCGCTTTTGCGGATTTGATACAGGTAAAATTTACAAATATGCGAATGAAACCCGTGGAACCACTGCTACTAAGGCAATCGCGGTTTTTTCTGCGCATATCTAGATATATTGCCTGTCTCGAATCCGCAAAAAGGCGAGATTTCCGTTTTGTCTCGCGCTGCCGGCGGGAACCAAAGCTTACCGCGTCTTCCGCTCGCCACCGCGTAACTGCAGCTTCTCGGTGCTTCCGGCTACCAGCGTGGCCAGCGCACGGGTAGCGCCGGCTGTGGATTAACGCCGCAACTGCCGGCTGATTGATAAAAAATTTCCCTCGGTTTTAGATTTCGTGTAAACTGTTATAAGGAATGCTCGGCGCAGTTGTCGCGGCGGGCACATTACGGATAAAGGATCATCAACCAATGTAAGATAATGAATTCATTAAACAGTGAGCACTAATACAATTTCGTCGCCCCAATCCGCATGCGTGCGTAGTTCGGCGGCGGCACCGAAAGGAAAATTATGGATAAGAAACAATTAGCGGCGGAAGTTGCCAAGCGGCGCACGTTCGCCATCATCAGTCACCCTGACGCGGGGAAAACGACCATCACCGAGCAGCTCCTGTTGTTCGGCGGCGTCATCCGGGAAGCCGGTACCGTTAAGGGGAAGAAGTCCGGTCACTTTGCGAAGTCCGACTGGATGGCCATCGAAAAGCAGCGTGGGATCTCCGTTACCAGTTCCGTCCTGCAGTTCGACTACCACGGCAAGCGAATCAACATCCTGGACACCCCGGGGCACGAAGACTTCTCTGAAGACACGTACCGCACGCTCATGGCCGTTGACGCTGCCGTCATGGTAATCGACTCGGCCAAGGGGATTGAAGCCCAGACCAAGAAGCTATTCAAGGTCGTTAAGCAGCGCGGGATTCCCATCTTCACCTTCATGAACAAGCTGGACCGCGACGGCCGCGAGCCGCTCGACCTGATTGCGGAGCTGGAAGAATTGCTCGGCATCGAAGGTTACGCGATGAACTGGCCAATTGGCTCTGGTAAAGTCCTGGAAGGCCTCTACGACCGTAAAAACAAGCGGATTGAACGTTACCGGCCCGCAACCGAGGCTGAACGTTTTGCCCCACTTGATGCGGACGGCAAGTTGCCCGCCAGCGACCCTATCGCCAAGGAGAGTACCTACCGCGCAGCGCTGGACGACATTGAACTGCTCAACGACGCGGGGAACGAGTTCGACCTCGGCAAGGTCATGCGCGGGGATCAGACCCCCGTGTTCTTCGGCTCCGCGCTGACGAACTTCGGGGTGGAAACATTCCTCGAAAGCTTCGTGGACCTGGCCCCAGAGCCAAGCGCCAAGAAGACGGTGGATGGCACCGAGGTTCAGCCAAATAATGACCGTTTCTCCGGCTTTGTCTTCAAAATCCAGGCGAACATGAACCCGGCGCACCGTGACCGCATCGCGTTCGTTCGGATTGTCTCCGGTGAGTTCGAGCGGGGTATGGACGTGACGCTCCAGCGGACGGGCAAGACGATTCGGCTGTCCAACTCCACGGAGTTCATGGCGGATTCGCGGGAAACGGTGAACACGGCCGTGGCCGGGGACATCGTCGGGCTGTACGACACGGGGAACTTCCAGATTGGCGACACGATTTTCGCCGGGAAAGGCTCGCTTGAGTTCGAGCCGCTACCCCAGTTCACGCCAGAACTGTTCATGCGCGTGACGGCGAAGAACGTGATGAAGCAGAAGAGCTTCCACAAGGGTATGCAGCAGCTGGTGCAAGAAGGCGCCGTGCAGCTGTACCGGACCTACAGCACGAACGAGTACATCTTGGGCGCTGTTGGTCAGCTGCAGTTCGAAGTCTTCAAGTTCCGGATGCAGAACGAATACAATTCGGAAGTGGAAATGACGACGATTGGTAGCCGGACGGCCCGCTGGATTGATCCCGACCAGCTCGACGAGAAGATGTCTTCCGGCCGGAACCTGCTGGTCAAGGATATCCACGACCAGCCACTGTTTTTGTTCGAGAACGCCTTCGCACTTCGGTGGTTCCAGGACAAGTACCCGGACGTGAAACTGACAGCAAAACTATAATCACAATGCAGGGCGGTCGCCGCGACTTCGAGGAGGAGTTGCGGGGGCTGGCCTGTTTTTGTTTTTAAGTATATGTGGCAAAATTCGCTCGCTATGGCCGGACTAATTCCGAAAGCTTCGGGATTCACGTGCACAAATGCAACAAATAAAGTTATAAGCAAAGAATGATTCGTAGATAACAATTTGTAATAATAATGAAACTAAAACCTTTCTGCAAATTGACCGCGCTTACGACAACACTTGTTGCCGAACTGAATTTTGGCAAAAAGGAGCACAATACCGCTCAACGGCGGGAATCTTGGGGCGTATATGCATATTTACAATAACCCAGATAATGTATTAAGCATGTAACCGACCCTAAAAAGTAACATGCTAGGCTATTCTCGAATGGGGCATATTGTGGTTAAATTGGAAGGTATTAAACTTACGCTAAGACTGTAGAGTTACCTTAATCTTCGCGTGAACATTCCGTGGGGAATCGCAATACATACTAATTAGGTGGGAGTTTCTTAATGGATAATGTAATTGAACTAACACGGCTCTGGAACATCATTAAGCGGAGTTTCGTGTGGATGATTGTGCTGGGAATTATTGGCGGCGTGGCAGCTTATGGGGTTGCCAAATTCGCATTGACACCCAAATACGCATCATCTGTTGCGCTACTGGTTAACCGCAATAGCGATAGCACAGCAAATACTGGTGCTGAATACGCAAACCAGCAGGCTGACGTCCAAATGATTAACACATACAAGGACATCATCACTAAGCCGGTTATTTTGAAGCAGGTTGCAAAGAACTTAACCAGCCCACAAAAGGTGCTGGTTAAGAAGGCAGTACCAGCAAAGACTGAACGTAAATGGAACACAAATAAGCTTCGATATGAAACAGTGACGGTAAAGAAGGCCAAACCAGCAAAGTACAAGCTGGTTCCGGCGAAGTACACATCGATTGATGAAGACAGGTTGGCGGACGAAATTGCAATCACCAACGAGACCAATTCACAGGTGTTCACGGTGACGGTCACTGATACCAGTGCAACCCGTGCCAAGAACATTGCTAACGAAATTGCGACGGTGTTCAAGAAAGACATTGTTGAGATGATGAGTGTCAAGAACGTGTCGGTCGTTTCTAAAGCATCAGTTGATGACACACCAGTCTCACCGAAAACGAGGATTATTGCACTTGCTGGCTTTGTGCTTGGAGTGCTAATTGCATTTGTCTGGGGCACTATTCGGGAACTTACGGATCGGGCAGTTAAGTCCATTGACTTCTTGACCGATGAACTCGGACTGGTCAACTTGGGTGTGGTTAGTTTCGTGTACAAGATGCATAAGCGCTCACACGAAACATCTGGTGTGAAACCCGCAACAAGCAAGGTTGAAGATGGGTTGAGCCGAATCAGTCGCCGTTCAAAGCGCGTTTAGGAGGTGCCGAAAATGTTCTGGAATAAGAAAAACAAAGAATCAGACGAAAGTATCACAAACGGTGTCCGCCTAGTTACGTACCACGAACCGAAGAACGTGGTTTCTGAACAACTACGGACTGTGCGCACGAATATAGAGTTTGCGGGTGCAGCCCTCGATCAACTGCAGGTCGTGATGTTCACCTCTGCAGAAATGTCTGACGGTAAGTCAACGGTTTCCTCTAACGTGGCTGTTACATGGGCACAGGCAGGGAAAAAGGTGCTTCTGGTCGATGCTGATTTGCGGCGTCCCACAGTTCATTTAACTTTTAATCAGTTAAATACTGCTGGATTATCAACGGTTCTTGCGACCAGTAAAAAGCCTGAAGAAGCCGTTAAGGAAACAATGGTTGAAAACCTGAGTGTAATGACTTCTGGACCAGTGCCACCTAATCCTGCTGAATTGCTGGGTTCTAAGCACATGAAGGTATTCCTAGCTTGGGCCCGTGCTAATTACGATATTGTGATTCTGGATGCTCCGCCTGTGCTGGCGGTTGCTGATGTGCAAGTCACCTTGCCTGAGGTCGATGGTGTGGTCCTCGTTGTACGGATGGAAAAGACGCTTAGAGGTAACATCGCCCGAACTGTGGAAGTTCTTAAGATGTCAGAGACGCCGATTCTCGGAGTTGTGGAACGGGTTAAGAACAGTAAGGGTGACCGTGGTTATGGATATGGATACGGTTATGGATACGGCTATGGCAACTAAGATAAAAAGTAATGTAGCTTTTCTGAGTTTTTTATACAAATTTGAGCGGTCATCGATGCTTCTTAAATAGATAGAATTGTTTTTTACTCATAATCGACTCGTTTATGCTAATATTTATATAAAAGCAGGAATTTTATGCGACAACTTATCCGGAAAATGATAGGCTGACAGCTGTCTAAGCGAAATAGTAGTTACAATAATTAAATAAAGCGAATGTATTGATGCTGCCCTTTTTATTAAGACAAAAGGGTTCTCCGCGAAACATGAGTAAGTTGGTGAAAAAAATTGACGGACATGAATCCAGAGATTTCTATAATTGTTCCGGTGTACAATGATGAAAAGTATTTGGATGAATTATGTAACGATATAATGAATCAAAGCTTCACTATATTTGAAGTTATTTTCGTTGATGATGGGTCAACGGATAATTCATTAGCTGAATTAAAAAAGCATTCAAGTGATAAGCGGGTTAGAATAATATCTCAGAAGAATAAAGGACAGGCTGATGCTAGGAGTACTGGGATTAAAGCGTCGAGAGGCAAATATGTTACGTTTTGTGATGCAGATGATCGGCTTGAAATAAATTGGTTGGAATCTATGATTTATGGCATGAAGCCTGGTGTTGACATATCAGTAGTGGGCTATGACGTTTTCCGCGATAATCTCTCTGATTCAAAAAGTGGGCCGGTATTTATAGATCATGTTGATTATGGTGAAAACATTGTACAGGAGTGGCTTGAGGATTACCAATTTCAGGGTTTCCTGTGGAATAAAATGTTTAATAAAAAAATGTTCGAGAATGTCAATCTAGTCCCTGGGTTTAATTGGCTTGAGGATGTCTATATACTTAATCAAATTGTCGTAAAGGCTGAGGCGGTCTCTTTTTCAAGCCAGATTGTTTATCATTACAGACAACGATCCAACAGCAGTATGCAAACCAAATTTGATAATCAACGTGAGATAGCATATTGGACTTTGAAGGAGCAATTTAATGAGATTGGAGAGGAGTATAAAAACCTTAATAAACAGGTGGTTTGGAGAAATGTTCTAAACTCATTAATGGCAATCTCTTCAATAAGTTTTCACAATCAAAATCTGTATAAGGACGTAATTGCTGATTTTAGAAAGTATATCCAGAGTGAAAAAAATTGGATATATATAAAAAGCAAGCGTGGACATCGTATGCTAAAATGCTTCTTGTCAATAATGAGAATATTCGGATTCACGTTACCACTATTAAAATTGCGAAGGATATTGTTATACCGTATAAAGGAATGATTGGGAGAAAATGATGAGTAGCAAGCGTCTAAAAATTTTTTCAATGTTTTTTGCAATATATATATTTTTGAGTATTGTTCTTCAAACTAGCACCCTATCATCAGTTATTCCGGGTAACTGGGTCAACGCAGTACAGGTTACTCTACAATCATATCTAATGTGCGTGCTTGTGATGGGAATTATACTAGGGCGAAAGTATAACTTAACTTTCATAATGACGTTTATCGCATTGATGATGCTGGCGATTCTTATTTCGATAAAAACCGGTTATTATAGTGTGATAACGAGCATATTAGCAATGATGGCTGGGTATTATGTGATTGACATGCGAATCTTTGTAAGAAGGTCGTTCATTGCACGAGCGATCGGTAGCATTACGGTTATTTGTTTGTATATATTCGGTGTTATACCTACAGCAAGTTCCTTTAGGAATAATGGTATGATGCGAAATTCTCTAGGCTTTTTCCATCCCAATTTTCTGGGAGCAATGTTATTAGCATTGTCATTGGAATTTGTTTTTATAAAATGGAACAATCTTAAGAAGATTCATACATTGTTTCCGATAGTTTGCTTGCTGGTTGCAAACTTTGTAGCAGATTCCAGGGGTGCAGTAGTTGGGTTAAGTATTCTCACCATTGCATGCTTTTGCAAAGCTTGGTTCATAAAGCTTTTTGACAAAAGTTTAGGAAGACTATTAATAATATGTGTAATTCCAATGATTTTTGCTTTGTCTTGGTTATTGATGATTCATTTTGACTTTCAGAACAAATGGTTAGTATACCTCGATCATTTGTTGTCTTTAAGATTATCATTTGGTAATTCTGCTTATTTAACTTTTGGGCAGCATTTATTTGGTAGTGAAATTGGAAACACCGTACAACTAGGAATTGGTCAAATAGTGAATGGATATGGGACTATCGTCTTGGATAATGCATATATGAGTTTACTTATGAGGGAAGGAATAATATATGCACTGTTGTATGCCGCCTTCTTTGAATTAGTGATATTTAAATCGGTTCAGAAAAAAAATTGGGATTTAGTATTAATGCTAGTTATTTTCGCGGCATACGGTTTTTTTGAAGTTTCTGCAACTAACGTTTTATACAATGTGTTTTTCCTTTCCATCGGAATGGTGGCTAATAATAATCAATATTTAATAAAGGATCTTGGTAAAGGAGAATTAACATGATAACATTTTCAATTATAGTTCCGATGTATAATTCTGAAAAAACTTTGCCTCGATTAATTAATAGCATAACGGAGTGTAATGAAACAGAGGGTATAGAACTTATTTTTGTTGATGACGGCTCCAATGACGACAGTGTGGAGACTGTAAAAAGAATGTGTAATTCAAAAATATCATTCCAGATTATAAGTCAGACACACGAATTTCAGTCCGCGGCAAGAAATAAAGGCATTTGCGTGGCAAAGGGAAAATTCATACTATTTTGTGACAGTGACGATGAATACGCATCAGGTTTTTTTGATGAATTAAGGAAAGCAAGTTTTGAAAAAAAATTGGTTTGGTGGAATATTGAAAAAAAGTATAACCGTTTTTGCGAGGTCGAAAAACCATCTTTTCTAAAATCATTGTCAGGTAACGAAAAAAAAGACGTTATGGTTAATCGATATTTAACTCAGAATAACGAGTCAGATGTTGGTTTGTGGAACAAAAGATTTGATAAAAAGGTTATACAGGATAACGGCATTAGATTTGAAAATGGAAATTTTTTTGAGGACAGTCTTTTTATTTTAAAATACCTTTTGGTCATAGAAGCAAAGGAAATCGTCTCTATAAATAAAGTTGGTTATTATCTGTACCGGAATAATGTATCTACTACACAGGAGTATAACCCGCAAATTAGTATACTGGCTCGAGATTATATTAGAAAAACTAGTCAAGTTCTGGAAATACATGGAATACCGAACAAAACGAGTTTTAGAGCATTTGAGGACAGGACTATGATACACGTTATTCATCACTTTATTAAGTATGATCCAGATTTTTCAGTTACCTGGTTGAGACAGTATGCTAAGTCTAGACTTTTCTGGGGGGGATTTTTTAAGCTCCCACCTAATTATGTATTTGCCTTGTGTGGTCTAAAATTGTTGCCGTCGTTTTACGTGTTTTTATATAAGAGGAAATTCAATTGACACATAGTACTTTGGTAGTTCTACCGTATCTCTCTGGTCATGGTGGAACGGAGACAGTCATCAATGAATGGCAAAACTATTTCCGTACTAATAATGACCAGGAGATATTGTTTGTTGCACCAACAGGGGCAAAAGATAAACAGTGGCTCAGTAACCAAAACAACGTTATTTTCAATGATACGTTCAAAAATAAATTTTTACGTGAAGTTTCTGGCATTATGTTTCTGTTATTCGTTATTAGGAAGATTAAGCCTGCTAATGTCATTGTTTTAAGTACTAAACTACTGGATATTGTTACTTTTTTTAGAAAATGGACACGTATTAAATTTAAAGTCACTACTTGGCTACATTTTTCTTTGTATAAGGGTACGGGGTTTAACTTAAAAAATATTAAGTATGCTGATTATCATTTATGTATTAGTAGTGGCATAAAAAAAGAATTGTTGTCACTGGGGATATCCTCAGAAAAAATTTTCGTCATTGGTAATCCATTAAAAAGAACGAATCAGCTGATTGAGGACAGTAAAGACATTGTCACTTTTCTGTATGTAGGAAGAGTGATGCTGGACGGGCAAAAAAATCTTAGAGATTTGTTTACGGCCCTTAATGATGTCACCGGTAAGTGGAGACTTGATATTATAGGTGATGCTCCAACCGTTGAATTGAAAAAGGTTAAGGACTATGTAAATAAAACACCGTATTCAGAAAGGGTTAATTTTTTTGGATGGAAATTGGACCCCTGGCGTGAAGTTTCGAATATTAGTGCAGTCGTGCTTACCTCGAAATATGAAGGGTTTGGAATGTCTTTAGCGGAGGGGTGTGCCAGAGGTGTCCCGTGTATTTCTGCAGATTGTCCTGTTGGGCCAAGTGATATCGTAAAAGATGGAAAGAATGGATATCTCTACAACCCAAGTGATCTTTCGAGGTTGGTTAAAATTTTACAAATGTTTGTTGACCGTAAAGTCGTTTTTGACCGAAATTATGTTAAACAGACAGTTAACGAATACTATTTACCAAAATATTTCAGCAGGCTTACCACAATTTTAGATAGAATAAATTTGGAGAATGAATAACTTGAAGAGCATTATTTTAGTAGCAACCCATAAGAAAGCCCCAGTACCCTCAAGCAATCTGTATTTGCCAGTTGTTGTTGGAGCGAATAAAAATGCAGTCGAGTTAAACAGGGATTTTGCCAGAGACAATAGTGGAATGAATATTTCAGATAAAAACCCATACTACAACGAGCTAACCGCTATCTATTGGGCGTGGAAAAATCTTGATGATTATGATTGGATTGGACTTGTTCACTACAGAAGATATTTTATTGGAACAGAGTACGATCATGATTTGCAGACAAAAATACTCAGTTCGGTAGATTTAGAAAAGTATACTTCTGAGTTTGATATTATTCTTCCTAAGCCACGTAACTATTTCATTGAGAGCAATTATTCACATTACGTTCATGCTCATCATAGAGAGCCTATTGAGGAAACAAAAAGAATAATACAACAGTATTATCCTCAATTGCTAGATTCGTTCAATAATGTTCTTAACAATACCAAGGCACATATGTTTAATATGTTCATTATGAAGAAATCAGACTTTGATAGATATTGTACTTTTATGTTTGATGTTCTTAGTAAACTAGAAACCAGAATAGATACTGCGGGGTATAGTACCTACGAGTTACGGGTATATGGTTTTATTTCAGAACTGTTTTTAGATACGTGGATTAATAATGAGCATAAAAAGCATCCTCTGAAAGTGTTGGAATTACCAGTTAAGTTCACTGAGCATCAAAATTGGGTAATAAAAGGTGCTCACTTTTTAAAGCGTAAGTTTATGCCAGAGTATTAGAATATAATTGGTGATTGCTATTAGGTAAGAAAGATATGACTATTTAGTCGTTGATTCTGGACCCTAGGGCGCATGAGGCAGCAAAGCAAAATAAAAGGTCGTTTCTGATTTAAAAACGTGAACATGTTGTCGGTAACATTTATACACATACGGAACATGGTGTTACGGTACCTGGTTTTTGCGCACATATATTCCATACTGATAATAAGAAAATTTTGGATTATATTCGTAACTTTGTTGACTTAAATGGATATCAGAATCAAGTAATTGCAAATTACAAGGGTGAGCTCTACAATTGACCGTTCAATACGAATACGTTCTATGAAATGTGGGGAATAAGAACACCGATTAGGCAAGAACAAAGATTGATGATTAAAGGCAGGCAGCTTTAGGAGACCTAAATTGAAGCGGCCCGCGGAACTTGGAAGAACAGGCAATCTCGCTTATTGGTAATGACATATACGAAAAATTCATTAAAGGCTACACTAAAGAGCAATGGGATCGTAAAGCCCCTGAGCTGCCAGCTTTAATTGTTGGACTTTTACCGGGGCGATTAACATTTGGTAATAAATATTTTAACCATTGGTACCAGGGTGTTCCTGTTGACGGGTACACACAAATTTTTGACAAATTACTTGATAGTCCGCTTGTTAATGTTAGAATGATTGGAATTTTTTTGAAAAAAAGGTTGAATATCTCGCAATCTTTTCAAAGATTATTTACGATTGTTATGTGGTATAACTTTTTGTTGTTGTCAAAAGATAGCGTCAAGGGTAGGCACAGAGTTTATGTATTGTTAGTTTCTTTCGAAGTATAGTGAGCAAGGATTTGATCAGTATTGGGTTAATCCATTGGGTTAAGCCGCGGCTTATATTTTCGTCTCTTATTTGTTTCGAAGAAATAAAGAGGCAAAGTCATAATCTGCAAAAATCTCAAACTTATACGCTTTCGACAATAAGTATATTACTTTTACAATGTGATTAATTAAAATCCGCGATTGAGGAGAAATGTTATGAAAAATAATCGTACAGAAGGTAAAAAAAGCATAACTGCATCAATTGTTGTTCCAGTCTTCAACGTTGAATCAGAGTTAGAGGAGTTACTGAATCAAATTGATTTTAATTATTTTAAATCGTTCGAATTAATTTTTGTTGATGATGGTTCAACAGATAATTCGAGTGATATTCTTCGTGATTTTGCCGCAACATATCCAGAAGAAAATTTACAGGTTATTGTTAAACGTAATGGCGGTCTTAGTTCGGCTAGAAACATTGGTCTAGAAAAAGCTAGCGGGGTGTATGTATGGTTTGTAGATGCTGATGATTTGTTAAATGTATCGCAACTTAACAACATAATTGAGGTACTTAGTAGAGAAAAACCAGACATTTTACAATTTAATTACACACAATTCAATGATGCCAGCAATATGACCATGGATTACTATAGTCAACTTAAGTATACGCACCTTAGTTCTCAAGAATTCGCAAGTAAGTTAGTCAAACAAGAATTTGGAAATTTTGCGTGGGCACATATTGTAAAACGTACTATATATATTGACAATAATATTCGCTTTCCTGAAGGCGTGGACTTTGAAGATATTGCGACTACATACAGATTGTGTTGTAACAGTGAGTCAATTATATATACGGATATGGTCCTCTACTACTATCGTCAAAGATCTGGTTCGATCATGAGGACACCTAATATAAAAAGTATGCGGGATTTACTTATAGTTGCTAGCATGATAGAGCACGATAAACAAACTAATATTTTACAAAGTGACAAGCAAGGATTAGTGGAAATGGTTTTGTCTACTGCAATAAATAGGACCTTCGAGGGTGCACAAAATTCTGAAGTCAAGCGAATCAGAAAACAAGGCGAAAAAATGTACTTATTCAGTGATTTTGAAAACGTAAAGTATCGGAGACGTAAAATAATAATTAAAAAAGTATTAATTAAACTTACAGTTTATGATTTTGTAAAACGTGTCAAGTTGTTCGTTGGGAGGACACCGGCATGATTAGAAAATTTAAACGGTTAGTACATGTTCTTGATGTTTTGTTTAAGGTTATATTTGTAAAAAAGCCTAAAATTATTTATTTTGGGGCGGCAACGTATGGCAATCTTGGGGATTTAGCAATTACTATTGCTAGCCTTAGTTTTCTTTCTGAAAATTCAGACAAATATGTGTTGTGTGTTAACGACTTACAGTCTATCAAAATTTCAAAACTTATCAAACCATTCGTTCACAAGAGCGATATTGTTGTTTTTCAGGGGGGAGGGAATTTTGGACGTATTTATCCTATTATTGAAAAAGAGAGAGAGGACGTTTTTTTAACACTGGGAGATAGACAGTGTAAGTTGATTCAGATGCCCACTTCAGCAGATTTTTGTGGATATGGTGGCCTTGAAAGTGAAATCAGAGTCACCAAGAAGGCTATGAAGAATGTAGATATCTTTGTGCGCGAATCTAGGTCGCAAAACGAGTTAAACAAACTTTCCTTTGGGAAGTCGGTTACATTGGTACCTGATATAGTTTTTTCAATGGTTGGACATCTCCAAATTGATAAAACTAACAATCTTACCAAGACGACGACAAACATTTTGATGATTAAACGAAACGACATTGAATCAATGCAAGATGGAATGATAAATGAATTAGAGGCCATATTTAATAAAAGCAATGATTTCAACATACGGACTAGTGATACGGTGGTAAAGGAGTCTGCAGGGGAGTTTGACACTAATGTCAAAAGAAATCGGGCTATTAAAAGTATGGTTGATGAAATCCAGTCGGCTGACATTGTTGTTACGGATCGTTTGCATGGAATGATACTCTCACTTGTATCAGATGTACCAGTTATTGTTTTTGATAATGCAACGCACAAGATTAGATATACGGTTCGAGATTGGCTAAGGGATAGTGATTTTATCTACTATATCGACAACGATAGTTCATTGAATCTAAGTGAGCTATCAGACTGGATTCAATCAAAAAAGCATATTCAGAGGTTTGATGAAGAGTTTATAGAACTGCGCGAAATTTTGCAGTAGCGAGAAGGAGCCAGACAGGATGAAATCTGGAAGATTGATTATACGAAATGCGACATCTGGTGCAGTAATGCAAGTTCTTAAAATTGTAATCAATTTTTTAGTAAGAACGCTGTTTATACGAACACTTGGTGAGTCAGCTCTTGGACTGAATGGATTATTTACAAACATGTTAAATTTACTATCGCTGACAGAGCTGGGTTTTGGGGCAGCGATAGTTACTCATATGTACAAACCACTTGCACATGGAGATGATAATCGAGTTCTTGTCTTAATGAGAATATATAAGACTATATATTTAAGCGTTGGTTTTATATTGATGCTTATCGGTAGTATATTGATGGTCGGTATACCCATAATAACAAGATCATATCACGGGCCGCTGAATGTCCAAGTGATTTTTGCTTTGTATCTGGCTAACGTTGTTCTGTCATATCTGTTAGGTTATAAAACATCTGTTCTGAATGCTGACCAGCGATCTTATGTGGTAAACAATTCGTACAGCATGATGTTTTTAATACAGTCATTCTTACAGGCCGTAATACTTCTATTTTTCAAAAACTTTTATTTATACTTGATTATAGCTATATTTGGAACCGTTTTTCAGAATGTTTACGTGCGTGTGTATGTTGGAAAACGTTATCCCTTCCTGAAAAGAATTTCTGGATTTGCTTCCAGACAAGACATAATGAGTGTCACTGATTACGTTAAACCGTTACTTGTTTACCAGGTTAGTGGTGTTGTTAATAATTCTACAGATAGTATTGTTATTTCACAATTTCTGTCTGTCGCTGTAGTCGGCAGATACTCTAATTATATGATGGTTGTTGCAGCATTATCGTCTTTGATGAATTCTATAGTATCTGGTATAACTTCAACGATTGGAAATGTTGCCAGCACTAAGCCTGAACGACTGTTTGGAAGTTTTAAAAAGATGTTCAACATGATTGCGGTAATTAGCCTTTTTGTGGCTCTGTGTTTAAGCGCGCTGCTCTCTCCATTTGTCACAATTTGGCTTGGCAGTAAATACGTTTTTGATTGGAAAGTTAGCGCGATGTTTTCTCTTACATTGTATGTTAATTTGATGGGGCTAGCAGGAATGGTTTTTCGTGAGGCAACTGGTTCTTTTGTATACAGGCAGTATCTCCCAGTAGTTTCTGTAATAATTAACCTCGCGTTTTCGATGCTGCTAGTTAATGTAGTAGGTGTAGGGGGTGTTCTGGTGGGAACAGTTGTCTCAAGACTTGCCACTTATACTTGGAATGATCCAAATGTGCTTTTTAAACAACACTTTGCAAAATCTTCAGGAAAATTTCTTAAAAAATTATACTTTGAAATTTCAATGGTTGCTGTACTAATTTTTACGGTGGCGCGGGTTACAAGTGTATTTGCTTATTCGGTCGGTGGTTTCTTAGTATTGGGCATGATTGTAGTGCTATGTGCTTTGGCTGTGGCGATTACTCGTTGGGTAATTCGTTACTGATTAGGGCAGCGTATCTACTTAATTGTGATTGTGCTTACTATTAATACTTTTAGACGTTCACTATGTATTACGGGGCTTGTCATTATCAATTTAGATTATATTTCGAAGTCTGTGGATATGCAATGAGACATTAATTGCTTCATTTACTTTGGATTGTTAGGATGGCTTTTATGGAAGTTAGCGTGATTGTGCCTGTGTACAATGCCTAATATTATATTGATAATATAACTGGCGATTTACGAGAACAGTCTTAGCAGTCAGCCGAGTTTATAATTGTTGACGATTATTTTGCTGATAATAGTCTTGAAAAAATCAATTCATCTCTAAACAAGCTAAAAGACTCTAGGTTCCGTCTAGTTCATCAAGAAAACTTGGGTGTTGCTTCTGCCCGTAACCAAGCTCTTTCTAGGCTGAGGTCAAATATGTGTTTATTGCAAACAGTGATGTTAGATTTAAGCGTAATATGCTAAGGAGACTACACAATTGCAATACAGTATCATAAATCGTGCATTGATTTTTCCCATTCATGCGCAGGACTTACGTTGGAGGGAAACTTAAATTCGATTTCACTTTTATAGACTACAGAAAGTTGGACAGTAATTAGCCTATTGATAAGGCTGGTCTTTTACATTTAATATTCAATTTCAAATTAAAGGTTATCCTTTTAGATATATTTCAAGAAGTAATTTTTAAGGGATATAATTCGTTTAGGAAAGATTTTAGCTTTGTGTAAGATTTATTGGTTTTGCTAGAAGACATTTCGAATAAATAAGTACTTCGCGCCTTTATAAACAAGAATAGCGGGTATGTATATGTGAATAGAGATAGTAGTGCACTTAACAAAAAAACGTTGAGCAAATTGAATATTTGATTGCTCAGTTACGACGCATTAGCAAGTCAAACTTTAATCTAACAAAACAGTTTCGATTGAGGATTTCATTTTGCTTGTTGATGCATTCAAGATTTTAGTTGTGAATAATGATTACAATAACAACAAGAAACTTATGCTCCAGCTATGCAGAGAGTATCTCAGTTACACTAATGCCCATTATGTCTATGCTAAGACGGTTGCTGCTAATACTGTGAGCTTTAATTAAATATGGAGGAGAAATATAATTTTGAAAAGAAATAGTTATGAATACTTAATTGTAGGTGCGGGTTCGTATGGAGCTATTTTTGCTTACGAGGCCGCCAAACGTGGTAAGCGTTCATTATTAATCGAAAAGCGCGAACACATTGGTGGTAACATGTACACCCACACAGAGCACGGTATCACTGTGCATGACTTTGGTGATCACATTTTCCATACAGACAACAAAGAAATTTGGGACTACATTCGCAAGTTTGCGGAGTTTAACGGTTACCAAAATCAGGTTGTCGCTAATTACAAGGGCGAACTTTACAACTTGCCATTCAACATGAATACCTTCTATGAAATGTGGGGTACAAAAACTCCCGCCGAGGCTAAGGCCAAGATTGAAGAACAGAAGAAAGCAGCTCTGGGTAATTTGAATGGCCGTGGTCCGAAAAATTTGGAGGAACAGGCTATTTCCTTGATTGGTACCGATATTTACGAGAAGCTGATTAAGGGCTACACAGAAAAGCAGTGGGGTCGTAAAGCAACCGAACTTCCGGCGTTTATTATCAAACGGTTGCCAGTACGGTTTATCTTTGACAACAACTACTTCAACCATCGTTACCAGGGTATTCCAGTTGGTGGTTACACTCAGATTTTTGATAAGTTACTTGATAGCCCATTAATCGACGTTAAGACCGGCGAGGACTTCTTTGCCCACAAAGACGAGTATTTGGCTAAGTTCCCGAAGGTTATTTACACGGGCATGATTGATCAGTTCTTCGATTACAAGTATGGCGAACTCGAATACCGTTCTCTTCGCTTTGAGACGAAGAAGGTCGACGAGGAAAATGTCCAAGGTAACGCGGTGATCAACTACACCGATGCTGAGACACCATTCACGCGTCAGATGGAGTGGAAGCACTTTGATGGCCTGTCAGACGATGGCGTGTCGGTAATTACTCGTGAGTACCCGCAGCAGTGGGACCGGAACAAGGAAGCCTACTACCCAGTTAACGACGAGAAGAACACTGAAATTTACCGTAAGTATGCACGTGAGGCGCATGCTGCATACCCTAACGTTGTCTTTGGTGGCCGCCTAGGTCAGTATCGTTACTACGACATGGATCAGGTCATGATTGCGGCTTTGAACCTTGTGCGGCGTGAGTTTGATATCAGCAAAGACTTCAACTTCGCCCATGATGAGGAACACTAGCAGGTAACTGCAATGACGGTTTTAGTTCTCGGTGGTTCCGGTTATATCGGCTACCATACCGTTGAACGCTTGGTGGACAACGGGTACGACGGCACGGTGTCCGATAATATGCTGATTGATCACAAGTAGGTTGTACTTTGCTAACAATCTTATGGTGGGAGCAGTACGTAGTTTTGAAAGAAAAATTTGCTTTCTTCTAACAAACTTATTATAAGGGTTTTAAACGGGTTAAGTTAATAAGACACGATGAAGGCTAATATTATTTTTAGGAAAGTGATTTAATAAAGATTATGGATATAAAAACGGAAAACAGTCATTCAAGAAATGGCACGATAGATATTTTGCGGGTCGTTTTTGCACTATTAATTATTATGATTCACTACAACGGAGGGGAAAAGCTACTAAGTATATTAGCAAATACCGTTGGAAGACTTGGTGTCCCCTTTTTCTTTTTAGTTAGTGGATTTTTCTTTTTTAGAAAAAAATACAGGCAAAAAACATTTTCCATTAGTGAAATTTGGAAGTTTTCTAGAAAGACCTTTTTCCTTTGGCTTATTTGTTCAATCTTTCTTAGCTATCACCCATTTTTCGTAAATTCACCTAAAAATGTTTTTTTGAATTGTTTCGTAGTCTGTGGGGCTTAAACATTTCTGCAGGCGCCCTATGGTACTTAATTGCTGCTGTCGAGGGTTTATTCATTGTTAGCTATGTTTCCTCTAAATTTGGTCGTCTAGGAATAATAATGGCTTTCTCAGTTTGCTCCATTGTTTGTCTCTTGAGCACTTCTTATGGATCATTGTTGAACTTTTCACCGTTGCTTCGTTCGATATTTGATTCAAGTTTGTTTCAAAACAGTTTCTTTGCTGCGATTGTATGGTATTGCGTCGCAATATATTTAGTGAATCATCAAAACCTATTTCCCCGCTTTGCACGACCGTACGTTATACTTGGCGTTGTTGTTTTATGGGGAGCAGAATTCATTCTGGTAAAAGTGTTTAATCTTTCTATCGCAACTGATTTTTTTGTTTTTTTGGTACCTGTTGCAATTTCAGTTTTCTCGTGGTCCAGTACTCATAGTGTGATTTTAAAAAAGTCAACAATCGATTTTTTAACTCAATTTTCGTTATACTTATACGTTTTGCAGACATTGGCTGCTGATATTGTACGATTTCTACTTCATCAGCCTCAGGATAGTATAGATGGGTTATTGCTGTACTTTTTGGTTGTTATTGTGGACTCTATCATTTCGTGTACTGTTCTCTTTGTTTCATGAAAGATGAAAGCAGTGTTTTTTAGAAAGGATGTTAATTAATATGGCGGTATTAGTTCTCGGTGGCGCCGGCTACATTGGCTCCCACGCGGTTGATCGCCTGCTGGACAACGGTTATGACGTGGCAGTGGTCGACAACCTGGTTACCGGACACAAGGAGGCCGTGCGCAAGGAAGCACGCCTGCACATCGGTGACGTTCGCGACAAGGAATTCTTGCGCAAGGTCTTCACTGAAGAAAACGTTGAGGGTGTCGTGCACTTTGCCGCCTTTTCCGTTGTTCCAGAAAGCATGAAGGACCCGCTCAAGTACTTTGACAACAACACTGGTGGGATGATCACGCTGCTGGAAGTCATGCACGAGTTCAACGTCTCGAACATCGTCTTCTCCTCCACCGCCGCAACGTACGGTGAACCGAAGCAGATTCCAATTAAGGAAACCGACCCCCAGATTCCAACGAACCCATACGGCGAAAGCAAGCTGGCCATGGAAAAAATCATGCACTGGTCCGATGTAGCTTACGGCATTAAGTTCGTTGCCCTGCGCTACTTCAACGTCGCAGGTGCTAAGCCGGATGGTTCGATTGGTGAAGATCACAATCCTGAAACCCACCTGATTCCAATCATCCTGCAAGTTGCTGCCGGCAAGCGCGACAAACTGCAAATTTTCGGCAGTGATTACCCAACCAAGGACGGCACCAATGTTCGCGATTACGTGCACGTCGTTGACCTGGCTGACGCCCACATTTTGGCGCTCAAGTACCTGGCAGCTGGTAACGACAGCAACGCCTTCAACTTGGGCTCCGCAACTGGCTTTTCCAACCTGGAAATCCTGGAAGCAGCTCGCCGCGCAACGGGCAAGGAAATCCCAGCCGTAATGGCACCCCGGCGCCCCGGCGACCCTTCAACGCTCATTGCCGCATCTGACAAGGCCCGCGACATTCTGGGCTGGAAGCCGCAATACGATGACGTGGAGAAGATTATTGCTAGTGCGTGGAACTGGCACGAGAAGCATCCAAACGGGTACAGCAAAACAGTCAAATATTAGCAGTTATCCCGAGTACGTAATGAGCGTGTTCGGGATTTTTGCGGTCAAAGTGCCTGTTTCTGCACATGAGTTTTGCAACATTAATGAAATTATTGGAGCAGTGTTTTGTGGAATAATTAGCTAAGGTTAAATTATACATAATTTTTGGGGGATGAATTTTTGAAAGTACGTAAAGCAGTTATTCCGGCAGCCGGTCTAGGAACACGGTTCTTGCCAGCAACCAAGGCGTTAGCAAAAGAGATGTTGCCAATTGTCGACAAGCCGACCATCCAGTTTATCGTTGAGGAAGCCAAGGCATCCGGCATCGAGGATATTTTGATTATTGAAGGTAAGTCAAAGCGTTCCATTGAAGACCACTTTGACTCAGCACCGGAGCTGGAACAGAATCTTGCAGCGAAGGGCAAGCAGACCATGCTGGACATGGTACACGAGACTACTGACATTGGTGTGAACTTGTTCTACGTTCGTCAGCCTCATCCGCTGGGTCTCGGCGACGCGGTCGGTATGGCGAAGTCGTTCGTCGCTGACGAGCCCTTTGTGGTCATGCTTGGTGATGATTTGATGCGAGATAAGGTGCCGCTGACGCAACAGTTGATTAATGATTACAACCAGACGAAGAGCTCCATTCTTGCCGTTAAGCGCGTACCCCACGAGGAAGTGGGCGCGTACGGTGTGATTGCCCCTAGTGGTGAAGTGCAGGACGGCCTGTACAACGTTGATAGCTTCGTTGAAAAGCCGTCGCCAGAAGCTGCTCCTAGTGATTTAGCTATCATTGGAAGATATTTATTAACTCCCGAAATTTTTGGAATTTTAGATCAGCACAAGATTGGCAAGGGCGGTGAGGTTCAACTTACTGATGCCATCGATGAACTGAACAAAACCCAGCGTGTTTTCGCTCGTGAGTTTATGGGCGAGCGGTTCGATGTTGGAAATAAGTTCGGATTCGTTAAGACTACAATCGAGTATGGTTTAAGACATCCGGAAGTAAAGGATGAGCTGAGGAAGTACATTATTGAGCTGGGAAAGTTATTATAGTATGAGCGGATGTTCGGTGAAAAGAGGATTGAGTTGAAAAGTGTTTGGAAATGTAGTGCAGTGCTCGCACTCTGTATAGGTCTATTTTGGTTTATTGGTAAAGCTAGCACACCTACTAGTTTGAAGGGCTCATGGCAGGATACCGAGGGCGTGTACTGGGTATTTAAGGGTTGGGGTCATGGTCGGGTTTATGCTGGGCATAGTGATGATGAAATGGTTCATCATGGTTATTATGATAATGGTGACATCTATGACTATGCTGATGATGACTCGTCAAGAGATGACAACACAATTAACTTCACTTATCATTTGGCAAATGGACAGCTAAAAATAGAGTTTGATGATGATGTTCCTATGTATGGAGAGTGGGGTGATGATGATGAATTATCTGGTACAAGCTTCACTGGCGAATTAGCCGAGGAAGGTAAGGTTATTTACGGAGGGGCGACTGGCGTTCCAGATGTATCCATATATAAAGATAACTAAACTTAGATTTATTTGGTAAACCTAATTCCGCTTGTAATTTTTGGGTAGAACATAATCTAATAATGGTAGTGACGATTGATAAATTATGTATTTCAGACGGCGAAATTGGTTAATGCTATAAATAGAATATAAAACAAATCTAAAATATATGGTATGCTACAATCTGCAAAAATAAGAAAGGAGGTTCTATATGGGATTTAATCCGAACTCTCAAATGAATAGCACGGTGAGGAATATTGTTAGTCACCGTGAGAAAAGTGAAAAGATATATAAAAATCAGATTGAGCGAAACCAAGCAAAGAAAGACAAAGCTAAGTTTGAATCAGGGCATAGGCCAGTTGCTGATGATGGCGATTCGGGTGACATGCAGTAAGTATCCACTAACCGACTAGCCGCATTGTACCAGCAAGGTATAACCTTTATTCAGTCATAAGCTGAGATTGGTCAACCGAATTTGTCGGCGAACGAATCTTAGGTTCTAGGTTTGTCAAATAAAAAAGCCTCCAGCATACATTCATAGTGAGATTTGTAATCTCACTATGAATGTATGCTGGAGGCTTATATAATCGGTTTTGTTACGGAATCACGTAACCACGCAATAACACGCCCTCTATAATTGCCGCTGACGTTGCGGTGCAAACACCTAATTAATTATGATGAGGTGTTTTTTTGGCTACTATTCAAGACATTGTCCAAGTTAAAATGGATTAACGTAGGGACACACAGGCGACAGCTATTAGCAAGACTTTTCAAATGAAGTTGGACGACAACAAAACTCTGGTGGTTTATATCCGTATCAACGGGTACATCCTAGACGCTGTCTAAAAGGCGGTGTTTAACAATGCTCATTGATGTACGCCAGCTACATGGCATCTATCTGTTCTGGGATAATACCGACTTACATCGCTGAATCGATGGCTTAGCGGCTGTTGTCACAGAACAATACGAACTCGACCCCTATAGTAAATCGCCGTTTATGTTTTGCGGCACACATAAGGATTGGTTCAAGGCTTTTTTGGGAAGGAGATGGGTTCCTACTTCTGTACAAAGGCATTGAAAATGGGCGTATCCAGTTTCCTAACGATCAGAATGAGGTGAAACGACTGATGATGGCCACGACGTCGTCCACCTGTTGCCAGGTTTTCGGCCACTCGTGTCATCAAATCGTCCAGTCCGGCCAAGGAATCGACCACTAGTACCAAATCCGGTTCTATTATGTGTTGTTTACCTCCTGTATACTTTGTTCACGCGCTAGTAAGCGCGTACAAAATATGCAGGAGGTTTTGTGTATGGCAATACACTATCGCAGCATCCTTGAGCTGCATGACCAAGGTAAGAGTCAACGAGATATCGCGGCAATTACTGGGAATTCTAGGGACAAGATTCGCGAGGTAATCAAGCGTGCTGAAAGCCACGAATTAAAGCCACCGCTGGATTCTTCAGTGAGCGATGAATCGCTTGGAAAGTTGTTGTTTCCAGAGCTTAAACCTGAGTCAAAGGGACGTCAGCTACCAGATTATGACTATGTTCATAAGGAACTTGCGAAGCCCAATGTCACCTTGTCACTGCTTTATTATGAATATGAGCAACAGTGTCGTCAGGCTGATGCAGTTCCGTACAGCTATCGGACCTTTTGTCGAAGCTACATAGAGTTTGCTCAACAATTCAAAGCTACGATGCGTATCAAGCGCAAGCCTGGGGAACTGATGGAAGTTGACTGGGCTGGTTCAACATTGCATCTGCAAGATCGTGATACTGGCGAGGCAGTAACTGCCTATCTCTTTTTGGCTGTACTGCCAAGCAGTCAGTATTCGTATTGTGAGGCAACGTTGAGTATGACGATGCCAGACTGGCTTCAATGTCATGTTCACGCATATAGCTACTTTGGCGGCGTTACTGAGGTGCTTGTCTCCGATAACCTGAAAGTTGGAGTGACGAAGCATAAACGAAATCAAGTGGTGTTAAACCCAATGTATCGCGACTTAGCTGAGCACTATGGCACAGTTGTGATGCCAGCACGTGTACGCACACCTAAAGACAAAGCGACTGTAGAAGGCAGCGTCGGGACGCTTTCGACGTGGGTCATCGCAGCATTGCGTAATGAGACCTTTTTCACCCTCGGAGAATTGAACAAAGCCGTCGGCATTAAACTGGCAGAGTTTAATCGACGGCCCTATACGAAGAAACATAAGCAGTGCAAGAACCGAGAAGAAGGATTTGAAACAGAAGAACGCTTCGCGTTACATCCACTTCCGAGCACAGCGTTTGAGATGGCGTCCTGGCAGACCGCCATCGTACAACCAGATTACCACATTTGTGTAAATCAGATGTTCTATTCAGTCCCCTTCCAGTACATTAGCAATCAAGTCGACGTGCGGCTCACTGACAAACTTGTCGAAATCTATTACAAAGATGCGCGCCTAGCGGTGCATGTACGACTCACAGGAGCAGTTGGGCAGTTCTCAACTCAGCCTGATCACATGCCAGACGGACATCGGCTATTCTTAACCCACACGGTTGAGAGCAGCCGCACTTGGGCTGAGTCAATAGGCACAGGGGCGCAGCAGGTCGTGGCGTACCTCCTAAAGTCATCACGCGCAGAACGGCAAGCGCTCAGCGCAACATTACGGTTAGAGAAGCTGGCCCGGAAATATGGCGATGAAGCCTTAGAGCAAGCTTGCGAAGACGTGATGCGTATTGCCAGCGCACCAACGGTGCGAGTGATTGAGCGCATGCTTATCAATAGCGTTGCACGACACGCAACAAAGACTAAAAACACAGAGCGAGAAGACTATGGCTTCACTCGTGGAGCCGACTATTTTGGGAGGGCTACTGATGGATCAAGAAACGACTAGGATGTTATACGAGATGCGCCTAAGTTCAATGGTGGAAGCTGTAAACGCACAGAATACCAGTGAAAATTGCCAGGGTATGAATTTCGATGAGCGCTTCAAATTAATCGTAGCAAATGCCTACGCTGCAAGACAGACCAACAAGTTGGAACGCCTGATCAAGCAAGCCGACTTCTCAACGGTCGCACCATCAATTGGCAATATTGATTACCTGCCGGATCGACATCTTGACCGTCATCTCATTACCGAGCTTGCGACCGGGACGTACATCAAACAACACCACAATTTAATCATCATGGGCGCATCAGGGAACGGGAAGACGTGGTTGGCGACTGCACTCGGCATTGAGGCTTGTCGCCAATTTCATAAGGTCAAGTACATCCGGTTGCCGGAGTTGCTGGATGACCTACTGATTGCTAAACATGAAGCAAACGGTGATTTTCAGAAATTGCTTGAGCGCTATCGCAAGGTTGACCTTCTCATCGTGGATGAATGGTTACTGACTGACGTGTCCCTAGAGCAATCTCAATTCCTGCTCGAACTGGTTGAATGTCGACTTCAATCAGCATCGACAATCTACTGTTCTCAATTTGATCCCAAAGGCTGGCATAACAAGTTCAACAACGCTCAGATTGCCGATGCCATTCTTGACCGAATCGTTCATGATTCGTATCGAATCGTGATTGAAGGCGAGCGCTCAATGCGTGAACGATACGGGATCGGAGGCCGCCATGATTAACGAAGAGGTACAGCGGCGGATCGCCAGCTACTACATGGAAAGTACCATGAGCGAAGACGAGTATAACGAACTGGAAAGTGCTCTGGTCGATAAGATCTGGGAAACAGACGAACGGGTCACAAATAATGAGCTTGTGTGAATCGGTATAAAGCTGATCAATGATCTGCTTATCCGGCGTGAAAACCACCGTCAAGAATAGAAACGAGAGCGTCCCTACGATTGCATTGGATATGATGCCGTCATAGGGACGTTATTGATTGGACTGATTTATGGCCGAAGTGGACGATTTCTTGACACGAGTGGGCGAAAACTTGGCAGAGCCGGACGATTTCGATGTCCGCCTTCAACGACTACACGCCAAAACCGAAAGGAACAATTCTAATTGCTTGGTGAATTGACGAAAATGGTTACTGAGTTGAGCATAATTTTTAACACTTATGTCATAAATGTTATCAACTCCAGCCATCAGTAATGGTATTTGATAGCGATTTCGGTTAACATGTTGGTTGAGGTGATTAATCATGAGCAATCAGCAAAGTGAAGGTTATACTGGGTCGACAAAGTTATCCGTTCGTGTTGCTGGCCCTGAAATGGAGCACAGCAATGGCTATGACTTGGATTCAGTCATAGGTTCTTTGCGAGATACACAAACACTCCTTAGAAAAACGTATTTGGCGGCTCAGGGTCGCTCTCGTTTTACCGAAAAAGACTATGATAGCTTTCAAATTAAATTGGTGGACTGGCAATCCGGTTCACTGTTGTCTGATTTAACGTTAAATTTCCAGAATGTTATCATTCCCGTTCTGCCGTTTATTAGTGACAATAGAGAGTTTATCTGGGAAGCTCTGAAGTCGTCTTATACATTTATTAAAGCCAAGTTGTCATTGAATGCGAAAGGCGAGAAATATACTGTTCGGCAAGAAGCAGGTGAGCATGGAGTCAATATTGTGAACAACGAGGGAGGTACTGTGATTGTGGTCCCAACAGGACTGCAAAATGTAGCTGAGGCATTACAACCTTCTATTGCTCAGTTGACACAAAACATTGACACTAAGCGTGTTGCCCGTGTCGAAATTAGAAGCGAGTCATTAAATGATGATAACGGCAAAATTGTTTTTGATGATGATGACCGTAGATTGTTTAATTCAGAATCTACGCTTACGTCAGATGATGTGTTTAGCATTTCTGGGAAAATTACGTCTAGTAACTTTGATACAAACAAAGGTAAAATTGAGATTACAAGTTCATCCGTGGAGATGATTAAGCCTGGTGAGACTTATCGTATTGTGATTAGTCCTGAATTACATGCTGAAGACAAGTGGTTAGAAATGTTTCTGCAAGATCGACCATATTATTGCAAGTATTCTGTTTCAGTTCAAAATCCTAACCATGTTATTGAAATTCAGATAGTAGATTGGGACGAATCTGAGTGGGATGAGGTTAGCTAGTTTTATTAATATCTTCTGTCATTTAAACTAGCCTCAAGTCTCAGACGCGTGACCAAGAAATCAAAGAACCTCCGAAACACTTCGATTCAGCATGCACAAATCGCCTGTTCAAAGCATATTGGTGGCCTAGGTATTGTATTTTTTAAGAACAAAAAGTATATAAACAAAGATGAATATTGCACCTGCTGTCTTTGAATCAATATTAGGTTCCAAGCATGTTACTATTCACTAAAACGATTATGAGATAGTCTACGTTTGTAGGTAGGCTATTTCACAAATTTATTTTTCGGTTATAATGAGGCGTTAATTCTCACTTTTGGGAAAATAGTTGATTAATGCGCTGGCATCATCGCTAACTTTGAATCGAGGATAATTGTTCATCGACCGTTCCTTATTTTCCATCGCACGAAGGTCTTTCATGCTTGAGGTAAGCCATTCGTGTACATTAGTTGCCTGCGGTATTTGTAGCCTGTATCTGAAAGTATCAAACACTCTGTAAAATCCATCAGAGCAAATCAAAATTGCGATTACGTCAGCAAGCGGAATGGATTCTTGATGAAGATGGTTAATGCCAACGCCTGTTGGATCAAGAATCCAGTAGCCGCCTTTCTCAGTACTGTTTTTGAGCAAACGATTGGCTTTGAGTATTGGCTGTATATCCTCGAGTGCTTCTTCAATTGGCTTTTGTTCCGAAATCAACTCGGCTAGGTTACTTATGGCCTTTTTGTCGTTTTGCTCAATAGTGGGATCGCGATGGACTTCATACTCATTGTTATTGCTCAAGACGATAATGGGCGAGTCTCCCAACCATGTAAGCTCAATCCTATCTTCATGAACCCGAAATGCGCTGAAGGTTGCTGAGGGTAATCTTTCTTTGTCTATTAGGGTTGAGGGATATTGTGCGTTGAAGTCAGCAACCGCCATACTCAGCAGCTGCTGGATTGAATATTCTTGCCAATTAGCCTTTTTAAGGTATTGCCCAACTGTGTGGCTGAAGAGCTGTGCATCAGAATTACCAGCCTTGTAAACTCGGCTCGTGAGGTTACTTGCGCCATCTATTACAAAACCGTATGAATCCGTAGTGTACACGAAGTCTTCGTTCACAGTGTTTCCTCGATCTGTGATGGAAGCGTGCGTTAATTGCAGATCATCAGGTTGCAAGATATTCGCAAAGATAACGTTCTGAACGGATTGGCCATGACCATGCCGCCTTGCATAGTCCAAAGATAAGATTGAACGTAAATCAGTGAGGCTATTAAACTCCGGTGCGTCCTTAGACCCATCGCTTAAATCCCATTCTGCCAAATCGTTATGACTGTTATCTTTTAAGGTGTCGTTCAACTCCGCGATTGTCATGCTCGTTCGCGTGACTAAAAAGAAGTCTGGCTTGCCGCCGCGTTCGAATAGACGTGCATAGCCAATAAGCTGAGTCTGTAAATTCAGCTTATTTTTATTTTCCCAATGTGCTAATCCCAATTCTTCTACAAGTTCGCGCTCGACGGCGTGCACGAGGACTTGATTAAGTGTCGGTTGATTCTTCTTGAAGACTTGCCAGTCTTTGTATTCGACTGATCCAGATCCTGATGGTGCGTAGTTATCGGCGTTAATATTTGACTTTTTCCCCTGAACTTGAAGAACCACGTGATTGTCAGACGTAAGCAGCAGTGTGGAAACACCCATGTAGTTAGTCTGAGCGTTGTGGGTGAGGGGGATAAGCTCACGATGTGTGTAATCTGAACCGTTTGTGAACAAATCGATGCCCATCTTAATCTGTTTCAGATCGCGGCGATCGCGCAAACTGTAGTAGATAATCTCATCGGTTACTTGGGTTTCAAAGTAGCGAACTTCACGGGTGTGCAGTGTGCTCGTTTCTGGATATATTTCGTCGACTAGCCCAAGAATTCGGCCGTTAAATACAATTTTGTCGTTAATGATTTTGCGGCGAAGTAACGCAGGCACATAGTCTAGCATATCGTTGGGTATGCTGTACTCAAGGGCGCTACCAATCAGAAAAATTGGACGGTTGCGGTCACGCAGGTGCTGATTAACCTTCTGGCTTGTGATGTACAATTCCACTTGGTCATCGTGATTAAATGATTCAATCTTATACCCAGCAGATTTAAGCGAGTCATCAAGCGTCAGACGTTCTTGAATAAGCTTCTGTTCATTGATACTAAGCTTAGAGAATCCGAATGTGTGGCGTTTGTATTCGTACATAACAATTGCGCTGGTAATTAGAACTATCATCATGATGAGTATCGTTGGAATCACATGAGTCAAAGCGGATTTCGCTATATGTTGAAGCATGGAGGACAAAGTTGGTGAACTTACTTGGGCAAAGTCAAAAAGACTGTACACGAAGGTAACCAAGACAGCGACAGTCGTTGTGCTGATAATTACTCGATAGCGAATCGACATTTGCACAACCTCAAGAAATATCTTGAGCTTGTTGAACATGAGGTATGTATCTTTGATGATTGACAATTTCGAATTATCTGATGGCACAACGACACCTCCATCGATAGTTTAACATGGATAACTAAGCAGGGCTTTTGCAACTCGTTGAAATGTCCGAGAATTGATGGATTTTTTCAAGAGGCTGTCATGTCTCTCCAGCGGCCATATGCAGCCACGAAAAAAAGCTCTCAGAAATGATTTATCATCAATCTGAGAGCTTTTTTGATTTGTGCTGAATCTTATTTCAGTACCTGCACGTTCGCGTACAGAATCCCTGCTGATGGGATTTGCCCCGTTGGCATTGCCACATCAAGTTGACGTGGGTTGGCTGCGGCGAAAGTGCCGGTGTCGTTAACCGTCCGGTACCAAACCGTGCCGTTCGAGAGGGTAATCTTCAGGCGTGTACCGCGTGGGAAGGTGGACAGGTTTGCCGCCACACCGCCGTAGCCCATGCTGGAGCCCATCTTTGCTGGGTCGTAGAAGGACAGTTTAAACTGGCCCTTGTTGACCGACTGCGAGCTGGTTGTGCTCTTGGGTGCCTGCGTTACTGGTTTCGCGGCGGTTGAAGATTTGCTACTTACGCTCGCCTTGGCGCGTGGTGCTGGCGTACTTGTTGCCGACCGCTTAGTCGTAGTTGTTTTCGTTGCTGTGCTGGTGTGGGTCGTGTTAGCAGCAGGTGTCTTGGCCGTGTTCTTAGTTACGGACGCTGTGGTAGTCGCACTTGCACCAGTCAGCTTAATCACGTCCCCAACGTGAATCAAGTTAGGGTGGGTTAGCTGGTTGTAACTAATCAGCTTGCTGAGGCTAACCCCCGTGCGCTTAGCGATGCGAGAAAGGTTGTCACCGGACTTAACGGTGTACGTCTTGGCGGCGGCGACCATAGTTACTTTTGCGGTTGCGGTGTACTGCAGGCGCAGTTCCTGACCAACCAAGATGAAGTTTGCGTTCTTAATGTTGTTTAGCTTAACGATGTTGTTAATGCTTGTCTTGCGGGTCCGCGCAATTTTGGAGAGCGTGTCGCCGGCCTTGACGGTGTAGTTTGCAGACTGGGTAGTGGTTGCCGCGTCAACGTGGTTGCTGGCAACGGTGAAGGCCCCAGCGCCCAGGGCGAGTGTTGCTGTGAATAACCATCCGAGATGTGCTTTACTGATAATAATCACTCCTATTTCGTGTCTGAGTTGCTTGTCAACAGAATCCAGTATAGTTGGTCAATGTGACATGCGGACAGCAAGCAGGTTACTAAATTTACTCTTTCTGTAATCTTGTAAGTTCCACGTAGCATGTTAAATTATTACGTAAACTGTAATGTGAATTAACAAGGATGCAAAACAGCAAGCAATTTTGTCGGCGTGGCCGCCAATACAACGGTTGAAGTAATATATCCAATCAATGTACTTGTTATGGGGGAGAATTTATTATTACGCAATTCACGCTTTGTCATCTTCTTGTTTTGCGCGTTTCACAAGTAAAGACTTCTGATTATCGTAAATTTTGCTAAAATCGCAAAGCGGGTACACATCGCAGAAAAAGGAAGAGAGCACGGCAACATTTACCTACGAACAGATGAATGTACCGTACTCTCTTCAATTGATTGATGGAAAACCTATCCAATCTTCGCCAATGCCGCCTGCGTCACTGCCGGCACATCCTCAGCGTAGCCCATGCGTGCCAGGTACAGGATGTAGCAGCCTGCGATGGCGGTTAGTGACTTGTAATCGTCGAAACCTGGCAAGCCGGTCATTGTCCGCAGCGCATCGAACCAGTCCCGAAGTGGCACCTTCTTGGCATTCAGCTGCAGGAGTTCGCTGACAACGATGTTCTGCAGTTCGTCCCCGTAACCGGCGACGCTCTGGCCTTCTGGTGAATTGCTAAAGCCGGAATCCAGTGCTTCCAAGTACGGTTTGCGCAAGGCCGCACGGTCACTGGCCGCCAAGTCGCCAATGACATCGCCGGAATCGGTAAAATCGGAATCAAAATCATCGTCGAAATAATTGTCAGTTTCGATGGGTACAAAATCCTGGCCTTTCGCCCACGCCTTCAGCTCTTGGTTCATTTCTACTCGGTCATCATGGCCGAGCTTGGACGAATCAAGTGGTGAGTCCTCATCATTCATATAGTCTCGGCCGAGGTACTCGAGACCACCTTCACCGCGGCCTTGGTAAACCTTGGGCAGTTCATCCTGTGTGTCTCTAACCTCCAGGAGCTTGATGCGGTGCTGCCACTCTTCGCCGAAATCGTAGGCGTATTTTACCGTTCCGCGCTCGAGGTCGGACCCGATTTCAGCGGTGGCAGAATCAGCAGCGCCCAGCCAATCGTCATCCGTGGATTCGCTGTAGGATATTTCGCGATTCCAGGCAGGGTAGAAGGCGTACAGGTGCATGTTTTGCCACTCGAAGAGTATTTGGATCAGCTTGTGCAGTTGCGCGAACGTTGTGTGTTCCGGAACGGCGATTTCCCGCCAAATCGGTGGGTGAACTTCTTCTAGTGTGATTATGAGGAATAAGGCTTTTGGCATGAGGGACCTCCTTGAACTCTGATAGTCTATTAATAGCATGCTTCGGGGCATTTGACCACGGGTGAATGGCAACTGTGTACTAAAAGTACAGATGTCCTTTTTCAATCTGACTTGATTCACAAAAACGGCCTTCTTGTAGTCGTTTTAATAATTTGGTTGCCGTATCGCTATGCTCGGTAAAGAAAGTTGTTTCGGCATAGGCCAGACGTTGTAAGTTCTGGCACATCTTTTTGGTCACCCTCGGTAGCAGATTGGTTGGTAGGCAATAGTGCTGGTCTAAGTCGTATTTGTAGCCGTCCGGGTACTTAGCGGCCGCTTTTTGATGAATATCGCTGACTGACTTAGATTCATTTCCCGAGACAGGGGAGGTATTTAGCACTTTATTAATTTTGGCCATACTCTTAGGGAGTTGGGCAAACGCGTAAATCTTTGGATTAGTGTGTTTTTCCTTTGCATAGGCGAGTTCAATGCCTTGGATGTTGTCTAGCTCGGCATACAACTTTGCTGGCTGTATCTTTGTCGGGAACTCGACGAAATACTGACGTTGATACATGCTGAAGCGCAGAGATAATATATTTGGATCTTTTCTCCCGTACGAATAGTGTGTGAATTCGACGTGACGTAAAGATTCAAGGCAAATCCAGCACTTACATCGCGAAACGTCACCGGACAACCCAAGAAATGTTTGGATGGGATTACAGTAAAACGTTGGCAATGTCATATTGTCTTGCCCGTATTCGGTGCGAAAATGGTGCCGGTAAACGTTGTGCTCATGCAGTTTACTGTCGCCGGTTTGCTTGTTAAGTGCGCGAAGAATACTGCGTGGTCTCATGTTGATAATGTAATATTTGCCCTCTTTAGTTACGGCAAGGGTGCATTCTCTGAGAGACTTGGGTAATCGAAGATGGATCGACATATCTATCAGGATGCTTAGTTCGTGCTTGGTAATATCGGTTAAAGGTAGAGTTTCGGCAAAGTTGACTCCGTAGTTAATTAAATCCTTAGGGGACGAAAACTTGCAGCGACGCGTTGTGTAAGAACGGTTCTTCTCTTGGTATTGCACAGCGTGTTCCTCCTAATCCATCATTTCTTTGAGTAATGCCTTCATGTGCCGCACCTTGCGACTGACAGTGGCCTCGGAAACGTGAATTCGCTTCGCAATCTGTTGGTTCGTTAGCTCGGTTGTGTATTTGTAGTACAGAACCTGCAGATCGCGCGGGCTCAGTTTTGCCGTGAAGTCGCTGAACCGGAAATCAAGCAGGGCAGAATCTGGAATTTCTTCGTGAACAGGTTCGAGCCCCTTGCTGACTAGTGAATCAAGTGGGGTGGCGTTGAACTTTTGCCAATTGCGCTTAGTGGTTTGTTGCTGTCGAAGTAGGGCTTTGAAGACAATGTCACCGGTAATCCGGTTGAATCTGCGAATGTCGTCATCCGAGTCTAACGGATCATGGTAACGACGGAGCATGCGTAAGTAGATTTCACTCCCCTGAGCAAAGAGTTCGTCAGCAAGTTCTGTGCGAGGTTTCACACCAAGACGATAAACCGCATGGTAGATGACGCCGCGATTTTGTCTGAACAGTTCCTCTTCTGTACACTTCACGATTTCACTCCTTCAATGAATATTTATCACGAGTAGAATTGTAGTATTGTATGGATGCGTTTGCAGCATTTTTTATTCAACATTTACTATCACTTAGCCAAAATAATAATACTGATTATTTCAAAACAAAACGGCGGTATAACGGCTTTTTTCGCATGGCTTAGCCTTTTTCAGGTGAAAAAATAATTTATAATTGGCCAATTTGGTCGTAGAAGTTAACGAGATTTCCGAATTTATTACTGGACATTTTAGTTGGCTGAGCGGGCTTTTTTCGGGTTGCGACGTGAGATTCTCAAAAAGGTGAACGTATTTTTCGAAATAGTGAGTTTTTTGGTCAAAAGTGGATTTATACCTTTGTAGGGCGCACTACTACAATTGCTCGCATCACCATTCCGTCATCCGCGGCCACGGGGACGGAGGCGTGATGCTCACCCACCCACCATAAGGAGGAACCACCATGGCTCGTAATTTCCAAAGCTCAACCGTCACCTACGTCTTCATCGACCCGAAAGATTCGGACCAGAAGGAAGTCAAGCACTCCATCAAGGACCTGATTGAAACCCCAGACGAGGCCACACTGCTTGCGTTGGGGGATGCACTCCAGAAGCTCATTCCGTACCAGAACCTGGTTGACGTTCAGATTGACCGCGAGGAAGAACTCGTGGCGGACAGCACCCCAGCAGCGCAGCAGACCGGCACACCGGCTGGTGACCAGTCTGGGACAGAAGCTACCGGTAACTAACCACGTAGTTGTGAATTACAATAGTCAGCACGTCCGTCAGCGCGGCCGTGTCTAACCCCAAAGAGGAACCAGTATGACCCGTTCAGCAAATCTTACGTTCAAGACCGCGGATGACAAGACCAAGTCCATCCGCATCAGCAATTATCAAGGTGAAGTGCCTGAGGACGACGCCAAGGCATTCATGGAAGCCCTGTGTGCGTCCCAGCAATTCGTGAAGGACGGCGTGCAGCAGTACGCCCGGCCAACGAAGATTACCGCTGTCGACACCGAAACCACCGTTGTGTACGAATACGACACACCCGAAGCTTAGTTAATGGTTAGTGGCCGCGGGCGGTCACTGAATAATCCCGGTGGCATTCGCCGCCGGGTACATATAGAAGGAGGAGAAAAGCATGCAAGCAAAACATAATTGGCGGCATTTCCTAGAAGGCATGGGGCACCTGGCACCACACCTGCCCCAGAAGGCAACCCAGATTAGCGGCGATACCGATGTCGCCGCAATTAACCAGGACTGGCAGGCGGTTGGCGGCGACTTGCACGCCGCAATGCACTACTGGGCCGACGCGCAATCCCGCAGGTAGACCGCAATGACACAGGATAATCACAGTCCAACGCCGCGGCAGACTAGGGCGGCGTTGCGGCGGGCACGACTGAACCAGGTTGTGGGGGCGATTGGAGGCGGTGAAAGTGCACGCAGTCGCCCGAGTCCGGGGAGCGATGGTGCCAGGTTGGAGAATACAGGTACGCATTACCGCGTGATACGGGTGAGCGCACCCGGGGCGACAGAGGGCGAACCAGTAATTGTTCCGCCGAACACAGATGCCGGGCTGCCCCGTTCCAATCAACAGAGTTTTGACCCTGATTTGCCCCCAATCAGCCAAAGCCACTTTGCACAGCAGGAGCATGTAGCCGTGAACACGAGTAATGGCTCCGTCGCCATGGCCGCCAGACAATCCAGCGTCCCGTTGCCGGACGCACGCGAACTGACTGCGTATAACGAAGCAGCACCAGATGCGGCCAACAGAATTCTCCAATTGGCGGAACAACAGGCACAGCACCGGCAGAAGCTGGAGAAGGCCAGGCTTGTTGCTGAGATTCGGGATCAGTACCTAGGCCTGGTGTTGGGCTTTGCCGTGTGCATCGCTGGTATCTGTGCTGGGGCTTACGTCGCGGTGGCCGCATCGCCACTTGCCGGCAGTGCGCTGTCGTTCGGGGCGCTGGCGTCGCTCGTGGGGACGTTCGTGTATGGAAGTCGTCAATAGGCCACGCAAATAGCAAACAATTTCATTTGAGAATTCGAAGCTAGTTTGCCAGTGTCCTTTATTGATAAGAATGGTTCGATTAAATAACGGTATTCAACTTCATTATTTCCAGAAAACCCACGGATGAATATTCAATCCGTGGGTCATTTTTGTTTCTAGCTCGGGATTAGCAATAGCAGTTTGAACGCTTAGTTATTTACTAGCCGACGAATTTTTGGGTTAAGTTGGCCAATAACGATGCTTCAGAATTATGTAACGCTATTGTAATTCTTATAAAGGTACGAGTGACTACAAGAAAAAACGCTAAAAAGGCTCATAAACACAAATGAAATCGGAAACAATTCTTTGAAAGTTTAAGGCACATTGCATTTATGCAACAAGTTGAGCAAGGTGCCATTTTCTACTAATTTGTGAGCTGTTATTTCAACTTCTAGTTATTGTAAAAGAGTAAAGAATATCATACACTTGTTAAAGTTAAGTAACACTTAAAGATAATGTTGGACAAATACATACGTGCTTTGACGCTTCAGACAGGTGAGGAGCACAGGCTCACGGGGGAACTAGAATGCAAAAATCTGAGACTATGAAAGTAAAAACTGAGGAACACACAAACGGATTATATGTCGTGGCTGGTAAAAGAGCGTTCGACTTGCTTGTGTCGTTATTTGGATTGATTATTTTTGCGGTAGCTTACGTAATTTTGTTCATCCCGTACAAGCTGAGAGATCACGGGCCAATGCTGTTCAAGCAGACGCGTCTGGGTAAGAATGGTAAGGCGTTCAAAATAGTTAAGTTTCGTTCGATGCGGGTTAATGCAGATGAATACCTGCACGCGAATAAGGCACTGTTTGCGGAATACGTTGCAAATGGTTACAAGCTCGAACCAGAACGTGACCCACGTATGACTAAACTGGGGCGGTTTCTGCGTAAGACTAGCATTGATGAGTTGCCTCAGTTCATCAACGTTTTCCGCGGTGAGATGAGCCTGGTCGGGCCGCGCCCGATTGTTGTTGAGGAGCTTGAGGAATATGGCGAGCAGAAAGATGATTTCTTGAGAATGAAGCCAGGTATTACTGGGATTTGGCAGACATCTGGCCGTAGTAACGTTACTTATCCTGACCGTGTGGATTTGGAATTGAGCTATCTAGATCAGCCAAGTTTCTTGAAGGACATTAAGATTATTGTTCTTACAGTCCTGCAGGTGCTTGTTCACGATGGTGCTTACTAGGATTCGTTATTGGTATTAATGAAATGTAACTGGACTAGGCACTTAAATTAAATACAGCTCTGGATAACAGTCTTACTGAACCCCAGCAAGGCTGTTTTTGTTTGCCCTAATCCAGCTGATGCCAAATCACAAAAAGACGGATGCTCCCCATCCGTCTTTTACATCCCCACCTAAAATTACCGCCGTCCGCCCGTCACGCGTGGCCACCTTGGTACGACCACGCAACTAACCGCCTTACATTGTGGCAATTGCACCAATGGCAAGTGCGATGACGAGCACTGCAAGAGCCCAGAACCAGATTTGTTTCCAGAAGGGCTGTTTTACTGGCATGTTCTGTGCCATCATATCCTCCTATCTGGGGTTGGTGTTGTCTGACCAGCCCCGCGCCTGAAAGCACCGATGTCTGGCAAGCTTCTGCCTATAATTAGCGTAATGGGTGGTAATTGGTAAAACAATTGAGGGGGTTAGTCATGTCGGCGGAAGCGCGACGTGATGCCGGGGTGACGGGGAGGGTGGCAACCTGTGTTGCAGGTGGTTTCTGCTTGGTTGCATTTTGCTTGAGCCCGCGTGCCACCTGGTGCAATCACGCTGGCCAGACGCGGGCCCCGTGTGCTGGCAGGAATCGTCGCCGCGTTCATTGCACCCGCCAACCACCGATTTCAGTCCACCTTCGTGCCAACTGTCACCCGATTGGTTCTGCCGTGAACCCCTTACATGTGCTAAAATAGAAAGCGATTAAATCCGTAACAGATGGAGGAATAAACTTTGACAGAACCATTTTTCCTGAAACCATACTTCCAGCCGAAAATCTGGGGTGGCCGCAAGCTCGAGACATTCGGGTACGATCTGCCAGAAGGTAAGATTGGTGAATGCTGGGCCATCTCCGCACACCCACACGGCCCCGCAACCATCGAGAATGGGCCCCTGGCCGGCAAGACGCTGGCGGAAGCATACAGTGACAACCCTGAATACTTCGGTCACCCCAGCAGCAAAGTTTTCCCGCTGCTGACGAAGATTCTGGACGCCGAAGACAGCCTGTCCGTGCAGGTGCACCCAGACGATGAGTACGCCGCAATCCACGAACACGAACTCGGCAAGACCGAATGCTGGTACGTGATTAACGCCGATCCCGGTTCCTACCTGATTTATGGTCACCACGCCCAGACCCGCGAAGAGCTGCAGGCGATGATTGACGCCGGTGAGTGGGACAAGCTGCTGCGGAAGGTGCCAGTTAAGGCCGGCGACTTCTTCTACGTACCAAGTGGGACCATTCACGCTCTGACCAAGGGGATCATGGTGCTCGAAACCCAGCAGAGTTCCGACACCACGTACCGGCTCTACGATTACGACCGCACCGACGACGCCGGCAACAAGCGCGAATTGCACCTCAAGCAGTCTGTGGACGTTACCACCGTGCCGCACAAGGACCCACAGCTGGACATCACGTCCGAGAAGATTGGCGACAGCACCGTGACAACCTTTGTCACCGCGCCCGTCAGCCCATTCTTCTCCGTTTACCGCTGGCAGGTTAACGGAGAGTTGAAGCGCTCCAAGACCGCCGACTACACGCTGATTTCCGTGCTCGACGGCGAAGGCACCATCACCGCCGACGACAAGACGTTCGCCCTGACCAAGGGGACGCACCTGCTCGTGCCGAACCAGATTGCGGAATGGACGATTAACGGTAAGCTCGACATCATCGCATCGACACCAGGCAAGGAAGCATAGGCCGAGGTCGATACTAAATATTGGACTAGCACCCGAACCTTTCTGCGTTCGGGTGCTTTTTTGTCCGCGGCGCAACCGTGGGCCCTCAGAATTTCCCTGAAACAAAATGTTGACACCGTGTCACTTTGGCGTATACTAACCATATTGACACGGTGTCACTTTTAGTTGAGGAGGGTTATTGGTGGTTTCGACAACGTTTTTGAATTTGCCCGCAGACAAGCAGGACCGGATTCGTGCGGCGCTACTCACGGAGTTCTCGGCGCACCCGCTGGTGGATGCACAGGTGGCGCGGATTGTGCGGGAAGCGGCGATTGCCCGCGGTGCGTTCTACAAGTACTTCGCGGACCTGCCGGATGCGTACCGCTACCTGTTCGGTCAGGTCATGCATGCGGTGCACGGCCAGGTACCAAAGGCGGGAACAGGTTCTGTTGCCCAGTACGTGCAGGCGACGAGTGACCTGTTGCTGGCGGTGCGGGATTCGGCGTACCGCGATTTTCTGGCCGTGCACTTTCGCTTCAACGAATGGGCGGTTGCCGGACAGCCGAGTCCGGTGGCCGGCAAGCCGGAACTATGGGCGGCGGAGGTGCTCTGTCACCAGACGCTGCGTGATGTGATTTTAGCGCCGGACACGGCCGAAGAACGCCTGGTTCAGCTAAGAGTGGCACTTAATATAGTAGAGTAGAGGATGAGTAGATGTTTTTAGCATTACGCGAAATACGCAAGGAAAAACTGCGCTCGGGGCTGATTGTGGCGATGATAGTGCTCATCAGTTACCTGATTTTCATACTGACCAGCCTGGCACTCGGCCTGGCGCGGCAGAACACCGACGCCCTGAACTCGTGGGGCACCCAGACCGTGACGCTTAACGGCAGTGCCAACGTCGACATGCGCCAGTCGCTGATCACAAAAAAGCAGGCGGGCAAACTCACGGGCGACGAAGCCTACATTGGCCAAGCCTCAGTGGTGGCCAAGGCGCAGGGGCACGAGAACACGAGTGCGGTCTTCATCGGCCTGCAATCAAACCAGTTCGTGGCCAAGAAGATTAAGCTCACAAGTGGGCACCGGCCGCAAAGTGACAAGCAGCTGGTCGCCGACACGTCATTCCAAGATGCCGGCTACAAGCTTGGCAGCAAGGTACGCCTAAGCAGCGACTCCGGCAAGTTCACCATCGTCGGCTTCACGAAGAACGCGAAGATGAACATTGCCCCCGTGGTCTACGGACGCCTCGGTGCCTGGCTTGACCTCAAGGACTTGATGCCGGGACCCATCGCCTCGGCGGTCGTTTCGCGCAAGGCCGGTGCCCGCAGTCAGCAGAGTTCCGCGCTCAAGACGTACTCCCGTGCCACCTTCATCAACAAGATGCCCGGGTATTCGGCGCAAAACATGACCTTCGAGCTGATGATTGGGTTCCTCATGATCATCTCGCTCATCGTAATTGCCGTGTTCCTGTACATCCTGACCATGCAGAAGCTGCCGAACTACGCAGTGCTGCGTGCGCAGGGAATCCCGAGTCGTGTGCTCGTGGGCGCAACCATCAGCCAGTCGCTGATTCTGGTGGTGGCCGGACTGATTATCGGCACCGAGCTGACGGCCCTGACCGCAGTGGCAATGCCGGCCGCGGTCCCAATGGCCTTCGACGTGCCGCAGCTCGCGGCGGTCGCGGCCGGACTCGTCCTGATGGGTCTGATTGGTTCGCTTATCCCGGTCGGCGCCGTGCTGCGGGTTGATCCGGTGAGTGTGATTGGAGGATAAAACATGCCAGCTTTAGCATTAAAGAATGTCAACCAGGTCTTCGGCACGGGCACGGCCCGTGTGCAGGTGCTGCACGACGTGAACTTCGCCGTTGAACCCGGCACGCTCAGCCTCATCGTTGGGCCATCCGGTTCGGGGAAGAGCACCTTCCTCAGCATCGCGGGCGGCCTGCTGACGCCAACTTCTGGGAGCGTGTGGCTCGATGGGGTCAGCTACCACGACCGGACCAAGAAGCAGCGCGACCAGCTGCGCCTTCAGTCCATCGGCTTCGTGCTCCAAGCGTACCACCTGTTGCCGTACCTGAACGTGGATGACCAGTTCAAGCTGGTCGACCACGTCAAGCCAAAGGGTAATCTGGATGCCAAGCAGCTCGGGGAACTACTCGATGAGCTGGGCATCGCGGACCTGCGCAAGAAGTTCCCAGGTGAGCTATCCGGCGGTCAGCAGCAGCGCGTTGCCATTGCCCGCGCGCTGTACCCCGACCCATCCGTGATTTTAGCGGACGAACCAACGGCGGCACTGGACAGTGCGCGCGTCGAGGTCGTGGGGGCGTTGTTCCAGGCGCTGGCCCACGCCCGGGGGAAGGCGGTCGTGGTGGTGACCCATGACGTCCGGCTGGAAAAATTTGCCGACCAGATCTTTGCAATCGAAGACGGGGTCTTGCACCAGGTGAACAAGTAATTCAAGAAATGGCGTCGTTGGTTAACAATGGCGCCATTTGTGTGTTTGTAACTTGGGTTTGTGCTATCATCGGTGGCTCGTTATAATAGTTTAGGTTAAGGCGCGTGCGCCAAGCATACGTCAACGGAGATGGGAGCATAATTATGGCACAACTTTTTTTCCGCTACGGCGCGATGAATAGCGGTAAGAGTATCGAAATCCTCAAGGTTGCCCACAACTACGAGGAGCAGGGCAAGCAGGTCATCATCCTCACGAGTGGCGTTGATTCACGTTCAGGCGTCGGCGTCATCGCCAGCCGCATCGGCCTTGAGCGCAAGGCGACCCCAATTGAGGCGGGCACGAACGTGTTCGACCTGGTCCAGAACACGAACCCGCATGCGGCGTGCGTTCTGATTGACGAGGCCCAGTTCCTGCAGAAGCACCACGTGATTGAATGTGCGCGGGTGGTTGACGAACTGAACATCCCGGTTATGGCGTTCGGGCTCAAGAACGACTTCATGAACAACCTCTTCGAAGGCAGTGAAGCACTGCTTCTGTACGCCGACAAGATTGAGGAAATGAAGACCATCTGCTGGTTCTGCACGAAGAAGGCCATCATGAACCTCCGCATCCACGACGGCCACCCCGTCTACGCGGGCGAACAGATTCAGATTGGCGGGAACGAAAGCTACTACCCGGTGTGCCGGAAGCATTACAACAACCCGCCATTTCAGTAACACAGAGCGGAGCCTTCCGGGTTGACTTTGAGCATCAACGGAAGGCAGACGTTGATGGGCGCACTTTCCCATCAATGTCTGGCTTTGGTTGAGCGGAAAAGTCAGGAAGGCGGAGCTCGACTAAGCCGCGGAGCTCGACTACGAAGTTCCCACAACGCGCCTATTATATAGTAGAAACAGCACTCAATTAATGCCACCACCCGCGCCGCAGCCCATTGCGGCCGGGCCCGGTGACACCGAAGGAGCAGAAAAAGTGGATAAAATTTTTGAACAACTCGAAAGCGTCCTGATTCATTACGATGATATTCAGGAACAGATGTCTGACCCCGACATCATCAACGACACGGACCGCTACATGGCCCTCGCCAAGGAGGAGGGTTCCCTGCGTGATGTCGTTGCGGCGTACAAGCGCTACAAGCAGGTCCTCGATGACATTGAGGGTAGCGACGAAATCATGCGCGAAACCAAGGATCCCGAAATGCTCGAAATGGCCAAGGAAGAATTGGAAGAAGCTCGCGACGAGAAGGCCAAGCTCGAAGACAAGATGAAAATCTTGATGCTGCCAAAGGACCCCAACGATGACAAGAACATCATCATGGAAATCCGCGGCGCTGCTGGTGGGGATGAAGCCAGCCTCTTTGCGGCCGACCTGCTCAACATGTACTCCCGTTACGCTGAACGTCAGGGTTGGCAGACAGAAATCATCGACGAGTCCCCAACCGAAGTCGGTGGTTACAAGGAAGTCGTTGTCATGATTACCGGGGACTCCGTATATTCCAAGCTGAAGTTCGAGAACGGGGCGCACCGCGTTCAGCGGATTCCCGCTACCGAAAGCGCTGGCCGTGTGCACACAAGTACCGCAACGGTCGGGGTCATGCCCGAATACGAACAGGTTGACCTCGTGCTCGACCCCAAGGATATCCGCACGGACGTGTTCCGTTCATCCGGTGCCGGTGGTCAGCACATTAACAAGACCAGTTCCGCTGTCCGCATGACGCACATTCCAACGAACATTGTCGTGTCCATGCAGGACCAGCGTTCCCAGCAGCAGAACCGGGTTAAGGCCCTCCAGATTCTGACCGCCCGTGTTTACGATTACTACGAAAGCCAAAACGCGGAGGCATACGCCGAAAAGCGCAAGACTGCCGTTGGTTCCGGGGACCGTTCCGAACGCATTCGGACGTACAACTACCCGCAAAACCGGGTGACCGACCACCGGATTGGCCTGAGTCTGAACAAGCTTGACCGGATCATGAATGGTGAACTGGACGATATCATCGATGCGCTCATTCTCCACGACCAGACCGCCAAGTTGGAGTCCTTGGGTGATGACTAAGACTTATTCTGCGGCGTTGCGCGCTGCGGGGGACAAACTTGACGCCGCCGGGATTGACCGGGATGGCGCCAACTTTGTTTTATCCAGTCGGTTGAACTGGAGCCGCAGCCAGCTTGTCCTGCATGGCCGCGACGAAATGCCGGATGATGTCGCGCAAACCTTTGCCGAGGACATCAACGCGCTGCTTGCCGGCCAGCCCGCGCAGTACGTGGTGGGCCGGGCGCCTTTTTGGGGTCGCTGGTTCAACGTGAACCCCGCCGTGCTCATTCCGCAGTTCGACACCGAAATTCTGGTGGAATGGATGCTAGAGGACGCGGTTGGCGGCTTCGGCATTGACATCGGGACCGGCAGTGGGGCAATCGGCATTACGCTCAAGCTCGAACGGCCGCTCCTGGCAATGACGCTCTCCGACATCAGCCAGCCCGTGCTGACGGTGGCGGAGGCCAACGCCAAGGAGCTCGGCGCCGAAGTGGAGCTAAACCAGGGTAACCTCCTCGAGGGCACGGGCAAGTACGACTTCATCGTCGCCAACTTGCCGTACATCGACCGTGACGAAATGGACGTGATGGATCAGTCCGTCATTGACTACGAGCCGCACCTGGCGCTATTTGCTGAGGATCACGGCCTCGCGCTGTTTCGCGAGCTGTTCGACCAGATCCCGCGGCACCTGCGTCCGGGCGGGGTGGTGTACCTCGAGTTCGGTTACCGCCAGCAAGAGGCGCTGGCGCAGATGATTGCGCAGATGTTGCCGCTGGGTCAGGCGGAGTTCCGCGAAGATGACGCCGGGCACCCCCGCGCCGTGAAGATTAAGTTCTAAGCTGCACTGTGATGCCAAGTTCAAATGGAAGTGTGAATTCAAAAATGAAAACCACGATATTTACGCGTGCGACCGTGAATAATGCGGCCGAGTTAATCAAACAGGGTGAGCTGGTTTCCTTCCCGACCGAAACCGTGTATGGTCTCGGTGCGGATGCGACCAACGTTGATGCGGTCAAAAAGGTGTACGTTGCTAAGGGTCGCCCCTCGGATAACCCGCTGATTGTCACGGTGGCGGACCCGGAGACCGTCAGCAAGTTTGCCACGGTCACACCCGAAGCCAAGAAGCTGATGGACAAGTTCTGGCCGGGACCGTTGACCATCATCCTACCAATCATTCCGGGCGCACTGAGCATGAACGTCACCGGCGGCCTCAAGACGGCGGCCTTTCGCGAACCTGACAACGACGCCACCCGGGAACTGATTCGCGCGGCGGGCACGCCAATCGTGGGGCCATCCGCGAACCTGTCCGGCAAGCCAAGTCCAACCACCGCGCAGCATGTGCTGCACGACATGGACGGGCGCATCGCTGGGATTCTCGACGATGGGCCTTGCCGGGTCGGCGTGGAATCCACCGTCATCGACATGTCCAGCGACGTGCCGGCAATTTTGCGTCCCGGTGCTGTCGACGAGGAAATGCTTGAACCAATTATCGGCCAGGTTGCCACCGACAAGCACAAGGTCGGCGCCAAGGAAACACCCAAGGCTCCGGGGATGAAGTACAAGCACTACGCTCCGGATGCACAGGTGATTATCGTGGATGAGTTGAGCCAGTTTCCGGCGGCCATTGCGTGGGCCAAGGCGAAGGGTTACGACTTTGGCGTCCTGGCCACAGATCAGGTGCTGGCGGACTACGCGGCGGGTTTGCCGCAGTACTCGCTGGGCCAAGATTTGACCAGCGCCACCCGTGACCTCTTTGCGGGCCTGCGCTACTTCGACCTTCACCCCGACGTGCAGGTTGTCCTGGCGCAGGGCTTTGATGATTCCGGCTTCGGCGCGGCGTACATGAACCGGCTGGGTAAGGCGGCTGGGGGAGAACACTTCGCAGACTAAGAGAGCGGAGTGCACTACTTCTGAAATAAGGACGGCATCAAATTAACTCACCGCACAAAGGCGGGTGCACTCCGGCAGATTCTGCCAGTTTGCACCCGCCTTTGTGTTTAATTAATGGTAGGAAGCAGCAAAACTCTCACGCGGGGTTAACGTTAAACCAAGATATCTGGTAAAGGTTGAAAAAAATCGGGGGTCATTGCTGATTTTTCGCACCCATTACCCTATAATGTTCAAGGGCGTGTGCGTGGCACGCACGATAGATAGGAGAGATATTTAACATGGGTAAATTTACCGTTTTGAACCACCCGCTGATTCAACACAAATTAACGATTATTCGTGACAAGAATGTTGGGACCAAGGAATTCCGTGAGGTTGCTAACGAAATTGCTGAATTGATGGTATATGAAATTACCCGTGATTTACCTCTAGAGGACGTTGAAGTCGAGACGCCAATGGGCCACAGCGTACAAAAGCAGCTCGCCGGCAAGAAACTCGCAGTTATTCCAATCCTGCGTGCCGGCCTCGGCATGGTTGACGGGGTGCTCGAACTGATTCCAGCGGCCAAGGTTGGTCACATTGGAATGTACCGCGACGAGAAGACCTTGAAGCCACACGAATACTTCGTGAAGATGCCAACCGACATCGATCAGCGTGACCTCATCATCGTTGACCCAATGCTTGCTACCGGTGGGTCCGCAATCATGGCAATCGATGCCCTCAAGAAGCGCGGGGCTAAGTCCATGCGCCTCGTTGTTCTGGTTGCCGCTCCAGAAGGCGTTAAGGCTGTGCAAGAAGCACACCCTGACGTGGACATCTACGCCGCAGCCCTCGATGACCACCTGACCGAAAGTGGCTACATCTTCCCAGGTCTCGGTGATGCCGGTGACCGGTTGTTCGGAACCAAATAATCCACCTAGAAAGTCTTTGCCACAAACGGCAGGGACTTTTTTTGCAGCAGCGCGGCGCAGGCAACAACCATTTGCCGCGAAACTTTATGAAAACATAACTGAAAAGGGGGCACGACCAAAAATATTTTTTCGACTTAACACCACATTTATGACAATGTGTCGGAATTATTTTTGCACATTTGCGGGTGGAAACCGTTGTTAACCTTAATCTACGGGGATAGGCGCCGCTTACAAGGCGGATGCGCGAAATCGCCTTGGCGCCGCGCTTTTTCCTTTGTCTTTTTGGGGTTAAGGTGGTAGAGTTATCAGTGTATTTTGTGGGGACTCTACAAAATCCGTATTTAGAAAGTTTTGTCCCACTCAGATGATAAGGATCTCTCTGGGCAACAAGTTTTCGTAAGGAGGTGAATTCTGTGAACGATAAGTATCCCTACCTAGTAGTAGGGCCGGTACGGTTTAACTTAGCCAATGACATTCCGATGTTAGTTTCTGCAATCATCGTGTTTGCGGTTGTCTTCTACCTGTCCCGCAAGCCAAAGCTGCGTCCGGACGGGAAGCAGAACCTGCTTGAATGGGTCATTGACTTCACGAACGGTCTTGTTAATGGCGAAATGCCGGGCAAGCAAGGTGGTTTCTTCCAGCTTTTCGCGTTTACCATGTTCCTGTTTATCTTTGTTATGAACCAATTAGGTCTTTTCATTGATGTGAATATTAACGGAGTATCATGGTTCCACTCGCCAACAGCTAGTCCATTAATCACCATGACGCTTGCGTCTACTGTTTTGTTCTTAGCCCACTACTGGGGTGTCGAGAACAAGGGGTTTGCTGGTTACGCCAAGCGTTACCTGAACCCAATGAACTTACTTGAAGAATTTACCAACTTCATGACGCTCTCTCTGCGTCTGTACGGTAACATCTTCGCTGGTGAAATTCTCATAACGCTGATCCGCAACATGGCGTTATCTGGCGTTGTACCGATTTTGAGCTTCCCAGTCGGGTTTGTCTTTGAAATGGTCTGGATGGGATTCTCAGTTTTCATTGGCAGTATTCAAGCTTACATCTTTGTAATACTCTCAACGGTGTACACGTCTCACCAAGTTGTCTCAGAATAATAGTTTGTAATCGAGTGCGGGCCAACGGGCAAATCCCGACGGTGCATGCCGCACTCACATTTTAGGAGGAAATTGACTCATGAAAGAACTCGCAACAGCTATCGTAGCTGGTATGGCAGCCCTGGCTGCAAGTATTGGTAACGGTCTTGTTATCAGCAAGACCATTGAAAGTATGGCTCGCCAGCCTGAACTTTCCGGTACACTCCGGGGGACCATGCTTCTTGGTGTTGGTTTGATCGAAGCTGTTCCTATCATCGCTATCGCTGTCTCCTTCCTTATCCTCTTCATGTAATTTACGTGACTCAGGGTTACGGATTTTTCAGATAAGAAGGGAGTGGCATAGATGAATTACGGAATGATTAGTGCCGCTGCTGAAGGCCTCACTTATGGGGACACAATCTTCGGGCTCGTCACCTTCATCGCTCTGGTGCTCCTCGTTGGTAAGTTTGCCTGGGGCCCAGTCACCAAGATGATGGCTAAGCGCCAAGACAAGATTACCTCTGACCTGGATTACGCGGATCAGAGCCGTGATGAAGCAGAAAAGCTCCTTGCTCAGCGCAAGAGCGAACTGCAGAACACCCAGGCGGATGCCGTGAAGATTATCAACACGGCCAAGGCCAACGGTGAAACGCAGGGCAAGAAGATTGTTGCTGACGCTCACGCGGAAGCAGCGGACCTGAAGACCAAGGCCGAAGCAGACATTGCTCAGGCCAAGCAGGACGCTTTGAATAGCGCACGTGATCAAGTTGCCGACCTGTCAGTTGCAATTGCAAGCAAAATCATTGGCAAGGAACTGACCGCAGGCGACCAGCAGGCCCTCATTGACGATTACATCAAGGGGCTAGGTGATTAACATGGCGCTAACAAACGCGGTAGTTGCCCCGCGGTACGGTGCGGCTTTGTACACACTGGCCAGCGAGACGAATCAGGTCGAACTGATTAACGAAGAATTACAGCAGCTCCAAGCTGTTTGCGATGCTACGCCTCAACTACTCGCCGCTTTGGACGCTCCCGAGCTGACTCCAGCGGTTAAGCAGGATCTGGTTGACCTCCTCAAAAAGGGCGCCTCCCAGACGGTTCAAAATCTCGTCCAGATGCTGTTCGACTACGGCCGCATTACGGCCCTGCCAGCAGTTATCAACGATTTTGGCCAGCAGGCAAGTGCAGCAGCCGGCATGATCTTCGGGACCGTGACGACTGCCTTGCCGCTGACGGAGCAGCAGGAAAAGCAGCTCAGCGCCGCAGTTGCGGCTAAGCTGTCAGCAAAAACAGCACACCTGACACAAGTGGTTGACGCGAGTGTTATCGGTGGTGTGCGGGTAGAGGCAGCAAACCGCGTGATTGACGGGACGGTATCACACCGCATCGACCAAATCCGCGCGGCATTGCTGGCACATTAGATTAGTTAAGAGGTGAAGTCATGGCTATCAAATCAGAAGAAATTAGTGCGCTAATTAAAGAACAGTTGGCGCAGTACCAGACCGACCTCGATGTTGAGGAAGTCGGGACCGTTACCTACATTGGTGACGGGATTGCCCGCGCTCACGGTCTGGACAACGCCATGTCCGGGGAACTTTTGCAATTCGCAAACGGTTCATACGGGATGGCGCAGAACCTAGAAACAAATGATGTTGGGATTATCATCCTTGGTGACTTTGACGACATTCGTGAAGGCGACACGGTTAAACGTACCGGCCGCATCATGGAAGTCCCAGTCGGCGAGGAATTGATTGGCCGCGTGGTTAACACGCTGGGTCAACCAATCGATGGTCTTGGCGAAATCAAGACCACAAAGACCCGTCCAGTTGAAAGCCCTGCTCCTGGGGTTATGCAGCGTAAGTCCGTTTTCGAACCACTGCAGACTGGGCTCAAGGCGGTTGACGCCCTCGTGCCAATTGGCCGTGGCCAACGTGAATTGATCATTGGGGACCGTAAGACTGGGAAGACCAGTATTGCGATTGATACGATCATCAACCAAAAGGGTCAGGACATGATCTGTATCTACGTTGCTATTGGGCAGAAGGATTCAACTGTGCGTGCACAGGCTGAAACCCTGCGCAAGTTTGGCGCGATGGATTACACCATCATCCTTTCCGCTGGCCCATCCGAACCAGCACCAATGCTTTACCTGGCACCATATGCCGGCGCCGCAATGGGTGAAGAATTCATGTACAACGGCAAGCACGTCCTCATCGTTTACGATGACCTGACGAAACAGGCTTCCGCTTACCGTGAAATTTCCCTGCTGCTCCGTCGTCCACCTTCACGTGAAGCTTACCCTGGGGACATTTTCTACACGCACTCCCGTTTGCTTGAACGGAGCGCGAAGTTGAGCGATGAACTTGGTGGTGGGTCAATGACCGCACTGCCAATCATCGAAACCCAAGCCGGTGACGTTTCTGCTTACATTCCAACGAACGTTATCAGTATCACCGACGGGCAAATCTTCCTGCAAAGCGACCTGTTCTACGCAGGCACACGTCCAGCTATCGACGCCGGGACTTCTGTTTCCCGTGTTGGTGGGGACGCGCAGTTGAAGGCAATGAAGAAGGTTGCCGGGACCTTGCGTCTTGACCTTGCAAGTTTCCGTGAACTGGAAGCCTTCAGCCAATTCGGTTCCGACCTGGATGCGGCAACGCAGGCTAAGTTGAACCGTGGCCGCCGGACCGTTGAAGTACTGAAGCAGCCTCTGCACAAGCCATTGCCTGTGCAGCACCAGGTTGTTGTGCTTTACGCTTTGACCCATGGTTTCCTTGATGCTATTCCTGTTCCTGATATTCAGCGCTACGAATCCGAAGTAGTTGACTACTTCGAAAGCAACGCTGCTGACCTGCTCAAGCAGATTGTGGAAACTGGGAAGTTGCCAGACACTGACAAGATGGATGCAGCACTCAAGGCCTTTACTGATGGTTTTGCGCCTTCTGCTGACACCACCAAGTAGGGGGGCAGGCACATGGCTGATTCTTTAATTGACATCAAGCGGCGCATTGCGTCGACGAAGAAGACCCGCCAAATCACGGCGGCCATGCAGATGGTCTCCGGGGCGAAGCTGTCCCAAGTGGAGAAGAAGTCCAGTGCATATCAGATTTACGCTGACAAGATTCGCACCACCGTTACCCACCTGGCCCAGAGCCAGTTGCTGAGTATGGCGGCCGAAAAGCGGCTCAAGGGTGAAGACGACAACGACCAGGACGACAAGCGCGTCGTGGTTGCTGACCTTCTCCAAGAGCGGCCAGTCAAGAAGGTTGGTTACCTGGTCATGACGAGTGACCGGGGCCTGGTCGGCAGTTACAACAGCAACGCCCTCAAGCCAATGCTTGACGTCCTTGCTAGCGACGAACACCCATCCAGCGTTCTTGCTGTTGGTGGGGTCGGTGCTGACTTCTTCAAGGCACGGGGCGTGGATGTTGCCTACGAATTCCGGGGCATTTCTGATGTGCCAACGTTCAACGAAGTCCGTGAGATTGTTAAGACAGCCGTTTCGATGTACGACAATGAAGTGTTCGATGAGCTTTACGTGTGCTACAACCACCACGTGAACTCACTGACCTCCGTTTTCCGTGTTGAAAAAATGCTGCCAATTAACGACCTTGACCCGGCTGAAGTTGAGGACACACCGGTTTCCTACTTGACTGAACCCGACTTGGACTCTGTCCTCGATGCGGTTCTGCCACAGTACGCGGAGAGTCTGATTTTCGGTGCCATCATGGACGCGAAGACGGCGGAACACGCTGCCTCCATGACTGCCATGAAGAGTGCAACCGATAACGCCGACAACCTGATTGGTGATCTGTCGACCCGTTACAACCGGGCCCGTCAGGCACAAATCACGACTGAACTGACCGAAATCGTTTCTGGTGCCGCAGCGGTTGAATAAACCTCTGCAGTCCAGGATTCGGTCAGGAGAAGCTTTGCAAATAAGCTAGATTAAAAAATACAACGTTCCTGCGTGCCAGAGCTGATCATAACTGGTCAGTTGCGCCGCGCAGGAACCCCAGGGAGGACACAGACATTGAGTAATAGTACAGGGAAAATCGTTACCGTTATCGGCCCTGTCGTCGATGTGGCCTTTCCCATTAACGATTCCATGCCTAAGATTAATAACGCCATGAACATCAAGAGGCCCGACGGTTCAACGCTTGTCGTTGAAGTTGCCGTTGAACTTGGTGACGGTGTTATGCGGACCATCGCGATGGCCAGCACTGACGGCTTGCAGCGCGGAATGGAAGTAACCGATACTGGTGCTCCAATCTCCGTGCCTGTTGGTAAGGACACGCTTGGTCGCGTGTTCAACGTTTTGGGAGAACCAATTGACGGTGGCGAGGCATTCGGTCCCGACCACAAGCGTGACAGCATCCACAAGAGTGCACCTAAGTTCGAAGACCTGTCCACGAGTTCCGAGATTCTCGAAACCGGGATTAAGGTTATCGACCTCCTCGCCCCATACCTTCGTGGTGGGAAAGTTGGTCTGTTCGGTGGTGCCGGTGTTGGTAAAACCGTTCTGATTCAGGAACTCATCCACAACATCGCTGAACAACACGGTGGTATCTCCGTGTTCACCGGTGTTGGTGAACGTACACGTGAAGGTAATGACCTTTACTTCGAAATGAAGGAATCCGGCGTTCTGGAAAACACCGCCATGGTCTTCGGTCAAATGAACGAAGCTCCTGGTGCCCGGATGCGGGTTGCACTGACCGGTTTGACCATCGCTGAATACTTCCGTGATGTTGAAGGCCAGGACGTGCTCCTGTTCATCGATAACATTTTCCGTTTCACCCAAGCTGGTTCAGAAGTATCCGCGCTGCTCGGCCGTGTGCCTAGTGCCGTTGGTTACCAGCCAACTCTGGCTACGGAAATGGGTCAGTTGCAGGAACGGATTACTTCCACCAAGAAGGGTTCCGTTACGTCTATCCAGGCCGTTTACGTGCCTGCCGATGACTACACTGACCCTGCGCCTGCAACGACGTTCGCCCACTTGGATGCAACGACTAACCTTGAACGTCGCTTGACCCAAATGGGGATTTACCCAGCTGTTGACCCACTGGCTTCATCTTCCAGTGCCCTGACCCCAGAAATCGTGGGTGAGGAACACTACGAAGTTGCAACCAAGGTGCAGCAGGTTCTCCAGCGTTACCAGGAACTGCAAGACATCATCTCCATCTTGGGGATGGATGAATTGTCCGACGAAGAAAAGCTGATTGTTTCGCGTGCGCGTCGCATCCAGTTCTTCCTCTCCCAGAGTTTCAACGTTGCTGAACGATTCACCGGGATTAAGGGTGCATACGTGCCCGTTGAAGAAACCGTTAAGGACTTCAAGGCAATTCTCGATGGTAAATACGACGACGTTCCTGAAGAAGCTTTCCGGCTTGTCGGGGGCATCGATGACGTGCTGGCAAAGGCGAAGACTCTTGGGTATGACCCTGAAGCAGCTAAGTAGTAGGAGGGGATAGGCATGGCCGACGAGCAGCAAGTTCTGACGGTGAATATCGTCACTCCGGATGGCATTGTGTATGATCACCACGCAAAAATGGTGGTTGTCCGTTCGGTAGACGGTGATCTCGGCATTATGGCTAACCACGAGCCAATCGTGGCCCCCCTGCAGATTGGTGAAGTTCGCGTTCAACGCCTTGATAACCCTGGTCACGAAGACCGGATTGCGGTGAACGGTGGCTTCATGGAAGTCGCCCACAACACGGCTTCCATCGTAGCCGATTCTGCTGAACGCGCGCGGGACATTGACCTCACGCGTGCACAGGCTGCGCGTGAGCGTGCCGAGCGCAGAATTGAAACTGCCAAGCAAGAGCAGAACAAAAACGATTTGCGGCGGGCACAGGTTGCATTGCAACGTGCGCTTAACCGGATTAACGTTAAGAGCTCAAAATAGTAATATGCAGAACCGGTCTCCGTTGGGGGCCGGTTTTTGTGTGCCCCGGGAACTGACGGAGCGGCGGGCAGCGGCTGCGGTCGTGGGCAGCTTCAATGCGAACAGAGCGGAGTGGGGCGTTTAGAAGGTGAGCATCACTGGCGCTGCCCATTGTACTAACATCGGTAAACCGATGAGTACAAGTGGCAGCGTGCTTCGCGAATTGATGGCGGCTTTTGCCATCGGTTTGCGGAGCGGGTTGAGCGGAACCTTCTGCCCCACGGAGCTCGACTACATCGTGGGTCTGCTATCGTGCTTTACACAGGATGCGGGGAAATGCGCCGGACTGCAGTCAACGAGCTACCTCGCCGTGACGGTGCCCCTGCTGGCGGGCACTTGGTGTACAGCAAGACTAGTTACCGGTCCGCGGCAACGTCGACCTCCCGCTCAAAATTTGGGGTGCAAGAGTATTCCGGGAGCGAAGCCGGGGGTCCGAGCGAGTTCAAGGCCGCCGAGATTAAGGAACTAGGGTATGGCGTTTAGCGCATATAAAGATGGTTGCTCAGGGTTTATTTCTAAAAATACGCATAAGCATACAAAAAACCGCCAAATCGCCTTTAAGCGATGGGCGGTTTTTGCTATGATTGCACCTGGAGGATTTCGCAATGACACAATCGTTTGGTGTTACGGCACTGGTGACAATCATTTCACACATGTTTTTCATCATGCTGGTTTGGCGCACTCTGATTGCGCTGCGACTCGAAAAAATATTCCGGCCGGGCCACACCCGTGAGGTGCAAGTCTTAATGTTATTCATTGCAATTGGTCTTGGGTATCTGGTCTCGAGTTGCTTTCTGTCATTCGTTGGCGCCTTCAAGAATTTACCGTACCTGTATCGCTAGGGGCACGTGCAACGCCGCATTAGTTACGGCGGTTAATTAATTGATTATTCCGGCCTAGCGCTGGCGCCACACTTGTACGGATGGTGGCAACGTATGGTATAATAAAAAGTCTAGTTAAACTCGAGGGGAGCATTGGTAATGGCAAAAGATATCGGGATCGACCTGGGGACCGCAAACGTCCTCATCAACGTGAAGGGCAAGGGTATTGTTCTGAATGAACCTTCCGTTGTGGCAATCGATACCCAGACGGGCAAAGTGCTCGCTGTTGGTGCCGAAGCATACAAAATGGTGGGACGGACGCCGGGGAACATTCGGTCCATTCGCCCACTCAAGGACGGCGTTATTGCCGACTTTGATATCACGGAAGCGATGCTTGAATACTTCATCAACAAGCTGAATGTTAAGGGCTTTTTGAGCAAGCCTAACATTCTCATTTGTGCACCAACCAACATCACGTCTATCGAACAAAAGGCCATTATCCAGGCTGCCGAGAAGTCCGGCGGCGGGAAGGTCTACCTTGAATTCGAGCCCAAAGTCGCAGCTGTTGGTGCGGGTCTCGACATTTTCCAGCCACAAGGGAACATGGTCATCGATATCGGTGGTGGGACCTCTGACGTCGCCGTATTGTCGATGGGCGAAATCGTGACGAGCCAGTCCCTGCGTCTTGCTGGGGATAAGATGGACGCAGCCATTGTGAGCTACGTCAAGGCTAAGCACAAGCTGCTCATTGGTGAACACACAGCCGAACAACTGAAGATTCAGATTGGCGCGGTATACGAAGCCGACAAATCTGTGTCCATGGAAGTTCGCGGCCGCGACATTGCGACCGGTCTGCCACGCGAAGTTGAAGTTACCGCGTTGGAAGTTCAGGAAGCACTCCATGACGTCATGAGCTCCGTGATTGCGGCAGCCAAGGAAGTTCTGGAGAAGACGCCACCTGAATTGTCTGCGGACATCATTGACCGTGGGGTTATGCTCACTGGTGGTGGGGCCCTGCTGAAGGGCATCGCCAAGCTGTTTGCTGACGAACTGCACGTGCCAGTGCTGCTCGCCGAAGACCCGCTGGACGCCGTCGCACTTGGGACTGGTGTCTTGCTCGACAACATCGCGCACCACAAGCAGTACTAATCATTCGGGGTGCGCGTGTTGCAATGGCAGCACGCGCACTTTGCATGCGGCGCGAGTAATTTTGGCGTCATCTTGACCGAACACCGGCCAATTCACAAGGAGGCACCCCATGGATGCATTTTCCCGGGTTATCCGGCGGGCATTATTAATTCTTGGTATCGGGATTATCTTAATGATTGTGGGTTCGATGATTGGTTACGCAATCGGTGGGGGGAACCCCTTTGCCGTTTTCGTGCCCAGCACCTGGGGCCACATCATTGATTTCTTGAAGTAGGCGATTGCAGTGAAAACAGTTGTAATGGCCCTCATCCGGTTCTATCAGCGGGTCATTTCGCCCGCGTTCCCGCCAACGTGCCGCTACCAGCCAACTTGCAGTCAGTACTCGCTGGAAGCAGTCAGCCGCTTCGGTGCCATCCGGGGTAGCTTGATGGGGATTGCGCGCATCTTGCGGTGCAACCCGTTCGTCACTGGCGGCAGTGATCCGGTACCAGACCAATTTAGTTTGAAACGAAACCGCGTTTAAGCGGAGAGTAAATTTTGCGACCGCAGCGGTTAAAGCAGGCGCGGCGGGTAGAAAGGAACGACATGGCTAAAGAGAAGAACATCAACATCACGATGGACAGCATCCAGCGTGCGGGCAAGACCGTCTCAGTGCTAATGGATGGCGAAAGCGAAATCGGTTCAATCGAACCTGCTGACGCAAAGTTCGCGGCATACCTATCAGGCAACGCAGATCCCCAGCTCTTTAAGAGTGAAGAGGAAGCCGTTACGTACCTGTTGTCGGCTTACCACTTGCACAAGCACTAAACAAAGAGGTGGTTACCCCAGGTAACCACCTCTTTAACTAGACATGTAAGTGCCGCGATTATTAGGTTGCGGCGAAGATTTAAGCCCATTAGGAATTGTGCTAATGGACGTAAAAGGATGTGGGCACTTGAATAGACAAGAAGGCAAGAACGAAGCACCGCAGCAGGATCGCATCGATTACGGGATTTTGCTGACGATTATGCTCCTTGGGCTGATTGGGATGGGTGCCATCTACATGGCCACCAAGAACGACGGGTCGCAGGCTGCCGCGGTTAAAGCGGTGGTCATGCAGGTTGTGTGGTACGTTATCGGTGGGATTGGGGTCATCTTCATCATGCGCTTTGACGCGGAGCAGTTGTGGCGGATTGCGCCGATTCTGTACGGACTGGGGATTTTCCTGCTGGTTGCCGTGTTAATTTTCTACGACCGGGGAACCGCCGCGAGCACGGGGGCCAAATCCTGGTTCAAGCTTGGACCAATCACGTTCCAACCCAGTGAGGTTATGAAGCCGGCGTACATTCTCATGCTCAGCCGGGTCGTCACCCTGCACAACTCGCAGTTCACCCACAATTTCCATAACGACTGGGTATTGATTGGCAAAATGGGGCTGTGGACGCTGCCCGTTGCGGTTTTGCTGATTGCTCAGCATGACCTTGGGACCACGCTGGTCTTCCTCGCGATTTTCTCCGGGGTTGTCCTGGTTTCCGGGGTCACCTGGCGCATCATTGCCCCAATTGGTGGGGGCGCGATTGCCATTGGTGGTTCGGCGCTGTACCTGGCCGTGACCGACTGGGGGCAAAAGCTGCTGGAGCACTTTGGGTTCCAGGCGTACCAGTTTGCCCGGATTCAGTCGTGGCTGAACCCCTCGGGAGCCACTGATGGTAACTCCTACCAGATTTGGCAGGCGATGAAGGCCATTGGTTCCGGCCGGATGACCGGGACCGGGTTCGGCAACCTCAACGTGGTCGTGCCCGTGCAGGAATCCGACATGATTTTCTCCGTTATCGGCGAAACGTTTGGGTTTATCGGCGCCGGCATTTTGATTTTGCTGTACTTCCTGCTGATATACCAAATGATTCGGGTTACCTTCGACACGAAGAACGAGTTTTACGCGTACATTTCCACGGGTGTCATCATGATGATCCTCTTCCACGTGCTGGAAAACGTGGGGATGAACATCGGGGTGCTGCCACTGACCGGGATTCCGCTGCCGTTCGTTAGTCAGGGGGGTTCGTTCCTGCTGGCCAACCTGTTCTCGGTGGGGATGGTGCTGTCGATGCGGTACCACCACCAGAGCTACATGTTCAGCCAGACCGAAGAGTTCTCGGGCTCGGGCCAGGGTTCCGATTTGGTGGAAAGGTAGCGGGTTCGCTGCTTTTTCGGGTAAGACAATTTAAAACTGATTCAAAAAATGGCCGTCCGCAATTGATGTGGACGGCCATTTTGGGCTGGCAGAGCGAATATGTTGATTGATTCGTTAAAGGTAGAAAGCACAGTCGATTGAGTTTGCAAAAAAGGGTACTACAACCGCAATGACAGGGCAGCAGTCGCGTTAATTATTGCTTGTTCAAATACTTTGCATACTGATCAGGCGTCTTTGCTTTTGGCTTGGCGCTTTTCGGACTGATGATTGTGAAGGTGAATTCACTCCCGTTTGGTGTGATTTCGTAGTTGTCATTGGCCGTGCGCACCAGGACCAGGGCGTTGTCCGGCGTGATGCCGAAACGCTGCTGCTGCGCCGGGGAAAGCTGGACCAGGGTTCCTGCCTGGGTGCCCACCTTGCTCGAGAAGTCGTGATTGAGCAGGTTGCCGAGGACGCCTTCAATTGCGCCGGTCATCTGCATGAATGGCGAATACGTTTTGTTTCGGAGCATCAGCACCGAGCTGACCAGTTCCGCCGCTGTACCGGTGACATTGAATTCTGGTTCTCCGGTCGTGAGCGCACTGAGCAGTGAATTGACGTCTGTGATTTCCATGACGAACCTCCAAATTATGCGATAAGATTATTATACAGGTTCTTGAAAACGGATTACAGGAATCCAAACTGAAATTTTGTCAGAAAATCGGCCACTTTTTTAATCCAAACCAAATTGTTAACTAATTGCGATTTTCACCGTTGCGGCGGCGATTGGCCGAATATACCAGTGGTTGCGGACTGCAGGAAAATGGCAAAATAATTTTGAATCAGAGGTTTTTGATGATAAATAGTGTTGACACTCAGGAAAAATGTGGTTATCATACAGTCATTGATAAGACGATAAACGAAGACGTGGGAGAGCGAACTAACACGACCTTAACAGAGACCCCGGATGGTGAAAACGGGGAGGTACGGTGGTTCAAAAATGGCCTACTGATCGGTGCACCGAACCTCCGGGTAAGGCTGCAATGGCTGGCATCCATTAAAGTGCACACGGGTTGTTTGACCCGTTAGTGAGGTCCCTGACTGCAGCAGGGACGACTTAGAATGGTACCGCGTTAATTCGCTTCTAACTTTGGTTAGGGGCGAATTTTTTTATTGCCATTGCAGTATCTACTTCCACAACTTCGATTTATCGTTTACCTAAAAAAGCCCACACACAATTTGGAGGATATACATTATGAAGAAAAAGATTATTTCACTCGCAGCCGCAGCATTGCTTATTCCATTGACGCTCGCAGCATGTGGTAACAGCAGCTCCAAGACCAGCAAGGAAACCACCGTTAAGCTTGGGGTTATCGGTTCCGACGCTGACGTTTGGAAGCCAGTTGCTCAGCGTCTCAAGAAGCAGAACATCAACTTGAAGCTTGTTCAGTTCACCGACTACAACAAGGTTAACCAGGCCGTTGTTGATGGTGACCTTGACCTGAACGCAATCCAGCACTACGACTTCTTCAACAACTGGGAAAAGTCCAACAAGGACAACAGCCTCGCAGTTATCGGCCGCACCTACATCGGCCCACTGCGCGTTTACTCCAACAAGATTAAGAAGCTCAGCCAGCTCAAGCAGGGTGCAACGGTTGCTGTTCCTAACGACCCAACCAACGAAGGCCGCGCACTGATTCTGCTCCAGACCGCCGGCATCATCAACCTGAACGGCAACAAGGCAGAACCAACAACCCGTGACATCAAGAGCAACCCAAAGAATCTGAAGTTCACCCCAGTTGACGCTTCACAGACAGCACGTTCCCTGAGCTCCGCCGACGCGGCTGTTGTTAACAACGACATGGCCCTGAACGCAAAGCTCGACCCAGATGACGCTCTGTACGTTGAAAAGATCAACAAGGCAAGCAAGCCATGGATCAACATCATCGTTGCCAAGAAGAGCGAAAAGAACAAGGCTGTTTACAAGAAGATTGTCAAGGCATACCAGACCGACGCTACCAAGAAGCAGATCAAGAAGATTTACGACGGTTCAACGATTGCGGCTTGGGACGCGAAGTTCTAAATAAACACAGTGCGCAGCCGCCTGTTCAGAAGTTGAGGATTAACGGCAAGGTGGCCGTGATTGGCGCACTTTGCCAATCATGGACAGCTTGAGGTTAACCGCAGACTTCTAGGCGGCGGAGCACGACTAAGAAGAGGTTGCGCAGCCGCCTGAACAGAAGCTGAGGATTAACGACAAGGTGGCCGTGATTGGCGCACTTTGCCAATCATGGACAGCTTGAGGTTAACCGCAGACTTCTAGGCGGCGGAGCACGACTAGGGTAAGGTTGCGCAGCCGCCTGTTCAGAAGTTGAGGATTAACGGCAAGTTAGATATGATTGGCGCACTTTGCCAATCACGGACAGCTTGAGGTTAACCGCAGACTTCTAGGCGGCGGAGCACGACTAGGGCAAGGTTGCGTAATCGCCTGTTCAGAAGCTGAGGATTAACGGCAAGGTAACTATGATTGGCGCACTTTGCCAATCGTAGTTAGCTTGTGGTTAACCGCAGACTTCTAGGCGGCGGAGCACGACTAGGACGAGCTTACTCGTCCAGCCAGAAACCACTTTCTAACACATTCACCCCTTTCCGCAAATAGCCCTTCAAAAATTCGCAAGTTATTCGCCGTTAGTGGTAAAATATGCATTGACGATATCGCATCGGGCTTATCCATTTCGGGTAGGCCCGATGTTGGTGTCAGGGCTAAGTTAGCGCTTTACTAATTAGTTAGGGTTAGGCACGAATAAATAGAGTCCGGTTGGGGCGGCTGCTGTCACCAGCAACACTGCCACCAACCCTCAGGAGGAACAATGAGCGAAGAAGTAGTCATTTTCGACGACGTTGACGTCGTCTTCAAAGAAAAGAAAAAGAAGGCCGTCCACGCGGTAAACCACGTTTCGCTGAGCGTTAATCGGGGCGACATTTACGGGATTGTCGGGTACTCCGGTGCTGGGAAGTCCACGCTGGTGCGCCTGATTAACCTGTTGCAGCGGCCAACTAGTGGTAGCGTCACCGTTCTTGGCGATGACATGATGAAGCTTTCGGCCAAGGAGTTGCGGCAGAAGCGGCGGAAGATCGGCATGATTTTCCAGCATTTCAACCTGATGGCAAGCCGGACGATTGCCGATAACGTGGCGTTCCCGCTGCGTGGCACCATGCCCAAGGACGAAATCAACAAGAAGGTTAGCGATTTGCTCGAATTAGTTGGCCTGTCCGAGCGGGCGAACGCGTTTCCGGCTGAATTGTCTGGGGGCCAAAAGCAGCGTGTCGGGATTGCCCGTGCGCTTGCGTCAGATCCCGAGGTGCTCATTTCCGATGAAGCAACCAGCGCGCTGGACCCGAAGACGACCTCATCAATTCTGGAATTGCTGAAGTCGCTGAACGAGAAGCTGGGACTGACCATCGTTTTGATCACTCACCAGATGGAAGCCGTGAAGCAGATTTGCAGCCGGGTCGCCGTGATGGACGCAGGTGCCGTAATTGAACGCGGCAGTTTGCTCGAAATCTTCGCGCACCCGCAGCAGCAGCTGACCAAGGACTTCATCGACACGACGATGCAACTGGACGCCACCCTGAAGGCTATCAGCAAGCAGCCCGCCGTGCAGAGCCTTGGGCCCAAGGAGCGCCTGGTGCGCCTGACCTACGTTGGCGCCAGCACCGACCAGCCGCTCATCGCCACGCTCTATCGGGAGTACAACGTCACCGCCAACATTTTGTTCGGGGACATTCAGAGCCTGCAGAACACGCCATTCGGGAACCTGATTGTGGTGCTGAATGGTGAGGCGGACGATATCGACAAGGCCCTCGCGTACCTGAAGGCCGGCGACGTCACGGTGACGAACGTCAAATTAGCAGCGGAGGAGGATTAACATGAATATTATTGAAAAATTCTTCCCTAACGTTGTTCCGCTTTGGAATGGTGACGGTGGGGTGGTTGAGGCCATCAACCAGACCATTTACATGACGGTGTGGACAACCATCGTGGCTGGAATCATCGGCCTGTTCGTCGGCATCTTATTGCTCTTGACCGACGAACACGGATTGCTCGAAAACCGGCCATTTTACAGCGTGCTGGACAAGCTGGTTAACATTTTCCGGTCGATTCCGTTCATCATCCTGTTGGCGGCGTTGAACAACTTCACGCGCCTGATTGTGCACACGGGGATTGGCCCAACCGCCGCGCTCGTGCCCCTGGTTGTGGGGACGGCTCCATTTTACGCACGGCAGGTGCAAAACGCCCTGCTGACCGTTGATGCCGGCGTCATTGAAGCGGCCCAGGCCATGGGTGTTTCACCCCTCGGCATTGTCTTTCGGGTGTATCTGCGTGAAGGACTGTCCGAGCTGATCCGCGTGTCCGTCCTGACGATTATCAGTATCATCGGTCTGACCGCGATGGCCGGTGTCATTGGTGGTGGTGGTCTCGGGAACCTGGCCATCAATACCGGGTACCTGCGCTACGAGAACGACGTCATCTGGGTCAGCCTGATCTTCATCCTGATCATGGTGTTCATTGTTCAATTCATCGGCGATTTCTTTGCCCGCAAGACGCACCATTAACAAGTAAGCAAAAAGGCATTCCGGCACGGCACATTGGCCTTGCGGGGATGCCTTTTTTGTCTGCACTGATTGTTCCGAAAACCAAAAAGGGCCGCCGCGCGTAAATGCGCAGCGGCCCGAGTTCTTGTTAGCCCTTGGTTCCGTGAATGAGGGTGATGATGCCCGTTGCGAGGGCAAGGCCACTGGCAAGTACGGCTGTGCCCGCTGCGGCAGTGGTGATGATTCCGAGGATGGTTGTTTTGTTATCGTACATGATTCGTCCTTTCCGGCTAATGCGGCCGTGAAGTGCGCGTTAGCCAATCAGTAAATCGCCCAATTGTGTTAGTGAATTAACTTCGTGGGTCGGGGTTAGTTCGGTCAGGTTGGTTTGGTGCTTGCGGTTCACCCAGATTGTCTGCAGGTGATAGTTGACGCCGCCACGGATGTCGGAGTTCAGGCCATCGCCAATCATGATGGTGTCTTGGCGGTCAATCTGCGGTTCACGCTTGAAGATGGCATCGAAGAATCTTGGGTCAGGTTTATCGTAACCGATTTCTTCCGACATATAAACCCCGTCAAACAGGGGACCAAGGTGGCTGTGCAGGAGGCGGTTGTGTTGCGTCGCCGCGTTGCCGTTGGTGCCGGCCAGCACGCGGTAGCCAGCGCCGCGCAGGTGTTGCAGCAGGCTCTTTGCCCCTGGCACCTCATCGAAGCCGTTGTTCAGGAACTGCCGGTATTCCTTCTCGGCTGCGTGGGCGTCCAAATCGGGTTTGTGAATTGCCTCCGCAAACCGTTCGAAGCGGATGTCGAGCAGCTGCGCCCGCGTTAGTTCGCCGCGTTCCAGCGCTGCCCACAAGGAGCTGTTGACCCGCTTGTAGGTCGTGCGCGTCTGCTCGTTGTCAGTGATGCCAAAGTCCGCGAACACGCCGCTCAAGCCCTTCTCCTCGCTCGCAGTGAAGTCGAGGATGGTGTCATCTAAGTCAAAAATCAAAGTGGTCAAACATTTTACCCCTTTCTGATGCCATTATTGTTGCAATTTATGCCCAGTCACCGCCGCGGAAGATTGGGACAATCTGGCCATCCTTGGTGATGCCGTCGACGTCCATCTGGTTCGACCCCATCATGAAGTCAACGTGGGTGTCGGCGTGGTTCAGGCCAACTTTTTCCTGTTCCTCTTCGCTCATCTCGACGCCGCCCTCAACGCAGAACGGGTAAGCCTCGCCGAGTGCCATGTGGTTGGAGGCATTCTCGTCGAAGAGGGTGTTGAAGAAAATGATGCCGGATTGTGAAATCGGGGATGGGTCCGGAACAAGGGACACCTCGCCGAGGGAACGTGCACCGCGGATCTCCAGCAGGCCGTCGAGGGTTTGCTGGCCCTTGTCCGCCTTGCCGCTGATGACCTCACCGTTCTTGAAGGTAAAGTGCATGCCTTCAAGGATGTTACCGGCGTAGGCCAGGGGCTTGGTTGAGCTGACCGTGCCGTCAATGCGGTGGTGGTCCGGCACCGTGAAGACTTCCTCAGTTGGCATGTTCGGCATGAAGTACTCACCGCGCGGATTTTCGGACCCCGCTGCCTTCCAGATGTGGTTCTGCGGCAGGCCCACGGTTAAATCGGTGCCGGGGGCGGTGTAGTGCAGTGCATCCAGCTGCAGGCTTGTCAGCCAGGTTGCCTTTGCGTCCAGCTTGGCCACGTGCTTGGCCCAGGCGTCTTCGGGACTGTCGTTGTAAATACGCGTGGTCTTGAAGATTTCATCCCACAGCTGGTCTTGCGCCGCTTCTGGGGTCGCTGCGTCAGGGAAGACCTTCTGGGCCCACTTGGGGCTGGCGGCCGCGAGGATGGTCCAGCTGATCTTGTTGGTGACAATGGCATTACTCAAGTTGGCGTAGGCCTTCTGGTGGCCGGCGTTGTACTGGGCCACCCGCTTTGCATCGATGCCCGCCAGGTTGTCGGGATCATCGCTCTTGATGGTGATGCGCTTGGCGTTTTTGGCAACCCAGTAATCGTATTGGGCCGCGACGAATGGTGGCTGGCTTGTCAGGCGGTCCTCATCGAGGTTGGCGAGGTCAAGGCGCTTGATGGTGTCGTCGGTCCACTGAACGTCAACCTCAGCGGCTCCGGCCTTGTAGGCGCTGGCCACGATTAGACGGGCGAGTGGTGCCTGGTCAATTGCGACCTGCACGTAGACGGTGTCGCCGGGTTTAACGGCCACGCCAGTTTCGACGGCGAGGTCGGCGTATTTCTTCAGGTTCTCGGCGAAGTTCGGTAATGTCATGTTGATGCCTCCAGAGTTGAATTTTGGTTACCTCAAGTTTAGCATAGCGGGGCCCAGAATGAACTTAAAAAAGCGTTTACGCATTTTGGGTCAGGTTTGGTCGAATTCTTGGCTGGAGCGAACCATTTGGGCAATATCGATAGAAGATTCGTGGTGCCAAATTAGGCGGCCAATTGTCCATTTGGTTATCTTAGTCGACCCTAAATTTTAACAAATTGCCATTTTTCGGACAAAAAGGGCGAATTATACGAAAAAATTTGCATTATGATTCGAAAATAGTATTGTTATCTTTCGTAGGTTTGTTAAAATACAATTAATAACGGTAAGTGTCCGGGGGGATGGCTTACCGCGAATTTATCCGGGGGGATTAACTAATGGCACGTCACAAATCCATCACGCGCGATCAAATTCTGAACGCTGCGTACAAGTTGGTTGTCGCGGAGGGCTTTTCGAAGTTCACCGCACGGAACATTGCTGCACAGATCGGCTGCTCCACTCAACCAATCTACCTTGAGTTCGACAATATGGCCGAATTGCGTAATGCAATTATGGACCGGATTAAGGCCGAACTCACCGAGAAGTTTTACAAGGTCTACACACACGACCCAATCATCGACATGGCGCTCACGTACATTGACTTTGCACTTGAGAACCACAATCTCTACCAGGCGGTCTTCGTTGAAGATCACTTCGGGGTTGATGACATGCGCCAGTTTGCAATTAGCGCTGCATTGAACCGGTTTGAGAGTCGTGAAGAGGCTAAGAACTTGTCGGCCACGCAAAAGAACAACATCATCACCGGGTTGTGGATTGTCGCAACTGGGATTGCCGATTTGATGACGTCCGGTTTCGTCTCGATGAGCCATGCGCAGATGATTGATATCCTGCAGACGGTTATCAATGTCTTCATTGAAAACGGCTCCTTGTCCGGCCACGCTGGCGAAGATATTATCGCTATGGCAATGGCACAAAACAAGTAAATGCAAAGGACTCCAGTAATGGGGTCTTTTTTAGTGCCCAAATTCGCGGTTTTTGCCCACTTTTAAGCAAAAGTTATCTTCGCAATAACGGTTGCATCGCAAAGTTTAGGGCTTAACAAAAGCTGTCAAGACACCGATGCAACGGCATTCGTCCCGGAATCCGCAAACGAAACAAGATTTCAGGTACTAGTGGCTAAACACGAAAAATAGGTGACAAAGTAGGCTTTAAACGAACAAAACGAACAAAGTGTTCATATAGAGCAGAATCAACAATAACATTTAACTTTGTTAACGGTTGGCGGCCGCGTGACGATTTGCTGGTCATATTTATGTTATCTATACGTTGTTTTATGTAAAAGCAGGGGGACAATCGACGTTTTCTCAACGTTTCATGTCCCCCTGAGGTGGTTCTACGGTTGTGCAAGCAACAATAGAAGATTGTGCGTAACTGTTATTATATTTTGACGCTATTTAGATAGTTCTGCCTGCTTATCGACAAGGCTCTGGGCGAATGCCTCAAGGTGCTCAATGTCTTCGGCTTCAGCGGCGAGGTCAATCTTGAGGTTTTCCGCGCCCTTGGTGGCTCCGGTTTGGGCAAATGCGTCGGCGTACATATCGACCGCGGTGGCGAAATCCTTGTAGAACCGGTCACCACTACCAGTCGTGCCGTAGACCTTGCCCGTCAGGTCGATTGACTGCAGCTCATCGTAGAAGTCCATGCCTTCTTCAGGAAGCAGCCCCTCGGCACCGTCGCTGTACGTGTATGCGGCCACGACGCAAATGTCCGCGTCCTGGAAGTCGCCGGCAACGGCCTGTGTGATCTCGGTTAATTCGGTCTCCACGCCGCGGTCTTCTAGGGCCTCCTGAACGATTTCGGCAATCTCCTGGGTGTTCCCCGTCATGCTCGCGTAAACAATTTTTGCAGTAGCCATTTTGTCCTCCGTTATCAATTATTGATAGTGATATTTTAGCATACAACGCAAATGTTGGTCGGGCTCAGGGAAGATAATTACACGTCCAGGACCGGGACAGCGGCAATAAACCTGTGGGGTGCTTGCTGCTTTGGCCGGGGCAATGTGACTGGTGCTTAATTATTGGGAGGCTTTGGTGTATGATTGATTAGGTGTTTTCAGAATCTATTCACGATGCGGTGCCACCCAGTTCAGGCTTCAGCGAACAACGTGGATGTGCACCGCGACGATGTGAAGATAAGTTAGTGTGCAGCATCTGCTGCGCACGCAGGAGGTCAAATTTTGATTACGATTAAGTCAGAACGTGAAATCGAGGGTATGCGTCGTTCCGGTGCCATCCTTGCCGGGATGCACATCGGTTTGCGCGATATCATTAAGCCCGGGATTTCTAGCTGGGAAATTGAAGAGTTTGCGGTTAAGTACTTCGCCGACCGGGATGCAATTCCCGCTGAAAAAGGTTTTGAAGGTTACAAATACGCAACGTGTGTGGCGGTCAACGATGAGGTTGCCCACGCGATTCCCCGCAAGGACCTCATTTTGAAGAACGGCGACATCGTCAAGGTCGACACCGTGGTCAACAAGGATGGCTACTTCAGTGATTCTTGCTGGACATACGCTGTCGGCGAGATTAGCCCAGAAGCACAGCGCCTCATGGATGTGACCAAGAAGGCTCTGTACCTCGGGATTGACCAGGCGGTTGTCGGCAACCGGATTGGTGATATCGGTGCGGCAATTCAGAAGTACACCGAAGAGGAGAATGGTTACGGCGACGTGCGCGACTTGATTGGCCACGGCATTCAGCCAACCATGCACGAGGCACCAAACGTTCCGAACTACGGTGTTGCCGGTCGGGGCTTGCGGCTGAAGGCGGGTATGACCATCACCATCGAACCAATGATTAACATTGGCACATGGCGTATCTCGGTCAAGGAAGTTCCCGATGGCGACTGGGAGTACTACACGAGCGCTGACGGTTCCCTTTCCGCCCAGTACGAGCACACCTTGGTCATCACGAATGACGGGCCAAAGATTCTGACCAGTCAGGATCCCGTTGCGGACGCTAAGTACCTTTAATTCGCGCACGAGCGGTTTTTAGGCTAAAATACAATAGGATTATAAGTGGACCCGGAGACTTTTCGGGTCCATTTACGTGTGTCATTCAGCAAAGCGGCCCCGCGGTGGGTGCGCCCAGCAGGTGACGGTTAGCGGCAAACAGAAGGACTAACGATGAAGAAGCAGACCTTTGTTGCCCGTGTTCGCAGGCACGAACACAGTGGCAATCAATTGGTACCAATTGCACGCCGGAAGATTAGTTTGAAGGCCAAGATGGTTTCGATCCTTGGCCTCTTTTGGCGCAGGTTGGGTGAATCCCAGATTAACGAAACTTCCGCCGCCATGGCGTACTACGCGATTTTGTCGTTGTTTCCGACGATGCTGTTTGCCATCAACGTGGTTGCCCACATCAACATCGATTTTTCGGGTGCCCGCGAAATCATCGACCAGCTAGTGCCGGAAAACGTCGTGAACACCATTTTGCCGATTGTGCATGACCTGCACGTCAACGCCAGCACAACCTGGCTGTCCGTTGGGGCAATTGTGACCCTCTGGGCGGCGAGCTTGGGGTTAGCCGCCCTGCGCAACGGGTTTAATCGGGCGTACGGAATCACCCGCAGCCCGCAGAACTTCATCGTTAGCCGCATGGTGGCAATGGTGATGATGGTCGTGCTGCTGGCGGCGGTGGTGGCCACGATGGTTGCCTTCGCCTTTGGTCAACAGTTCCTTGAATGGCTGATTGAGCAATTGAACTTATCCCCGGTTTGGCTGGCCACCTTCCAAACTTGGCGGTGGCCGATTGCCGTGGCCGTGCTGTTTGTCGTCTTGGTCATTGTCGATTTCTACCTGCCGAATGCGCGCATGCGGTTCTGGACCGTTCTGCCTGGGGTGGTCATCACCGGGGCTGGTCTGCTTGGGTTCACGCAGGTCTTCTCGATTTACATTCGGTATTTTGGTCAGCGATTCACCACGTACGGGACACTGGGGGCGTTTATCGTCATTTTGCTCTGGCTGTTCTTCATGTCCTTCATCGTGACGCTCGGCGTGGTTGTCAACTCGATTATCAATGAGACGTTTTACGGCCGCGCCCAAGCTGTGGGGAGCAAGGTGTGGTCAGCGGTTGGCCGCCTGGTGCGCCGGGTGATTGACCTTGTGCAGGCGCGCAAAACATCACAGAATGGTTAAATTTGGGGTGTGACGCGGGCTTTTGCCTAGCACGGCTAATTGGAAGTAGTATAATTTGTTTCTTGGAGTGTAATAGCACTAATTATGGATTCTGTGGAAGGGGTTTGGCAGTTTGGTAACAGCGAAGGCGCCGGGCAAATTGTATATTGCCGGTGAGTATGCAGTGGTGGAAACGGGGTTTCCCGCAATTTTGGTTGCACTCAACCAGTTTGTGACCGTCACCATTGAAGACGCGGACCAATATGGAAGTATTATCAGTCACCAGTATCAGGAGAACTCGCTGTACTGGCGGCGCGATGGGGATGAGCTGGTCTTCGATAACCGCGACAACCCGTTCCACTACATTCTCTCCGCAATTCGGTTGACCGAAAAATACGCGCGTGAATGTGGCTTGCCCCTTGGTCTGTACAATCTGGAAGTTGATTCGGACCTAGATTCCGACGACGGTAAAAAGTACGGCCTAGGGAGTTCCGCGGCGGTTACAGTGGCCACGGTCAAGGCACTGAACGAGTACTACAACCTCGGCATGGGCCCCGAGAACGTCTACAAGCTGGCGGCCATTGCGCACCTTGATGTTCAGGGTAACGGCTCGCTGGGCGACATCGCAGCCTCCGTGTATGGCGGCTGGCTGGCATACCAGTCATTCGACAAGGAATGGCTGGCCTCTGCCCGGCGCCGGCACAGCCTGACTGATCTGCTGCAAATGCCATGGCCCCAATTAAAAATTGAACTGTTGGATGCACCGGCCGAGATGCGCCTCATGATTGGCTGGACAGGTTCACCTGCGTCAACTTCGCGGCTCGTTGACAAGATTGCCGATGCCAAGAGTGAACAGTGGGGCGAATACTCCAGGTTCCTCGATGGCAGCCGCCAAGTACTTGAGAAGATGGTCCAGGCCTTTCGCGACGGGGATCTTACCGGTATCCAGGATGGGCTGCGGGCGAACCGCGTTTTGCTTGCAAGCCTGGCAGATTTGTCCGGTGTCCAGATTGAAACCCCAGCACTGACCAAGTTGCGCACGCTCGCTGAACAGGCGGGGGGCGCGGCGAAGTCGTCTGGTGCCGGTGGTGGGGATTGCGGCATCGTCCTCATCAACAAGAATATTGATACCACCAACCTTTTGGCCCAGTGGACGGCAGCACAAATTGAACCACTGCCACTGCGGGTCCACGAGGTGTCCGAATCCGAGTTCCATAAGGTTCAGGGGTAGGTCATTTAGCTGACGTGTAGACGTTGGCTATTTTTGTGCGGAAAAGTGGGGCCCTCACCAGCGTGGAGGATGGGTTTTTGCTTTGTTTCTGAAAACGGTCAATAGCGAACTTGAATTCAATGAAAGTAGCACTTACTAACACGTGCTGTTATGCGGCATGGTAGCGTCAAGGCATGGTGCATGGCCACTGAAAAATAACGAAAAACTGTGTCGAGCTCGTTGCAAGTTATCTTTTTGCCTACCAGCGCCGCGTCGAATCGGTTAAAATGGAATTATCAATTGTTACGGGAAACCGCACATAAAAGGAGAATGTCCAATGAAGGTACGTAAAGCTGTCATTCCTGCTGCTGGGCTGGGAACACGATTCTTGCCTGCAACCAAGGCACTTGCTAAGGAAATGTTGCCAATCGTTGATAAGCCAACGATTCAGTTCATCGTTGAGGAAGCCAAGAAATCTGGGATTGAAGACATCCTGATTATCGAAGGGAAGAACAAGCGGTCAATCGAAGACCACTTTGACTCCGCTCCTGAACTGGAACAGAATCTTGAAGCCAAGCACAAGGATGCCCTGCTGAAGATGGTCCACGAAACGACCGATATCGGGGTAAACCTGTTCTTCGTTCGTCAGCCATACCCACGTGGTTTGGGTGATGCGGTGCGTCTGGCTAAGTCCTTTGTTGGTGACGAACCATTTGTCGTTATGCTCGGGGATGACCTGATGGAAGACAAGGTGCCACTGACCAAGCAGCTCATTGACGAATACGAACGGACGCACAGTTCAATTCTCGCCGTTAAGCGCGTGCCGCACGATGAGGTTTCCGCATACGGGGTGATTGACCCAAGTGCAGAGGTGCACCCAGGTTTGTTCAACGTAAGCCGGTTTGTGGAAAAGCCTGCCGTCGAGGACGCACCAAGTGACCTGGCAATCATCGGCCGTTACCTGCTCACTCCAGAGATTTTCGACATTCTGGACAAGCAGAAGCCGGGTAAGGGCAACGAAATTCAGCTCACCGATGCCATCGATACGCTGAACAAGACTCAGCGCGTGTTCGCCCACGAGTTCACGGGTTCCCGCTACGATGTCGGTAACAAGTTCGGCTTCGTGCAGACGACCATCGAATACGGCTTGACTCACCCAGAAGTTAAGGACCAACTGCGCCCTTACATTCTGCAGCTTGCCAAGGAATTGGCCGCTCAAGACGCAAAGGCGAAGACTAAGACCCAAAAGTAACGCGAGGCTTCAGGGTACGACCATAATTTAGAACAAACAAAAATCGCCGTGAACACAAGATGTGTCCGCGGCGATTTTTGTTTGTTCTAGTATTTGGCGAAGAAGCGTTTCTTCTTGATTGGTGTTTGCCGGAAACGTTGCACTGGATCCCCGTTGACCAGGGCTTTCGCGTTGTTTTCGAAGGTGTCCGCGTACTCAGCACCGTGTTCCTTGGTTAAACGGCGGAACGCGGCGCTCATTTCGTAATCGCGATTCTTCAGGTGGTGGGCGTCTGAGGCAAAGACGTGCGCGAGGCCATTGTTGATGATGTCGTCAGCGAAGGCCTGCACACTCTTGCCGAAAGTACCCACGTACGAGCTGGCCGTGACCTGGCTGTAGCAGCCCCGGTTGATGAAGTCGTAGAGGAGCTCGGGGTGCGCCATGAATTTTTCGTTGCGCTCCGGGTGAACAATGACGGGGGTGATGCCGCGCTGCATTACTTGGAACAGCATGTCGGTTGCGTAGGTGGGGATATCATCATGCGGGAACTCAATCAGTATGTAGGTCCCGTTTTCGTCCGTGGTGAGAATGTCTGCGTTATCGATGGCGCTCAGCAGGTCGCCGCTGATGTGGACCTCTTGGCACGGGAAGACGGTGAGGGGGATGCCGGCTTTGGTCAGCTCCTCCTGGAAGGCGTCCGTGCGGTTAATCACGTCCTGCGCGTGGTTCATGTACCGGCCGTTCATGTGGTGCGGCGTCATCAATGCGTGGGTAATGCCATCCGCAACGGCGGCGCGTGCAAGTTCTAGTGAATGCGCCATCGAGCTGGATCCGTCGTCAATGCCTGGCAAAAGGTGGCTGTGTACATCAATCAATGTTTATTCCCCCGATATTTTTTCGTTAATAGGGACATTATACGCCACGAACGGGCGGGGACAAAAGGCGGACGTTGGGAAAGTGGGTCCCGTAAATGATGAATTTTTTGTAATCTTTCAATTATTTTTCTACATAAGGTTGAAAGTTTCACTGCACAACTGGCATAATTAACGCGGTAATGCCGAAAATCAATGGGGATAACGGCGGATATGCAGATATTTTTACATTAATGTTACTAACATGGGGTTATTTAACGCTGGGGTTACCAATCTCGGCATACTTCACGGTATAATGAATTGACAATATTTGAACACATTGGAGAATACTTACGATGAAGAAAATCATTTTACGGGTTTTGGCGGTCTTGCTGGTGGCTGTTGTTGGGGTTGGCGGCTACTTCTACTACCAGGTCCACCACACCGCGTCTGAGGTTTATTCTTGGGACAAGAAGAAAAACAAGACTTCAGACACGAAGACCGGCGAAGGCAAACCAGTCACCTACCTGCTTATGGGGACCGATACTGGTGCCCTTGGGCGTAGTTACAAGGGTCGGACCGACACCATGATTGTGATGGTTCTGAACCCGAAGACCGACACAACGACCATGGTTTCCATTCCGCGTGACACCAAGATTGATATGGATGGCGTCCCAGTCAAAATCAACGCGGCATACTCATACGGTAGTTCCGATTCCGCGGTTAGCGCGGTTGAAAACCTGATTAACGTGAAGATTAACGGTTATCTGCTCGTGAACATGGGCGGGCTAGAGAAGCTCGTTAACGCGGTTGGTGGGGTGACGGTTACGTCGCCACTTTCCTTCACCTATGAAGGCAAGACATTCAAAAAGAACCAAACTTACCAGTTGAACGGTGCAGACGCACTGAAGTTCTCCCGGATGCGTTACGATGACCCAGATGGTGACTATGGCCGTCAGCGCCGGCAGCAACTTGTCATTAGTTCAATTATCGGCAAGCTGAAGGATAACCCTTCAAAGGTGCTTAGTGGTAGTTTCTTGGACGCGGTAAGTGAAAATATCCGGACGGACGTTTCACTTAACTCAGTCAAGAACCTTGCGCTCAAGTACAAAGAAGCAGCTGGTAACATCAAGATGGATCAGATGCGTGGGACCGGCAAGCGCATCAACGGGTCAGACTTCCAGATTCAATCCAGTAAGGAAATTGCCCGTGTGCACAAGATTTTGAACGACGCGGCTAAGTAGGCTTTGCACCGCAGTCGAATAGAAGAGGATGACAAACCGTCACGATTGACGGTTTGCCATCCTCTTTTTTTCTGGGCGCCGTTGCGGGAAGTTATGTGCCAGTGTCGTAATTTTTTTGCTTGAGTGAGTAATTGCTTAGGACCACTGACGACCAGCTATAATGCATATTTGCAGAAAATATATTACTTAGGACAACATAACTAAATCCCGGACGTGGCGCCATTTAGCCAACAACTGGTTATATAATAACGCTGGTGCTTGCAGATATTACTTCAGGTGCTATGATGGTTACTGTAAATTGTCTTGCAATCCAGGGGTTAGGTCAGGATTGAACGTAGCGGACACCGTACTGACTTTGGGTGCGGCGTCCCGAGCAAGCACGCTGCCGAATGTGGGTGATTTGGACCGTGAGTAATTATTGCGGACCTTTCAAGTTTACAAAGGCCAGCGTGCCGCGAAAAATTCTGTGAGGTGGAACAGATGAAGAAACGCAAGATGACTCTTGCTGAACAAATCAACTTAATCCGTGCTGGAGTAATGGGTGCCAACGATGGGATACTGTCAGTTGCCGCGATTGTTCTGGGTGTGGCGGCCGCGAACACGAGCAACGCGACCGTGTTGCTTGCGGGGATGGCGGGGATGCTCGCCGGAACCATTTCCATGGCGATGGGCGAATATGTTTCCGTTCACGCGCAGCGCGACGCCGAAAAGCGGGCGATTGCGGACGAACAGGTTCGGCTCGCAGTGAATGCGGATGGCGAACAAGAATTTGTCATCAACAAGTACATGGAAACAGGCATCAGCCGCGACCTCGCGACCAAGGCGGTAAATGAAATGTTCGCGACGGCGCCACTGAACACGGCGGTGCGTGAACGCTACAACATCGACCCCACAGCCACCACGTCGGCAGTTGGCGCCGCGATTACGTCCATGATTTCGTTCCCACTGGGTTCCCTGCTGCCAATGCTCATGATTACGCTGGCACCGGCAGAGTGGCGCATAATGGGCACGATTGGCGCGGTGATCGTTGCACTGGCGATTACGGGCTCCATCGCCGCCAAGTTGGGTAACGCCAATGCGCTGCGGGCCACGGTCCGGAACGTCATTGCTGGTTTGATTACGATGGCTGTCACGTACGGTGTTGGCCACCTGTTTGCACGTTAGGGGGCGCAACATGGCAGATACAACTGAAAAAGTGGTAAAAAAAGAACAGTCACTAGCGATGCGGGCCAACACGTTGCGTGCCGGTGTGCTCGGGGCCAATGATGGTATTTTGACGGTCGTCGGGGTCCTGTTCTCAGTCGGGGCGGTGACCACCAACTCCTTCACGCTGTTCATCGCAGGCCTGGCTGATCTCCTGGCCGTGGCCTTCTCCATGGCCGGCGGGGAGTACGCCAGTGTTAGCTCCCAAAAAGACACCGAGGCGTCGGCGGTTGCCAAAGAGTCAAAATTACTGGAGACCAACTTTGCCGAAGAGCGCGAGGCGGTTATTGCCGACTATTCAAACCGAGGCGTGAGCAAGGCGACTGCCGCCGAGATTGCGGACGAGTTGCTGGGCAGTCAGCCACTGAAGACGGTGGTCGGGGTCAAGTATGATCTGGACCCGAATGAGCTGATGAACCCATGGATGGCAGCTATTGCTAGTCTAATCTGTGCTGCCTTGGGTGGGGCGTTGCCGCTGCTTGCACTGACGTTCCTGTCCGGGATTATGCGATGGATTGGGACGATTATCGCCACGGTCATTGCCGTTGGGCTAACCGGGCTGTTCTCGGCGAAACTTGGACACGGCTTTGTGCGGGCGGCGGTGGTGCGCAACATCATCATCGGCATCATCACCATGTTCATCCACTACGGCGTCGGCAGGCTGTTCTAGCAGCTGTCGCTGTCCGGCAGCGTAAGTGGTTTTGATGAGCTAGACCAATGAGGAGGCTCCGCGTTGTGGGGTTTGGCCTCCAGGTCCGGGCTGGGCCTCGGGTGTGCCGCCCAGCCGTGGCAACAAGAATAGAGGTTGTGACGACCGCGGTTTTTGCGGTTGGCACACCCTCTATTCTTGTGGGAAAAATTTAGATTTGTGTGAGGAGCTGTCAGGTCTGAATTACAAGATGAAACGAGCGTAAACATGCTAAGTATCGTACACACCTAATACTAACTGCGACGATGCAAAGCTAAATTTTTAGTCTGGAGACGGCGCTTTTCCGGCTCCAGACGACCGCCACAGCGACCACGGCGAAGCACACCCGAGGCCCAGCCCGGACCTGGAGGCCAAACCCCACAACGCTCCGCTGGATAGAAAGTGACATCCAGTTGCCTCGTATCGGTAGACTATATATCTTCTATGAAGCGTGATGGATTCCGGTATGACAGTTATTTCTGTTTTATACGGTGCCGTTGTAAGATTTATATTCTAACCACGTTGTAGCGACTGGGCGGGGTCGGTGCGCGTGTAGTGCGGCTGGGATTTTCCTGTGAAAGCTATGGTGAGAGAAGACCGGTGAGGGTTTTGCATCGGGCTTCTCCACACCATAGCCGGCAAAAATTAAGACCCGCTAGGAGAACAAGGTTTCCCAGCAGGTCTTAACAATACGTATTAAGTTTGTAACCCGAAGAGCGGGCATGCGGGGCTCAATTTTTAGGTTGAAGACCAGGTTTTGGGGGCTTCAACCGGCCGCACGGAAAATCCCAGCCGCACGGAACGCGCACCGGCCCCGCCCAGTCGCGGCCCCTATACCACTCAGCAACTCATACCACCAAAACGACTGACGCTGCCGGACAGCATCAGTGCTTAGCTGATTCATCGTGGCAGAAACGGATTTTGCTGGTGGGCTCTCGTGTTGGTGTTTGTGAGCCACTGTGCGCCGCCTAAGCTGAGCCACACCTGGTGGTCGGTAGTTGTCTGTGCGGCCGCAAAGACGCGCCAGAAGGTTCCCTGGGGCAGGATTGCGGGTAGGGGCACGTTACTGGCGGGGGACTCGTAGACTTCTTTTTCAGTCAGTAGCTCAACGTAGGCAACATCCGGCAACTTAATTGGGACGACCGGGACAATGTGGTAGGTGAAAGTAATCACACGGACGTGTTTTGTGAACTGGCCGCTAATCTGAGCGTCACCTTGAACCAAGCCCTTGAAGTAGTTCAGGCACGATGCCGTGTAGTCCGCGTCAAGTGGTCCCGTGAGATGTTCCGGTGGGCACAAGAGCTGGCCGTCCTGATCGCGGTGGTACACGATTACCGGGGCACCGTTGACCCGCACGTAATAGAGGACAATGGTCAGGCGCCGTTTGGGGAAGGTGGGCGTAAAACCAACAATGCGGGCGAAAATCCAGTCTTCTAGCTGCGGATAATTGAGTGCGAGCCGTTCGCCTGGGTGGCCGCTAATCATGGTTGGATTGGCAATCCGCTTGCCGGTATCCGCATCGTGGTAATCAATGCGCACGCGAATGCGTCTGCTTTTGCGGACCGGCCGTGGCTGGCGCATTTGAACGTGCTGTTGCTCAGGCTCGTTAGGTTGGTCAGACTTTTGCGGTACTGGCCGCATTTGCTCAATTGTTTTGGCTGAATCTGGCTTGAGGTTAACCGCAGCGGGTTCAACTGGTGTCTGCCGAATATTAATTTTCTTATTGCGGTGAACGTGACGACGGTGCCTAATCGAGCGCGGGGACTCGGGACGTGCACGTTGCCACAAGTAATCAGATATTTGCATTGCACATTCCCCAAATGCCCAGTGGACATTGCTTTCTATGAAATAATCGGTGGTGCTTAATCGTAAAATATATGTACGTCAGTCGGTCAGTATGCGAAAATACACACTAAAATAATCCGCGCCACGCGAACTATTTTAGTGTGTATCCCGGCAGATAGTTTAGACTGACGCTGCAGAACTCTCAGGGGTACGAATCGTTACTTCAGCTAAGTGCCGCGAACGAAGTACCTTGACATCCTTGATGCCCTTTCCAGCTAATTCCTTTAAAGTAAAATCTATCTCACCATTCTGGATGTTACGACGTTCGTTAGTGAAGAGTACTTCTTGGTGGTGTGGCGATTCCGTAAAGACGACCGTCGTCTGACCCAGGGAGTAGACTTGCACGAGCTGAGCGTTGGTGTTCGCTAACTGTTGCGAGACTAGGTGTGCGTATGAGTTGGTGACATCGATAAGCCGCATCGTGTATCAGTCCTTTCGATTCCTTTGTATATGTTAAGTATAAGGTAACGCGGACCGACTTTCCAGTTTTTTTGTAATCGGATTCACTAATGTGGACAAGAAGTGGTGAACACCTGCACATGTGGATTGGAATTGGCAGTGGGGCCCATGTGGTGGAAGCCGGTCCGGCCAATTCTCTTTTTAATTTAGATGATTATGTGCACACCTTTTTGATTATTGCGCACAAAAAAAGCCGTCACGACTTTTTCGATCATGTGACGACTTTTTTAATTTATTTCTCAGCAACTGCTGGTGCAGCGGCGGCGGTGACGGTGATATTGCCATCACTCATCCGTGCTTCCAGTGCGGTCACGTCTGGGTGATCGAGGTAGTAGTCCGCAATGCGGTCCTCAATCTGTTCTTGAATGACCCGGCGAAGTGGACGTGCACCCATGGCTGGGTTGTAACCCAGTTCCACGAGCTTCTCCTTGACTGGTGCCGTTACGCGAATGCTCAGCCCCTGCGCCAAGATGTTCTTGTTGGTGTCATCAATCATCAGGTCGACAATCTTAAGTAGACTGTTCTTGCTGAGTGGTTGGAACTCAACAATGTCATCGAAACGGTTCAGGAATTCAGGCTTGAAGTAGTTACCCAGCTGCGCCAGGATGCTGTGGGTGGTGCCGTTGATGCTGGCAGAGAACCCAACGTTGGCTTCGGCGTCCGTTGCCCCGGCGTTCGTGGTCATGATGATAATCGTATCCTTGAAGGAAACCACACGACCCTGACTGTCCGTAAGACGGCCATCGTCCAGAATCTGCAGGAACATGTTCATGACGTCAGGGTGCGCCTTTTCGATTTCGTCGAGCAAAATCAAACTGTATGGGTTACGACGAACCTTTTCGGTCAGCTGACCAGCTTCCTCGTAGCCAACGTAGCCAGGAGGGGAACCGATGAGCTTAGACACACTGTGCTTCTCCATGTATTCCGACATGTCGAAGCGAATCATCGAATCCTCAGTCCCGAACAGGGCGGAAGCTAGCTGCTTGGCGAGTTCAGTCTTACCAACACCAGTTGGGCCAACGAACAGGAAACTGCCGATTGGCCGGCCGGTCTTGTTGAAACCGATGCGGTTGCGGCGAATTGCGCGGGCAACCTTATCAACTGCTTCGTTCTGTCCAATAACCTTGCTTGCCAAAGTCGGAGCCAGACTCTTCAGTTGCTCCTGTTCTTGGTGCTTAAGTTCGCCAACAGGAATGCCGGTCTTTTCCTCGACAATCTGTTCCATGTCCTTCTCGGTGACCTTGGGCTGCTGGTCTTCAGGCAAGTCCGCCTGATCCTTTTGCATCTTCTCGAGCTTAGTTACCTGGTCGCGGTAAAATGCGGCCTTTTCGTAGTCCTCACTCTTTAGGGCGTCCTGCTTCTGGGCTTCGGCATCCTTAATCTTCTTGTCAATCACTGCGGGGTCAATCGCCGTGATGGTCAGATTCTTGCGGCTACCGGCTTCATCGAGCAAGTCGATTGCCTTATCAGGCAGGTAACGGTCCTGAATGTAGCGGGCAGATAGCTGCACCGCCGCATCGATGGCGTCCTTCGTGTAGTGGACGTGGTGGTACGCTTCGTAGCGTGGCTGGATTCCTTCCAGAATCTTGACGGTTTCCTCGGTCGATGGTTCGTTGACCGTAATCGGCTGGAGCCGCCGCGCTAAGGCAGAGTCCTTTTCAATCGTCCGGAATTCGTTGCTGGTGGTGGCCCCAACGAGTTGGAGTTCGCCCCGAGCAAGTGCAGGCTTCAGAACGTTACCCGCGTCCATTCCGCCTTCAGCGTTACCGGCACCCACGATTTCGTGGATTTCGTCGATGAACAAAATGATGTCTTTGCGCTTCTTGAGTTCATCAAGCAGCTGCTGCATGCGCTGTTCAAACTGACCCCGCATGCTGGTGCCCTGAACGAGGGAAACAACATCGAGCCGGATGACCTGACGATCTTGCAGCTTTTGTGGTACCTCGCCGTTTGCAATCTTCAGCGCAAGGCCCTCAACAACAGCGGTCTTACCAACTCCGGCCTCACCAATGAGGACGGGGTTGTTCTTTGTGCGCCGGTTGAGAATTTCAATAACACGGGCAATTTCCTTGTCCCGCCCGATAACGGGATCAATTTCGCCGTTCTTGGCTTGGTCAGTCAGGTTAACCCCGAACTGGGCCAGTAAGCCGCCACCGCCATTGCCGTTGCCTTGTCTTCTGCCGCGCATCTGCTGGTTGCTGGTGTTGCCGCTTTGCGGACTGCCTGCTCCCGCATTGTCGCCACTCATGGCGCGGAAAATATCGTCCAGGCCGTTAAACCCGAACGGATCGTTTGCCTGGTTAGTCGACTGCTGGTTCATATTCTGCTCCTTCAATTGCTGGTAGCAGTTCTGACATAGGTTGACTTCTTGGCGGGAACCGTTGACGTTAGTGTACAGATGAATCGTTGCTGGATTCTTTTTGCAGTTCTCACACAACACTATTTGTCACAACCTTTCTATAGATGGTGTGCGGCCGCAAAGGTCAAAAACACATTTGCTTTTATTTGACCTTTCTTGACCATGACCATAGTATAACTCAGAGCCAAATATTTGCAAGCACTCTAGACCCGAGAGTGCTAATTTTGTTTCAAGGCAAATTAGCAGTTGTGTCCGGCAGCGTTTTTAACGCCCTGAAAGTGACTTTCGCTAGCGGCAATCGGGCGGATGGCCCAGCGAAATTAGCGAGACGGGGGAGTATACCAGCTGCTGCACTGGCCGGCCAAAAGGGGACTTGTGCACCGGCCAAAATTAAAGTTTAAGAAAACTTTTTCACAAAATTCACCTTTGCGGATAATCGCCGGCACTTTGGCATTTATTTCGGATTAGTACCGTATATGCCTAGGAATAATCCAGAAATTTTGCAAAAATGAAAAGGCGTGCATTGTCTTGTAACCGATTGCGTGTTAAACTAATTTGCATTCTGAAAAGGAGGTATCATTCGTGGCAACTGACTATGTCGAACTTATGGACAAGCTGCGCGCTGGCGAGATTGAGGAGATTGAAATCGACTCGACGAACTTCATGGCCTTCCGTGACGCCTGGACGAATTATCCAGAGCGCAAGGAAATCGTGGGGACAGCAAAGCGTGGTGGGAAAATCATTTACCACTATGTGTCCGCCAACGCGTAACCGCTCTTATAAAAGACTTGTTAACCGCTCGTAAAAATGGTAACCTTTACAGGAATTGATTTTAACCAGACCAAAGGAGAGATTTTTCATGGAAACTCGTGAATACAACGTTATTGCAGCTAGTGGGATCCACGCCCGTCCAGCAACCTTGCTTGTTCAGGCAGCAAGCAAGTTTACCTCAGACATCAACCTTGAATACAAGGGCAAGTCTGTAAACCTTAAGTCCATCATGGGCGTTATGAGCCTTGGTGTTGGCCAGGGTGCCGACGTAACCATCTCTGCTGAAGGTGCCGACGAAGCTGACGCAATTGCAGCTATCGACGACACGATGAAGAAGGAAGGCCTGGCTGAATAATGACCAAGGAACTCCAGGGTATTGCCGCGTCCGACGGGATTGCTATCGCTAAGGCGTACATGCTCGTTCAGCCCGACTTGTCCTTTACCAAAACAACAGTTGAAGACACAGCAGCCGAAACGGCGCGTTTTGATGCCGCTATCGAAGCTTCCAATGCTGACCTGAAGCTCATCCGTGCAAAAGCGGTTGAATCACTCGGGGAAGAAGAAGCTCAGGTGTTCGATGCCCACATGATGATTCTGGCCGACCCTGAGTTCACTGGTGCTGTTAAGTCTAAGATTGAAGACGACAAGGAAAACGCTGAACAGGCACTTTCAGATGTTTCTTCAATGTTCATTGCTACATTTGAAGCAATGACCGACAATGCATACATGCAGGAACGTGCAGCGGATGTCCGCGACGTTTCCCAGCGTGTACTCAGCCACCTGCTTGGTGTTCAGCTGCCAAACCCAGCGCTCATTGACGAAGAAGTAGTTGTGGTTGCCCACGACCTTACGCCAAGTGACACTGCTCAGCTCAACAAGAAGTACGTTAAGGCTTTTGTCACCGATATCGGTGGCCGGACCGCGCACTCTGCGATTATGGCTCGTTCTCTTGAAATCCCAGCTGTTGTTGGGACCCAAGACATCACGAAGTCCGTTAAGAACGGTCAGCTGCTTGCAGTTGATGGTTTGACCGGGCAGGTTGTGGTGGACCCAGATGCAGATCGTCAAGCTAAGTTCGAGAAGGAAGCTACTGACTACGCAACCAAGAAGGCAGAATGGGCTCAGCTCAAGACTGCATCGACGGTAACGGCTGACGGTAAGCACTTCGACCTTGCTGCTAACATTGGTACGCCTAAGGACCTCGATGGGGTTCTGGCTAACGGTGCCGAAGCAATTGGCCTGTACCGGACTGAATTCCTGTACATGGACTCTGCTGAACTCCCTAGCGAAGACGACCAGTTCGAAGCATACAAGCAGGTTGTTGAAACAATGAACCCTAAGCCTGTGGTTGTGCGCACAATGGATATCGGGGGCGATAAGCACCTGCCATACATGCCACTTCCAGAAGAAATGAACCCATTCTTGGGCTACCGTGCAATCCGGATTAGTCTCGACCGGCAGGAAATCTTCCGCACCCAGTTGCGTGCACTTCTTCGTGCATCCGCATTTGGTAAGCTACGGATTATGTTCCCAATGATTGCGACACTTCAGGAATTCCAGGCAGCTAAGAAGATCTTCACTGAAGAAAAAGAAAAGCTTGTTGCTGATGGCGTTAAGATTTCTGACGACATCCAGCTCGGGATTATGATTGAAATCCCAGCAGCTGCTGTCCTTGCAGACCAGTTTGCTAAGCAAGTTGACTTCTTCTCCATTGGGACCAACGACCTGATTCAATACACGATGGCTGCTGACCGTGGTAACGAACACGTTTCTTACCTCTACCAGCCATACAACCCATCCATTCTGCGCCTCGTCAAGCACGTTATTGACTCGGCACACGCAGAAGGCAAGTGGGTCGGCATGTGTGGTGAAGCAGCTGGTGACCCAATCATGGTGCCACTCCTGCTTGGCCTCGGCCTCGACGAATACTCCATGAGTGCAACCTCCATCTTGAAGGTTCGTTCCCTCATGAAGAAGCTGTCCACCGAAGACATGAAGAAGCTCGCTGACACAGCGATTAACGAGAACATCTCCAACGACCAGAACAAGGCCCTTGTAGAAGAGAACGTTAAGTAATGTCAGACCATACGAAAAGCCCCCACGCATTGCGTGAGGGCTTTTTTGTATATATTGCGCGTCGTTGCGGCAAAGATTCACTGCCGAAGCACGTGTTAGTCCAGGTATTCGTGTGGTGCGAGCACCTTGTAGCCCGTCTCGTGGTAGCCGCCGGTCTGCGCCGCGCGGTCCATGTACTTGCGCATTGGTTCGAATGCAGGGGTTTCCTTCAGTTTGAAGAAGTCCGTGCTCCGTTCCCAGGACGTAATCAGGACGTACTGAATGCGTTCGGACTGCGCGCGGCCAAGGGTGATATTGCCGATGCCGGGGAAGTGGTCCTTGGCGTTGAAAATCTTGTCCATACCGTTAGTGAATAATGTTTCTTGATCCTTGGTGATGTAGAAATACATGAACTGGATGAACTCACCATATTCGATGGTGCCAGTTGTGCGTGCAACGGTGAATCTGATTGGGACGCTAAATTGGCCTTGACCGGACATATCGAGCAACATGAAGTTCTGTGTGCTGGCGCTAGGCTTGAGAAGGTACGCCGGTTGCGGTACCTTAGAAATAAGGGTGTTTAAGAACTGTTGTGAACCGAAAACTGTTTGCAATGATTTGGTCATCGTTACACCTCCTTAACTCATTATATCGCTTTCACGGCTGTTTAGGCGGTAAACAGGTGACTTTTAAGGATGACAGACTTAGCCGGGAGGAAAACTAATATGCAAATTCGAATTCTAGGATATTATGGGGGTTACCCCGCAGATGGCATTGGCACGAGTGGCTACCTGGTAACCAGCGGGGACTTTAACCTGCTGATGGACGCTGGTAGTGGGGTGCTGCTGGAACTGGAAAAGCATCTGGACCCGTTGCAGCTGGACGGGGTGCTGCTGACACACTACCACCACGACCACACGGCTGACGTGGGCACGCTGCAATACTACTGGCAGCTGCGTCCCGGCGACAAGAAGGAGCCAGTCTTGCCAATTTACGGGCACACGAAGGATCCACTCAATTTTGCCGCGCTCACCTTTGGCAACTTCACGAAGGGCGTCGGTTATGCGGGTGAGTCTAGGCTTGAAGTCGGACCGTTTACGCTGACCTTCCTTGAAACCGAGCACCCGGTTCCAGCGTTTGCGGTACGCATTGTTGAGCGGGCAACAGGCAAAATCGTGGTGAACACCAGTGACACGCGCTACTTCGCCGGTCTTGCACCATTTGCCCAGGGGGCGGACTTGCTGATGGCGGACACGAACTTCCGCAACAGTAAACCAAAGCCGCGCTGGCACTTGACCGGCGGCGAGGCGGGCCAGGTCGCCGCGGATGCTGGGGTCAAGGAATTACTCTTAACGCACCTACCGCAAACTGAAGATCTAGAGGCGCTGCGGCAAGAGGCTGAAACAGCGGCTGGAAGCATCCCGGTTCTGCTTGCAAGTGATGGGCCGGTATTAACAATTTAATACGATTATACATTTTTAAATAATAAAGAGTTTATATTCCGAACGTTTGGTGTTACACTGATATTTCGAGTGTTAAAGAACAGATTAGACGATTTTCCAATGTGAAAACGTCGCTGAAAGTTAGGGGGAGACATCATGGAAATGGAACGAATTAACGATGATACGATTCGTGTTTTCATGGACACACAGGAGCTCAAAGACCGGGGAATTCAGATGGGTGACCTTGTGGCAAACCACAAGCGCATCGAGAAGTTCTTCTATGGTGTTCTTGAGGAAGTGGATGTCGACCACACTTTCACAGATAACAGTGCCGTAACCTTCCAGGTGATGCCAAGTGGTGAGGGCCTCGAGATTTTCATCTCCCGGACCGCCCTTGGTGACGATGATGATGCCCTTGAAGATGCCCCGGACGATTCCGGCAGTGGCGAGATGCCAACGGACAAGTTTAGTCGCCTCGCCCGGGAGACACTAGCCAAGTACACCGACAGCAAGCCTGCTGCGGATAAGGCCGACGTCAAGGATGAAGAGGACTTCGAATTCTTCGGCGATGGTGACAGTGCCGCGTTGACGTTGCAGCTGCCAGACTTTGAGGCAATGATCAACCTGGCCAAAGAGCTCCGGCTTGAAGGTGGGGTAAGTGACCTGTACAAGTTCCGCAACCAGTACTTCCTAGTGCTGCGGTTCTACAGCAACATGGTTAGCGAGACTGAGGCGCAGGTCCAGATGAGTATTGCAAACGAGTACGGGTTCAGCACAAACGTGACTCCGGAGATGCTTGAGGAGCACGGCGACCACGTCATGGCCACCAGCGCACTGGAAACAACCCGGTACTACTTCGCATAAAACGTAATTAGCAAAACTCCGAGCACAAATGTGCTCGGAGTTTTTTTGCATTTTCATTGTCTGCGGGCCGCGCCCAGTGGCTACGGAGGGTGAATTAATGGCCGGCATTGATTCAAAACAAGGCAATAAGCTGTAATATTGGATTCTTACTTATGCTTTGTTCTGGCTGACGTTTTCATTTTTGCGGTATATTGTACCCAGCGAAGCACACTCGAGGCCCAGCCCGGACCCGGAGGCCAAATGCCGGGGCGTGGAGCCGCTAGCTCATGGCCAACCTTACATGATGTAGCGGATAAGCGCGAGGGAGATGACGCCGACGACGGCGATGACTAGGAGTGATCTGGTCAGGATCGCCGCGATGAAGCAGGGAATTGCTGCCAGTGTGTTCGGTACGTTGAGCGTTGGCAGCGAGCCCAGGTGCTGGACGAGGAGATTATCGAACAGCAGCGCGCTCATGATGGCGACTGGCACGAAGCTGAGGAAGTCGACCATCCAGCGGGGCATCCCCCATTTTTTCAACACGACGAACGGCAGCACCCGGCACAGCCACGTGACGAGGCCGGTCGTGATGATGACCAGTAACATGTAACTAAATGTTGGTGTTTGCACGGCGACGGACCCCCATTCCAATTAGGCAGGTGACGATGGTGACGACAAGGACAAGCAGACTGCTGGGAATGAAAATCATCCCAACGTAGGTCAAAACAAGCACGAGGAGCACCAGCTCAACCTGAAAGCTGAACTTCATGCTGTGGTCACCAATCATCTGCAGATACAGCAGCCCGATGAACATGGCCACGAGGGCGTAATCCAGTCCGAATTTTTCTGGATCTGGAATTAGGCTACCAATCAGGTTACCCGCAACTGAGGCCGCGGCCCAGGTCGAGTAGGCAAAAATGTTGGCCGCGGTTAGCCAGGGGTAGCTTAATTTGTGGTCGGTGAAGTTGAGCTTGCTCATCGAGAGCGCAAAGGTTTCGTCCGTGAGCAGGGTGCCGACCGCAATGTTCTTGCCCATGCTTTCGTCGGCGAAATACGGGGCAACAGTCATGCTGGTCAGCAACATTCGCGCGCTGAGCATGAAGACGGACAGGACAATCGAAATGAGGGGACTCTGCGCGGCGACCATGCTGACAATGACGAACTGGGCGGCACCGCTATATGTAATGAGGGCGAGCAACAGGGCAATCCAGACGGACATGTCCGCGGCCCGGCTGACAATCCCGAAGGCCAGGCCAATGCCGATGTAGCCGAATACGGTGGGCAACGTGTCTTTCAGGCCGGTGCGAAAAGTTAAATCAGAATTCATAGGTTTGGCTCCTAACACTGTCGAATTAGTAAAAATAGACCGCAACAGCGGTCTATTTGATTGGAATATTAAGCATGGTTAGAGGAAAGGGGCTTGTCGTCATATTCAACCAAGTGCGATAGCTTTGCGGCCTGACTGCGAATTTCGTCAGGCAGGGTTTGCGCAATCGTGAATGTCGTGGTCATCTTGTGCGGATTGAAATCCCCGGGGACAGTCACAATGGAGTAGAAGGTGTTCGCGGCATTTTCCGGAATCCCAGACAAGGTATAGGCGGTGAGTTCCGCTTCGTCCTTGGGCAATTGGTTCAGATAATCGGCAAGTGCGCGGTAGGAGTAGTAAACCGTCTCTGCGTACGTCACCCCTGAAGCTGAGACATGCGGAATGTTCAAAAATTCAATTGTGTATCCGTTGTCTGTTTTGACGTTTTTTGCAACGAAGAAGTAACGCCGTTCATTTTTAGCCATATCTATCCCTCCTCCTACTTCTAAAATTATAACATGGTTAGAGAAAATAGCCAATACTATTAAAGCTCTAATCAGGATTTTTCTTATGATTGTTGAAAGTTCGGTATTGTGACAAAAAGTCGTGCACAACAGTTTCTAATTTTGCCACAAGCCGCGCCATCCGTAAATAGGAAAGAGAGAATCTGGAGTCACTTTATTAACAACTTTAGAAACTACTCTGGCAACTTAACGGCTCACGATAATTTGTCGGAAAAATGCGACGATTTTGCGGGACAAAATGCGCCTTTTCCGGATGCTTTTGATGAAACTTTGCTGAATGGGTCGTGAGATTTGTCCCCGAATTCCGGGCACTTTGGCTGGATGACTGTGAAGTTTCACCCTGGTTTAGCGGCAGGGGCATTGCGTCACTTTTTTTCACAAAGGGGTTGGCAAAGGTTTGGTGCCCGTGCTATACTACATTCTGTTGTTGCGGTCGTAGTTTAGTGGTAAAACTCCAGCTTCCCAAGCTGGTGTCGCGAGTTCGATTCTCGTCGACCGCTTCATCCCAACCTAATGATAGAGAGGAACCGGACAGCGCCATTTCAGTGAGCTTACTGCAGTGCGATGTAAGCATGAGCAATCCGGGGCGCGTTCTTGAAGGTTTACAATCTAACATTAGAGTGGGCGGTAACGCCAACAAGAGTGGTACCGCGGGCAGGTGGCTCGTCTCTTCTATTTTGAAGAGGCGAGCTTTTTTTATATTCTAGGAGGTTAATGATGGATTTCAAACAACAAGTAATTGATGCGATTACCGCTGCTTTGGGCGATGAGCTGACGCAGGAACAGATCACCAAGCTGATTGAAACACCGAAGAGCAATGATCTTGGGGACTATGCATTCCCAACGTTCATTCTGGCTAAGAGTCGGCACATGGCGCCGGTGAAGATTGCTGCCGAACTTGCAGATGCAATTGATGCCAGCCAGTTCGAAAAGGTGGTCGCAACTGGCGCATACGTGAACTTCTTCCTCGCCAAGACAACCTTTGCCAAGGAAGTGCTGGCTACGATTGCGGAGCAGGGCAGTGACTACGGTAAGCAGGACCTCGGTCACGGCAACGTGCCCATCGACATGTCCAGCCCCAACATCGCTAAGCCAATGTCCATGGGGCACCTGCGTTCGACGGTGATTGGGAACTCCATCGCCAAGATTTTGACCAAGGTCGGCTACACGCCAATCAAGATCAACCACCTGGGTGACTGGGGGACACAGTTCGGGAAGCTCATCGTTGCCTACAAGAAGTGGGGCAGCGAAGACGCAGTTAAGGCCGACCCCATCAAGAACCTGCTGGAATACTACGTGCGCTTCCACAAAGAAGCGGAAACCCAGCCAGAACTGGACGATGAAGCACGCGCCTGGTTCAAGAAGCTTGAAGACGGCGACGCGGAAGCAACCCGCCTGTGGAGCTGGTTCCGTTCCGAAAGTCTGAAGGAATTCAAGCGCATTTACGACATTCTCGGCGTTGAGTTCGACAGCTTCAACGGTGAAGCCTTCTACAACGACAAGATGGACAAGGTCACGGATGAGCTTGAGGCAAAGGGTTTACTCCAGGAGAGCCGCGGTGCCGAAATCGTTGACCTCAGCAAGTACGACCTGAATCCGGCTCTGATTCGCAAGAGCGATGGCGCAACGCTGTACATGACGCGGGATCTGGCTGCGGCCATTTACCGGCACGATGAATACCACTTCACCCAGAACCTGTACGTCGTTGGGATGGAACAGACCGAACACTTCAAGCAGCTCAAGGCCGTGCTCAAGGAAATGGGCAAGGACTGGTCTGATGACATTCACCACATTCCGTTCGGCCTGATTACCGCCAACGGGAAGAAGCTGTCCACGCGTAAGGGGAACGTCATCCTGCTCGAAAAGGTGCTCGGCGAAGCGGTTGATTTGGCGAAGGTGCAGATTGCTGAAAAGCACCCAGACCTGAAGAACGCCGATGAAGTTGCGGATGCAGTCGGTGTTGGCGCCGTGGTCTTCCACGACCTGAAGAACGAACGGGTTGACCAGTTCGACTTCAACCTGGAAGAAGTGGTTCGGTTTGAAGGTGAAACGGGCCCATACGTGCAGTACACGAATGCCCGGGCTAACTCCATCCTGGCCAAGACGGACGCCAAGGCAGATGCGACCGTCACCCTTGATGACGCCAACGCATGGCCAGTCCTGAAGCAACTCGGTGCTTTCCCAGACATGATTGCACGCGCAGCCAAGGAATACGAACCATCCGTGATTGCCAAGTACGCGCTCAAGCTTGCCAAGACCTTCAACCAGTACTATGCACACACCAAGGTTCTTGTTGATGACGCGGGCTTGCCAGCACGTCTGGCACTGGTTCAGAGTGTTTCCGTTGTTCTGACAGAATCCCTCAACCTGCTCGGCGTTAAGGCACCTAAAGAAATGTAATGAATCGGGCAACGCGGCGGGTAGTCGGCGCGTTGTCCGATTTATCATTTTACAGTAGATTGATTTTTATACATTATTTTGCATATTATCAGCCGTAATGGTGTATAATTAACATATGAAATTACGCAGTGCGCCTGGTGATTCGTATCTAGACGCGCTATCAAAGGAGGAACCGATATTGAAAAAGGCAGAGCGGCAAGAAGCCGTAGCCAAGATTATCGGCACCAAGGTTGTTCAGACGCAGGAACAGCTGCTGAAGGAACTCCAAAAGGCAGGGATTTTTGCAACGCAGGCGACCGTTTCGCGGGATATTCGCGAAATGCGCATCGTCAAATCCAAGGACCTAAGTGGCAACAGCCGGTACACAATTTTGCAGCAGGGTAACATCAGCCTCACCGAGCGGCTTAACAGCACCGTGCGCGAGGTCGGCGTGAGCATTACCCGGGTGATGTTCATGAACGTGATTAAGACATTACCAAGCAACGGGAACTTGCTGGCCGCACTAATCGACGACGCTGATTTCCCCCAGGTTGCGGGCACTGTGGCTGGGCACGACACGATTGTGGTCATCAGCCCAGATGAACAGGGCGCCATCTGGTTCAACGAGCAGTACAACGACGCAATGCGGGTTGACTAACGCTGCGCTTTGATTTCGGGGGCGTTTGTTGCCGCGTTTACTTTGAAGCCGAAATGAACATGAATGAGCAAGGCCCGCAGCGGGGAGCAAATCCTCACTGCGGGCCTTGTTTGTTGCCGGTAATGCTGCTGAGTTTGGCTGAGCGCGCACTGCTAGTCTTATATTTAGTTTGAACAGGTAACCTAGTGCTGCGCTTTGCCCATACTTGGTACTTCGAAGTTCGCTGGGCAACTGATTGTAAGTTGCTCATCCGCAAATGGCCGCGTCAGGGTCATCGTGGTGGCATGCAGGTACATGCGTGCTGCCGATTCGGTGCCGTACAGTGGATCGCCGATAATGGGGAAGCCGATGTGCGCCAGGTGGACCCGCAACTGGTGGGTCCTGCCCGTTTCGAGGGTGAGGGCGACGGTTGCATACGGGCCGAAGCGGTGCAAAACGCGGTAGTGCGTTCTTGCCGGCAAGCCATCTTCGCGGACCTCGCGCCGGCGAATGTCGTCATCCATGTGGCCGATGGGGGCGTCGATGGTGCCAGCGTCCGGAATGTCGCCGGACACAAGCGCGGAATAGGTTCTGGCCGCGGCCTTGGTGGCGAGCTGGCGGTTAATGATGGCCTGGCTGAGCGGATCTTTGGCGACCAGCAGGATGCCGCTAGTGGCCATGTCGAGCCGGTGGGTGATGAAGGCCGGCTGCCCCAGGTAGTGGCCAATTCGCGCAATCATCGTGTCGGTGTCCGTGTCCTTGTTGGGGTGGGTTTTGAGGCCCGCGGGCTTATTCACCGCCAGCAGCTGGTCGTCTTCATAAATCACGGCGATGGGCCCGGGGAATGGCTTAACGGTAGACTCCTCGCCCGCATAGTGCAACTCGACGGTGGCGCCGGCCGCTACAGCTGCACTCATGGGCTGGTAGGTGCCGTTCACCGTAATCCCCTCGGTCATGCGCAACTGGCCCTGCAGGTGCTTGGGGATGAGCCAGTGCTGCATTAGCGCACGGACGCTGGGCATCGCGGGCACATCATAAATTTTTTGGTAAAAATCGGTCAAAAGTCGCACCTCAATTAGTGAAGGAATATGTAAAGTAGTACATGGGCGGCGGGGCGGCCACGATTTTATGCTAAAATTAGATGGTTATCGCCCCGTTTTCATCGTTAAGAGTTATTATAACGAAAATATTGACAAAAAACTGAAGGGAAGTGAAGTTCGTGGATTGGCAGCAAATTCGTGCGTGGGTCAAACGGGTCATTGCGGCTGCTTGGCACTGGCTCGGCCGGATTCAGCGGCGGTTTCAGCTTGTTCGGTGGTTCATTTTGATCATGCTCACGTTCATCTTGGTGTTGTCCGCGTACTTCACCTACAAGGCCAAGACGTCAAACGTCGAGAACATCAAGAGCAGTTTGCAGACGAAGACGACCGTCTACGACCAGGATAACAAGTCTGCGGGTAATTTGTATTCCCAAAAAGGAACTTGGGTCGAACTGGACAAGATTTCCGTCAACGTCCAAAACGCGGTCATCAGTACCGAAGACCGCAGCTTTTACACCAACCTTGGTTTTGACATCAAGGGGATTCTCCGGTCGGTCGTGAAGCTAATTATCAACCGCGGGGCCATCACCGGTGGGGGGAGTACGCTCACCCAGCAGCTGGCCAAAAACACCCTGTTGACCCAGAAACAGAGTTTTGCGCGTAAGGCCCAAGAACTGTTTCTGGCCGTACAGATCAACAAGGTTTACTCGAAGAAGGACATCCTGACGATGTACCTGAACAACGCCTACTTCGGTAACGGGGTGTGGGGCGTGGAGGACGCGTCCCGGCGCTACTTTGGCAAGTCCGCGAGCCAGCTCACTGCTGGGGAGGGGGCAACGCTGGCGGCAATGCTGCGTAGTCCTAGTTTTTACAACCCAGTCGACCACATGGACCACGCGATTAGCCGCCGGAACCTCGTCTTGGACCTTGAAGTGGAGGCTGGTCACCTGACCCAGAGTCAGGCGAACGCGGCCAAGCAGACGCGGCTCGTGCTGCGGAACACGTACAAGGCCGACAATGCGGACCGGTACCCAGACTACTTCGATGCCGTCATCAGCGAGGCAATTAAGGATGGCGTTTCCGAGAACGACATTTTGAATAAGGGCTACAAGGTTTACACTACCTTGGACCAAACCTACCAGCAAAAGATGGATAACACGTTCCAGCGCAGTTGGTTGTTCCCAGCAAACGCAAGCGACGGGACGCAGGCACAGGCCGCCTCCATTGCGGTTAACCCCCAAACCGGTGGGGTGCTGGCCGTAGTCGGTGCGCGGGGCAAGCACGTCTATCGCGGCCTGAACTACGCGACGTCGATGTCGGGCCGCTCACCGGGTTCGACCTTGAAGCCGCTCATGGTTTACACCCCGGCGCTTGAAAGTGGCATGCACTACGACACCGAACTGTCGGACGAAAAGCAGAGTTTCGGGGCGGACAACTATACGCCAACGAACGTTGATGGGGTGTACCAGAAATCCATGCCGATGTACCTGGCGCTGGCCAACAGTGTCAACGTTCCCGCCGTGTGGACGCTCAACAAGATTGGCCTGCAAAAGGGAATTAACAGTCTGGGCAAGTTCGGCATCGACCTCGATAAGTCGGACCGGAACCTGTCGGCGGCCCTCGGTGGGACCAGCACCAAGATTACACCGGAGATGCTGGCGCGCGCCTACTCGACGTTCGCAAACAACGGGAAGATTCCGGAGACCCATTTCATCCGCAAGATTGTCGACGCGACCGGCACGGTGGTTTACCAGGATAACAGCAGTAACAAATCAATTATTAGTAGTTCCGTTGCCAAAGAAATGACGAGCATGATGATTGGCACGTTCAATTACGGATCGGCAGCCAAGGCTAAACCAAATGGCTTCACGGTCGCCGGGAAAACCGGGACCAGTCAGGTTTCCTGGACCACTGCCGGCCAAAAAGACGAGTGGATTGTTGGTTACACACCTGATATTGTGGTTGCAACCTGGACCGGCTTTGCATACACTGATAAGGACCATTACCTGACGGGTGCGGGCGGAACGGTTAAGACCATCTTCAAGGACGAAATGGAAGGCATTTTGCCGAACACGCCGCAAACCAGTTTTGGCACGTCTGATGCCCAATCAATGGCACGCAGTAACGGTACGGATACTGGCACGGATAACGGCTCCAGCAGCGATGTTTGGGGCGATGTCCAGGACAGCGTGCAAAAGGGTGTGGAAAGCGCGAAGGAAACCGTTGGCAACTGGGTCGACGGAATCAAGTCACTATTTCAGTAGCCGGCCTGCGCAACCGGATAGTCATTATTAGGAGGAGCCCCCATGATTAACATTTACGACACAGCCAACGAGATGGCTGAAAACTTGCAGAAGACCGAACAGTTCGAAGCCTTGAAGCACGCCTTCGATATGCTCAAGCTCGACGCGGTTGCTTACGGCCTTTTCAAACAGTTCCAGGACAAACAGCTTGAACTGCAGCAAAAGCAGGCTCAGGGCCTCGAATTTGCCCCAGATGACCTGTCTAAGCTTCAGGAATTGGGCGACAAGATTAAGGACATCGAGCCAATCAAGGAGCTCATCCAGAAGGAACAGGCATTGGCCCAGTTGATGGACGAGATGAACGCCATCATCAGCAAGCCAATCGCTGACTTGTACCGCTAAACCAAAAAGCCCCAGCCGCTGACATTGCGGTTGGGGCTTTTGTTATGGCGTTCGGCGTTCGGTCAAAAAAACACCCAGACGATTGCCTGAGTGTTTTTTGCGTAACGTGCTTATGCAAGTGCGCCCATTGGATCCCATGGTGCAAGGAGGGTTGGCTTGTCGTATTCAGCCTTGATGACAGCGTTTTGGTCATCGGTGAGGAACTTCTTGTTCACAACAACCTGGTAGACGTATTCGTCGAACCAAGCATCGGAAGCAACGAAGTAACCCTTCGTGCCGACCTTGTCGCCCCAAGAGTTCTCAACCTTCCACTTGGTTGGCTTGCCGTTCACGATGTCGACACCGGTCAGAACCATGGCGTGGGTCATGAGGGACTGAGCGTAGTCGAGGCGTTCGCCCTTGGTCATGGCGAAGGAGGTGTTGAACAGGCCGTCCTGGTCGTAGATGCCTGGGTTCATAATCCCAACCTGACGATCGGATTCCTTACCAACATCACTACCGAACCAGACAGATTCGCCGGCTTCGAGCTGACGGATTGCCGCTGCCTTGAAGTCTTCGATGGACAGGTTCAGGTGGCGAACTTCACGGCCGCCGATAACGTTACCCAGCATTTCAACCGTGTACAGGTGGTCAAAAGGCTTGTCGGCGGTTGGGGAGTTGATGAGTGACTGGTAGTCGTCAAGGTTCCAGCCGATGTACTTGTCGTAGAAGGACTTAGGGGTCAGGCCCTTGTCGATGTGGTAGTTCTTGTCGTCATCACGGTATTCGAAGTCGAATTCCGTTGGTGGGTTGCCAAGCGTGTAAGCGAGGATGCGGTAAACTTCGGACAGGAACTTGTTCTTGGTTTCTTCGAGTTCATCCTGACTTGCGCCTTCGCTAACGAGCTTCCGCAACGCAACTGCATCGCGACGCAGCTTGAGGTTCAAGGTTGCGTTCAGTTCGTTACTCTTGGAAGAAGAGTAGGTTTCGGGCATCACGGACTTAGGCACGATACCGTACTTGTCGATGAGTGCCGTCAGCATGTCCCACTGACCACCATCTTGTTGTGGGGTGGTGAGCAGGAAGGCAACCTTGCGTGAGTCGGTTGGCTGGTCGGCGGTGGCAATCACGTTTTCGTAGAAGTAGTTGGACTTTTCAAACTTGTCCCAGAAGAATGTGTAGTTCTGAGAAAGTTCGAAGTCCTTGAGCTTGAACTGAGCCTGGATGGAGTGACGCATCGTGTTGAGGGCGGCGAACATCCAGCAACGGCCAGACTGCTTCTGGTTGGAAACAGCACCGGTAGTCAAATCGATGGAGAAGGTTGGTGTAAGTTCAACCTTGCTGGCCGTGTCCTCGGATGTGGCCAAAATCCCGTTGTTCATTACGGCTTTTTGCAAAGCACTGGATGCGGGCGTTGCGGCGAGATCCTTAGCGTACTGAGCAATATTTTCTGAAGAAATTGCTTTCGTCATTAAAAGTTCACTCCTTAGTTTTGAATATCATTATAGATTCGTTAAATAGTGTAACACAATTAGCGTAAACTGTCCCAGATTGGCAGGTCAATTGCGTCCTTATCGAGGGCCGCCTTGATTTCGGGACTGAGCAGACTCTTCTTGATGACAACCTCGTAGGCGTAATCGGTGAACCACTGTTCATCCGCAACAAAGTAGCCGTCGTGCCCGTTTTCCTTGCCCCAAGAGTTTTCGACCTTCCACTTGGTTGGCTGGCCGTCAACGAGGTCAACACCGGTGAGCACCATTGCGTGCGTCACTTCGGCCTGGCGCGTTGCAAAGCGGTCACCCTTGCTCAGTGTCATGTTGGTGTTGAACAGTGCGGACAGGTCGTAAAGGTTGCCTTCCAGCGTGCCACTCTTGCGGTCGGAGTTCTCGCTGACGTCATTACCAAACCAGACCGTCTCACCGGACTTAATCTGGGCAATGGCCATGGCTTCGAGGTCCTTTTGCGGAACGTTCACGAAGGTGACGGGCCGGCCGCCGACAACGGTGTCCTGACTTGGCATGTGGTATGGCTGGTAGTATTCCTTGCCGGCCTCTGGTGTGCTGGCGAGGGTCACGTAATCATCCAGGTTCCAGCCGATGTACTTTTCGTAGAAGGTTTTAGGCGTCAAATCGCGGTCAATGTGGTAATTGTTGTCCTTATCCCGGTACTCGAAGTCGAACTTCTGGGCTGGTTCGCCGTAAGCGTAGGCCAAGATGCGGTAAATGGTACTCAACTGGCTTTGCTTCAAAGCTTCAACTTCCTCGTCTGTCGCGCCGTCAGCAATTGCCTTGCGCAGTTCAATCGCATCCTTGCGCAGCTTGAGGGTGAGCGTTGCGTTCAGGGCGCCGGTGCGGGAGGAGTGGTACGTCTCGGGCATCACGGACTTGGGCACAACGCCGTACTTAGCAATCAGGGCTGCGGCGTTGTCGTACTGACCGCCATCGCCGTTTGGGTCCGCCAAGTAGGCCGCAACGGTGCGGTCGGTGATGGGCTTGTCCGCGGATTCGATGATGTGCTGCAGGAACAGGTTGGATTTTTCCAACCGGTCGTAGAATGCGTTGAACGCCTGGGAGAACTCCAGGTCCTTAATGCCGAATTTTGCACTCGTAACGTGGCGCATTGTGTTCAGCTCTGAAAACAGCCAGCACCGCCCCGATTGTTTCTGGTTGGTAACGGCATCGGTGCTGATCTCGTCAGAAAAGACGGGGCTAAGCGCGCTTTTACCGAGAATGTCACGGCTTGCGGCCAGTGGTCCCACGTTCTGCACCGCCTTGGCGAGGGCACTGCTGCCGGGGGTTTTAGCCAAATCCTGCTTGTAAGCGGCAATCTGGTCAAAACTAATACTTTTTCCCATAATTCAGACCTCCTATGTAAACTGGGTTAATTCCTTGTGTTCGTAGCTATGCCAATGGTGGCAACGTACACAAGTGTACCCTATTTGGTCGGGGAGTAAAACATTAATATGAGAGAAAAATGGCGAAAGGGGGAGCAAACGGACACTAGATTCAAAGTGAACGCAAAAAGCCACCAAGGGGAGAGAATGTGTCCGCCTTGGTGGCTCGTTAATTATTGGTTTGCAGCAACGCACGGGCAAAATACCCCGGCGTGCGTGGCAGAATTGGTAGCCAAAACTACAGCAGTTTGGTCAGGTGGACCCCGCGCACGCTGCGCACCTGATCAGCCACGATGAGGGCATTTGCGTCCAAACTGCTGACCAGACTTAATGCCTGGGGCCAGATTTTGGATGTGCAGATGAAGTAGACCACATCCTGGTTCGTGCCGCTGTGAAAGCCCGTTGCCTTCAGCATGGTCACGCCCTGGCCGAACTGTTCGGTCAGCGCACTAGCGATGGCCTCGTGCTTACTGGAGATAATCATGAGCGACCGCTTTGCCCCGAACCGGTCGAGGTACATGTTGAGGACGACCGCCGAGACGTACAGCTCGAGCACCGTGAGCAACATGTTCTGAAAGCCGATGATGAACCCCGACGGAATGGCCACGCACAGGTCGAACATGAGGGTGGCCGTCCCGTTTTTGATGCCGAGGTACTTGTTGACGATTTTGGCCAGGATGGTGCTGCCCGCGATGGTGCCATTCGCCCGCAGAATCACACCCATGGCGATGCCCATGAGCACCCCGCCGAAGATTGCCGGAATGATGGTTTGGCTGGTGTGGTAAGTAAACAGCACGGGCAGGTGCAGGAACAACGAGATGCAGGCCACCGCCCACAGGGAATAGAAGACGGTCGCCTTATCGAGGAAGCGAAAGCCGATGAGCATGATGATGCCGTTCAGCACCAGGTTCGTGAGCGCCGGCGGAATATTCAAGGCGTAATAGCCAATTGTGGTGAGGCCGGTGACACCACCTTCACCAATCCGGCTGGGGATGAGCAAGTAGTTGATGGCAACGGCGTAAAAGATTGCGCCGAGGACGATAAACAGCGCATTGCGGAGAATGTGTTTCAAGATGTTTCCTCGATTCAACGTCGTGGGGTAGTTCGCGCAAACTCAGACGCGCTTAACGGGCCTTGATGACCTTCGCGCCGTCCTGGGTGCCGACCACGATGGTGTTAACGAGGTCAAGGAACAGACCGTGTTCCAGAATACCGGATTGCGAATCCAGAAAATGTGCGAGCAAGTGGGGGTGCTTGATTGCGCCCATGTGCAGGTCAATGACGTAATTTTTATTGTGGGTCAAAACGCGCTTGCCGTCAGCGTCCAGCCGGAAGTGGGGGTGCAATCCCTCAGCCTCAAGCCGCTGGAAGACGCGCTCGCAACCGAACGGAATTACTTCCGTTGGGAGCGGGAATTTGCCCAGAACTTGGACGAGTTTGCTCTCATCGACAATCCAGATGTTGCGGTGGCTGTTAATCGCCACCATTTTTTCAAGCGTGTGCGCTGCGCCACCGCCCTTAATGCCCTGGTAGTGCGCGTCGATTTCATCGGCACCGTCAATTGTGAGGTCAATGTGGTCGACTTCGTTCAGGTCGAGCATCTTAATGCCGAGGCCGGTTGCTTGGTCGGCGGTGCGGCTACTGGTGGCGACGGCCTGAATGTGGAGGCCCTCAGCCTGAATGCGGCGCGCAATCGCCTCAACGAGGAAGAAGACCGTTGACCCGGTTCCGAGACCGATTGTCATGCCGTCTTCAACAAACTCGGCGGCGCGCTCTGCAGCAACTTTTTTCAATTCACTTTGATCCATGATTGTCCTTTCGTAATTGGGCGTGAAGCAAATTCACGCGTGCGTTTGGTTTACTTGGTGGGGCGCAAGACGTCCGCGTATTCACTGCGGCGCTGGAACTCCTTGGCCGCAAACGTGCACAGCGGTTCAATCAGGAAGTTATCGCGCCGGGCCTCATCGACGACCAGCTTAACCAGTTTGCCCGCGATGCCCTGTCCGCGCAAACTGGGGTCAACGTAAGTCCGTTCGATAACAACGTTTTTGCCATCATCAATCCGCGGATAGACAACTTCAGCGAGTAACTTGCCGTCCGGACTGGTGATAAAGTAGCGGCCATCTTCGTGCTGGAATTCCATTTGTTCAAACCTCCATTGGTTGACACGCCTGCATAATATCCTAATTTTACCACATTTATAAATTAGCCAGACAGGGCATTAATGGGCGGTTACTCAACGCGCGGGCGTGGTTCGGAAACAGATATTGAGTTGCCAGCCTAGGTACCGCGCGCAATTGTCACACATTCGTTGTGTTGCACGTGTTCACCCGGTGGGCCTGCCGTGATAGACTGGAAGCATTAACAGAATGTGAGGGCAACCATGGCAAAGCGTGGATTTGAAATAGTAAGTAAGTACAAGGACGACGGGCTCAATTTACCGGTCCGGACAACGAAGAATGCAGCTGGGTATGACTTTTTTGCGCGCGAAGATTTCGTGCTCAAGAGTATCTGGCGGTATGACTTCATCCGGCTTTTTCGGCTGATTAAGAATGAGCACCCACTGACGGGCGAGGATTTCACCCGCGCGGAGAAGGTATTGAAGCCAATGCTCGTGCCAACGGGGATTAAGGCGTTCATGCAGCCGGATGAGGTGCTGATTCTGGCTAACCGCAGCAGCAATCCGCTCAAGCGCGGGCTGATTTTGCCCAATGGTGTCGGGGTGATTGATGCTGATTACTACAATAATAAGGATAACGAAGGCGAAATCTTCTTTCAGCTCGTTAACCTGAACCCACGCGACGTGGTGATTAAAAAGGGCGAGCGGCTTGGTCAAGGTATCTTCATGCCGTATCTTGCGGTTGATGGGGATGACGGCGCCGCCGCAGCGGAACGTAAGGGTGGCTTTGGCTCAACCGGCTTCTAGACAATTTGCGCAATAACGGAGGTAATCATGGCAAAAACACGAACACGTTATGTTTGTGAGAACTGCGGCAACGTCTCGGCCAGCTACTTAGGGCGCTGCCCCGAATGCGGGGCGTGGAATACGATGGTTGAAGAAACCGTTGCACCCGAACCGACAGCAGCCAGCAAGCCACGCACCAACATCGACGGGCACAAGGTTGTACCGCAGCGGATGAACTCCGTAACAGCGCAGCGTGAATCGCGCGTGACAACCAAGTTGGCGGAGTTGAACCGCGTTCTTGGTGGCGGGATTGTTCCGGGGTCCTTAATCCTGATTGGTGGTGACCCGGGGATTGGTAAGTCAACGCTGCTGCTGCAGGTGAGTGGCCAATTGTCTGCCGACCACGGCACGGTGCTGTACGTCTCGGGTGAAGAAAGTGCTAGCCAGATTAAGCTGCGGGCAGAACGCCTGGGCGTGGCTGATTCCGGCATGTATTTGTACCCGGAAACGGACATGCCGAGCATCATGGGTGCGGTCGATGATCTCCAGCCGGACTACCTGATTATTGATTCCGTGCAGACGATGAACGTGCCAGACATGAATTCAGCGGTCGGGTCGGTTGGCCAGATTCGTGAGGTGACGGCCGAGCTGATGCGTCTGGCCAAGAGCAAGCAAATCACGATTTTCATCGTTGGCCACGTGACCAAGGATGGCGCAATCGCTGGGCCCAAGATTCTGGAACACATGGTGGACACCGTCCTGTATTTCGAAGGTGACATGCACCACACCTACCGGATTTTGCGTTCGGTGAAGAACCGTTTTGGGAGCACGAACGAAATTGGTATCTTTGAAATGCGTCAGGGCGGCTTAACTGAGGTGGCCAATCCGTCCGAAATTTTCCTCGAAGAACGGCTTGCGGGCGCAACCGGCTCGGCGGTCGTTGTCTCGATGGAAGGAACACGACCAATCCTGGTGGAAATCCAGGCATTGATGACCCCGACGATGTACGGAAACGCGAAACGCACGAGTAGCGGCCTGGACCACAATAAGGTCAGCCTAATCATGGCGGTCCTCGAGAAAAGGGCGAACCTGCTGCTGCAGAACCAGGATGCCTACCTCAAGGCGACCGGTGGCGTGCGGCTGGACGAACCTGCAATTGACCTCGCCATCGCGGTGGCAATTGCCAGTTCGTACCGCGATGAGGAAATCCCCGCGACTGACTGCTTCGTTGGCGAAATTGGACTGACGGGCGAGGTGCGGCGCGTGAACCGGATTGAAGACCGCGTGCGCGAGGCGGCAAAACTCGGATTCAAGCGCATCTTCGTCCCGAAGAACAACCTTCAGGGGTGGGACGTACCGACCGACATCAACGTGGTCGGCGTCACGAGCGTCGCGGAGGCGCTGCACAAGCTATTCGGGAATACAGGAGCACGCCCACCACGCGGCATCGTCAACGAAGGGTTCTAATCTCTAACCACATGGCGTCTTTTGGCGTTCACACATTGTTACGCGGTCGGGCTCCGCGCTGCGGGGTTTGGCCTCCGGGTCCGGGCTGGGCCTCGGGTGTGCTTCGCCCGGGTCGCTGTGGCGGTCGTCTGGAGCCGGAAAAGCGCCGTCTCCAGACTAAAAATTTAGCTTTGCATCGTCGCAGCCTGAGTCTAACTCGTTCGCTACGTAGCGATTAAATTTTCGGTCTATCTCGTAATCAACATTCTGACAGCTCCTCAATGCAAATCTAAATTTTTCCCACAAAGAAAAGAGGTGTGCCAACCGCAAAAACCGCGGTCGTCACACCTCTTTTCTTTGTTGCCACGGCTGGGCGGCACACCCGAGACCCAGCCCGGACCCTCCGACCAAACCCCACAACGCTCCGCTGGATAATGGTATAGATTCAGGACCCAACACCAGCTTCAAAGAGGGAAAACTGAGCAAGCCTGAGGGAATTACCTTGGTTGTGAATTTCTCAGTTGTACTTAGAAATCGGGAACAAGGACTTTAACCACGTTGTAGCGACTGGGTGGGGACGGTGCGCGTGTAGTGCGGCTGGGATTTTCCTGTGAAAGCTATGGTGAGAGAAGACCAATGCGGTTCTTGCATTGGGCTTCTCCACACCATAGCCGGCAAAAATTAAGACCCGCTAGGAGGACAAAGCTTTTCCAGCGGATCTTAACAACACGTATTAGTCTCGTAGACCCCAAGAAGCAGATGCGGGGCTGAATTTTCTACCGTTAGTCAAGCACAATCCCCGACATTACAGTATTTTTCTTTTATTATCTTTAGCTGAATGTGCCGT
>NZ_RRYD01000019.1 GCF_004010095.1 Lacticaseibacillus hulanensis | reverse complement strand
CCGGCTCCAGACGACCGCCACAGCGACCACGGCGAAGCACACCCGAGGCCCAGCCCGGACCCGGAGGCCAAACCCCGCAACGCGGAGCGACGTTGCCGGACAGCGTCAGTTAGGTAGTACCATGACTAGCAATGCTTGCCTAGTAATATACTTCCTTCAGGTACAGACCTGAAGCCGGTGCCGTACCACGTGCCTGCTGCCGATCTTTAACCTCGAATAGGCGGATAAAATCGTGCAGGTCGCGCCGCCCGTTGCCAATTTCCAGTGCGGTCGCGACGAGGATGCGGACCATGTTGTACAAGAAGCCGTTCCCGTAAAACTCCATAATAAGTTCGTTGTTGTCTGCATCATACCGGCAAGTAGCCTCGTAGATGGTCCGCACCTTGTCCTCAATCACGCCGCCACTAGCAGCAAAGCTCGTGAAGTCGTGGGTACCCACCAGGTCCTTGAGGGCAGTCTGGATGCGGTCCACGTCAACACTGTACGCGTAATGACCCGTGTACAGGCGCTTGAACGGGTTGGTGTATTTACCCAGCGCAACACGATACATGTACCGCTTGCCCTTGGCGGAATACCGCGCGTGAAACTCCGGGTCAGCGTACTGCACGTCCTTAATCAAAATATCAAGCGGCATCATGCTGTTGAGCCCCATTAGCATGTTTTGCGGTGGAATATTTCCCGGGTAATCAAACGAAACAACCTGGCCCAACGCGTGAACGCCGGAATCTGTCCGCCCGGAACCGTCGATGTGCACCGGCGTCCCCTTTGCCATTTTGGTGAGGGCCTTTTGCAGTACCCCCTGGACGGTGCGCTGCTCCGGCTGGACCTGATAGCCAGCAAACTTGGTCCCGTCGTATTCAAGGGTCAAACGATAATGTTGCACAGTCAAAGTCCTTTCTAATTACGCAGAAAAATCAGCCCCAAAGTCAGCAATATCAGCACCACTGCAGCCAGCAAGTCACCGCGCCCGTACCGCAACACACGAAAACGCGTCCGGCCATAGCCATCACGATACCCACGCGCTTCCATGGCAGTCGCGAGTTCGTCGGCCATCGTAAACGCGGTAACAAACAGCGGAATGAACAGTGGCACAATCGTCTTAACCTGCTTGAACAGGCCACCACTTCCGAAGTCCACACCACGTGCGCGCTGCGCGTTCATCGTTTTCGTTGTTTGGTCCAGCAGCGTCGGCACAAAGCGCAACGCAATACTCAGCATGAGCGCCACTTCGGTAACTGGGAAGTGAATTTTGGCTAGTGGCTTCAGCAATGACTCCACGGCGTCCGCAAGCGATAGCGACGGCGTGGTCAGCGTCAGCAGCGTCGACATGAAGATAATCAAAACCAGGCGCACGAAGATAAATCCCGCGTTAGTAAGGCCCAGACTGGTAACACTGAGCCAGCCCCAATGCCAGTAAACGTGGCCCCCAGTAGTAAAGAATACCTGAATTAGCACCGTGAACACAATCAGGAACAGCACCGGCAACAGTCCGTTCAGGAAAAAGCGCAGGCTGACCTTCGACACCGGAATAATCGCAAGCGTCACGACGGTCGCGAGCAGGTAGCTCTGCCAGTTATTCGCCAGAAAGATCACGGCGATGTAGTAAAAGGTCGCGAGCAGCTTGGTGCGTGGATCCAGCCGGTGGATGAACGAGTCACCGGGAATGTACCGGCCAAGAATCATCTTATTCATGACGGGCGCCCCCTAACTGCTCGGCTAGCATTTGCGCCAATTCCGGTGTGGTGAGTGGCAGGTGGTCAAACTTGAACCCCTTTTGCTGCAACCGCAGCGCAAATTGCGTTGTCCGCGGCAGACCGAGCTGATGGTCCAGCAGCCACTGCGCATCCTGGAAAATTTCCTTAGGGTGACCCTGACGCACAACCTTCCCCTGGTCCATCACCAGTACATCGTCGGCAAAATCGGCAACATCATCCATTTGGTGTGTGACCAGCACAATGGTTTGTCCATCTGCATGCAGCTTCGCAAACAGCGCCATCATCTCACGCCGCCCCGCAGGATCCAAGCCGGCGGTCGGCTCATCTAGGACCAGTACCTCTGGCTGCATGGCAAGCACGCCCGCAATTGCCACGCGCCGCATCTGGCCACCTGACAAATCAAACGGCGAGCGGTCCAGCACATCTTCGGGCAGGCCCACCCGCGCCACCATTTGCACGGCAAGTGCGTCTGCATCCTCGGCACTGACGCCGAAGTTACGAGGCCCAAAAGCAACATCTTCCCGCACCGTCGCGGCAAAAAGCTGACTTTCCGCAAATTGGAACACCATACCGACCTTTTTCCGCAGCGGGTGCAGGTTTTTGTTGCTCGTCGACGGCGTGATCATTCGTTCACCAATTCGCACCGTGCCACTCGTTGGCTTGAGCAGCGCGTTCAGGTGCTGCAACAAGGTACTCTTCCCCGAGCCAGTGTGCCCAATGATGGCTGTGTATGCACCACCGTGAATGGTGACCGACACGTCGTCTAAGCCCACCCCAGCCATGGGGGTATTAGCCTGATACGTATAGCTTACATGGTCGAACGTAATGTCCACAGGTAGTCCACCAGCCCTTCATCATCATAGTAATCACCGGGTATCTCAATCCCCAGCTTGCCCAACTCACCCCGCAGTTGCTGCGAGTACGGCACATCCAGCCCGTGTGCGACCAAGCTGGTTCCGTGCGCAAAGATTTGGCTCGGCTTTCCCGTCTCCACCACGTGCCCATCATCCAGCACAATCAGTTGATCACTGCCCGCCGCTTCGTCAAGGTCGTGCGTGATTGACAGCACGGTGAGACCGAGCCTGTCCTTAAGTTCGCGAATGAGAGCCAGGATTTCCTTGCGCCCAGCAGGATCTAGCATTGACGTGGCCTCATCCAGGATAATAATCTGTGGTTGTTGCGCAACCACCCCGGCGATGGCCACACGCTGTTTCTGCCCACCAGACAGATGTGCCGGTTCGCGGTTAGCAAACTCACGCATGCGCACCGCATTAAGGGCGTCATCAACACGCGTCAGCATTTCTTCCCGGGGAACTGCATGATTTTCCAACCCGAACGCAACGTCATCAGCAACCGTTGCGCCCACGAACTGGTTCTCGGGATTCTGAAACACAATACCAACCCGACTGCGAATGTCCCAGACTGTTTCTTCACTGAGCACCATGCCATCGACATTAATCACACCGGCATCCGGCTCGAGCAGACCCAAGATGTTTTTGGCGAGCGTACTCTTACCGCTACCGTTGTGGCCGATTACTGAAACCCAAGTGCCGCGGGGAACGCGCAGGCTCACATCGTCCAGTGCAGCAACCTGCGCGTCCTGGTAGGTATAACGCAAATGTTCAACTGTGATAATGTCATCCGCCATGATTATCCTCCGTTTGCCAATTCGTGAAAAGCTAGTCACATTTTACCATACTTACCAATAGTACTTTCATGGAAGATTCCACGCAAAATATAAGAATTAGCGTAGACACTGTCAAATAAAAATAACGCAGCCGTCATCCGCCCATTAGCGAACTCCAGCTGCGTCATTTTCTATGTAAAACCAAATGATGATGGAGGACCAGGTTGCCCTAGCACTCGCAAGCTAGACTAAGAAGAATCCGCATACGCGGTTTCCCGGACTACTGTCCACACCACTAGGGTGCCCATCATCGTAACGCTCCATCGATCAAATGATCAAAGTGAACCAGCCACGTGGGTCAGTTCGGTTTTACTTTGTGGCCGAACGATTGCTCTTCCCGCCGCTTAGTACGGTCCTGCGTTGCAGTTCCGCAATAGCACGACGGCGGAGTGCCGTAAGCGCTCCGCCGCACGTTGCCAAACTAGACGAACTCGATGATAACCATCGGTGCCGCGTCGCCGCGACGTGGGCTCGTCTTGAGGATACGGGTGTAACCACCGTTACGACTTTCGTAGCGCTTTGCAATGTCGTTGAACAACTTCTGCAGAGCGGATTCTACGATAACCGCGTCATCCTTTTCGGTAACGTTCGCAACCTCGTTGCGAACAAATGCTGCTGCCTGACGACGTGCGTGCAGGTCGCCGCGCTTACCAAGCGTAATCATCTTTTCTGCAACGGAGCGAAGTTCCTTCGCGCGCGCTTCAGTAGTAGTGATGCGTTCGTTGATAATCAGATCGGTGGTAAGGTCACGAAGCAGTGCCTTACGCTGGGAACTGGTACGTCCCAATTTCCGGTAACTCATGAATTTTGGCCTCCTTTACGAATTAATCATCCTGGCGCAGGCTGAGGCCCAAGTCAGCGAGCTTGTTTTTCACTTCTTCAAGTGATTTACGGCCCAGATTGCGCACTTTCATCATTTCGGCTTCGGATTTATTAGTCAGTTCCTGAACCGTGTTGATTCCAGCACGCTTCAAGCAGTTGTAAGACCGGACAGAGAGGTCAAGCTCTTCGATTGTCATCTCGAGCATCTTCTCCTTGTGATCTTCTTCCTTTTCGACCATAACTTCCGTGTTTTTGGCATCGTCGGTCAGGTTAACGAAGATGGCCAAGTGATCGGTCAGAATCTTCGCAGCCAGAGCAATTGCCTCACGTGGGTTAATTGAACCATTAGTCCAAACATCAAGAGTCAGCTTATCAAAGTCACTCCGACGACCAACACGTGCGCTCTCAACCTGGTAGTTAACCCGACTGATCGGGGTAAAAATCGAGTCGACAGCAATTACGCCAATCGGCATGTCATCAGTTTTGTTTTGAACAGCTGGCACGTAACCACGGCCAGACTTGACGGTCATCCGCATGTGCAATTCTGCACCTTCAGCGACCGTGCAAATGTACTGTTCAGGGTTCAAAACGTCGACGTCGGCATCGGTCTTGATGTCAGCAGCGGTAACCGTTGCTGGACCCTCAATGTTGATTTCAGCTGTCTTTTCGCCATCACCGTGCATCTTCAAAGCAAGCTTCTTGATGTTCAGGATGATTTGGGTAACATCCTCGAGAACCCCATCGATTGTGGAGAACTCGTGGAGCACGCCGTCAATCTGAATGCTTGAGACTGCAGCCCCAGGCAAAGATGAAAGTAAAATCCGCCGCAACGAATTTCCGAGTGTGGTACCGTACCCGCGTTCGAGTGGCTCGATGACAAACTTGCCGTAGTTGCTGTTTTCGTCAACTTTGGTAATGTTTGGCTTTTCAAATTCGATCATCTAAAGTGTACCCCTTTCAGAACGAGAGTGATGTCAGCATACCCTGCCTCCAGTAAACGAGACGTGTGGGTATACAAACTACACACGACGCCGCTTTGGAGGACGAGAACCGTTATGTGGTACTGGCGTTACATCGCGGATAGCGGTGACGTCGATACCGGTAGCCTGAATCGCGCGAATTGCGGCTTCACGACCTGAACCAGGACCTTTAACTGCTACTTCAACGGACTTCAGACCATGTTCCATAGCTTCCTTGGAAGCAGCTTCCGCAGCCATCTGCGCAGCAAATGGAGTGGACTTACGGCTACCCTTGAACCCAAGAGCACCAGCTGAAGACCAAGCCACTGCATTACCCTGAACGTCAGTAATCATGACGAGAGTATTGTTGAACGTGGAGTGGATGTGCGCAACACCGGTTTCGATGTTCTTGCGTACACGGCGCTTACGGGTTGTCTTGCGTTGTGCCATCTATACGAACCTCCTTATCTTATTTCTTCTTGCCGGCAATGGTAGTTTTCTTACCCTTGCGCGTGCGTGCGTTGTTCTTGGTGTGTTGACCGCGAACTGGAAGACCCTTACGGTGACGGATGCCACGGTAGGAGCCAATTTCCATGAGACGCTTGATGTTGAGGTTAGTCTCACGACGAAGATCACCTTCAACACGGTACTTTTCAACTTCCTGACGAAGCTTATCTTCCTGGTCTGGATTAAGGTCCTGGACGCGAATGTCTTCGGACACACCAGAATCGGCGATAATCTTCTGTGCAGTCGTGTTACCAATACCATAAATGTAGGTAAGAGCAATCACGATACGCTTGCCACGGGGCAAGTCGACACCTGCAATACGAGCCATGTTATGACACCTCCTGTTTTTATTCTAGATTAACCTTGGCGCTGCTTGTGCTTTGGGTTAGCAGAGCAAATGATCATAACGCGACCCTTGCGGCGTACAACTTTGCAGTGCTCGCACATTTTCTTAACTGATGGACGTACTTTCATTGTTGTTTTTGCCTCCTGTCTTGGCTACTTGAAACGGTACGTGATCCGGCCTTTAGTCAAATCGTACGGAGACAATTCGACCGTTACACGGTCACCTGGTAGGATTCGGATGTAGTGCATCCGAATTTTTCCTGAAACGTGGGCCAAAATCTTGGCACCATTTTCAAGCTCGACTTGGAACATCGCGTTGGGTAGGGTATCCACCACGGTGCCCTGAATTTCAATGACATCGTCTTTTGCCACGGAACTTTTTCCTCCTCGTCCGGTTGGTCATTATATAAATATAACTGCGCCCACAATAAACTGCCTGGACGTCGACCTGTGACACACTGCGTCAGTGTATCACAATTTTCGCACGTTGAAAACAACTCTGCCCGCCGACAGACGATGCCACCCTCGATTTACTTGTTAAGGTCATCGAGAATTGATTCAATCTCTGCGAATACCGCGTCAATGTCCTGGTCACCATTTACTGTAAATAGCAACTTGCGGTCAGCGTAGAAATCAAGCAGGGGCGTGTTCATTTCGATGTTGACCTTGAGGCGGTTTTGCACGGTCTCAGGCTTGTCGTCGTCACGCTGGAAGAACTCATGTCCTCCACAACGATCACACGTACCTTCGACCTTTGGGTTGTGGGACAACTTGTTGTAAGTTGCACCACAGGTTTTGCAAATGTAGCGTGCGGAGAGACGCGCGCCGAGAATCGCCGGATCAACATCAATGTTGATGACGGCATCAAGGGGCTTCTTCAACTCGGAACCAATCTGTTCGAGTGCTTCAGCCTGGGCAATCGTCCGGGGGAAACCGTCTAACATGTAGCCGGCGTCCGTGTCGGATTCCTGCAACCGCTCCTTGACAAGCCCTTCGGTAACTTCGTCCGGCACAAGTTGCCCCTTGTCCATAAAGGACTTGGCTTGTTTGCCGAGCTCTGTTCCATTGGCGATTGCCGCACGGAACATGTCACCGGTGCTAATGTGGGCAATTGGGAACTTGTCCACAATCTTTTCTGCTTGGGTACCTTTACCGGCACCTGGCAGTCCCATGAGCATCAAATTCACAGTGTTTCCTCCGTTCTGTCCTACTTGATCAAGTCATTCCGGATGAAACCGATGTACTCGCGCTTCATCAGCAAACCATCAATCTGGCGAACCAGTTCAATGGCGGTCATAACAACAATCAGTAGGCTCGTTCCACCAAGTCCAATCGACTGTGGCAAATCCCAGAGGTTCGCTGCAAGCTGTGGTAGCAGCGCAATGAACCCAAGGAACAGTGCCCCGACGGTGGATAACCGCATCAGCTCACCGGAAAGATACTTTTCGGTGGCTTTCCCTGGCCAAACGCCCGGGATGTAGCTTCCTTGTTTCGTCAAATTCTCCGCAACCTTCTCAGGGTTAACCTGAACGAATGCGTAGAAGAACGTGAACAGAACAATGAGCAAGGTGTAAAGTGCAATCCCCCATGGTTTGGTCATGCTGAAGACATTAGTTGCCCAGATGTACCAGCCATCCGTGCTGTGCTTTGCTTGGAACGCCATCAAAATGGTTTGAGGGGTCACAATAAAAGAACTAGCAAAGATAACTGGGATAACCCCAGCAACGTTAATCTTCAGGGGCAGGTAGGAATTATCCCCCGCACTCGTCACACGACGGGTGTACTGGATTGGAATCTTGCGGTTAGCCTGCTGAACCCAGGTAACAAAGGTTACCACGAGCAGAACCAGCAGTACTAAGGCAATCATGAACAAAACACCCTGCCAGCGGTCGCTAGCATTGTTGTTCGTGATTTGATCCGTCCAGATCTGCTGCACACCACTTGGGAGCCGGGCGATAATCCCGGCGAAGATGATTAGCGAAATCCCATTCCCAAGACCCTTATCCGTAATCTGTTCACCCATCCAGGTCAGCAGCATCGTGCCACCGGTCATGATGATGCCCAGAATAATAAACGTCTTCGGGGTTGGGTTTGCAACTAAGCCATACTGAGACAGCACCTGGAAACCAGCTGTAATCCCAATTGCTTGGAACATCGCAAGCGCGATGGTGAGGTAACGGGTCCATTGGTTCAACTTACGCCGACCAACTTCACCCTGCTTACTCCATTCAACGAACTTTGGCACAATGTCCATTTGGAGCAACTGAATAACAATCTGAGCGGTAATGTAAGGCGAAACCCCCAACGCGAAGATGGAGTAGTTCGACAAACCACCACCACTGACCGTGTCCAAGATTGAAATAAGCCCAGTGGACCCAATCTTAGTCAGCGCACCAGCATCAATACCAGGGACGGAAATCTGAGCCCCTAAGCGATAAACCAGTAAAACGGCCAAGGTGAAAAGCATCTTGTTACGGATTTCTTTGACCTTAATCGCGTTTTTGAGGGTAGCAATCATTAGATCACCTCAATCGTACCGCCTGCAGCTTCTACAGCAGCCTTAGCAGCTGCGGATGCCTTTGCTACCTTAATGTTCAACTTCTTAGTAACTTCGCCGTTACCAAGCAACTTGATACCATCCTGTTCGTTCTTCACGAGACCGGATTCTACCAATGTTGCTGCGGTTACGTCAGTACCGTCTTCGAAACGGTTCAGATCGCTCAGGTTCACGATAGCGTATTCCTTGCGGTTAATGTTGTTAAACCCGCGCTTAGGCATACGACGGAACAGTGGCATCTGACCACCTTCGAAACCGAGACGGGTCTTACCACCCTGACGAGCCAATTGACCCTTAGTACCTTTACCAGCAGTCTTACCTTGACCACTAGAAGTACCACGGCCAAGACGCTTCTTGGAGTGACGGGAACCTTCACTTGGTGTCAATTCGTGCAGTTTCATTAGTGTTCGCACCTCCTTGTTCTAGGTTTGTTTTAGTCCTTGATTTCTTCAACGGAAACCAAGTGGGAAATCTGGAAAATTACCCCGCGGGTAGCAGCGTTATCAGGCTTGATAACGGAGCTGCTTACACGGTTAAGACCAAATTCCTTAACGATTTTACGTTGCTTAGGCAGACGGTGTGCTGCGCTTTTAACCAACGTGATTTTTAGCTTAGCCAATGTTGTCTACCTCCTAGTCATTCAGGTGCGCAACGGAGACTCCACGCAGGTCAGCAACCTGCTGTGCAGTCTTGAGCTGCTTCAAACCGTCGATGGTCGCACGAATCATGTTAATGTTCGTGTTACGGCCAAGGGACTTACTGGTAACGTCAGCGACACCAGCAAGTTCCATAACGGCACGGACGGCGCCACCAGCGGCAACCCCGGAACCTTCGACAGCTGGCTTCAGCATAACTTCACCAGCGCCGAAGTGACCGATTACTTCGTGAGGAATCGTGGTACCCACGATTGGCACGTTAATCAGATTCTTCTTTGCATTTTCAACGGCTTTGCGGATAGCTTCAGGAACTTCCTGAGCCTTACCGGTACCGAAGCCAACGTGGCCAGCCTTGTCACCGACGATTGCGATAACAGCAAAACGCAGGCGGCGACCACCCTTAACAACCTTCGTAACACGGTTGATGGAAACTACGCGATCTTCCAAATCGAGCTGGTTTGGATCGATGTATTCTGCCATGAGTTGGATATCCTCCTTTGTCTAGAATTTGAGGCCGTTATCACGAGCAGCTTCAGCAAGTGCAGCTACACGCCCATGATAGAGATACCCACCACGGTCAAATACGACTTCCTCTTTACCTGCAGCAACTGCGCGCTTGGCGATGAGTTCGCCAACAGCAGTAGCCTGCTCGGTCTTGTTAAGATCATCACTAACTTCTTTATCGAGAGTGGAGGCACTTGCTAGCGTCACACCCGCTACGTCATCAATCAACTGTGCGTAGATGTTTTTGTTAGAACGGAATACGTTCAAGCGTGGGCGCTCGCTCGTACCAGAGATCTTGCCCCGTACACGCGCATGGCGCTTTGCACGAGTCTTGTTCTTATCTGGCTTAGAAATCACAATGTTCACCTCGTTAATGTGTGTAAAAGGTTAGGCACTCTTGCCTAATCTAGTAATGTTACTTACCAGTCTTACCTTCCTTACGACGAACAACTTCATCGACGTAACGAATACCCTTACCCTTGTAAGGTTCTGGTGAGCGAACGGCACGGATCTGGGCAGCGAACTGTCCAACTTCCTGCTTGCTGATACCAGAAACAGTAATGCTAGTAGTTGCAGGTACTTCAACAGTAATACCTTCTGGTGCTTCCATCTCTACTGGGTGGGAGTAACCAACGTTGAGCACAAGCTTCTTACCCTGCATCTGAGCACGGTAACCAACACCGACCAGGGAAAGTTCCTTCTTGAAACCTTCTGTAACCCCGATAACCATGTTGTTGAAGTTTGCACGTGTAGTACCGTGAAGTGCCTTGTAAGCTTCGGATTCACGGGAGAAAGAAGCTTCCGTGCCTTCGATGCTCATCTTGATGTTAGAGTCAAACTGACGAGTCAGTTCACCCTTGGGACCTTTAACGGTGACTTTGTCGCCGTCGCTCTTAACAGTAACCCCTGCTGGGATGTTAACAACTTTCAAACCGATACGACTCACAGGTGTGCACCTCCTCTATTTTTGTATTAATTACCAAACGTATGCGAGAACTTCGCCGCCGACGTTCTTTGCGCGAGCTTCCTTGTCGGTGATAACACCATCAGACGTGGAAATGATCGCGATACCCAAGCCATTTAAGACCTTAGGAACAGCGTCAGCCTTGACGTACGTGCGCAGACCAGGCTTAGAAATACGCTTCAAGCCGGAAATAACGCGTTCGTTGTTCTTGCCGTACTTGAGGAAAATGCGGATTTCACCCTGCTTGTCGTCGTCGATTACTTCGAAGTCACGGATGAAACCTTCGCTCTTCAGGATTTCGGACATTGCGACCTTAATCTTAGAAGCAGGAACGTTGAGACTTTCGTGACGAACCATGTTGGCGTTACGAATCCGTGTCAAGTAATCTGCAATTGGATCTGTCAGGACCATTGATTAAACCTCCTTTGTCTAGGTAAATGTTACCAGCTGGCCTTTTTGAGACCAGGGATCTGACCGGCATGTGCTAACTCGCGAAGGCAGATCCGGCAAAGCTGAAATTTGCGGTATACAGAGTGTGGCCGACCACAGCGCTTGCAGCGGGTGTATTCCTGCACTGCAAACTTAGCCGGGCGCTCGTTCTTAATAATGAGAGACTTCTTAGCCAAGTGGTAGACCTCCTTACTTAGCGAATGGCATCCCGAACTGCTTAAGCAATTCGAGAGATTCTTCATCTGTGTTAGCGGTAGTTACGATGACAACATCGAGACCGCGTACACGGTTAACCTGATCGTAGTCGATTTCTGGGAAAATCAACTGTTCACGTACACCCAAGGTGTAGTTCCCACGACCGTCGAAACTCTTGGTAGAAATACCATGGAAGTCACGAACTCGTGGAAGGGAAACGTTGATCAGCTTGTCAAGGAAGTCATACATCCGTTCTCCACGGAGTGTTACCTTAGCACCGATTGGCATGCCTTCACGCAGACGGAAGCCCGCGATAGACTTCTTCGCCTTGGTGATGAGTGGCTGCTGACCGGAGATGAGCTTGAGTTCTTCAACTGCTTCGTCGAGGAGCTTAGCATTCTGAGTTGCGTCACCAACACCCATGTTCAAAACAATCTTGTCAATCTTTGGCGTCTGCATTGTGCTCTTGTAGCTGAACTTTTCAACCAATGCAGGTGCGATTTCTTTGCTGTAGCGTTCTTGTAAACGATTAGCCATGAAAATTGGGTCCTCCTTTCTGCTTACTTGTCGATTGCGGCGCCGGACTTCTTAGCAACGCGAGCGCGCTTTTCGTCCTTACCAACACGAGTTGGCTTGCCACTTTCAGGATCCAGCAACATCACGTTGGAGACGTGAATTGCAGCTTCTGTATCTACAACCCCACCGTTAGGGTTAGTCGTAGATGGCTTTACGTGTTTCTTAATCATGTTGACACCTTCGACAACCACACGGTCCTTAGCTTTAAGGATCTTGGTTACGGTGCCTTCCTTGCCAGCGTCTTTACCACGCATAACACGGACTTTGTCACCAGTTTTGATAATCATGTTGCACCTCCTCTTACTGGGGAAAATTACAGAACTTCGGGTGCCAATGAAACGATCTTCATGAAGTCGTTATCACGCAGCTCACGAGCGACAGGGCCAAAGATACGAGTACCCTTAGGCGACTTGTCAGCATTAATGATAACTGCTGCGTTTTCATCGAACTTGATGTAAGAACCGTCGGCACGACGCTTACCAGACTTGGTGCGGACAATAACTGCCTTGACTACGTCTGACTTCTTGACAACACCGCCTGGCGTTGCCTGCTTAACGGTTGCCACAACGACATCACCGATGTTACCGGTCTTGCGGAATGAACCGCCGAGCACCTTGATCACGAGGATTTCGCGTGCACCGGAGTTGTCTGCCACTTTGAGGCGACTTTCTTGTTGAATCACTATAGTGTCCTCCTTTCGCTACGAAATTCTGTTAAATGATAACGGCTTTCTCAACGATGCTGAGCAAGCGGAACCGCTTCTGCTTAGACAGCGGACGAGTTTCCATGATTTGAACGATGTCGCCAACTTTGGCTGCGTTCTCTTCGTCGTGGGCGTAGTACTTCTTGGAGTACTTAACGCGCTTGCCATACGTTGGGTGAGTCTTAGTTGTACTTACCTCAACGGTGATGGTTTTGTCCATCTTGGCGGAAACCACGCGACCCTGATAAACTTTACGACTGTTGCGTTCTTCCAAGGTATTGGCTCCTTTCCTACTTGTTCAGTTCCTGCTGACGCAGGACCGTCTTAATACGGGCAATGTTCTTCTTAACCTGCTTCAAACGAGCAGTGTTTTCAAGCTGTCCCGTTGCCTGCTGGAAACGCAGATTGAAAAGCTCTTCTTTGTACTGCTTCTCTTTGTCAAGCATTTCAGCAGCGCTCAATGCGGTAATTTCTTTAGCCTTCATTAGATTCGCCACCTACTTCCTCGCGCTTAAGAATCTTCGTACGAATGGGGAGTTTGTTGGATGCAAGGCGCAAAGCTTCATGTGCGACTTCTGCTGGAACACCAGCAACTTCGAACATAACCTTTTCACGCTTAACAACAGCTACCCAACCGGTTGGTGCACCCTTACCATTACCCATACGAACCCCAACACCCTTACTGGTGTAGGACTTCTGAGGGAAGATACGGATCCAAACCTTACCACCACGCTTCATGTAGCGGGTCATGGCGACACGAGCTGCTTCAATCTGGCGGTTGGAGATCCAAGAGGATTCCAAAGCCTGCAGACCGTATTCACCGAAACTTACTTCTTTACCGCCCTTAGCGGCACCACGCATCTTACCACGGAATTCGCGGCGGTGCTTTACACGCTTTGGTACAAGCATCGGTTACTTCGCTCCCTTCGCAGATTTCTTTTCAGGAAGAATTTCACCACGGTAGATCCAGGTCTTTACACCCAGCTGGCCGTAAGTGGTCTTAGCTTCCTGCCAAGAATAGTCAATATCCGCACGCAGAGTGTGCAGAGGAACAGTTCCTTCGGCGTAGTGTTCGCGACGGGAAATGTCAGCACCGTTCAAACGGCCGGAAACCTGGGTCTTGATACCCTTGGCACCTGCACGCATGGTACGCTGCATGGTCTGCTTCATTGCGCGACGGAAAGCGATCCGCTGTTCAAGCTGGCTAGCGATGTTTTCACCGACAAGCTTGGCATCGAGATCTGGTTTCTTAATTTCGACAATGTTGATGTGAATGTTCTTGCCGGTCAAAGCGTTGATCTGCTTGCGCAGTGCTTCAACTTCGGAACCACCCTTACCAATAACCATACCTGGCTTTGCGGTGTGGATGGAAACATTCACTTTGTTTGCGGCACGTTCGATTTCAATAGTAGAAACGGACGCATCAGCAAGCTTTTTGTTAATGAAGCTCCGGATCTTGAGGTCTTCGTGAAGGAAGGTAGCGAAATCCTTTTCGGCATACCACTTAGCTTCCCAATCACGGATGACACCCACACGGAACCCATTTGGATTAATCTTGTGACCCACGTGTATCCCTCCTTATGCTTCTTTTTCGGCAACAGTCACTGTGATGTGACTGGTACGCTTGTTAATTGGTGATGCAGAACCCTTAGCACGGGGACGGAACCGCTTGAGGGTAGGGCCTTCGTTAACGAAAGCTTCCTTAACGTACAGGTTCTGCTTGTCGAGGTCGAAGTTGTGTTCTGCGTTAGCAATAGCACTCTTCAATACCTTTGCGATTTCTGGTGAAGCACCACGTGGGGTGAATTCCAGAATGGCGAGGGCTTCATCAACGCCCCGGCCACGAATCAAGTCGATTGCTAGGCGCACTTTGCGAGCAGCAATCCGCACCGTCTTCGCCGTAGCGGTTGCAGACGTAATTGTTTCAGTCATGTGTTGATTGCTCCTTTCTAGCGCTTAGCAGTTTTCTTATCGGCAACGATGTGCCCGCGGAAGGTACGAGTTGGAACGAATTCGCCCAGCTTGTGGCCAACCATGTCTTCGGAAACGAAAACTGGGACGTGCTTACGGCCATCGTATACTGCGATGGTGTAGCCGATGAAACTAGGGAAAATGGTTGAACGACGTGACCATGTCTTGATGACGGTCTTCTTGTCGTTATCTGCCTGCGCATCAATCTTCTTGAGAAGTGAAGCGTCGGCAAAAGGTCCTTTTTTAAGACTGCGACCCATTGTGTGACCTCCTTAACTATGGTTAGTGGTTTATTTGTGCTTACGGTGACGAACGATGAACTTCTCGGACTTAGCCTTAGTATCGCGCGTCTTCTTACCAAGCGTCTTCTTACCCCATGGGGAGAGTGGACTTGGACGACCGATAGGAGCCTTACCTTCACCACCACCATGAGGGTGATCGTTAGGGTTCATTACAGAACCACGAACGGTAGGACGGAATCCGAGCCAACGCTTGCGACCAGCCTTACCAATGTTGATAAGTGCGTGTTCAGCGTTACCAACTTCACCGATGGTTGCGCGGTTAACTGCAAGGACCATCCGGACTTCACCGGAGGAAAGACGAACGGTAACGTACTTGCCGTCGTGACCAAGCAGCTGTGCAGATGCACCAGCGGAACGTGCCAACTGGCCACCCTTACCAGGCTTCAATTCGATGTTGTGGATCGTGGTACCATCAGGGATGTCTGCAAGTGGCAATGCGTTACCAGGCTTGATATCTGAATCAGGACCAGAAACAACCTTGTCCCCTACCTTGAGACCCTTAGGTGCGAGGATGTAGGTCTTAACCCCATCTTCGTAAGTAAGCAAAGCAATGTTCGCTGTACGGTTTGGATCGTATTCGATGGCCGTAACCTTAGCAGTTGCGTCATCCTTCATGCGCTTGAAATCAATCACACGGTAGAACTGTTTGTGACCACCGCCACGGTGACGAACCGTAATGTGCCCATGGGCGTTACGGCCGGCAGTGTGACTCTGGCTTTCGAGCAGGGCCTTTTCAGGCGCCTTCTTGGTGATTTCAGCAAAGTCGGAACCGGACATGTTCCGGCGACCGTTGCTGGTTGGTTTGTACTTAATAATCGCCACGATTTTTACCTCCTATTTAGAATTTAAAGAACTAGTCTTCAAAGATCTTGATTTCTTTAGAATCCTTAGTCAGAGTAACTACGGCCTTACGACGACGGCGCGTCATACCTTCGTAGCGACCCTGGCGCTTCTTCTTACCGCGAATATTCGCAATGTTTACGCTCTTGACGTTAACACCGAAGATGTCTTCTACAGCACGGCGAACGGCCGTCTTTTCTGCGTGAAGAGCAACTTCAAAGGTGTACTTGCGGTTGTCCATTTCAGCGGTAGATTGTTCGGTAATGATTGGGCGAAGAATTACGTCGCGTGCATCCATTATGCGAACACCTCCTCAATCTTTTGGAGAGCTGCTTGGGTTACAACCAGCTTCTTTGCGTTAACGATGTCCAGGACGTTAATCCCTTCTGCGTCAACTACCTTAACGTTTGGCAGGTTGCGTGCAGCCAAAGCAGCGTTGTCGTTGCCGGCTTCAAGAACAACCAATGTCTTACCTTCCGCGTTCAAGCTCTTAAGGGACTTAGCAAAGTCCTTGGTCTTAGGAGCGTCGAAGCTAAATGCGTCAACTGCAACCAGTGCGCTTTCAGCAACCTTTTCGGAAAGAACGGACTTGAGAGCCAAGCGGCGAACCTTCTTAGGAAGCTTGTAGCTGTAGCTGCGTGGGTGAGGTCCGAAGACGATACCACCGCCACGCCATTGTGGGGAACGGATAGAACCCTGACGTGCACGACCAGTACCCTTCTGACGCCATGGCTTGCGGCCACCACCAGAAACTTCGTGACGGTTCTTAACCTTGCTGGTACCCTGACGAAGAGAAGCACGCTGCATCAGAATTGCATCAAATACGACGTTCTCGTTTGGTTCGATAGCGAAAATTGCATCGTTTAATTCAACTGTGCCGTTTTCAGAGCCATCTTGCTTGTACAAAGTAACGTTAGCCATCTGTTAATGTCCTCCCTTCGTAATTATTTGTTGGCCGCTTTAACAGCGGTCCGAACGGTAACAAAAGACTTGTTTGCCCCAGGGACGTTACCCTTAATGAGCAATACGTTGTGTTCGAGGTCAGCGGAGACAACTTCGAGGTTTTGCATGGTAACAGTCTTGTTACCCATCCGACCTGGGAGCTTCTTGCCCTTGAACACCTTGTTAATAATTGCACCGAGGGAACCAGGACGACGGTGGTAACGAGAACCGTGAGCCATAGGTCCACGGGACTGGCCGTCCTTCTTAATGTTACCCTGGTAACCGTGACCCTTCGTTGTCCCAGTAACATCCACGATGTCACCAGCAGCGAAAGTGTCGGCCTTAACTTCAGAACCGACTTCGTATTCGCTAAGCGCTACATCACGGAGTTCCTTAATGAAGCGCTTAGGGGTGGTGTTCGCCTTCTTTGCGTGCCCTTGGGCAGGCTTGTTGGTCAGAACTTCACGCTTGTCGCCAAACCCGAGCTGAACGGCTTCGTAGCCATCAGTTTCATTGGTCTTAACCTGGAGAACAACGTTAGGAGTTACGTCAATGACAGTAACTGGAACGAGCTCGCCGTTTGCGGTAAAGACCTGGGTCATGCCGACCTTTTTACCTAAGATTCCTTTACGAGACATGGGTACACCTCCAATTTCCTATAGATTAAAGTTTGATCTCAATGTCCACGCCGCTTGGCAGGTCGAGCTTCATAAGAGCATCAACCGTCTTTGGCGTAGGGTTAACGATGTCGATCAAGCGCTTGTGTGTGCGCATTTCGAACTGTTCCCGAGAATCCTTGTACTTGTGGGGTGAACGTAGCACCGTGTACAGGGTCCGTTCGGTTGGCAGAGGGATTGGGCCGGAAACTGCGGCGCCAGTGCGCTTAGCAGTTTCGACAATCTTTTCTGCAGACTGATCAAGAATCCGGTGTTCGTATGCCTTAAGCCGGATGCGAATCTTTTGTTTTGCCAATTGTGTATCCTCCTTCGTCTATTATGAACTAGTAGACTAGCTCCGTGAAAATTACCAACACGCCGCCATGGCAAAGCGGCCGGGCGTGTCGCAACCTCTCACATCCACGCTACTCTGCGCCAAAGCATCAAGGTGCGCAATGCGCCCCTTGGTAATCAGCACTTGTAGTAGTATACAGCAGAAAAAAGCCGATAACAAGGGCTTTATGCAGACTTTTTTCTTAAAGTGCAAATTTTTTTATTTAGCTTCCATTTTCACTTTCACGAAAACGATTCCGCCTTTATTTTATCTGTCAAGACAGGTATGATATAGGAAAAATAACACAGTTTTCGCCGACATGTTAGTTTTACTGAACGGAAAGCTGCTACGTTTCTTCTATATAAAATGGCAAGTCGCCAAAGGAGCTCAAATTATGGCTGAAGCATTGATTATTGTAGACTATACGAACGATTTTGTCGCGGATAAAGGCGCACTAACGGCCGGAAAACCCGCGCAAGAAGTCGACACCCGCATCACGGAGCTGGCAACCGAGTTCGCCGCCCGCGGTGACTTTGTCTTCCTGCCAACCGATATCCACGTTGCCGGTGACCCCTACCACCCAGAGACCAAGCTCTTCCCGCCCCACAATCAGGAAAACACCTGGGGCCGGCTCTATTACGGTCAGCTTGCAAAATGGTACGCAGCACACGATGACGACAGCAACGTTTTTGCTTTCCCCAAGCGCCGCTACTCCAGTTTCGCCGGCACACCATTAGATCAGTGGCTCCGTGAGCGCCGCATTACTTCCGTGCACATCGTTGGCGTTTGCACCGACATCTGTGTCCTGCACACTGCCATTGACGCGTACAACCTAGGTTACGACATCACAATCCACGCCGATGCCTGTGCTACCTTCAATCCAGATGGTGCCAAATGGTCACTGGATCACTTCAAGAACACGCTCGGGGCCACGGTGGTGTCCGGCAAGTAGCGGATTATATTGCCCGTGCCTCGAACGCTCTTAGTGGAGTATAATTTGCCTATTAAGGAAGGTAATACCAATGTCAGTTCGCAAAGCACAGATTCTCAGTTGGACCTTTAACGTGGTGCTCTTTTTCATCTACGTGTTTGCCATGACCATCATCGGCGTTCGGCACTCCGCTATTAACGCCATCCTGCTGGTCATTGTGCTCTCATTTGGTGGCACCTACTCGATGAAACAAAAGAGCCGGTTGCTTGACCAGATGTGGGCACGGGCCGATGCGCTCGGACTTTCCGCGACGGATTTGAGTGCAGCCACCAAGTATCAGGGCAGCATCGACCTAGCGATGACCCGGCCGGAAAATCGCAAATACTTCATCAGCAATACCGATATTCGCCGGATTGTCAAAGTACTGGATGACCTAGAGGCACACCAGCTTCAGCAAGGCCACGACGATTTACGGTAACTACATTAAGTTAACCTGTCTGAAGAGAGGACAAAAGTTGAGCGTGACGCGCGCTTCTTTTGTCCCCTTTTTGCGTCTACAACTAGTGTATACTGGAATCAAAATACATAAATGGAGGTCATTACATGCGTGTTCAACTTGCACACAATCTAATTAACATCTTCAATGCCGTGACACTTATTGCCATCGTCATTAGCGCGATGATTTCGCCATGGTGGTGGCTCGCCATCCTCATCCTTGCGCTGTACCTAGTCGTGATGTATTACCTCACCCAGTATGAGAAGCAGGTTAACGCGGCACTCGATCAGATGTGGGCGCTAGCTGATGATAAAAACCTGAACGCCGCTGACCTAAACGAGCTGCTGAACTACACCGGCAAGGCGCCCCTCGCCCGGACCGAAACTGGGAACCGGACGTACTACATCAGCAAGAAGAACGCACTGGCATTCAGCGAGGTTATCAAGCAAAGCGGTGCACGTAAGCGGCACTAACCGATTACGGCAATGTGCGCTGCTCCACCAAGTACAAAAAACGGCCCGCCCCGCAAGCACAATCGTGTTTGCAGAGCGGGCCGTTTTTGTATTACTGGCCGCCGTTCTTCTTGATGATTTCTTCTTGAATGGACTTAGGCACAGCTTCGTAGTGGTCAAAGGTCATGGTGAAAGTACCACGGCCCTGAGTAGCAGAACGAAGTGTAGTAGCGTAACCGAACATTTCGGCAAGTGGGACCATGGCGTTAACAACCTGGGCGTTCCCACGAGCTTCCATACCTTCAACGCGTCCGCGACGTGCGGTAACCTGACCCATGATGTCCCCAAAGTTTTCTTCAGGAGCAACAACTTCAACCTTCATGATAGGTTCAAGGATCACGGCACCAGCAGCCTTAGCAGCGTTCTTAAGTGCCATGGATGCAGCAACCTTAAATGCGGCTTCAGAGGAGTCGACTTCGTGGTAGCTACCATCGTAGAGCTTAGCCTTAACGTCAATCAGAGGGTAACCGGCAAGAACACCGTTAGCCATCGATTCCTTCAGACCCTGTTCAACGGATGGGATGTATTCACGAGGAACAACACCACCGACGATAGCGTCTTCGAATTCGAAGCCCTTACCTTCTTCGTTAGGGGTAAATTCAACCCAAACGTCACCATATTGACCTTTACCACCAGACTGGCGAACAAACTTACCTTGTGCGCTAGCAGTCTTGGTGAAGGTTTCACGGTAAGCAACCTGAGGGGCACCGATCTGCGCGTCAACGTTGAATTCACGACGCATACGGTCAACCATGATGTCAAGGTGAAGTTCACCCATCCCGGCGATCAAGGTTTCACCCGTTTCAGGGTTGGTTTCAGCACGGAAAGTTGGGTCTTCTTCGGCGAGCTTCTGGATAGCAACGTCGAGCTTGTCCCGGTCTTCCTTAGACTTAGGTTCAACGGAAACCTGGATAACTGGTTCTGGGATTTCCATAGATTCAAGTACCAGAGGGTGGTCCTTATCGGTCAGGGAGTCACCAGTGGTGGTGTTCTTCAAACCGATAACGGCAGCAATATCCCCGGAGAATACTTCTGGAATTTCCTGACGGTGGTTACTGTGCATTTGCAGCAGACGACCAACACGTTCACGAACGCCCTTGGTCGTGTTCTGAACGTAAGAACCAGATTCAAGGGTACCAGTGTAAACACGGATGAAGGTCAGACGACCAACAAATGGGTCGGTGGCAATCTTGAACGCAAGGGCAGCGAATGGCTTGTCATCGCCGGCGATGAGTTCAACTTCTTCGTCAGTGTCAGGGTTGGTTGCCTTGTAAGGACGAACGTCCAGTGGGCTTGGCAGGTAGTCAACGACACCGTCAAGCATCATCTGAACACCCTTGTTCTTGAAGGCGGAACCAGCAAACACTGGGAAGAATTCCAGGTTGATGGTTGCCTTACGGATAGCAGCCTTGAGTTCGTCGACGGAGATTTCTTCGCCTTCAAGGTACTTGTCCATGATATCGTCGTCCACGTCAGCTACGGCTTCAACGAGTTCAGCACGGGCAGCTTCTGCTTCTGCACGGTAATCTTCTGGAATTTCAACGGTGTCCCATTCGGTACCAAGATCGTCTTCATCATAAAGGTCAGCCTTCATGGTGAGCAGGTCAATGATACCTTCGAAGTTGTCTTCAGCACCGATTGGCAGCTGAACGGCGTGGGCGTTTGCACCCAAGCGGTCGTGGATGGAGTTAACGGAGAACTTGAAGTCAGCACCGATTTTGTCCATCTTGTTAACGAAAACAATCCGGGGAACACTGTAGGTAGTAGCCTGACGCCAAACGTTTTCGGTCTGTGGTTCAACACCGGCCTGGGCATCAAGAACGGCTACCGCACCGTCAAGGACACGGAGGGAACGTTCAACTTCGATAGTGAAGTCAACGTGTCCTGGGGTATCGATGATGTTGACACGGTGGCCCTTCCAAACGGCCGTAGTGGCAGCAGAAGTGATGGTAATCCCACGTTCCTGTTCCTGGGCCATCCAGTCCATCTGGGAAGCACCATCATGGGTTTCACCAATCTTGTGGATCTTACCCGTGTAGTACAGGATACGCTCGGTCGTCGTGGTCTTACCCGCATCAATGTGGGCCATGATCCCGATGTTCCGGGTTTTTTCAAGTGGGAATTCACGCTTGTTAGCCATGTGAAATATTTGCTCCTCTCAATTTAAATTGAATAGTTAATTGTAATTTTTGGTTCAAACTGAAGAAAAAGGCTACTATATGACGATATGACCCGCATATAATAGCCCAATTTCTTACCAACGATAGTGAGCGAAAGCCCGGTTTGCTTCTGCCATCTTGTGCGTGTCTTCACGCTTCTTAACTGCAGCACCCGTGTTGTTGGCAGCATCCATGATTTCACGTGCAAGACGTTCGTCCATGGTGTGTTCACCGCGCTGACGGGAGTACTGGGTCAACCAACGAAGGCCGAGCGTCGTACGACGATCTGGGCGAACTTCGATAGGAACCTGGTAGTTAGAACCACCGATACGGCGAGCCTTAACTTCAAGGACAGGCATGATGTTCTTCATAGCTTCCTCGAAAACTTCGACTGGGTCGTTACCGGTTTGGGTCTTAATGATGTCAAATGCATCGTAAATAATGGTTGAAGCCTTACCGCGCTTACCATCAACCATCAAGTGGTTGATTAAGCGACTTACCAATTTAGAATTGTAAATTGGGTCAGGCAGGACATCTCGCTTTGTAACATTGCCTTTACGTGGCATCCTGATAGCCTCCTAGTTATTGCCCCATTCTAGGGGAAAATTTTATTTTGTTGAAACGAATTACTTCTTAGCCTTAGGGCGCTTTGCACCGTACTTAGAACGGCTCTGCATACGGCCGTCAACGCCGGCTGTATCAAGCGCACCACGGATGATGTGATAACGTACCCCAGGCAAATCCTTAACACGGCCCCCACGGATAAGAACAACAGAGTGTTCTTGCAGGTTGTGACCGATACCAGGAATGTAGGCAGTAACTTCAATCAGGTTAGAAAGACGGACACGAGCGTACTTCCGCAGAGCGGAGTTAGGCTTCTTTGGTGTCATGGTCCCCACACGAGTAGCAACACCGCGCTTCTGAGGAGCTGGTGTGTTGGTGAGGGCTTTGTTCTTACTGTTGTAACCGAAGTTCAACGCAGGAGAGTTGGACTTGGTTGTCTGAGACTTACGACCTGAGCGTACCAATTGGTTAATGGTTGGCATTCAAAGGTTCCTCCTTTCAAATTATGTGCTATTTTAAGTCCACACATCCAGGCGGTTCATTTTTGTGCGAAAAAATTTGCCGGCCCGGCGGCATCTAGGTTCGGTGCCCGCCAGTTGCCGCCAACAACAGGTTGACGACGCGAGGCAACGATGAACCAGCGCGTCGGACTAGCCGAATATACTGGAAAAAAGCACCTTTGCTAGTATACAAGGGTTGAGCGCGCACTGTCAACACGGATTATGCAAAAGAATCATTGCAAATGGGTTTATTTTCATAAAACTGCAAATCCTAGTGCTGTTCGCGCCGTTTTCTTGCGTAATCTTTAAATGAGCACGGAAAGATTATAGCGAGCTGGTCACAAAATAGCAAGTGAGGAGAAGCGTTAATGATTGTTTGGTACGTCATCTTTTATGTCGGTCTAATATTGATGGCCAGTAGCGACTGGCGCACCCGGAGCGTCCCCGCCGCCCTTACCGATACGTGGCTGGTGTGCATGCTCGCCTTTAGTTACGTGTACGCACCCAAGCAGACACTTGCCGCTGTGATTTTGGCGCTTTGTCTTGCGCTCTTTGCCCTTGTGACCCGCGGCCTGGGCAGCGCGGACGTTATTGTCCTGACCGGCACCGTCAGTATTATGGGAATCATACCCGCCCTCCTGGCCCTGCTGCTAGCGTGCACCACGGGCATCATTCACGCGCTCTTGCAGAAATCACCCGTCATTGCCTTCATCCCGCACCTCACCTTTGCCGTCCTCTGCGCAAGCGTCGCATCTTTGCTCAACGCGTTCTAAATGGCTTGCGCTAATCAAAAAGGGCCCGCCAAAAGACGCGTCCTAATTGGTAAAGCTCATTTTCTGGTTGTGTCGCGCACAACAAGTTCCGGTGTGACCATCGTTTCCCCCTGCTGCGCGCCTGACTGGGCGATCTTTTGCAGCAGCATGCGCGCAAGTAGTTCACCCAGTTGCATGATTGGCTGGCGCACCGTCGTCAGCTGCGGGTTGCTAACCTGGTCCAGCAAGACGCCGTCAAAACCGATGACGCCAAAGTCCTTCGGGATGTCACCGCCATTTTGGAGGATTGCCCGCACAACCCCCACGGCTAGCCGGTCGCTGGCACAAATAAAAATCGTGTTGCGCGCAAACTCGTGCCAGTGACTATTGATGAACTTTTGGGACAAGTGCGAGTGATTCCCCATTCGGTGGATGCGCGGCAGCATCTTATTCTTCTGCAGGGTGTTGATGTAGCCCGCCTCGCGTGAATATTCGAACGGCTCCTTCACGTCAATGCCAATGAAGATAATCGACTGATAATTCTTCGCAATGGCAAACTCAGTCGCCTTCTGGATGCCCAGCTTGTTATCAGTGTCAATGAAATCATAACCATACCGGTTCTCACCAAAGACAACGACCGGTTCGGTGAGTTGATCCAGAAGCTGAATATCGTTGTTCCGCGCCCCCGTGACGATGTACCCGTCCGGATTACCCGCAGTCAGGTGACTCCGGTCGGTAACGAGCTGGAGCGCGTACTGCTGGCGATCCAGGCCCTTAGCAATACCGAACAACAAGTTCATGTAGTAGGGCTCAGTTACCTCGACATCCTCAAGAATCACCACTTTGATCACATTGGTGCGGTTGTTTGCGAGTGCCTTTGCCGCGGAATTCGGTCGGTACTGAAGAGACGCCATCGCATCCTGCACCAACTGGCGCAGCTCATCCGTCACCTGTTCTGGATGGTTAATGACGCGTGAGACTGTCATTTTGGAAACATTTGCTTTTTTTGCAACATCAGATAGCGTGACCAAGCCGGGTTCCTCCTGTTTGTTATGTTCAATTAAGCGGTGAACCGCACCCTCTAGTTTATCATAAACATAAGTTGTTATTAAAGCGTTTTTATAGAGCCTGCAATCACCCGAACGCAAATACTTATCAAATGAAAAATGCGTAACCGTAGTTTTTAATCGGTTATCTTATCCGCCGCTAGCGTTTTTCTATCGGCAAGCAAAAAAGAGCAGCTACCACACTTTTTACGTGCAGTAGTTGCCCCCTCTCGCCTATCCCTTATCGGCACCGGCAGTAATTCCATTTACGTAGAACTTCTGCATGATGACAAAGAGAATTGTGATTGGAATCGCGATGATGACACAACCCGCGATGAACTGGGTGAAGTACAAGGTCGAGGTCCCCTTGGTGGTGTGCACCATGTTGTACAGCCCGTACGCGATGGTGTAATTCTTCGAGTTCCCACTTGATGACAGGATGATCCCAGAGAAGATGAAATCAATCCATGGGGCGATGAACGCCATGAGCGCCGTGTACACGATGATTGGCCGTGACATCGGTAACCCAATGTGGATGAACGTCTGCCACTTGGTGGCGCCGTCCATTTCCGCCGCCTCATCAATTGCCCGCGGAATCGTGTCGAAGAACCCTTTGGCCACGTAGAACCCGAGGCCCGCTCCGCCGACGTACACCAGAATCAGTCCGAAGAGGTTCAACATATTGAAGCTCTTCAGAATGTAATACAGCGCAATCATGGACATGAAGCCAGGGAACATCCCCAGCACCAGTGCGATTTGCAGGAACGGTTTGCGCAACCTGAAGCGTAGGCGGGATAGCACGTACGCCACACAGATGGTGACGAACGTCGACAACGTGGCGGAGATTACCGCAACGAAGAACGTGTTGGCCATCCAGTGCACGAACGGAAACTGTTTACTGGTAAAAATCCCAATGTAGTTTTGCAGCGTGAATTTTTCCGGCCAGATGGTCGAAACAAACCCAGTGTCGTTGTACGAGAAACTGGCGAGGATGATCCAAATGATTGGAAAAATCCAAACGATGGCAAGCAAAGCCAGCAAGGTGTAACGCAGAATCAGTGAAATGCGCCGCTGCTCTTTGTATGATTTCAAAGCTAACCCTCCTTAAACGCGTTGGTCCGCCGGTATGCTATCAACGAAACGGTCGCGGAAATAATGAAGATGAGAATCCCCAAGACCGCTGAAGCGTTGTACCGCTGCGTTTGCCCGAAGACCAAGTTGTACAGCCAGGTTACCAGCAAATCCGTATCACCAGCACCATTGTAGTTGTTGTTCATCGGGTAACCACCGGTCAGTAGGTAGATAACGTTGAAGTTATTGATATTCCCAATGAACTGTTGAATCAGCGCCGGTGCCATCACGAAGAGAATTTGCGGGAAGGTAATTGATTTGAACACTTGAAAGGCATTCGCACCATCCATCCGCGCCGCTTCAATTTGATCCTGCGGCAGGTTCTGAATAATCGCCGTGGAAACCAGCATGGAAACCGGAATCCCAATCCACATGTTCACGACAATAACGGTAATCCGTGCAACCAGCGGGTTCGCCGACGCACTGATGAAGTTAATCGGGTGGCTAATCCAGCCCCAGTTGAGGAGCAACGTGTTCAGCGGCCCCTGCAGGTCCAGGAACTGCGCCATCATGAGTAGGGAGATGAACTGTGGTACCGCGTAGACAATCACGAAGATCGTCCGCCAGAAGCCCTTGTGCTTAATCCCCTTTGATTCAATCAGCATTGCCAGCAGGACACCGAAGAAAAACGTGGTGGCCGTGGCGCAAACCGCCCAGACCAAGGTCCACCCCAATACGGGGAAGAAGGTCCCGGCTAAGTCCCCGGTGAGCACATTACCAAACGCCTTAAAACCGGTCCAAGAAAACCCAATCGAGTGCTTGGCATCATAGTTCGTGAACGCCATCGAGATCATGTAGACGGTTGGCAGAATCGTGAAGGCAACAATCCCAATAATTGGAATGGCAAGCAGCGTTACGTGCAGTCGCTGATCGAGCAGCGATTTTAATTCCTCACCATTACTTGGAATGTGTTCCCCATCACGGTGCAAGACGTACAGGTTCCGGACTGATTTGAGGTTCGCAACGTACAGGCCAATCATGGCAATGACCAGAATGACCGCCAGCACCCCGAACAACAGGATAACAACCGAGTTATCTGGCATCTTGGTCAGATAGACCCCTTGCGTCGCGTCGTAAACAACCTTTTTGTGCTTGATTGTCCCCAGATTGGTCAGCATACTCAGCGTACTTACGCCGCTGAATGCCATCCACAGAATGAAGACAACCTCGGTAATCAGGAACCCAAAGCCCTTGACCCACTGCTTATTCTTCAGTTGCGCCAGGCCCATGATGAGGAAGGATAGCTTGGTGGCTGTGTCACCGCGCTGCCACACTTCCTTATACGTCGCCGCTTGCGGCAACTTCTTCTTACGTTGAAACATAGCTTCTCCTTCCTCAGCAACAACCAGCGGCAATCCCGCCGGCTCAAAGCTTTTTTCTTAGCGGTGAAATCCGCCTAACTTCAAACAATCAATGCTAGTTAGCCTTAGAAATCCCGTCATAGAACGTCTGCAGCTTAGCAGGGTACTGACTAGCCTTGATGGAACCAGTGTAAGCACCGTTGATGAGTGGTGTTGCCAGGTTCCAGAATGTTGCCATCTGGGACATCTTTGGCATAACGGTGGAGTTACCTGGCTTAGCCATGGTCATGACCGCCTGTGCCGCTTCGTCGCTTGCAACAACGGAACTCTTCTGTGCTGCCTTATCAACTGGGATCTGGCCGGAGTTCTTGTAAACAATCAGCTGAGACTGCTTGTTGGTGATGAACTGAGCCAGTGTTGCGGCTGCCTTCTGGTTCTTGGTGTCCGTGTGGGAGTTAACCGCAAAGGCTTCAATCCCAAGGAATGCCTGCATCTGGGCCTTCTTGCCGCCGATGGTAATCGTTGGGTAAGGTGCAACCCCGAAGTTCTTGCCCAGAACCTTCTTGATGTTGGCGGTGTCCCAAGGGCCGTCGAGGATGGCCGTTGCGTTACCGGACTTGAGTTGGTTGAGTGCGTTGGACGTCTGCATGACACCCTTGTTGTGCTTTTGCTGAGCGTACCAGGTCATCGCGTTGACGCCCTTTTGGTTGTTAACGTTCGTGCCCTTCAACGTTTCGCCATCCTTACCGTAGAGGTAGGTCCCGGCAGAGAGGAAAATTGGGTAGAAGTTGTAAGGAACGGTGAAGTCCGTCGCAATGACACCCTTAGAGGTGAGTGTGTCCCAATCCTTAACGTCTTCAGCAGAGAGCTTGGACTTGTTGTAGTAAAGCGTCTGGGCCTGCTCCGCGAATGGGTAGCCGTAAAGCTTGTTCTTCCATTCCACACCCTTGGCGGAAACGGCGGCGTTGTTCTTCTTCACAGCCTTGGTTGCGTCTGGTGAAAGCGGGTTGATGTAACCCTGGTTAGCCATGGCACCGAGCTGATCATTTGGCACTTCAAACACGTCGGCAGCCTTAGCTGGGTCCTTTGCGACGTCGGTCTTCGCGTTCGCCGAGCCGTTTGGACTCTGGGTAACCTTAACCTTCACGTCTGGATACTTCTTGTTGAAGTTCTTGGCAATCTTCTTGTAGTAGGATACCTGAGTTGTGTCGACCCACAATTTGACGTTCCCGGATACTTTCTCCGTGTCGGTCTTGGTGTCTGAAGAGCTAGAACTGTTGCCACAAGCCGCAAGCAATGCTACTGCGATGATTGAACTGCTGCTCAGAGCAATCTTCTTCCATAGTTTCATTGTAAAATTCCTCCCAACGGAATATTTCCTCAACAAATGCTAATTGTTTTACCTAACCGCAACGGCAAATGCCTGGTAGGGCGCTAGCGTTGCGTTAATCAATGTTGCTGGTACTGCTGAATAATTAGTAATTAAGACTTTCTCGATCTCATCCGGTAAGTTGATGGTCGCCTCTGCGTTTGCCAGGTTGGCGACCACAAGCCACCTTGTTTTTTGATAAGTGCGGTAATATGCCATAACGGCTTCTGGCACCGAGTCAATCGGTTCATAATCCCCATTTGTGATGATTGGCTCATCATGCCGTAATTTGATTAACTGCTTGTACGTCGCGTAGACCGAATCGGGAGCCGCCATCGCCGCGGCCACATTAATCTTGTGGTAATTCTGGTTAACGTGCAGCCACGGCTGGCCGCTGGTGAATCCGGCTGCCGGGACATCCGCCCACTGCATTGGGGTGCGGGCGTTGTCCCGGCCCACCTTGTTAATTGCGGCGATTAGAGCTGCCGGCGCCTCGCCAGCAGCGAGACGTTCGTTGTACATGTTGACACTTTCGATATCGTCAACTTCGGCAATCGACTTGACCGGGCAATTCGTCATCCCGATTTCTTCGCCCTGGTAGATGTACGGGGTCCCGCGCATCAGGTGCAGCAAGATGGCAAACATCTGCGCACTAGCGACCCGGCAGCGACCATCATCACCCCAGCGCGAAACAATCCGCGGTAAGTCGTGATTGTTCCAAAACAAGCTGTTCCAGCCCGCACGATAATCCAGCTGCGTTTGCCACTTGTTCAAAACGGCCTTGAGCTGGTCAAATTGGAGTGGCCGCGTATCCCATTTTTCCTTGCCGGGTTCTTGATCCAGCTGCATAGCCTCAAACTGAAAGACCATCGACAATTCATGCCGGCTCGGGTCGGAATACTTCTGCGCGATGCTCGGGGTGGCCCCCCACGTCTCCCCGACAGTCATGAAGTCGCCACGACCAAACGTGGCTGCGTTCATTTCCTGCAGGTAGTCGTGCAAGTGCGGTCCGTTCTCGCGAATTTCGTGATCCGGGTCCTTGCCAATCAGATCGATGACATCCATGCGGAATCCGCCGATACCCTTATCGAGCCAGAAGTTCATCATGCGGTAAATTGCCTGCCGCACCTTTGGATTGGCCCAATTCAAATCTGGTTGGCCGGCGCTGAATAGGTGCAGGTAATACTGCCCGGTGCGGGAATCTTCCTGCCAGGCGGACCCGGAGAAGGTCGACTGCATGGAGTTCGGCGCCACACCATTTTTGCCATCGCGCCAAATGTAGTAATCCCGGTAAGGATTGCTGCGGGAGCGCCGTGACTGTTTGAACCACTCGTGTTGATCTGACGTATGATTGACGACCAGATCCATAATGATACGAATGTTGCGCTTACCGGCCTCGGCAATCAACTCATCCATATCCGCCATTGTCCCAAACTGCGGATCAATGGCCTGATAATCGGCGATATCATAGCCATTATCAATCCCCGGTGACTTGTACACCGGACTCAGCCAGATTGCATCAATCCCAAGCTCAGCTAGATAATCCAGCCGCGAAACAATCCCAGGAATATCCCCAATGCCGTCCCCATTACTATCCTGAAAACTACGGGGATAAATCTGGTAGACTACAGCGTTACGCCACCATTCATGCATGGCAACACCTCCTTAAAATCACAGAGCGGAGCAGCCCGGTTTGCTCGTGAGCATCAGCTTGCTCTGACAAGTGATGGCGCTTTTTGCCATCAGTTGTCGGAGCGTGCTGAGCGGAACGAGCAGGGCTGCGGAGCTCGACTACACCACAGAGCGGAGCCACCCAGGAGCTTTTGAGCATTACCGTGAGTCTGAACTTGGCGAGCGCTTTTTGCTCGGCGAGTTCAGACTCGTGATAAGCGGAAAAAGCTGGGTGGCGCAGCTCGACTATGCTACCGAGCCTTCTCAGCCCCGCCTAGTACCCACACTCCGGGCTCTCATCCACAATCGCATTCGTCGTCTGCTTGTCGAAGAAATGACCCTTGTTAATGTCAAAGCCCATGGCCACAACATCCCCCGGCGTGTGCAAAGCACGTGCGGGCACGATGGCAACGAATTCTGTGTCATCGAGCTTCTGGTACATCTGCACCGTGGCGCCGAGTAATTCGGAAACCACGACCGTGGACTTAATGACCGCATCGGGCCAGGTATCAAGAAAGGCTTCCTCGGCGTGAATGTCCTCAGGGCGAATCCCGAAGACGACCTCCTTGCCGTTGTAGCCCTTTGCGTCCAGAATGCGTGCACGCCCTTCAGGCACGGCCAGCTTGAGGCTGCGGCCGTCGCTGATCTTACCGTCTTTGTACGTGACGGTGAAGAAGTTCATGGCCGGCGAGCCAATGAAGCCCGCAACAAATTGGTTCTTCGGGTGCTGGTAAACCTCCTCGGGACTGCCAATCTGCTGCACCTTCCCCGTGGACATGACGACAACCCGGTCGGCCATGGTCATGGCTTCGGTCTGGTCATGCGTGACGTAGATGGTGGTCGTGTTCAGGCGCTGGTGCAACTTAGCAATTTCCGCACGCATCGTCACCCGCAGTTTTGCATCCAGGTTGGACAGTGGTTCGTCCATCAAGAAGATTGGTGCATCCCGGACAATCGCGCGGCCAAGGGCAACCCGCTGGCGCTGACCACCGGATAAATCGGCGGGCTTGCGTGCGAGGAATTCGGTCAGGCCCAAAATCTTGGCGGCATTTTGCACGCGCGCATCGATATCGTCCTTCTTGTAGTGGCGCAGCTTCAGGCCAAACGCCATGTTGTCGTACACGGTCATGTGTGGATACAGCGCGTAGTTCTGGAACACCATTGCGATATTCCGGTCCTTGGGCGCCACATCGTTCATCACTTTGTGGTCAATTTCAAGCGTACCCTTCGTGATGTCCTCAAGTCCCGCAATCATGCGCAAGGTAGTGGACTTCCCGCACCCTGAGGGACCAACGAAGACGATGAACTCCTTATCCTTCACGTGCAGGTCAAAGTCTTTGACCGAGGCTTCCTCCGCGTGATCATATTTTTTGTAGAGGTGATTCAAATCAATTTCAACCATTGTGTATCCCTTCTTCCAATCTACCTGGCAATGACCCAGGTTCTCCGCGCCTTATTGCGCAAATGCGGCGATTACCGCGCTTAATTGTAGCTGGCTTGTATCTGGCACCACGTAATCCGCAGCTTGTAATACCTGCGTCTCACCGATGCCAACAGCAAACTGCCCTGCCGCCTTAATTGCGGCCACCCCCGCGGACGCGTCCTCGAAGCTAATCACCTCATCGGCCTTCAGCTTGAGCATGTTCTGCGCGTTAACGTATATCTCCGGATCCGGTTTACCCTTGTGCAGGGTTGTTGGATCCACAATGGCGTCGAAGTACGTCGTTAAACCAAGCTGCCGTAATATCGTGGGAGCATTCTGGGATGCGGAGGCAACCGCCATCAGCAGCTTTTCCTGCCGCGCATCCTTCAGCAACTGCAACATCCCCGGCAATATATCTGCAGGCGTCATTTGCTTGATGGCCTGCTGGTACATCGCGTTTTTCTCAGCGGCAAATGCGGCCAGCTCAGCGTCACTGTAGCGGCCAAGCTGATTGCCAAACCGTAAAATCACGTTCAGCGAATCCATCCGTGACCGGCCCCGCAGCTGATCATCAGCTGCTTCCGGCAAGTCAATGTCGAGCTTTGTCGCGAGGGCCCGCCACGCTGCTAGGTGGTAGCTGGCAGAGTCGGTAATGACCCCGTCAACGTCAAAGATCAACCCTTTGAGCATTGGTATCCCCCTTTTGCAAATGTAGCTGCTGGCCGGCCACCGCGATGTCTAGATCAGCACCATCAAGTAGCGTGAAGGTCGCTTGCTTTGCCACCTTGACCCCAATGAGGCGGCCCCGGTAGTTGAGTTTGAAGCTGTAACTGTGCCAGTTGTCTGGCAGGAACGGCTTGAACCGCAATTCATTGTGGTCGTACCGCATACCGGCAAATCCCTGAACGATTGCGAGCCAGCCACCGCTCATTGATGTGATGTGCAAACCATCAGCGGTGTCATTGTTGTAGTTGTCCAAATCCAGCCGTGCGGTGCGGGCATATAGCTCAACAGCCTTTTCACTCTTGCCCAGCTCAGCAGCCAAGATTGCGTGAATCGAGGCACTGAGCGAGCTTTCGTGCACCGTTAATGGCTCGTAGAAATCGAAGTTCCGTTCCTTTTCCGCCATGCTGAACCGGTCATTCAGAAAGTAGATTCCCTGAAGCACGTCGGCCTGCTTGATGAACGGCGACCGCAGAATCCGGTCCCATGACCAGTGCTGATTAATCGGCCGCTGATCGGCAGGAATGGAGCTTGCCGGCCGGATGTTCTTGTCAAGGAACGTATCGTTCTGGACGAAAATCCCCAAATCCTTATCAACCGGTTTGTACATCCGGTCTATGATGTCCTGCCAGTGTGCCTTTTCGTCATCACTGACACCAAGTTTGGCAACGACATCCGCATTTCCCTTTGGCAACCGGGCCAGTGCGTATTCGAGGCACCAAGAAGCCATTGTGTTTGTGTACCAGTTGTTGTTGACGTTGTTTTCGTATTCGTTCGGGCCGGTCACCCCGTGCAACATGTACTGCTGCTTACGCTGGCTGAAGTGAACGCGGTCGGCCCAGAACCGGGCAATCCCAACGAGCACCTCGAGGCCAGGACCATTGACGTAGGTCTCATCACCCGTGTATGCGGTGTACTGGTAAATGGCAAAGGCGACGGCCGCGTTCCGGTGCAGTTCCTCGAAGGTGATTTCCCATTCGTTGTGGCATTCCACCCCATTGAAGGTGACCATCGGGAACAACGCCCCGGCGAGGCCCTGCATCTGTGCGTTGTGGTAGGCGCCAGGCAGCTGGTCGTGCCGGTACTGGAGGAGGGCCCGGGTAACATCGGGTGGCGTGACGGCTAGGTACATCGGCACCACGTAGGCTTCGGTGTCCCAGTAGGTTGCGCCCCCATATTTTTCTCCGGTAAAGCCCTTGGGCCCAATGTTGAGCCGCTTGTCCTCACCGTAATACGTCATGAACATCTGGCTGATGTTGAAGCGAATTCCCTGCTGGGCTGCATCGTCGCCATCGATGGTGACATCGCTTTGACGCCAACGTTTTGCCCAAACCTGTTCGTGTTCGTGCAGGTTATCGGCGAAACTCTGCTTCTGAACCTGCTGCATCAGTGCCGCTGCAGCTCCTCGCTGATCGTCCTTCGCCACGTCGCGGCTGGTAACCACCACAACGTCTTTTTCCAATTCAACCTGTTCACCCTGCTTCAGTGTTGCCGTGACTGCCGCGTTAACGGCGCCATCGTTCCCGGAGCGGCTGCCGGTGGTTTTCACCCCATCAAGCCGCAGCCCCTGCTGAACCAGCACCGTGAATTGCGGAACGTCGAACGGGTTGGGTCTAGTCGTCATTTGGATCAAGCCATCACTGACATCGGTGACGTCTGGCATCCAGAAATGCTCATCGTAATTGCTATCTTCGTTCACCACGTTACCGTTGATGCCCGCATCAAACTTAATCTCCGCGGTGCCGGCAAGGACCGTGGCTTTCACCTTAATCAAGGCGGCCTGGCGAATCACGTTGCTCAGGAAACGGGCAAACTCGAAGCGCACCTTGCAGTCCTTCTGCTGAAGAACGAAGCTGCGGGTGAGCAAACCCTGGTGCATATCCAGGCAGAGCGTGAAGTCACTGAACTTACTTTTGGCTAAATCGACGCGCTCGCCGTTAACCGTCAGGAAAAGGTCGATGAAGCTCGGTGCGTTAATCACTTTCCCGAAATACGCTGGGTAACCATTTTTCCACCAGCCAACACGCGTCTTGTCGGGGAACCACGTCCCCGCGATGTATGTTCCCTGGAGGTGATCGCCCGAGTAACCCTCTTCAAAGTTCCCGCGCAATCCCATGTAGCCATTACCAATCGCGGTCAAACTTTCTTGCAGCCGTTTATCTGCAGTCGCTAGTTGATGCGTTTGGACAAGCCAGGGATCGATTTCAAAAATTCGTTTCATCTTATCCCTCACACGGTGCGCAACTCGTGCCACGCACCTTCCTCATAATCTGTTTGCCATTGCTGGCTAACTTGCAGCAACAATGCCAGCCGACTCGGGCAAGCTGCTTGCTACAGTCTTAATTATGTTGGCGGGTAAGCGCTTTTACAATTAGGGAAACTCTGTTACCGTTATCAGGATTTTAATCGACCTTGATTACAAAACCATTTGGCGCCAGCTTACCGGCCGCGTAACCCTGCGCCAAAGCGGCATCTGTCGTCAGTTGCACCGGTGCGTCCGTTGTGTTGAAGTACGCCGTCAGCTTCTGCTCACCCACGCGTTCCACCACAATCAGTCCGTTCGGCGCAACGCTCAGCTTGGTTGTCCCCTTGCCGAGCGTGTCTGCGTACTTGCGCCGCAGCTTGATTAGCGCGGCCACTGACTGCCAGGTCGCGCCCCCAAGTTTCGACCAGTCCATCGGCCGACGATCATCGGGGTCGTTATCCCCGTCCATCCCCATCTCGGTGCCGTAGTAAATGCACGGTGCCCCGGTTTGGGTGAAAATGAAGGCGAGTGTTTGCAGCGCGAGCTCCTGGTCATCGTGCGCCAGGGTCAGTAACCGCGCGGTATCGTGTGAATCCAGCATGTTGAGCATGACCTGGTTCACCTGGTCGCGGTACAGCATGAGTTGGTCGGTCAGGCGTGCCACCATTTGGGTTGCGGTTTGCTTGTGGGTCAGGAAGTGGTCCATCGTTAGCTCGGTGTACGCATAGTTCATAACGCCGGAGAACTCACCGCCATTCAGCCACGGCTGGCTGGAGTGCCAAACCTCACCAAGCACGTAAAAATCAGTCTTGATGGACGTAACTGCAGAGTAGAACCGCCGCCAGAAGTGGTGATCGACCTCGTTGGCAACGTCCAGCCGCCAAGCATCGATGTCGAATTCTTTGACCCAGTACTTGGCCACCGTCAGCAGGTAATCCTGAACTTCCGGGTTAGCCGTGTTCAGCTTCGGCATGTGCGGCTCGAACGCGAAGGTCTCGTACTGCGGCTGGCCCTCACCCTTAATTGGGTTCCTAAACGGCATAACGGGGAACTCGTTGATGTGGAACCAATCGGCAAACCGTGATTGCGCACCGTTTGCGAGCACATCCTGCCACTGCATGCTTTCATAGCCCATGTGGTTAAACACGGCGTCGAGCATAATCTTCATCCCGCGCTTGTGCGCCGCCTTCACCAGCTTGGCAAAGAGGGCCTTATCCCCGAACGCCGGGTCAATTTCGAGATAATCAATCGTGTCGTACTTGTGGTTGGAGCTAGCCGCAAAGATTGGGCAGAAGTACAGTCCGTTCACGCCCAGCTTCTGCAGGTCATCGAGATGATCCAGCACGCCCTGCAAATCGCCGCCGTAAAAGTCATCCCGGCCAGGGTGATCTTCCGGCCGCCACGGCTTCGTCCCGACCGGGTCATTATTTGAATCACCGTTAGCAAACCGTTCCGGGAAAATCTGGTACCAGACCGTACGCTTCACCCAATCCGGGGTCTGCACGGCATCAATCGCGTGCATGTACGGAACGCGGAAGTAATTCGATAGTTCCTGCCGGTTGGCCTCCGTGTCAGCGCGCAGTCCCCGGTCGCCAAGCAGCATCTTGGTGCCATCAAGTCCTTCAATCACGAACTGATATTGCACGCGGTGGTACGGCGCGGTGAGGGTAACCCCCCAGTAGTCCTGCGTCTCGCCTTGCCCGATGCGCGTCATCTTGGTTTCCGTGTACTTGAAGATGTTTTGTCCACTTGCATCGGCAAATATCCAGTAAGGGTCCCCGGCAATCACGGTCACGGACGCGATGTCGTCTTTGGCTGTGTGCAGCCGCAGTCGTAAGTGGTCTGCGTCATAGAGAAAACAATCTTCACTTTCAGGACGATGCCTTAATGCACTAGTAATCATATTGACCTCCATACTAAGCGCCAACTCTGGCGCCGAATTATTGAATTAATACCGCTGGAACACGACGCCAGCGTGCGGTTTTAACACGAGCTTGTCGCTAACTTGCTCGTATTCCCCCGCAGACAGGAGTTGCGTGTACTCGCCGGCCGGCAGCTTAACCTCTACCTCAGCACCGGTCAGGTTGATGGCGACAAGCGCACTTTCCATCGCCGTCGTTCTAGTGTAAACGTACGTGGATTCCCCCAGATTGAGCAGTCGGAAAGCCCCATCCTGGAACACGGGTTGCTGCTTAATCGCGATTAGTTGCTGGTAAAAATGCAGCATGCTGTGCTTGTCGTTTTGCTGCTGGGCAACAGACGCCACGGCCGGCAATTGGCCAGTCAGCCACGGCGTACCGCTTGTAAACCCGCCGTGCTTCGAATCGTCCCACAGCATGGGGCCACGTGCCGGTAACTTGTGGGTGTCACTAACCATCTTGAGCGCGGCGGCCTTCGTTTTGCCCGCCGCCATTGCCTTTTGGACAAAGTCATCGACCGAAGCATCCTTAAACTCACTGACCGCATTGAACTGCAGGTTTTGCATCCCCAGCTCTTCGCCGTAGTAAATAATCGGAATCCCGCGCTCTAGGTACATAAGCATTGCCAAGCTGCGCGCCTCGGTTTCCGAATGCGCCACGCGCGTAGCAAGCCGCGCCATGTCGTGATTCCCCCAGTAGAGTGTTGGCTGTGCTGCAAGTGTCTGTTGCCAAACAACCTGCGTCTTGCGGAATTCCCGCCAGTCAAGCGGCACTGGCTGATACTGCTTGGGCAACCGTGCATCCAGCCCGGTCTCATCGGTCGTGAAGTAACGGAACGTGATAACCGAATCCATCAGGTGGGTATACGCACTCGTGTAGTCGACCGCCAAGTTGACGCTCGCACTGGCCGCCTCCCCGAGCAGGAACGCCTGGGGGTAGTCAGCCTTAATCCGCTCAGCGAATGGCCGCAGCCACTCCTGCACCATTGGCAGGTTCGCAAAGAACGGTTCAGCAACAATTGGCTCGTCTGAATTAGACGGGAAACTCTGCTGTAAATCCGCCTTGGCGATGTGGATGAACGCATCCAGCCGCAAGCCATCAATGCCTTTGCCCAGCCAGAACTCAGCCACATCACCCATCGCCAGCCTGACTTCCGGATTGGCCCAGTTCAGATCGGGCATCCGCTTATCGAACAGGTGAAAGTATGACTGGCCACTGCCACTGGGGTCCGGCGCCCAAACCGAGCCGCCAAAGAAGCTGCCCCAGTTGTTCGGCTTTTTGCCATTTTCTCCGGCAAAGATGTAGTAGTCCCGGTAGATGCTGGCCTTGTTGCGCACGGCATCCTGAAACCACGGGTGCTGGTCCGACGTGTGGTTCAACACGAAATCCATGATGACGTGGATTCCGGCCGCGTGCATGTCGCGGATTAATGCCTCCATGTCTTCCATGGTCCCCATCCGTTCGTCAATCGCGTAATAGTTGGCCACGTCATAGCCGTTATCGACCTGGGGCGAGACAAACACCGGATTGAGCCAAACGGCGTTAATCCCCAGCGCTTGCAGGTACGGAATTCGCTGCCGAATGCCGTTCAAGTCCCCAATGCCATCCCCATTACTATCCTGAAATGACTTGGGGTAAATTTGGTAAATAATTGCTCGGTCATACCAAGACGCCATATCAATCCCTTCCTTCCTGCTTAAGGTTATCGGGACGGGCGGGGTGCAACAAGTCAAGTTGCTCTGTTAGCGGTAACAGGATTCAGGGGTGCGATATTGTTAAGTGTGATAATTATTCAGGCACTTAAGCGCAAAGCCCGAAATGGCACGGCCTCACGCAATCAGGTCCATGCTTCACCTCTGCGCGAGACTGTTATTAGGAAAAGACTATACAAAAAAGGCGCCAACCCTTTTTATGGGGCTGACGCCTTCTTAGATGCTAGATGTTACTTGGCACTTTCTGGATTGTCGGCTGGAGCGTCTTCCTTGTGCATCTTCTCTTCCAAATCGGAAATTGAGTAGACGTTTTCGGAAACGGCACCAACTGTCTTTGGTTCCATGTGCCGGTATGTTGCCATACCAGTACCAGCAGGAATGATCTTCCCGATGATAACATTTTCCTTGAGCCCAAGCAGTGGGTCGTTCTTGCCGCGGATAGATGCATCCGTGAGCACACGCGTTGTTTCCTGGAAGGAAGCAGCGGAGAGGAAACTGTTGGTTTCAAGGGAAGCCTTGGTAATCCCGAGCAGAACAGCACGGCCAGTAGCAGGGATACCCCCACTAATCAAGGTCTCGCGGTTGCGATCGTTGAATTCACCAATATCAAGCAAGGTACCTGGCAGAATCTCAGTGTCACCTGGGTCCATGACGCGGATCTTACGGAGCATCTGGCGCACCATAACTTCGATGTGCTTGTCCCCGATTTCAATCCCCTGCATACGGTAAACCTTCTGCACTTCAGAGAGCAGGTAGTTTTCCGTACCCATGACGTTGGTAACCTTGATCAACTGCTTAGGGTCAACTGAACCACCAGTCAGACGCTGACCACGGCCAACGTGGTCACCTTCAGCAACGGCCACACTGGAAGCGTATGGCACGCTGTAGGAACGGGTGTCGGTCTTACCCTGCACCGTAATCTCACGGGTGTGTTCAGCTGGGTTTTCATCGATAGCAGTAACTTCACCGGTAACTTCGGTAATAACCGCAAGCCCCTTAGGGTTACGTGCTTCGAAAATTTCCTGGATACGAGGAAGACCCTGAGTAATATCTTCACCACCGGCAACACCACCGGTATGGAAGTTACGCATCGTCAGCTGGGTACCAGGTTCACCGATAGACTGAGCAGCAACGGTCCCGACTGCTTCACCAACTTCAACCTGTTCACCGGTTGCAAGGTTACGGCCGTAGCACTTCTGGCAGACACCATGCTTGGTGTTACATGTGAAGACGGAACGAATCGTGACGCGTTCGATACCAGCATCAACAATGCGCTGAGCGGTATCTTCGTCAAGCAGTGTTCCCTTAGGTGCAATGATTTCGCCAGTCTGAGGGTCACGAACAGTCTTCTGTGCGTAACGGCCAACCAAACGGTCGTAGAGAGGTTCAATCATTTCGTTACCTTCACGAATGGAGGTAACTTCAAGACCGCGGTCGGTGCCACAATCTTCTTCACGAACGATAACGTCCTGAGCAACATCAACCAGACGACGGGTCAGGTAACCTGAGTCAGCCGTCTTCAGCGCCGTATCGGTCATCCCTTTACGGGCACCGTGAGTACTCATGAACATTTCCAGAACCGAGAGACCTTCACGGAAGTTCGAGATAACAGGTACTTCCATCATCCCACCGTTAGGAGCGGCCATCAGACCACGCATCCCGGCAAGCTGAGTAAAGTTAGAAATGTTACCACGGGCCCCGGAGTCACTCATCATGGAGATAGGGTTCTTCGGGTCGAAGTTTTCAACCAGCTTCTGCTGGATGTCATCCTTCGCCTTGTTCCAGATGCTGATAACACGTTCGTGTCGTTCATCATCGGTGATCAGCCCACGACGGAACTGCTTAGAAACGGTGGCAACCTGCTTGTGGGCAGCGTCAACGATTTCCTGCTTTTCCGGAACGTGAGGCACGTCGGCAACCCCAACGGTCAGACCGGAGTTAGTTGCCTGCGTGTAACCGAGCGTCTTCATGTCGTCCAACAGATCAGAAGTCCGCTGAACCTTGTAGGTCTTGAAGACTTCAGCAATGATGTCGGAGAGGAAGCCCTTCTTGAATGGCTTGATGATTTCTGCATTCTCAAGGTATGCGGAAATATCTTCACCCTTGCTCAGGAAGTACTTGTCCGGAACACCGTTAACAATGTTGTCAACGGTTGGTTCGTTCAGGTATGGCAACCCTTCAGGCATGATTTCGTTGAACATTACCTTACCAACACTGGTAACGATAATCTTGCTACGCTGGTCTTCGGTAAATGGCTTGTTTGGCATGGAGTCAACAGCCAGACCAATCCGGGTGTGCAAGTGCACATCGCCGTTTTCGTGCGCCATGATTACTTCAGATGCATCCTTGAAGATCATACCTTCACCAACACGGCCAGCTTCTTCCATCGTCAGGTAGTAGTTACCCAGAACGATATCTTGGGAAGGAGTAACGATAGGCGTACCATCACGAGGAGTCAAGATGTGGTGGGCAGCAAGCATCAGCAGGCGTGCTTCAGCTTGGGCTTCGTCAGACAGTGGCACGTGGATAGCCATTTGGTCACCGTCAAAGTCGGCGTTGTAGGCTTCACACACGATTGGGTGCAGACGCATAGCCTTACCATCAACCAGAACAGGCTCGAATGCCTGAATCCCAAGACGGTGCAGGGTAGGTGCACGGTTAAGGAGAACTGGACGTTCCTTGATGACATCTTCGAGAACATCCCAGATGTCGTCATCCTGACGGTCAATTTTGCGGCGAGCGTTCTTGATGTTGGAAGCCATGTCGCGCTTAACCAGTTCGCGCATCATGAATGGCTTGAACAATTCAAGCGCCATTTCGTGAGGCAAACCACACTGGTAGAACTTAAGCGTTGGGCCAACGTCAATAACGGAACGACCAGAGTAGTCAACACGCTTACCAAGCAAGTTCTGACGGAAACGTCCTTGCTTACCCTTCAGCATGTGGGACAAACTCTTCAGTGGACGGTTACCAGGACCGGTAACTGGACGGCCACGACGACCGTTATCGATGAGGGCGTCGACAGCTTCTTGTAACATCCGCTTTTCGTTCTGCACGATGATGCTTGGTGCATTCAGGTCGAGCAAACGCTTGAGACGGTTGTTACGGTTAATAACCCGGCGGTACAGGTCGTTCAGGTCAGACGTGGCAAAACGTCCACCTTCGAGCTGAACCATTGGCCGCAAGTCTGGTGGGATAACGGGAATCGTATCCATAACCATCCATGCAGGGTTATTGCCAGACTGACGGAATGCGTCCAGAATGTCGAGACGCCGGATTGCCCGGGTCCGCTTCTGGCCAGAAGCAGTCTTCAGTTCTTCCTTCAGTTCCTTGACTTCGGTTTCGAGGTCAACGTCCTGGAGAAGTTCCTTAACGGCTTCCGCACCCATCTTCGCGTTGAATCCGTTGCCGTATTCTTCGCGCTTTTCACGGTATTCACGTTCGGTCAAAAGCTGCTTCTTGGCCAGAGCAGTATCACCTGGGTCGATAACAACGTAAGATGCGAAGTAAATAACTTCTTCAAGGGAACGTGGGGACATGTCAAGAACAAGTCCCATCCGGCTAGGGATACCCTTGAAGTACCAGATGTGGGATACAGGTGCAGCGAGTTCGATGTGACCCATGCGTTCGCGACGAACCTTGGCCCGCGTTACTTCAACACCACAACGGTCACAAACAATGCCCTTGTACCGAATCCGCTTGTACTTACCACAAGCACATTCCCAGTCCTTGGTTGGGCCAAAAATGCGTTCATCGAACAACCCATCGCGCTCTGGCTTGAGCGTGCGGTAATTGATCGTTTCGGGCTTCTTTACTTCCCCGTAAGACCAGCTACGGATCTTGTCTGGTGAAGCCAGACCGACCTGCATGCTTTCAAACTTGTTGACGTCAATCACAGGGTACCCTCCTATTCTTTATCTTCTGACTTTTGCTCAGTTGCGGCAGCCTTGGTTGCTTCATCAGCAGCCTTCTTAGCTTCCTGCTCCTTGGCAAATTTCTCGAGTGCATCGACGTTCACGACATCATCGTCGTCATCGTCCATGTCCCGCAGCTCAATTTCGTTGTCTGCTGCGTCGAGCACCTTCATGTCCAGACCAAGTGACTGCAGTTCCTTAACCAGAACGCGGAAACTTTCGGGAACACCAGGCTTAGGAATTGGTTCGCCCTTAACGATTGCTTCGTATGTCTTCACACGACCAACAACGTCATCTGACTTGTAGGTCAGAATTTCTTGCAGCGTGTATGCGGCACCGTAAGCTTCGAGGGCCCAAACTTCCATTTCCCCGAAACGCTGGCCACCAAACTGGGCTTTACCACCCAGTGGCTGCTGCGTAACAAGAGAGTAAGGTCCAATGGAACGAGCGTGAAGCTTGTCGGCGGACATGTGGGCAAGTTTCATGTAGTACATAACCCCAACGGAGACACGGGTTTCGAATGGTTCACCAGTGCGACCATCGTAAAGGATTGACTTACCATCAGATGGCATGCCAGCTTCCTTAACGGTTTCCCAAAGGTCCGCTTCACGAGCCCCATCAAAGACAGGACTTGCAACGTGGATGCCAAGCTTGCGTGCGGCCATCCCCAGGTGAAGTTCGAGCACTTGCCCGATGTTCATACGGGATGGCACACCCATTGGTGACAGGCAGATATCAACTGGGGTACCGTCTGGCAGGAATGGCATGTCTTCTTCAGGAACAACGATAGAAACGGTCCCCTTGTTACCATGACGGCCGGCCATCTTGTCCCCAACGGAAATCTTACGCTTCTGGGTAATGTAGACCCGGACCATCATGTTAACACCGGGTGCCAGTTCGTCCCCAGCTTCACGAGTGAAGATGTGAACGTTCTGGACAATCCCGCCACCACCATGAGGAACACGGAGCGAGGTGTCACGAACTTCGCGCGCCTTTTCACCGAAAATAGCGTGCAGGAGACGTTCTTCAGCGGACAGTTCGGTCACACCCTTAGGCGTTACCTTACCAACCAGAATGTCACCGTCGTGAACTTCAGCGCCAATACGGATAATCCCGTATTCGTCGAGGTCCTTCAGTGCGTCATCCCCAACGTTAGGAATTTCGCGCGTTACTTCTTCAGGTCCAAGCTTTGTGTCACGTGCTTCAGATTCGTACTCTTCAATGTGAATCGAAGTGTACGCATCGTCACGAACAAGCTTTTCGGAAAGCACGATAGCATCTTCATAGTTGTACATGTTCCACGTCATGAACGCGATAACTGGGTTTTGCCCAAGAGCAAGTTCCCCATTGTCCATTGCGGGACCATCAGCAATGATTTCGCCAGCGTCAACCTTATCGCCGAGGTGCACGATTGGCTTCTGGTTGTAGTTCTTACCAGCATTACTGCGGCGGAACTTCATCAGCCGGTACGTGTCTTCAGCACCGTCTTCGCGCCGAACCTTGATGGTCTTTGCGTCAACGTAGGTAACTGTCCCGTCAAAGCGAGCCTGAACAGCAGTACCTGAGTCATGTGCAGCCTTGTATTCCATCCCGGTACCAACAAGTGGTGCGTGTGGGTTGATCAAAGGCACAGCCTGACGCTGCATGTTAGCACCCATGAGGGCACGGTTGGAGTCATCGTTTTCCAGGAAAGGAATGCAAGCCGTAGCGACAGCAACTACCTGCTTAGGCGAAACGTCCATGTAGTCAACCTTTTCGGGGCTAACTTCAATGTTGTCATCCTTGTGCCGTGCGAGGACGGTGTCTTGTTCGAACGAACCGTCTTCGTTCAGTGGGGAGTTGGCCTGCGCAACGATGTAGTTATCTTCTTCGTCAGCGGTCAGGTAGTCAATCTTATCGGTAACTTTGTGGTCTTCCCATGAAACACGCCGGTATGGAGTTTCGATGAAGCCATAAGGGTTAACAACAGCGTAACTGGCAAGACTGTTAATCAGACCGATGTTAGGACCTTCTGGGGTTTCAATTGGGCACATACGCCCGTAGTGGGTGTAGTGCACGTCTCGAACTTCATAACCAGCACGGTCACGAGTCAAACCACCAGGTCCAAGGGCAGACAGACGCCGCTTGTGGGTTAATTCCCCAAGTGGGTTGGTCTGGTCCATGAACTGAGACAGCTGGGATGAACCGAAGAATTCCTTAATAGAAGCAACAACTGGCCGAATGTTGATGAGCTGCTGTGGTGTAACGGTGGAAGCGTCCTGGATGGACATCCGTTCGCGAACAACACGTTCCATCCGGGAAAGACCGATGCGGAACTGGTTCTGCAACAATTCACCAACGGAACGGATACGACGGTTACCCAAGTGGTCAATGTCGTCCGTGTTCCCGAGCCCTTCCTGCAAGTTCAGGAAGTAGTTCATGGAGGCGATGATGTCAGCAGGAGTCAGGTGCTTGGTCTTCTTACCAATTTGGCCGTTACCAATCAGGTTAACTTCCTTTTCAGGGTTAACCTGGGAGTAGACCTTGATGATTTGCAGTTCCATTGGGTCCTGCAATACACCATCGGCACTTGGTGTGTAGGTCACGGTCTTGAAGTCTTCACGGTCAAGGTATGGTGCAAGAGTATCCATTGCCTGACGGGTCACCTTGTCACCCTTGTTCAGGATAACTTCACCGGTGTCAGGGTCAGCGAGCGTTTCAGCAAGCGTCTGGCCGAGCAAACGGTTCTTCAAGGTGAGCTTCTTGTTGACCTTGTAACGACCAACATTTGCCAAGTCGTAACGCTTTGGGTCGAAGAAACGTGCGTACAGCAGCGAACGACTGGAATCAGCAGTCTTTGGTTCGCCTGGGCGTAGACGTTCGTAAATGTCCTTCAAGGCTTCATCAGTGCGCGAATCATCCGTGTTCTTGTGCACATCTTTTTCCAAGGTGAGCATCAAAGAATCGTTGTCCCCGAACATGTTGATGATGTCCTGGTCGGAACCGTAACCAAGTGCACGAACCAATTCCGTCAATGGAATCTTCCGCGTCCGGTCAATGCGGACGTAGGCGATGTCCTTGGCGTCGGTTTCGTATTCAAGCCAAGCGCCCCGGTTAGGAATTACGGTTGTCCCGTAAGTGGTGCGGCTGTTCTTGTCCACGGCACTGTTGAAGTACACACCAGGCGAGCGAACGAGCTGAGAAACAATAACCCGTTCAGCCCCGTTAATGATGAACGTACCCTGTTCAGTCATCAGTGGGAAGTCGCCAAAGAACACGTCCTGAGACTTGATTTCGCCAGTTTCGTGGTTAGTCAAGCGCAGAGTAACGTGCAAAGGTGCGGAGTAGTTCGCGTCATGCTGCCGAGCTTCTTCCACAGTGTACTTTGGTTCAAGCAACTGGTAGTCGACAAACTCCAAGCTTAGATTTCCTTGGAAGTCAGAAATCGGCATGATGTCATCGAACATTTCACGCAGGCCTTCATCAAGGAACCACTGGTACGAGTTCGTTTGAATCTCAATCAGGTTTGGTAGATCGAGAACTTCCTTGATACGGGCGTAGGAACGGCGGGTGCGGTGCTTACCGTAGTTCACTAAGTGTCCTGCCAAGTTATTCACCCCTCTATAAGTAGTCAGGTAGCGCGCCGCGTGCGGCACACTACGTAGTTAACGAATCAACATTGATTAAATTGCACGTAAGCCAAATATTACATTTAGTTTACAAGTGGTATCGGCGAGACTTTTTAGGCAAAAAAAAACCAAAAGTAGCAATCAGGATGCTGCTACTTTTGACTTTTATGCCGAACCCCGCATGGACAATAGATCACGCGGCGTCGATGTCCGAACTGATACACAACTGCAGGTAATCATACACCACGGGAGGCAAGACTGTCAAGAATCAGCTGTCTGCCTCCCGTGCTTAATTATTTTGCTCGCTTCGTTGACCGCAGATCAACTCAGCTAGTTTATCCTATTGAACCGTTTCGGGTTCCGCGTCGACACTTTCTGCGTGGTGCGTGGTGAAGGTGATTTTCCCCTTCTTCGCCCCAATTGTAATTGTGTCGCCAGGCTTTGCGGAGCCAGCCAGCAAAATTTCGCTCAGCTGATCCTCCACGTCCCGCTGCAGCGCCCGCCGGATTGGCCGCGCGCCGTATTCAGGGTCGTACCCAGCCTTAGCAATAGCGTCAACCGCCGCTGGGGTCAGTTTTACGCCAATACCCTGCTCGCGGACACGGTTAAGCAGTTGCTTGGCCATAATCTTAACGATGGAGTGTAGCTCGGTCTTGCCCAGGCTGTGGAACACAAGCGTCTCATCGATTCGATTCAGGAATTCTGGACGGAAGTAACGCTTCAGTTCTTCCATAATGCGCCCGCTCATTGCCTTGTAATCGTCCACGTTGGACTTAGCAACAAAGCCGACGCTCTTTTCATCCCGCAGTGCTGCGGCCCCAAGGTTGGAGGTCATAATCAAAATGGTGTTCCGGAAATCGACCATCCGGCCCTTGGCATCACGCAAGTACCCATCATCTAGAACCTGCAGCAGCAAGTTGAACACGTCTGGGTGCGCTTTTTCCACTTCATCGAGGAGCACAACGGAGTACGGCTTGTTGCGCACCTTCTCCGTGAGCTGGCCGCCCTCTTCGTAGCCGACATACCCAGGTGCAGCACCAATCAAACGGCTGGTGCTGTATTTTTCCATGTATTCAGACATGTCTACCCGAATCATGGCGTCTTCACTGCCGAACATGGACTGTGCAAGTGCCTTGGCCAATTCAGTTTTCCCGACCCCGGTCGGACCAAGGAACATGAAGCTTCCGATTGGCCGGTTTGGCGCCTTAAGCCCGCTGCGTGCACGGCGAATTGCCCGGGCAACAGCTGACACTGCTTCGTCCTGGCCAACTACCCGCTGGTGCAATTCCCGCTCCAGATGCATCAGGCGTTCACTCTCACGCTTGGTCATCTGCGTTACCGGAACACCGGTCCACTGTGCCACAACCTCGGCCACGTCCGTAGCCGAAACGACCACGTCGCGCCGCACCTTCTTATCGTCACCGGCACCGGCTTCTTTAGCGTTCAATTCTTGCGTTAACCGTTGTTCATCCTCACGCAGAGTGGCTACTTTTTCGAAATCTTGAGCAGCGATGGCCGCTTCCTTGGCTGCAGTGGCGTCGGCAACCTTGGCCGAAATCTTGTCTAGTTGCGTTGGCTTATCCGCGTTTGCAATCCGTACCTTTGCGGCCGACTCATCAATCAGGTCAATCGCCTTGTCGGGCAGGAAACGGGTCGTGATGTAACGACTCGACAGTTCAACCGCCGCGTGGAGCGCCTCATCACTAATTGTAATTCCGTGGTGCTCTTCGTAACGTGGCCGCAACCCCCGCAGAATTTGTTCAGCTTCATCCTGGCTTGGTTCATTCACCTGAATGGTGGCAAACCGCCGTTCAAGGGCCGCGTCTTTTTCGATGTACTTCTGGTACTCATCCAGCGTTGTTGCCCCAATCATCTGGAGCTCACCACGTGCTAGTGCGGGCTTCAGGATGTTCGAGGCATCAATCGCCCCTTCAGCGCCGCCAGCACCAATCAACGTGTGCAGTTCATCGATGAACAGAATCACGTCACCGTTCTTGTAAATTTCGTCGATAACCTTCTTAAGGCGGTCTTCGAATTCACCACGGTACTTGGTCCCGGCCACGAGTGAGCCCATGTCGAGCATCATGACTCGCTTGGTCCGCATTTCAAGCGGCACCTTCCCGGCAACAATCCGTTCAGCAAAGCCTTCCGCAATGGCTGTTTTACCAACCCCGGGTTCACCGATGAGCACAGGGTTGTTCTTGGTCCGCCGCGCCAGAATTTGAATCAGGCGTGCAACTTCCTGGTCTCGGCCCACAACGGGATCCATCTTACTTTCACGCGCCATTTGGGTTAGGTCACGCGCCAGTCCGTCCAGGGTTGGTGTGGGGCTGACCCCACTTGGCCGACTTGGGCGGGTGCCAATTTTATCGTTCACACCCATTTTCTTCATTATTAATTGGCGCAGTTTTTTGACGGACAGATCATAGCTTTGCAAAATACGCACGGCAATCGTCTGTTCGTCCGAGAGTAGGCCAAGCAGAATGTGCTCAGTCCCAATTTTGGCTGCACCGTAACGCTTAGCCTCATCACCAGCAGCGGCCAAAATGGCTTTTCCCTTGGGTGAGTATGGCAAGTATGCATCGGCGCCAGTTGCACTAACTGGCTGGGAACCGTAGCCCGTGTACGTCTCAATGTCATCATGAACCGTATCCACGGTCACACCGAGTTGGCGCAAGGTTTTGCCAGCAACGCCGACATTTTCGGTAACCAGTGCGAGTAAAATGTGCTCGGTGCCCACAGCGTGGTGGTGGAACGCGCGTGCTTCCTTTTGCGCGATTAACAGAACGTTTTTGGCGCTCGCTGTAAATAAGTTATCCATGCACATACCTCCTATGGCTGGTGCCCTATCCAATAAAAAATACTACTTTAGACGCCATTCTAACCAAATGTGTCAATTTTGCAACCTTTGATTCGTTGTTAGTTGCACATAACTAGTGCTCAAACCGTAAGCTGTCCAAAAAGGCGCGGAAAATGCGTGCACGAATCGTTTCTTCGAGCTTACTGTCATCTAGTGCCAATTCATTATGGCTCATGGCTGCAAGCATCGCATTCCCCGTTTCGCGTTGGATGACGTTTGCGTCAAACAACTGTTGGGTCATTATCCGTGCATCGTGTTCTCGCAGCCGATCGGGAATGTTTGCGCGTAAGACCGCAATCGATGATGGATCCGGTCTTAGTTTCGCTTTCACTATTCGAATATATCCGCCGCCGCCACGTTTGCTCTCCACAACGTAACCGCGCTGAGGCGTGAACCGTGTTTTAATCACATAATTGATTTGCGACGGTACGCAATTAAATCGATCTGCTATTTCAGAACGCCGAATTTCAATCTTCCGCTGTTCCTCAAGAATCGATTTAAGATAAGATTCGATTATATCAGACATATTTTGTGCCTGCACAGAATCACCCCTGCCTTAATCCACTAGTCTGCTGAATCTTTGACTAATCTTGACATTCATTATACTCAATGGCATTCCCCTCAGCAAGTCGCTATCGTCTTTCCAATAGCACAATTAGGTGATTGTGTCCGTCAACGCACAAAAAAAGTCATGACCGCTGTCATGACTACCAAGTCGGGAAAACAAGATTTGAACTTGCGACCCCTACGTCCCGAACGTAGTGCTCTACCAAGCTGAGCTACTTCCCGGTAATAAAAAAAAGCGGAAGACGGGATTCGAACCCGCGACCCCCACCATGGCAAGGTGATGTTCTACCACTGAACTACTTCCGCATTTCGCAAGTCGGGAAAACAGGATTCGAACCTGCGACCCCCTGGTCCCAAACCAGGTGCTCTACCAAGCTGAGCTATTTCCCGAACAATGCACCCAGTAGGACTTGAACCTACAACCTTCTGATTCGTAGTCAGACACTCTATCCAGTTGCGCTATGGGTGCATATTATTTAACTAAACTTTCCGTACCAAGTGGCGCGAAAAGCGGAAGACGGGATTCGAACCCGCGACCCCCACCATGGCAAGGTGATGTTCTACCACTGAACTACTTCCGCGTATTTGGTTAATGCCGACTAGACGATTCGAACGCCCGACCCTCTGATTACAAATCAGATGCTCTACCTACTGAGCTAAGTCGGCATGTTTGCTGCCTAACTACAGCTAAATGCGGGTGAAGGGACTCGAACCCCCACGGTGATAACCACTAGAACCTAAATCTAGCGCGTCTGCCAGTTCCGCCACACCCGCATGACTGCGTTTCATAAAAAGAAATGAGCCGTGACAGGCTCGAACTGTCGACCCACGGATTAAAAGTCCGTTGCTCTACCAACTGAGCTAACGGCTCAATGGAGGATACAGGGCTCGAACCTGTGACCCTCTGCTTGTAAGGCAGACGCTCTCCCAACTGAGCTAATCCTCCATTTTGAGCGTGGCAGCTTCCTACCCTCGCAGGCAGTTTCCCACCAACTACTATCGGCGTAGAGAAGCTTAACTTCTGTGT
>NZ_RRYD01000018.1 GCF_004010095.1 Lacticaseibacillus hulanensis | reverse complement strand
CACGCAAGGTCCTAGGCTGGAAGACGCCATCAGAAGTTTACCTGGGTAAAAAGTTGCACTTGAGTTGACAATTCGTCCCGCAAAAGCATGTTTTCGAACAGGGGTGAATTACATGACCACACACAACACACCATTTCATTACGATTTCGTGGGGAGTTTCCTGCGGCCTGAATTCCTGAAGCAGGCCCGAAGCGATTTTGCGGCGGGCAAGATTGACCGCGCGGCGCTGACGGCATCTGAGGATGAGGCAATTAAAACGCTCATCTTCAAGCAGGTGGCGGCTGGGTTCCACTCCGTCACTGACGGGGAATTTCGGCGGGCATATTGGCACCTAGATTTTTTCTGGGGGTTAAACGGTGCGGAACACGCACAGGGCAGCAGCGGCAACCAGTTCCATGAGTGGCTGACGCGGCCCGACTCGGTTCAGCTGTCGAGCAAGCTTGACGGGCACAATCACCCCTTTGTGGAGCACTTCAAGTTCATGCAGGCCCACACACCGGCCAACGTGGTGGTCAAGCAAACCATTCCGGCACCGGCGCAGCTCTTGTTCGAATTGGACCGACCGGAGAATCAGAAGACCGTGGTGCGCTATTACGAAGACCGCGCGGCGCTGCTCGCCGACATCGTGCACGCTTACCGGCTGGTCATTGCCGACCTGTACGCGGCCGGATGCCGGAACTTGCAGCTTGATGACTGCACCTGGAGCGTGCTCGCCGGGGCGCTCGACACGAACGTCGCGGCGTTTCGGCTCAGCCCAGATGAGCTGGCGGCCACGGCCGCGACGTACCAGGAGCTAAACAACGCGGCCACGGCGGGGTGGCCGCCGGATTTGGTTTTGAGCACCCACGTCTGTCGCGGTAATTTCCACAGTGATTGGTCGGGCAAGAGTGCGTACAACGCCATCGCCGACCCGCTCTTCACCAGGTCGAATTACCACGCGTTTTATCTGGAATACGACACCGAGAAGGCGGGGGGCTTTGAGCCACTCGCGCAGGTGCCGGATGACAAATACGTGGTGCTCGGGTTAATCACCAGCAAGTTCCCGCAGCTGGAAGAGCGCAAGCACATCATTGACCGGATTCACGAGGCGGCGAAGTACCACCCGCTTGAACGGCTGTGCCTGTCGCCGCAGTGCGGGTTTGCCTCCACCGAGGAGGGAAACATCTTGAACGAGAGCGAGCAGTTTGCAAAGCTCGCGTTGGTTAAGTCGATTGCGGAAGAAGTGTGGGGCGAAAATCCCTACACGGATGCGTAATCTGCGAATGAGTTACTTCGCAAACTTATTCGCGTTACAATATTAGCGAAGAGACACAGAAAGGAAGCTACAAATTATGGCTAAAGTTGAAAGTTTTACGTTGGATCACACAAAGGTTAAGGCACCTTATGTTCGTTTGATTACGGTTGAAGAGGGGGCAAAGGGCGACAAGATTAGTAACTTCGACCTGCGTCTCGTTCAGCCAAACGAAAATGCCATCCCAACTGCCGGCCTGCACACGATTGAACACCTGCTTGCTGGCTTGCTCCGTGACCGCCTGACCGGTGTGATTGACTGCTCCCCATTTGGCTGCCGCACCGGCTTCCACCTTATTACCTGGGGTGAACACAGCACGACGGAAGTGGCCAAGGCACTGAAGAGCTCCCTTGAAGAAATTGCCGACAAGATTGAGTGGAAGGATGTTCAGGGCACGGACAAGTACAGTTGCGGGAACTACCGCGACCACAGCCTGTTCTCCGCTAAGGAATGGAGCAAGAAGATTCTGGCCGATGGGATTTCCGACCAGCCATTCGAGCGCCACGTCATCTAGACTTACGGCAAAGGCGCCAACTGGGTGGCTGCTCAGGTGCATCGCCCCTGATGGCTCCAGCAACTGAAGAAATAAACACAAATACCGCGGCTAACGGAACGCATTGGGCGTTTTGCCAGTCGCGGTATTTTTTGCAGTTATTGAGGTTAGGCGCGCATCTTCTGGCCCATTGCGGTGGCCAGCTTGGTGAGCTCCGGACGCATAATCTTGTTGGTTGGGTTCAGCGGGAAGTGGTCGACAAAGTATACTTGTGTCGGCCGCTCGTAATTGGCGAGGTGCTTGGCGGTGAACGTCAGGATCTCGTCCCGGCGCTTTTGGTGCAGCTCATCGTCGCTGCTGCCGTCGATAACCATGGCGGCGACGGCTTCACCGTAAATGTCATCGGGAACCGGCACCACGGCAACGTTGCGGACATAGTCGAGTTGCTCGATGACGCCTTCGACCTTGGTGGGGCTAATCTTTTCGCCACCACGGTTGATGATGTCCTTAGAGCGGCCAACGAGCCACAGGTAGCCGTCTTCATCGAAGTAACCAAGGTCGCCGGTTAGCATCCAGCCATCCTTGAAGGAATCGAGGTGTGGCGTCATGTAATCCGTAATGACGTGATCGCCGCGAATGGCGATCTCGCCGCGGAAGCCTGGTGTCTGGACGAATTTGTCGCCGTTCACGATGGCAATGTCGGTCTTGTACGGCTTGCCGGCTGAGCCCACTTTGATGGCGTCCAGTGGGTTGAGTGTGCACTGGCTGCAAGATTCGGTCATGCCGTAGCCTTCCAGAATCGGCACGTGGAAGCGACGGACGAATTCCTTGTGGCGGCTAACCGTCAGCATGGATGATGCGCAGCGAATGAACCGCAGTTTGTGGTCCGGCCGGAACGCGGCGTTTGCCTTTTCGTTCTTGAGCAGAATGGTGACGATGGTCGGCACCACTGAGGACCAGGTGACGTCGTTGCTTAGCACCTGTGGCCAGAACTTCGAGGCGGAAAACTTCGGGGCGATGACCATCTTGCCCCCGGCCAAAAAGCTCGACAGAACGAGGACGAGTTGCGCGTTGATGTGGAACATGGGCATCACAATCAAAACGGTGTCAGCTGGTGTTAACTCATGGCTTTCTAGGTCGTGGTTCGCGGCATTAATCATCATGGCATGTGTTTCGCCGACGCCCTTGGGCTTGCCGGTGGTGCCGGATGTGTTCAAAATCATGCCCAGGGTGTCTTCGGTCGGTGCGTCGTAGTTTGCCGGCTGGCTGTGGTGCAAGTTCTGCAGCAGTACCATGTCCTGGCCCATTAGGAGATTCGGCAGCGGGGTCGCCTTCACGTACGGGATTTCGCTAAAGGCGGTGGCGCGGGGTGCATCCACGAAGACGGCGGCGTACTGATTCTCCTTGAAGTCAGCCACTAAGCCATCAAGGCCGGTGGATGGGGCAATTGGGTGGATTGTCGCGCCCATGGACCACATTGCCTGGTTGATGGGCAGGTAGACGGGTGAGTTCTGCAGGCACATCAGCACGACGTCGTCCTTCCCCACGTTGGCGCTGCGCAAGGCTGCGTCCAAGACGGCGATGTCGCGCGCGATGTCTGCACCAGTAAACCAGGTGCCAGAGGCTTCGTCCTTAACCACATTTTCATTTTGCACGGCTGCGAGGCGTTCGTGCAGGCTATCAGTTAGTCTTGTCATTTTTAAGATCCTTTATCAATTATTTGCTTGCGGGCAGCTCGGCAGAATCGGATTGCGGTTTTGCGGCGAGTGCCTTTTTCTTAAAGTGCAGGTTGGGCCGGCCGATTAAAATCCCAAACGGTGGGACCTTGTACAGGAAGTACGAAATCAGCCACGTGCCCCCCAAGGCGATGACGTAAACGAGTGGTGCGCTAATCAGCCACGTCCAGTCAGACAGGTGGATTTTGGCAATCACTTCCGTCATCAGCGTCAGCATGATTGACTGCGTGAGGTAAATCCCAAAGGAAATCTTCGAGGACAGGGCGACGAACTTGGCGAACGGTTGCCAGCGCGGCCGGGTGTGCCGCTTTGCGTAACCGAGCGACAGGGAGAACACCGTCGCCACCATGAAGCTCGCGTAGATAACGAGGTATGGCTGGTGAATGAGTTCCGCGTAGTGCCGGGTCAGCCCCAAAACGTCGGTGTTGAAGCGGTAAAGGGCAAACGTGCCGAGCGCGAGCAGTGCGGTGATTGAATACAGCGGCCACTTGACCTTGCCGAGGAAGGCCACGACTTCTTTGTAGTGAATAGAATAAAAACCACCCACAAGGAAGTAGAACTGGTAACTCAAGATGTTGTTCCCATAGTGCAGGAAGATGTCCGGCCAGCCAGCGTGACTGATGTACGGGAAGTAGTATTTCGCCCAGAACGTGAAGGCGATTTGGAATGCTAGGGAAATCCCCATCAGAATCAGGTGGTTGCGCATTGATCCCAGCTTCTTAAACAGCCAAACGAGCAGTGGGAAAATCAGGTACAGCTGGAACATGACGAAAATGTAGTACATGTAAAAGCCGTCCGCCTTGATGAGGTGGGTCCACCACTGCGTCCCAAATTGTGCAAAAGACAGGCTCCCCGCCCCAACAAAAACGGTGAAGAGGGTGAGGAATCCGTTCCAAAAGATGTACGGAATCCCGGAACCCTTGTACCGTTTGAGCCAGAACGTGGGCCAAACGTTATTCTGTTTGTGGTAGTACTGCAAGAATAATACGAGCCCCGAGATGAACATGAACCCCATTCGCGTGAAGTGCAGAATCAGGTGGGTTGCCAGCATGATGACGTACGGCTTGCCCGTGCTGGCCATTGGTTCAGTGACCATTGAGGTGGCGTGGTTAGCAAGTACGCCGAAGATGAAGATGACGCGCATGAGATCGACCTCGTATAGGTAAGGTTTCTTGCGCTTTTTTATTTGTGTAGCCAAGATGCAGTCCCCCAAAAATTTTTGCTGTCAAAATTGGACGTCAGTGGTGCGCTGTCTGTAAATTTCCGTCACAATTTCCAATAATAAAAATTATAATAGCTAAATGTTGCGTTTTTGTGTATTTTTACGGATAATTTCCAATTTTGGCCCGCAATAGCATTCTTTTTCGTAAGTAAAATGGCTCAACTTGCACAAGGTGGGTGGAAACCGTTATAATAGTAATAACAAGTAATTACAAGTTTGGTTGGGAGGAAAAGACGATGCGGATTTTAAAAACGTATTGGCGCCTGTGGTTTGTATTAACCGTGGGCATATTGGCAGCTTACCTTACGTGGGGTGCGCACCAGGTGCGTGTTGCTAACTGGTTAATCACTGGGGCCGGTCTGATTCTCGCAGCGATTATGTTTTGGGAAATGATACAAACCCTGCGCTCAGGCAAATTCGGGGTGGACCTGCTCGCAATCACGGCCGTTGTTGCCACGATTGCCGTGGGTGAGTTCTGGGCCGGACTGATTGTGTTGCTCATGCTCACCGGGGGCGACGCGCTGGAGGATTATGCCGCGCACCGGGCCAACAGTGAATTGCGGAGCCTGCTTGCCGGGAACCCAACTTCTGCGCACGTGATGGTGGATGGCAAGCTGCAGAACGTGCCGGCCGACAGCGTTAAAGTTGGCGACACGCTCATTGTGCGGCCGGGGGAAGTGGTCCCGGTCGACGGGGTCGTTCTGAGCGGGGTGTCCGATGTTGACGAGGCCAGTTTAACTGGTGAATCACGGCCGGCGCCGAAAGCAAAAGACGCTAAGCTGATGTCTGGGAGTGTTAACGGGGATGGTGCCCTGACCATGCGGGCCAGCGCCAGTGCCGCGGACAGTCAGTACCAGAGCATCGTGGCCTTGGTCAAAGAATCAATTTCCCGCCCGGCACCGTTTGTGCGGATGGCCGACCGTTACGCGGTGCCGTTTACCATTCTCGCCTACGTCATTGCGGGCATTGCTTGGTATTTTGCCGGCAGTCCGGTGCGGTTCGCCGAGGTGCTCGTGGTTGCGTCACCGTGCCCACTCATTCTGGCGGCACCAATTGCCCTAGTTTCCGGGATGAGCCGTACCAGTCGTAACGGGATTGTGGTTAAGACGGGGGCGGCGATTGAAAAGCTGGCCGCAGCAAAGACGGCGGCGTTCGATAAAACGGGGACAATCACCCGCGGCGTTTTGCGCGTCGATGGTGTGCACCCAGCAAAGCCGGATTTACTCGATGCGGACACGCTGCTTCAACTGGCCGCGGCGGCAGAACACCACTCGGCGCACATCTTGGCGCGGTCGTTAGTGAAGAGCGCGGGGGATAATTTGCCGGTTGCGACTAACGTAAGCGAAAAAACCGGTGCCGGCGTTTCGGCGACCGTCAATGGTCAACAGATTCTCGTTGGGAAGGCTGGTTTTGTTGGCGTGGAGCCAGCAAGTGATGTGACCGCGGTGTACGTCAGCATCGATGGCGCTTACGCCGGTTACATTGATTTCGCCGACGAACTGCGGCCGGAAGCACGTGCGACGATGACGAGCTTGCATGCGCTTGGTGTTCACAACCTCGTGATGATTTCGGGTGACCGCAAGCCGATTGCTGAGGCGATTGCTAAGGACGTCGGCATCGATGAAGTGTACGCAGAGCAGTTGCCGATGGACAAGATTAACGTGATTCGCAACGTCCCCAAGGGCAAGCGGCCGGTGATCATGGTTGGCGATGGTGTGAACGATGCGCCGTCACTGAGCGCTGCTGATGCCGGAATTGCGATGGGGGCACACGGCGCCACCGCGGCCAGCGAATCCGCCGATGTGGTGATTTTACGCGATGACCTGAGCAAGGTCGGCGAGGCCGTTGCCATTGCGAAGGACACGATGCGAATTGCGCGCGAATCCGTGCTCATCGGGATTGGGATTTGTACCGTCTTGATGTTGATTGCAAGTACCGGGATTATTCCGGCGATTATAGGGGCACTGTTCCAGGAAGTCGTCGACACCGTCACGATTTTGGCCGCACTGCGCGCTCGCAATCCGCGCAAGACGGTTGTGCGCAGCTAGCGTGTAACTCGCATTGAACTTAGTGGTTTGACGACTAATCGATTGCGCAATTACGTCCTTTCGCTTCACACACAAACCTGAATTTGTTACGCAAAGAAAAATGGGAGTGCCAACCGCAAAAATCGCGGTTGGCACTCCCATTTTGTTTGTTGCCACGCCTAGGCGCAGCACCGAGCCACTGTTTAGCTGATGGCTGCCTTCATTGCTTCTGTGTATTTGCCAATTTCTGGTGCCGCGGCCGTTTTGTACTTGGCGGCAATGTCGACGATGGCTGAACCGACGATGATTCCGTCAGCGAAGCGGGACAAGTCGGCTGCCTGTTCCGGTGTGTGAATCCCAAAGCCGATTGCGGCCGGAACGTCGGTGTACTTCTTGATTTCGTTAAACAGTCCGGACAGGCGGGCGTCGAACTCGTCGCGCTCCCCGGTGATGCCTTCCGAGCTGACCACGTAGATGAAGCCCTCCGCCTTCTTGGCCAGTGCGGGCACCCGGTCGCCGGAATTGAGGGTGATGAGCATGATGAGATCCAGTCCGTACTTTTGTGTGAACGGGCGAATTTCGTCCTGTTCTTCAATTGGTAGGTCCGGGATTACCAGACCGTTCACGCCGAGTTCGGCACACCGAGCACAGAACTTGTCGTAGCCGTACTTGAAGGGAATGTTGGCGTAGGTCAAAAAGACAAACGGGGTGTCGACCTGTTTGCGCGCCTTGGCGACGATGTCAAAGACCGCATCGACGGTTATGCCGCCAGCAAAAGCACGCAGGTCGCCCTCCTGGATTACGGGTCCATCAGCAACTGGGTCGGAAAACGGGATGCCTAGTTCGATGATGTCCGCGCCGGCCTTAGCCATGGCGATAATGTTGCTGACGGTGCTGTCCTCGTCGGGGTCACCGGCGACGATGAAGGGGATGAATGCCTTCCCCTTGGTAAAAGCTGCTGTGAGTTTACTCATGTGATGATTTTCCTTTCTATTATGAAGCCGCGCGGGCGTTATTGATGAAGGCTGCAACCAGGTCGGGGTCTTTGCCGTGCTTACCCTCAACGCCGCTGGAAACATCGACGGCAAACGGATGGACGGTCGCGATGGCCGCGCCGACGTTTGCTGGGGTGAGGCCACCAGCAAGAAACAATGGTTTCGCTGCGGACGGGACTTGTTGCCAGTTAAGGGTCTGGCCACTACCGGCGCCTGCATCGACCATGACAAAATCGGCGCTGGTCTGCGGCAGAGCGGTGCGGTTGCCCTTGAAGACGCGAATTACCTTGGCGCCACGTTCCTGAAGCAGCTGCACGATGGGCTCAGGCTCGCTGCCGTGCAACTGAACCACGCTGATGGCCTTGCTGCTGACGGCTGCCAGCATTTCATCCAGGGGTGTGTCAACGAACACGCCGACGCTGATGATGTCCGGTGCAAGGGATGCGCGGAGTTCCTGCGCCTTGGTCAAGGTTACGTGGTGCCTGCCGGGCGCGAAGACAAAGCCCGCGTAATCGGGGTGGGCGGCGTTCACGATGGCGACATCGGCTGCCGTCATTAGCCCGCAAATTTTCACCTTAGTCATCCTCAGTGCCTCCCCGTAGTGCCGCGATTGTGGCCGCCTTGTCCTTGGCGCGCATCAAGGTTTCGCCAATGAGGACGGCATCGACGCCCGCATCCCGCAGCTTGGCCGTGTCACCCGGCGTTTTAATACCACTTTCGGCGACAAAAATCACGTTGCTTGGAACTAGCGGACGCAGGTTGATGCTGTGGTTCAAGTCAACGGTGAAATCGCGCAGGTCGCGGTTGTTGACCCCAATGATTCGGGCGCCAGCTGCTAACGCGCGCCTTATTTCCTCAGGGCTGTGCGCCTCGACCAGTGCGGCGAGGCCGAGCGACTCCGCCAACTGCATGTAACTGCGGAGCTGCTCGTCGGTGAGAATTGCGACGATGAGCAAGATGAGGTTGGCGCCCGCGGCCTTAGCTTCATCAATCATGTAAGCGTCGATGATGAAGTCCTTGCGCAAAAGGGGCGTATTCACGTGCGCCCGGATTTGGCGAAGGTAATTGATGTCACCGTGAAAATAGGTGGGTTCGGTCAGAACGGAAATCGCGTTGACGCCCGCAGCTGCGTAGGCCGTTGCGGTGGCGACAGGATCAAAGTTCGTAGCGATTTGGCCCTTGGATGGCGACGCGGCCTTCACCTCGGCGATGATGGCTAGCTGCTCGCCGGATAGGGCGCGGTACACGTCGGCGGGGTTCGTTGCGGGCGCTTGTTGTGCTAACTTCTGCATCGAACATAGGGGGACTAGCTGCTTGCTCGCTGCGAGCCGCGTTTTGGTTGCAGCGACTAAATCGTCTAGAATCATGCGCTCATCGCCTGGTGGGTACTGTTAATCAGCTCGTTTAGTTTGGCGGTTGCCGCGCCGCTGTCGATGGTTGTCTTGGCCAAGGCCAGTGCATCCTGAATGCTCAGTTCAGGCCGAGCAGTGTGCAGAGCGCAGGCCGCGTTCAGGAGCACCGTGTCGAGCTTGGGCCCGGGCGTGCCGGCGAGGATGGCGCGGGTAATCGCGGCATTTTCCGCTGGCGTGCCGCCCAGCAGGTCCGCCTTGGTGGCGCGGGTTAGACCGAATTCCTCTGGCGTAATGGTGCTGCGCGTGAACTCGCCGCCGCGAACAGTGATGACCTCCGTTGGTGCGGCGGTGGTGACTTCATCGAGTCCGTCTTCACCGTGGACGACGAGAGCGTTCTTAACGCCCAGTTCGGCCAGCACGTGTGCTAGCGGGTCCATCAGGTCGGCATCGTAAACACCGAGTAGCTGTGCGGTGGCGTGCGCCGGGTTCGCCAGTGGCCCCAGAATGTTGAAGATAGTGCGGATGCCGAGTTCCTTGCGCACGGGGCCGACAAAACGCATGGCCTGGTGGTATTCCTGGGCAAACAGGAAACAGATGCCGATGTCGTGCAGCGTTTTTTCGCTGACTGCGGGATCGGCGTTGATGTTCACGCCCAGGGCCTCGAGCACGTCGGCGGCACCACTCTTGGAGGATGCGGAGCGGTTACCGTGCTTGGCGACCGGTGTACCCGCCGCAGCTACGACCAAGCTCGTGGTGGTGGAGATGTTGAAGGTGTTCGCGTGATCACCACCAGTCCCGACTATTTCCAGAACGTTTTCCCCGGCGTCGAATGGCAACGCGTGTGCGCGCATGGCGCTGGCTGCCCCCGCGATTTCGGGAACGGTTTCGCCCTTCATCGTCAGCGCGGTGAGGAGTGCGGCAATCTGGGTGTTGCTGGTGGTTCCGTCCATGATTTCGTTAATGACAGCTTCGGCTTCGGCAAAAGTTAGGTCGTTGCCGCTTGTGATTGATTGAATTGCCTGTGTAATCATGTTAGTTGCTCCTTTTGACGGTTAGTCCTCGTTCAGTTCGATGCCGCGGTATTTGGCGATTGACGCAACGTCCTTGTCGCCCCGGCCGGACAGTGTGCAGATGATAATTTTGTCTTTAGGCAGGGTTGGCGCGAGCTTTTGCACCTCGGCAACGGCGTGGCAACTCTCGATGGCGGCGATGATGCCCTCTTCCTTGGCGATGTATTCGAAGGCGTTCACGGCTTCATCATCGGTGATGGGAACGTACTGGGCGCGCCCGGAGTCCATGAGCGCAACGTGTTCGGGGCCCACGCCAGGGTAGTCAAGGCCAGCGGAGATGGAGTAGACCGCGTCGATTTGGCCATCCTTGTTCTGCAGGAAGCGGGACTTCATTCCGTGGAAAATGCCGGTTGAGCCGAGCTTCATGGTTGCGGCGGTCTTACTTGTGTTCACACCCTTGCCGGCAGCCTCACAGCCAATCAGCTGCACGGTCGGGTCCTCGATGTATTCGGCAAAACTACCAATGGCGTTGCTCCCACCGCCGACACAGGCAACAACGTAATCGGGCAGACGTCCGGCAACGTCTTGCAGTTGCTGCTTGGATTCCTTACTGATGACACTTTGAAAATCGTGGACCATTGCGGGGAAGGGGTGCGGACCAACCGCGGAGCCCATGACGTAGAACGTGTCCTTGCTGCGGGCGGCGTAGTTTTGCAGGGCGGCGTTAACGGCGTCCTTGAGCACCTGCGAGCCGCTCGTGACGGCGTGCACCTTAGCACCGAGTAGTTCCATACGATAAACGTTGAGCCGTTGCCGGTCGGTGTCCATTTTGCCCATGAAAATTTCGCATTCCATGCCGAACAGTGCGGCGATGGTGGCGGTGGCAACCCCGTGCTGGCCTGCGCCGGTCTCGGCAATCAGGCGTTTCTTGCCCATGCGTTTTGCAATGAGAGCCTGACCAATCACGTTGTTGATCTTGTGGGCACCGGTGTGGTTGAGGTCCTCACGCTTGAGGTAAATCTGCGCGCCACCGAGGTCTTCGGTCATGTTCTTGGCGTAGTAGAGCAGCGATGGTCGGCCGGCGTATTCGCGCAGCAACGTGTGGAATTCGTTCAAGAAGTCGGGGTCGTCCTTGTATTTGTTGTACGCCGCCTCGACGCGTTTGATTTCTGGCAGCAGAATTTCTGGTAAGTACTGGCCGCCGTAATCGAGGTAACGACCGGATTTCATTGATTGTTCAGGTGTGTAAGTTTCAGTCATGATAAATTTCTCCTTCTAAATAAACAGTTTTACGTGTTAGTTAAAATGCAATAGTTTGAGGAAACCACCAAGCAGTGGCCCGTAAACACAGTAGTCGGTTTCACTCAGAATCCGCATGATTGGTGCATAGGTTCCGACCAGTGGCAGTAGCAGCGCCTGGCCGAAAATAAGGATGAAGCCGTTCGCGCCAGACCCAAGAATGGCGCCGCGCCGGCCGCCGTGTGCATCGCCAAAAATAGCGGTGGCCGCCCCGGTGAAGAAGGTCGGGATGAGTGCGGGGAAGACGATGATGGGGTAGTGGAACGCCGCGAGCAGCAGCATCCCAATAATCCCGGTGGTCAGACTCATGAGGAAACCAACGATGACGCTGGTTGGGTACTGCGGGAACAGCAGGGGCACGTCGAGACCGGGCTTCGCGTTAGGAATCAGGCGCTTAGCAATACCGTGGAATGCGGGGATGATCTCCGCCAGCATCATCCGAACACCGGCGAGAATGACGGTAATCCACATGCCGAACTCCACGCCCTTGGTGATGGCGAAGACCACGATGTCCTTGCCGCCCGCCACGTGGGTCATGCTAAATGTTGGCCCGGCGATGAGACCGAGAACAAAGAACAGCAGCATCATGACAAGGGTCAAGGCAACGGTCATGTCGCGCAGGAAGTTCAGTTTCTTCGGCAGCTTCATGTCTTCAAGGTCGTGGTCTTTGTTCCCAAATAACTCCCCGAGAATGGAGGCAACCAGCAGGCCGGATGAACTGGAGTGGGCCAGGGTGAACCCCTCGGCGCCGCGGACCGGCTTGATGAGGATGTTCACGTAGGCGCAGGTGAGGGTCATGTAAAGGCCCAGCAGGATGGAACCAATGATGATGCGCGCCGGGAAGTCGAGGCTGGTCCCGAACTTGAGCAGCGCGGCAATTAGTCCGGCGAAGAAGAACGACACGTGTGGGGATAGGTGCACGAACTTCAGGGGGGTGAAGCGTGCCAGCAGCAGGTTGATGATGAACCCGAGGGCGAAGATGATGGCCATATCCGTCCCAACATCAGCGAGGCTGGCCATTTGGGTGGCCCCGATGTCTGCACTGGCGGGTGCCTTCATGTTGAAGATGTGGGCGATGAGTTGCTGCAGGGGCAGTAGTGCGGTGCCCAGTGTTTGGCCGCCGACGTTAATCATCGTGAACCCAATGACGGCCTTGAGCGTGCTTGGCAGAATCTTACTGCCGGGTTTGTGCTCGGCCAGCATCCCGACGACAACGACCAGGCCGAGGATGAAGATGGGCTGGCTGAGAACGTTATTGATGAAGTAAAGAAGAAATTGCATTGGTTAGTCCTCCATTGCCGCAAGTAGCTTGGCTTTCAGTCCGTCTTGATCCATCAGGTTGTCGTTGATGATGACCTTCGCCTTGGTCTCCGGCAGCATGTCCGCAAACATTGAGGTGGTCAGCACGATGTCGTAATCATCTGGTGTTGCGGAAGTGATGTCCGCGTTGTCCACGGTTGCGTCAATTCCCTCTTCGTCCAGAATCTGTTCGGTAAACATTTTTTCCATGAGGCTGGTACCAACACCGGCACCACATACGGTAAGAATTCGCATAATTGTTTTCATCCATTCTAATTATTGATTGTCATGCCTGGAGCAACTTGAGGACTGCATCAGGTGTTTGCGCTGCGACTAGTTGTTCGTATCGCCATCGCGCACTGAGCATCTAGACCAGTTCTGCTAACAACTGCAGGTGGTCGTTGTTGCCGGTTGCCGCTAGTCCAATCAGGAGGTCGGCCGGGCCGTTTGCGACATTGCCGAAATCAACCGGGCTGGTGAGGGTAACAATGCTGATGCCAGATTGTTTAACCCCCGTTGGCCGGGCGTGGGGCAGCGCAATGCCCGGGGCAATCACGAAGTAGGCGCCGTGCTCGGCGAAGTTCTCCGTGATTGCCTGGGTGTAGGCGGCGGTGGCGAACCCGCCGTTGGTTAGTAAATTGCCAACAAGTTCGAGGGCACTCTTGGCGTCCGTACAGCTGGCCTGGGTCTGAATTGCGTTCATATTGGTGTAATTTGCTAACATAATTGCCTCCTAGATACAAAAAAATCCGTCCTTAATCCACGTCAAGAAGACGTAGATTAAGGACGGATTAACCGCGGTGCCACCTTAATTCAACTGGATTAGTTTTGACGGGTAGCGTAAATATACTACCCTGAATACATAAAAACCCGCACTGGACAACTATCCACTACGGGCTCTACGCATTGCAACCTAATCCGGTCACGCTTAGCGAAGAGCCAACACTCTCCCGGCAACTGACGTATGCCAACACGTTTCCCGGTACTCGTTACCTTTCGCGGGAACCCTCGGTGGTCCATTTGCCAGCCTGCGTTCGGTCACATTCTCAGCACCGTGACTCTCTGTACGTGCACAACTGGTTTGATCTCCACCTCATCGGTTTTGGAAACAGATCTATTTGATTGACACTGAGTTTAGTCGCGTATGGGGCAACTGTCAATTGTTTTTGATAAAATAACAGAAACAAGTGTTACATAATTACTGCGCGTGACCTTGTTATGTGCCGAAGCCGTACGCTTTTTGGTGGTCAATAAATTTAATGCTAAAATGGCGGAGACACGGGAGGCTAGTATGACAACTGATTACATATTACCGCGCGGCGCAGCACCGCTTGATTTTGTTCACATCCGGAACGCCCGAACGTACCGGGGGCTAAAGACAGCTGATGGCAACTGGGTCCGCGACGACATGCTGGTGCGCACGGCGCGACTGAGCAGTGCGTCCGCCGCTGACCTGGCCCACCTGCGGGACATTGGCGTCACCGCGGTGGTGGATTTGCGCCTGCTACCGGAGACTGAGGCCAATCCAGATTTGCGGGTGCCACAGATTGATTATGTGCATGCACCAATGGCGTCCGACCAGGTGACCGCGGACAATCCGGGCCTGCTCCAGCTGTTTACTTACCTGCGCGGACACGATGACGCGCACGAACAAATGGAACAAGGCTATGCCAAGATTGTCACGGATAAGGTCCAGCGCGCCAGCTTGGCACGGTTTGTCAAAACGGCCATCAAAACGCCAGGTAGTGTGGCCTTTCACTGCAGCATGGGCAAGGATCGAACCGGGGTGGCGGCGGCAATCATGCTGGCGGCGCTCGGCGTGGACCGGCAGTTCATTAATGCCGATTACATGTATTCCAATGCGGCTAATGCCCAGCACATGCAGGCACTGACGCAAAAGTTATCCGAGCACCACGGCACCGACGTGATGCGCACCAACCTTCTTGCCCTTGCCGCAACGGATACCGATTACCTAGACGCGGCGTTTTCGGCGATTCACGCGCAGTTCGGGGATGTTGCGACGTTCATGCGCAGCGGCTTAGGGCTCGGCGATGCGGGGATGGCAAAGATGCGCGCCAAGTTTCTTGTTGATTAAATAACACAAATACATTTTCGCAGAATCACTAGTGGGTGCCATTTTACCCATTCGGGAGTCTGCGAATTTTTTTGCGCAATTTTTCGGTGACTGATAACTCTGAATGACGGTGTTGGGTTACGGGAGATGCACCAATACTGGCAGTGAGGTGTTTCTTAATCGGCGGGGGCGCCAGTGGCATACTCGCATCTGCCGGTACACAAATAGGTGTAAAGTCAGCTTTTAGTGTGAAAAGGGGCACATTTTGTTCTACCAAATCCATACAATCTATATCGTTATTATTTGTTTTTGCCATACATAGTGTCCACGATAAACCATACAATGTTTTTACGGATTATTTGGCTTTTTCCGTTGACACTAATTCGCAAACTGGGTAATCTAGGTACCAACAGCCGATTGGTTGCAAAACTATGAGAATTGGAAGTGAACTTCAATGCGAATGTGTATGGCCATGTGTGTGCAAGAAAATAGGGGGCAAGAAAATGAATTGGACTGTCATCACGCAGAGCTTACCGCAGTTCGTGGCGGGCTTTGGCATCACGTTGAAGCTATCCGTGATCGGCATTCTCGGCGCGCTACTGGTTGGCGCAATTATTAGTCTGGTTCAGTATTTTCGAATACCAGGATTGAGACAGCTTGCAACTGTCTACATCGAAATTTCAAGAAATACCCCACTACTTGTGCAACTATTCTTCATCTTCTACGGGCTTCCGGGCCTTGGCGTGAAGTTGTCGGCCACAGTTAGTGGGGTTTTTGGTTTGATTTTTCTTGGTGGCAGTTACATGGCCGAAGCATTCACGGGTGGTTATAACGCAATAAGTAAGAGCCAAATCGAGTCGGGGCGGGCACTTGGCCTCACCGATTTGCAGTTGGCGCGGTACGTCGTTTTGCCTCAAGGACTGACGGCGAGCGTTCCCGCACTAGCAGCAAACGTGATTTTCCTCATCAAGGAAACATCCATCTTCACGGTCATCGCGATTCCGGAGCTGACCAACACGGCGCTGGATCTCATTGGCCTGTATTACAACAGCAACGAGTACCTGTTTGAGCTCGTTGTCGCTTACGCAATTATTCTGATTCCACTGTCGCTTGCATTGACGTGGCTGGAAAGGAGAGTCCGCTATGCTAGCTTCGGGAATTAAAGTGTTGTTTGCCGGTCAGAACATGCAGCGTCTCCTTGGCGGGTTCCTTGTGACCCTGCGCGTTGCCATTATCGTGTTGATTCTGGGCGGAATCCTCGGCGTTTTGCTTGGCGCATTACGCACACTGCACAACCGGCCCCTGCGTATCATCTTGCGGATTTACCTTGAGATTTTTCGCATCGTGCCCACGGTTGTTCTGCTCTTCGTGGCGTATTACATTCTGCCCCAGACGTTCGGGCTCAACCTTCCGGGGGAAGAGGTGGCGGTGCTGGTGTTCACACTGTGGACGGCGGCCGAAATGTCCGACATCGTTCGCGGGGCGCTGGAATCCGTGCCGGTGCACCAGAAGGAATCGGGTCTCGCTATTGGGTTAACCCAGGCGCAGCTGTTCCGCTACGTGCTGATTCCCCAGGCGATTCCGGTGGCACTGCCGGGGACGATTAACCTGGCAACGCGCATCATCAAAACAACGTCGCTACTGCTGATGATCAGCGTGATGGACATCGTCAACGTTGGCCAGACGCTGGTGGAAGCAAACGGGCACAAGAACCCGAGTGCCGCGTTTTGGATTTACGGCATGATGTTCATCTTGTACTACATCCTGTGCGCACCACTATCACAGTGGGCAAAACGGGTGGAAAAGAAACGATTGGAGCGAGCAAATGGCTGAAGAATTATTACGGGTGGAGCACTTAAAGAAGTCGTACCAAAGCAAGGAAGTGCTGCACGACATTAATTTCGCCATCCACAAGGGTGAGGTTGTGGCGCTGCTCGGGTCATCCGGTTCGGGTAAAAGTACGCTGATTCGCACGCTGAACGGTCTGGAGGATTACCAGGGCGGCACCATCACCTTCGCTGGTGAAACGGTCCACCCAAGTAAGGCGACCTGGCTGGCACTGCGTCAGCGCATCGGCATGGTGTTCCAAAGCTACGACCTGTTTCCCAACCTGAGTGTGCTCGACAACATCCTGCTTGGACCACTCAAGGTGCAGCACCGCAGTCGGGCTGAGGCGGAAGAGGATGCACGCAAGCTACTGGCGAGCGTCAACCTGGCCGATTACGCGGACCGGTACCCGCGGCAGCTGTCCGGGGGGCAAAAGCAGCGCATTGCGATTGTGCGGGCGCTGGCCTTGCACCCGGAAATGATGCTGTTCGATGAAGTGACGGCCTCGCTTGACCCCGAAATGGTACGTGGTGTCCTCGACATCATGACCGATTTGGCCAAGCGCGACATGACCATGATTGTGGTAACCCACGAAATGAATTTTGCCCGCGAAGTCGCAGACCGGGTTCTGTTCCTAAGCGACGGTGAGATTCTGGAAGATCGGCAGACGGCCGAGTTCTTTGCGCATCCGGCAACCAAACGTGCGCAAGAATTCTTGGCCAGCATGGAATTTTAAATCACCGCGTTTCTGGGAAGATATGCGCGGCGTAAGTAGATTAAGGAGAACAAACAATGAAGAAGAAGTTTCGGATTTTAGGTGCTTTGGCCGCCGCGGCAGCCATTTTGATTTTTGCAACGGGCTGCGGGAAGAGCAGTTCATCCAGTTCTAGTTCCAGTGATAACGCGGCAATTGCCAAGATTAAGAAGTCGGGCAAGATTCGCATCGCCGTGTTTGGCGACCTGCCCCCATACGGCTGGATTAACAAGGACGGCAAGCGTGTCGGCTACGACTTGGCATTAGCGCGGCGCATCGCCAAGGACCTCGGCGTTAAGCCCGTCTTCACGCAGGTTAACGCGAACGGCCGTGTGGATGCACTCAAGGCCAACAAGGTGGACCTGGTACTGGCCAACTTCACAGTAACGCCAGAACGCAAGCAAGTCATTGATTTTGCCGACCCATACATGAAGGTGTCCGTTGGGGTTGTTTCGCCAAAAAGCAAGCCAATCACCAAGGTAAGTCAGCTGAAGGGGAAGGACGTCATCGTCACCAAGGGGACCACGGCTGAACAGTACTTCACGCAGAGCCAAAAGAGTGTCGGCCTGCAGAAGTACGACAGCAAGACGCAGCAGTTCAACGCACTGAAGAACGGCCGTGCAGCAGCACTTGCTGACGACAACTCGTACCTGTTCGCATGGGCTAAGGACAACCCTAAGTACACGGTCGGCATTAAGACCCTCGGCCCGGCATCCACAATCGCACCTGGTGTGAAGAAGGGTAACAAGGGTCTGCTGACCTGGACCAACAAGGAAATCAAGAAGCTGACCAAGGACGGTTTCTTCAACAAGGCATACAAGTCCGAACTGGCTCCTTACTTTGGTAAAGAGATCAAGGCGTCGGATATTGTGATTACAAAGTAACAGAGCGCAGCAGCCCGGTTTGCTCGTGAGCATCGCTGGCGCTGTCCATTGTACTAACAGCGGTAAACCGCTGAGTACAAGTGGCAGCGTGCTCTGACAATTGATGGCGCATTTTGCCATCAGTTGTCGGAGCGTGCTGAGCGGAACGAGCAGGGCTACGGAGCTCGACTATGCCGCGTCCCTCGCACCCTCCAGCAATTTATTTTCCACGTACTCCAACCAAAATGCGTCCAATCCCAAAAAGATTAGGCGTATTTTTTATACCCCCAAAAAGCGTGGTTAGTGCCGAAGCTCTAAACCCTCCAGGCATTCAGCACCAAGGTTTTTCAAAAGTGAGTTGACACTCACCAAACCGTGCAGTACACTTTTCCCGTACATTAAGTGAGTGACGACTCACCAATCTAATTAAAACTCCACGTAGCTAGTCGCGCGGAGTTGGGGAGTGGGTTAATATGCCTGAACCATTAATTGATATGCAGCACTTGGTCAAGAAGTTCGGTGACCAAACGGTGCTTCAAGACGTAAACTTGGCGGTTATGCCCGGTGAAATCGTCGGTTTGATTGGGCCATCTGGTGCCGGGAAGTCGACGGTCATCAAGACGACGCTTGGGATGGAGGTGGCTGATGGCGGTACGGCGCACGTGTTGCAAACGCAGATGCCAAACCGACAATTGCTCGGCCGCATTGGCTACATGGCCCAAGATGACGCGCTGTACGATACGCTGACCGGTCGGGAAAATTTGACATTTTTCGGGAACATGAAGGGCGTGGCCAAGGCGGACTTGACGGCTAAGATTGCCCACGTTGCGGCGGTAGTTGACCTGACTGGTGACTTGGACAAACGGGTGAGCGGGTACTCCGGCGGGATGATGCGGCGTCTGTCGCTCGCAATCGCGCTGCTAGGTGATCCCGAACTGCTGATTTTGGACGAACCAACCGTGGGGATTGACCCGGCGCTGCGGCGCAAAATCTGGGCGGAGCTGGCCAATGTCCGTGCGGATGGTCGGGGTGTGCTGATTACCACCCACGTGATGGATGAGGCGGAGTTAACCGACAAGGTGGCGTTGCTGCTCGGTGGCAAAATCATGGCGTTCGATCAGCCGGCCGCACTAAAGAAGCAATATGCGGTTGATACAATCGAAGAAGTCTTTCTCAAGGCTGAGGGGGTGGATTAAATGCGGACGTTAGCAATTGCCAAGCGGGTTACGACCGAGCTATTGCGGGACAAGCGGACACTCGCGTTAATGTTCGTCGCCCCAATCCTGATTTTGTTCCTGATGAAGCTAATTTTCTCGGCGAACTCCACAACGAGCGTCAATATCGCCACTGTTGACCTGCCCAGTGCGGTGCGGACCGAGCTGAACGGAATTAAGCACGTTGACGTGGTGGCCAAGAAGGATAATTCTGCTGCAAAAAAGGCGCTCAAAAATCAGGACGTGGATGCAATAATCCGCAAAACGAGCACGAATCAATACACCGTCACTTACGCAAACACGGACGCGACCAAGACGACGATGGTTAAGCAAGCCTTCAAGGGCGCGCTATCGGCCAATGGCATCAAGCAAATGCGCAGCACAATCAAGCGGCTTGGCGGCACGGTTGTTAAGCTGACGGCGACGGTGCAACAAATGCAGGCGGCGCAAAAGGTCGCGGCGGCAAAAGCGGGGATGGCAGCAAGTGCCAATGCAACGACCGGGAGCGCAAAAACGCCGGCCATATCGGTGCCAAAGGTGAAGGTGACAACCAGCACTAAAATCAAAAACAAGTACGTGTACGGCGATAAGGACACTGGGTTCTTCGACAAAATCGTGCCAATCTTGATGGGCTTTTTCGTCTTCTTCTTCGTCTTCCTGATTTCCGGAATGGCGCTACTTAAAGAACGCACCAGCGGGACACTAGATCGGCTCCTCGCGACCCCAGTCCGGCGCAGCGAGATTGTCTTTGGCTACATGCTTAGTTACGGAGGGCTGGCGTTGGTGCAGACGATTATTATCGTACTGACAACCGTTTACTTGATGGGAGTTGAAATCATGGGCAGCCTGGGTGCGGTCATGGTCATCAACTTCTTGCTTGCGGTCGTAGCACTGGCATTCGGGATTCTCATGTCGACGTTTGCCCGCTCGGAATTCCAGATGATGCAGTTCATTCCGGTTATTATCGTGCCGCAAATCTTCTTCTCTGGTATTATCCCGCTAGAATCATTAGCCGGCTGGGTGCAGGGTATTGCCTACATTTTGCCGCTGAAGTATGCTGGTGACGCGATGACCCAGATTATCATGTACGGCAAGGGCCTGCTTGGTCTGAGCTTTGACATCGGTATTCTGCTACTATTCCTCGTGGTTTTAACCTTCCTCAACATCCGCGGGTTGCGGCGGTACCGGAAAGTATAGGCCAACCCAAATTTTCGGGGACTTGCTGCGAGCTGATTACCAATTAACAGTCGATGCAGACTAACCCGCCTGCGCCGACTTACCATATTAGAAAGAGGTACATCATGACCAAACCAACCACCGTTTCCTATTTCTTCAACCAATCGCTTAACGCCGACACCAGTTTGACCGCCAAACAGCGGCAGATTATTCTGGCCGCACTGGATTTGTTTGCCGAAAACGGGTTTGAGAAGGCGACAACGGCGGAAATTGCGGCGCGGGCGGGTGTTGCCGAGGGGACGGTGTACAAGCGGTACAAGACGAAGCGGGAACTGCTAAACACAATCCTGAACCGGTTTGCGTCCGACGTGGTGCCGCAAGCGGCCCAGGAGTTCGCGACGGACGAGTGGACAAAGGCGGACGCGACGCTGCACGCTTTTCTCACCGCGCTTGTTAGTAACCGGATTGAGTTCATTGCGGACAATTACCAGATTATCAAGATTATTGCCAGTGAAGCGCTGAACAATGCCGAGATGCAACAGCAGGTGCTCGGTAACATTGGCAGTCGGTTGTTCGGCGAGCTCAGCAAGCACATCGACCGCTTGAAGGCGAAGGGTGAAATCGTTGACTGGCCCAACGACATTTTGATGCAGTTCGTCGTCGGGACGATGGCCTCGCTGGCGGTGCGCCTGTTTGTTCAGCTGCCACCAACCGATTTAGCGGATCAGACCCAACATATGGTAGCGTTCCTGGAAAAGGGGCTAACACCAGCCAAATAATCGGAGGGGCGCAAAACATTCAGTGGTGAAATATTGCCTATTTACTATTGTTCGTATTCGAAAAGCGGGAGAATTTGTCCCGCTTTTTGTGTACCTGTTCACGAACAGAAAACAGAATTTCCGTTAATAATTTGTAACAAATTTTTTAATAGGACTCTAAGCACCGCGGGGACTACATTTGCAAAGCATGCTTTCAATAAGTTGTGTTTTTGTTCCGTGAAACCCACCCATAGCCACTATATATGGTGTATTGTATAGATACATTCAATAGAAATAGCGTGCTGATATTGCACGCTATTTCTATTGAAAACTAGGAGGTACATAATATATGGCAACTGAAACCGCAATTCGAGTAAGTTTAACCGACGACTTCGTGCAGTCTGTCGTGAACACCGTCAAGCCACACTGGGGTGAACTGGGCTGGGTTACCTACAAGCGCACGTACGCCCGCTGGATTGATAGTAAGGGCCGCACTGAAAACTGGGACGAAACCGTTAAGCGCGTGGTCGAAGGTAATATTAACCTCGACCCCCGTCTGCACACGGACGAGATTGATCCCGATGTTTATGCCGAACTCACCGACGAAGCGCAACAGCTATTCAAGCTCGTCTACGGCCTGGCTGCAACTCCTAGTGGCCGTAACTTGTGGATCTCTGGTAGTGACTACCAGAAGCGTAATGGTGACGCCCTGAATAACTGCTGGTTTGTGGCCGTCCGTCCGCAAGCCTATGGGCACAGTCACATCGTGCCGTGGTACCTGTCCGAAAAGACGGTGGCACCATCCATGCCATTCTCATTCATGTTTGATCAGCTTATGAAGGGCGGCGGTGTTGGCTTCTCCGTGGCGGCCGAAAACGTCAACCAGATGCCGGCAGTTGATAACCGGATTGACCTGGCTGTGATTATTGATAAGTCCAGTAAGGCTTACGATGAATCCATCGCTGCCGGAGCAGTGGACCGCGACGCATGGCTTGCGGCCAACAACATTGACGACGCGCTGAGCTACCGCCTGCCAGACACCCGCGAAGGCTGGGTCGAAGCGAACGCGGCACTGATTGACGCCCACTTCAACGGGACCAATCCTAGTGGTGTCACGACGCTCGTTCTTGATATCTCTGACATTCGCGAACGTGGTGCCAAGATTCACGGCTTCGGGGGCACGGCTTCCGGTCCTGCACCACTGGTTGAGATGCTGGGCGACATTAACGGCGTTCTGAACGATGCCGTGGGCCGCAAGCTGACCAGTGTTGACGCCACCGACATCGGGAACCTGATTGGGAAGACCGTTGTTGCCGGGAACGTGCGCCGTTCCGCTGAAATTGCCCTGGGTGGCGCCGACGACTCTGCGTTCATCACGATGAAGCAGGACAAGGACAAGCTGTACCACCACCGCTGGGCTTCCAACAACTCCGTGCTCGTTACCAGCAGCTTCACGGGCTATGATGAAGTCGCCGCAGCAATCGCCGAAAACGGGGAACCAGGGATGGTTAACCTCGAGTTGGCGCGCAACTACGGGCGGATTGCTGATGGCCGGCAGGAGGGCATTGACGCCGAGGTTGAAGGCACGAACCCGTGTGGCGAAATCTCGCTGGCCAATGGTGAACCTTGCAACCTGTTTGAAGTGTTCCCAGTGATTGCGGAGCAGCAGGGCTGGAACCTGCACGCCGCATTCCGTCTAGCCGCACGCTACACCAAGCGCGTTACGTTCAGCAATTACGACTGGGAAATTTCCCGGAACGTCATTGAAAAGAACCGCCGGATTGGTGTGTCCATGTCCGGGATTCAGGACTGGATTCTGTCCCGCTTTGGCCACCGCGTTGTCACCGGCTATGAAGATGCAACCGACCCCGAAACTGGCGCGGCAATCAAGAAGCCTATCTACGACCAGGAAGCAGTCAAGGCCTTTGATGGTTTGTACAAGGGCGTTGTTGCTGCCGACAAGGAATACTCCAAGCAGTTGCACTGCAACGAATCGATTAAGCACACAACCGTTAAGCCATCTGGGACCGTGTCCAAGCTGGCTGGGGTTTCTGAAGGGATGCACTTCCACTACAGTAACTACCTGATTCAGCGCATTCGTTTCCAGGACAGCGACCCCGTGCTCGACGCCCTGAAGGCTTGTGGCTACAACATCGAACCCGATATCTACAGCAAGAACACGATGTGCGTTGAGTTCCCCGTTCGGGCCGAACACGCCGACAGTCCTGATTTTGCGTCCGCTGGTACCGTCAGCATCGCCGAACAGTTCGCAACGCAGGCATTCCTGCAGACGTACTGGGCGGACAACTCGGTTTCCTGCACCGTAACCTTCCAGCCAGACAGTGAAACGGATGAGATTGCACCGCTGTTCAACCAGTACCGCAACATCATCAAGTCCACCTCACTGCTGCCATACAGTGGCGCCGGCTACCAGCAGGCACCAAAGGAACCATTCAGCAAGGAAGACTACAAGAAGATGCGCGCTCAGCTTCACGGCGACGTCGCCAAGAAGTTCAACGAGCTGCACCCAGCTGACGTTAAGGATTTGGAAATTGTCGATCAAACGGACTGCGCGTCCGGGGCCTGCCCAGTTAAGTAATGTGGGCGGCTAGGCAAAGTGAAAGTGCATGTGCAGCTGATGCGCATGCACTTTTATTTTTGCCAAAAACGTTGGTGACTTGTAGAGTGTAAATGGAACGAATAATTGGTTGGAGGAACTGGTATTGAATAAAGTATTGAAGCGGCTGCTCTTCGCCCTAGCCGCGCTCATTGTCATTGTTGTTCTTGGTGCCTGCGGGAATGGCCACAAAAATGCGGCGCCCAAGAACGGCACGTACACCGTGACGCTCACCGTCAATAAGAAGCAAATCAGCAAGAAGCACATCGCGGTGGTCAAGAAGCAATCCATTCTGGCGGCGATGGAGAAACACTACAAGGTCGACCAGGATAAGGGCTTCATCACGGCAATTAACGGCCACAAGCAAAACGCCAAGAAGAACTTGTACTGGATGTTCTACATTGACGGCAAGTCCGCAGCCAAAGGGGCGGGGGACATTGTGGCCAAGAAGGGGCAGAAGATCAGCTTCAGGCTCGAGCAGGCCAAATATTAAGGCACCCATCTTCACAAAACTGGTGTTTAACTAAAAAATATTTTCGAAAAAAAGGCAATCTTGACGTTGGTCAAGGTTGCCTTTTTGCTTACGCCTTAAGCTAGGTACATAAGTTAAGGCAAGCGCAACAAAAAGATGCGTGGCCTGCAGGGGGAAACGTCATGAAAATGAATTTATGGTTTAACGAACACAAACAGTTGCTGGCCGGCACGGTCGGCGGACTCGTGCTTATCAGCTGGCTACTTGGCTGGCTCCACGTGAGTGCCTTGGCCATGGCCGTCATGTACGTTGGCGGTGTGGTTGGGACCGTCCCAATCGCGTCCCGCGCATTCGGTGCACTGAAGGCCAAAACAATTAGCATTGAGCTTCTGGTCACCATCGCCTGTATTGGGGCCCTCGCGATTGGCGAACCCAATGAGGCCGCAATCGTGACCTTCCTGTTCCTCTTCGGCGATGTGCTTGAAGAACGGACACTGGCCAAGACGCGTTCGGCCGTGAAGGATCTCACCGAAATGGCGCCGCAACAAGCTGATGTGCTGCAGGACGATGGTAGCCTAGTTGCGACCGACATCGATGACATCGACGAAGGCATGCGCGTTGTGGTTCGCCCTGGTGGTCAGGTACCCGTTGATGGGACCGTGGTCGCTGGGACTGGGGACACACTTGAAGCGGTAATCACCGGTGAGGCGCGCCCGGTGGCAAAGGCGACCGGCGATGATGTTTTTGCCGGGACCACGCTTGACTCCGGGACGCTGACAATTGAAACCACGGCCGCGGGGGATGACACCACGTTCGGTCAGATTGTTGAGTTAGTTGAAGAAGCGCAGGACGCCCAGGCGCCGGTTGCGCGTTTTATCGACAAATTTGCCCGTTACTACACGCCCGCAGTCCTCGTGATTGCGATTATCGTTGGGCTGGTTAGCCGTGACATTAGCCTCGCAATTACGATGCTTGTCCTCGGATGCCCAGGGGCCCTCGTCATTGGGGCACCAGTTGCCAACGTTGCCGGGATTGGCCGCGCGGCTGGTAGTGGGATTTTGTTCAAAGGTGGCGCGACCGTTGCCAGCCTCGCCAAGGCTGACACGCTGATGCTCGACAAGACCGGGACCATCACGACCGGGAAGATGGCGGTTCACAGTGTCGCTGCATTTAACGGTGATCAAAACGAAGCACTCGGCATTCTCGCCGGCATTGAGGCGGGCAGTGTGCACCCACTGGCCAAGGCCATTGTGCAATACGCTGACGGCCAAAAGGTTGCCCAAGCGGCCGTACCCGACATGGAAACCATCAAGGGCCGCGGGCTTGCCAGCGCCGATGGTCAGTACCTCGTTGGGAATGAGCGCTTGCTGGCGGAACACGCAATCACGGTTGCCGCGGACGTTGATGCGGCGGTCAAGAAGGCGCAAAACGCCGGGGACTCGGTAGTGATTCTGGCAGCAAACGGCCTCGTTCGGCTGGTTGTTGGGGTCAACGACATTGTCCGCCCAGACGCCGCTGCTGGTCTGGCCGCGCTGAAGAAGGCGGGCGTGAAGAAGATTGTGATGCTGACGGGTGACAACCGCGCCGCCGCAGAACGAATTGCCGCGGACTTGCCAATTGATGAGGTCCAGGCAGAACTGCTGCCTTCCGAAAAGGTTGAGGCCGTGAAGACGGCGCAAGCAAACGGCGCCCAGGTTGCCTTCGTTGGTGACGGGATTAACGACGCCCCGGCGCTTGCAACGGCGGATATCGGCGTTGGCATGGGCGGCGGCACGGCCGTTGCCCTCGACACGGCGGACGTTGTGCTCGTGCGGCCACAGTTCAACACGCTGAGCCAGGCTGTTTCCCTGGCGCGGGGCACGACGAACGTTACCACGCAGAACATTGTGATTGCGGTTGGGACCGTGGCGCTGCTGCTCCTGGGCCTGCTGGTGGGCATCGTCCACATGGGCAGCGGGATGCTGGTCCACGAAGTTTCCATCCTGCTGGTTATCGGCAACGCAATGCGGCTGCTGCGCAAATAATTACCAGAACGAGCACCAAAGTTTTTTCGGAAAAAAGCGGCTAACTTGATTTACGTCAATTAGCTTTGACCGGCAACCAATTACTATATAAGAGTAGACAGAAAGAAAAAGATTGTTGCGATTCGAATGCAGCGCGTTGCGCACCGCATTCGGATTACGAGGAGGTTATCTCATGGAATTAGCAGTTATGAAGCTTGGTGCACTTACTTGCCCATCTTGCATGCAGAAGATTGAACACGCAGTCAGCGGCGTCGATGGCGTCAGCAGCGTGAAGGTGCTCTTCAACGCGGCAAAGCTCAAGGCTCAGTTCGATTCAAGTAAGACCGATGCCGACAAACTTGCCGACGTTGTGACCGGCCTCGGATACGAAGTGCAGAGCGTGAAGGTTAAGGAACTGGCATAGACAGGAGATTACACATGACAGAATTCAGTGAAGCAATTACCAAGCAGTACGCAGCAGAACAGGCACAGTCGGAGGCCGATCACCACACACCAACTGCCGGCGCGATGACCAACCACATTCTGAGTAACCACGTGGTGCTTACGAACCGGTTGCGCCAGGCACAGTGGTTCGTCAAGGGACCAAACGCACTGCAGCTGGCTGCCGCGTTCAAGGCGACGAACGCCGCCAACAACGAGTGGATTGACCGGATTGCCCAGGACCTCCTGGATGAAGACGAAATCCCGGCAAACATCACCAGCGAATACAGTGCCTGGACCATGCTTCAGGAACACGGTGAGAGCAAGTATCTGGACGCTGACGCCCTGGTCCAAGGGATCGTGAGCGACCTGAACACCGACAACCTGTTTGTAACCCGCGCGATTGCACTGGCACAAAAGGAAAACCGGCCCGCATTTGCCGCTGAGCTCGTGCAGCTATTCGGCTGGAACAATCGTCAAATTCGCCAGTACCAGGCACTGCTCGGTAACACCGCCCGCACCGGCCTCGATGAAGAGGACGACGATGACGACGAAGATTAATTGACGGGGCAAAACTGGGGCTGACGTAGCTCCGGTTTTTCTCGTTAGCAGGCAAAGACGCGTTACAATGTAGTTAGGAAAGATACTTGGCTCGGGGGGATTGCAGATGCACATTCATGATGCAGAAGGTTGCGTGCGGCTGGTGCCGATCTTTAAGAATTTGGACGCAGGGACGATTACCGCCATTGCGCAGCTCGTGCACGAGCACAACGTTGCTGCCGGCGACACACTGTTTCTGGCGGGGACCGACGCCGATGCGCTGTACATTGTTGCGCGCGGTCAGGTCAAGGTCACGCAGGACACCGTCAGCGGGCGGGAACAAATGTTGCGCCTGCTGCAGGCCGGCGATTTTGACGGTGAGGCCGTGCTCTTCACCAAGACGGAGCACAACAACAATGCTATCGCGCTGACCGCAAGCCAGGTGTGCACCATCAGCCGCAGCGACTTCCAGCAGCTGCTGCGGCAAAGCCCAGACCTCGCACTGAACGTGCTCAACGCCCTCGGGCAGCGGGTTGTCACCCTGGAGAACCAGGCGACGGCGGCGAACACGGCCAGCGTGGCTGAGCGGCTCGCCAACTATCTGCTCGAAACGAGCGCGGCAATGGGGGATGCGGAATTCACCTTGCCGCTGCGCAAGAAGGACCTAGCACTTTACCTCGGAACGTCGGCCGAAACAATTAGTCGGCGGCTGACCACCTTTGAGGATGATGGCCTAATCGAGCAATCTGGTCGGGGCCACATCAAGATTGTGGATGCTGACGGACTCGGCTTAGTGATTTAACCGAGTTGCCATTTCGAACGCTTGTTTGTATAATGGATACTAACGAATGCGGAAGTGTAAGTGAGGTAAATCCATGCAGACAGAATATTCAGCAGAAATGGCGCAGGCCCACCTGAGTGATATCATCCGGGCGGCGAACAACAAGGCGCAAGTAATCAAGATTAACGGCACAGACGGTGAACCCGACGCGTTTGTGGTTCCAGAATCCTACTGGTCCGCGCTGCAAGAAACCCTCGCAGTTGTGAACGCAGGTCGGGTTTTTCCCGAACATATCGGTGAATAAGCAAAAGGAGATTGGCCAGCTGGTCAATCTCCTTTTTTGGTACCGATCTTATTTGAATTCCACGCCGCAGCGCTTCAGCCACAACATGTCGCTTGCTGCAAGCTGCGGGCTGCCGAGGAAGTCCAGTGAGCCAAGCAGGTTTTGCAGGATTTCGCGTTGCTCTTCGCCGCCGTTTTGCTTGAAGGCAAAGGCGCAACGGCAAAGTTCGCGGCGGTAGTTGGTGAAGATGTCAATTGGGCTGAGCTTCATCCCGTCAATCATCTTCATGATTTCGCCGGCAAACTCCAGGTCGCCCGTTTCGATTGGCCGCATAATGGCGTTCATCAGCGCCATCTGGTATGCCTGCCGGTCGTTTTCTGGGTGCTGGCGCTTGGCAAACGAGCGGACCATAATCCGGAAGGCGCGCTTGCTGTGGTGCTCATCCATGAAGTAGACGAGTTCCGCGTACAGCATGTATTCGAAGTGGTGCCAGTCATCGTCGCGTTCAAGAAAACTGACCACTTCATCCTGGTTAGCGTCTGACAGGTAAATGGTTGGAAACTTGATGGATTCAGTCCATGTTTCAAGAATCATCAGGTTAAAGGGACGCAGGGGCAAATACATGTTGTCGGTGGCGAACCGGTAGTTGTGCAGCGCGGCGGTGGCCATCGCCTTGTTCCCGCGTACGAGTGCATCGTGGACGGAACGCAGCGCGACGTCAAAGGCGGCCTTGGCTTGGTTGGGCCGCATGAGAACGTCAGCGGGATCCATTTCGGCGGCTTCCATTGCGGGTGCGAGCTTCGAGATGGTCAGGTCAATCTGGCCGCGTTCAAAGCGTGACAGCGTGGTTTCCGAAATCCCGGCGGAGACATCGCGGATCTTGAGCCCCCGGCGTTTGCGAATGTGCCGGAAAAAGGCACCCAGTTTGGCTTCGTGGTCTTCCATATTTTCTCCTCCAAAGTGCGGCACAATCCCGAAAATAAAAAAGGGTGGGCGTGCGAATAATTGCGGTTGAATAAATCATTTCATTTTACTCGTATTAGTATACACTTTGCGTAGCGCTTTCCGTCAACCGGTAAATATCAATTGATTGTTATTGTGAAAGAAATAAATATTGCCGGTGCACGTCCCGCCGATTAAATCATGTGGGTAGTACCGGCACTTTTTGCAGGAAAAAATGCTCAATGGTCGGGTTGCTGGCAACAGGGATTCTACACTTTTGGTGTTATTTAAAGACTCGGAATATTGATTGGTATAGTTGTGCATTTTCTGCATTTGGTTTATTCAACTAGGCGCGTAAATGCCGCAAAGCCGCGTGGGCGGCATGGTGGCTCGGAATATAATAACGTTGTTTTGGAGCGATTAGAAAAATGTTTGTTATTGGCTAAGAATAAACTATGTTTTCTTAAGCGGAATTGTGTTGCTGGGCCACGGGAAAAATGCAAAAACGGCATAATTCGCGCAAGAACCAGTACGGGTGTTAGCGGGGGTGTCTTTACTGGTAGGCACTTGCTCAATTAGTACAAAAACGTAATATTGCCTCATTTGCAATCTAGGTGGTGTTTTGCTGTGGCGAGCGAAAAAACAGGCCACAACTGAAAAGTTATGCCCTGCTCTTGATTATGTCGTAATTCACCCAGCGGTTGATCCGCAGCTTTGCGCCCGACCGCTACTTGAAAATCCCGTACTTGTCTTGCAGCCGTGCGAGCTTGCGCAACATCGGCATGCCCAGCACCGCCAGAAACAGCACCGTGGCCCCAGCGTGGACTAGGTCCATGGGGAACCCCGAGGCGTAGATGGCAATGAGTGCGGTTTTCGTGATGACCCCGCCGTACATGATGATGGACGCCGGATTCAGGATGCCCCCGTAGACGATGATGACGCTGAAGAAGCCGAAGATGCACATGGAGATGCGGTTCGGTCGCAGGAGGTGCGCCCAGGCAAGCGTGCCGGCGAGCCAGCCGACGCAACCGAAACCGAGCATTTGCCACGGGGTCCAGGGCCCCTGCGTGAAGAAGATGTTCGACGTGAGCGCGGACATTGCGCCAACAAGGAAGCCGACGTCGCTCCCAAAGGCGATGCCGCTGACAATGACGATGGCGGCAATCGGCTTGAACTGGGCAAGCATGAAAAAGGCGCTGCGGCCGGCCACCGCCAGCGCAACCAGCACCGCAATGACCACGAGCTCGCGGGCGCTGGGGTGACGGCGCTCAAACCGCAGACACACCGCGCCGAACGCGACGGCCATGAGGAGCAGGCTGGTCACCAGGTAGTGGCGCTGGCCCGTGTGCACGCCAAACGCAAGCACGAGCGCGCTGAGGATTAAGACGAGAGTCGTGCGCTGCCACGATAACGCCCGCTTGGGGTGGCTGAAGGTCGGAACCGGGTTTTGCGGCATGGCCGGCAAATCGGCGGTGGGCACGTCTTTTTGGTCAGCGTACAGCTGCTTTAGGAATTGGTTTTTTGCAGGCATGCTTCCACCTCCTCCAGCGTGATGGCGTTCGGCCAGTAATCGCGGGCGATGCGGTTTGCGGTCGTGGTGTAGAAACTGTTGGCGGCGAAGAACTCGTGCGTCGGTGCGGAAGCGGCAATTTCGCCATCGAAAAGCAGCGCGATGTGATCCGCGTATTGGGCCACGAAGTCCAGGTCGTGGGTGACCATGACGATGGTGACCCCAGTACTGTGCAGCTGGGCCAAAATCGAGCCGACCGCCGCCTTGGTGAAGGCATCCAGCCCCTTGGTTGGTTCGTCCAGCAGGAGTACCTTTGGCCGCAGCAAGATAATCTTCGCCAGCGCGAGCAATTGGCGCTCACCGCCACTGAGGTCAAACGGGTGGTGGGCCAGCAGCGGGCGCAGGTGGCACAAATCGATCACGCCACTCACCGCGGCTTCAGCGCCCATGGCCGGCTGCACGCGCTTCGCCGTTGTCATCAGTTCGGCCTGCACCGTGGCACTGGCAAACAGCGTCGTCGGGTCCTGGGGCATAACGGCGAGGAATTCCTGGTACAAGTCGGCGCTGCGATACCGGTCGAGGGGCTGGCTTGCCAGCGTGATTTTACCGCTGCTCGGGCGCAAAATTCGGCCGAGCAGGTTGAGCAGCGTGGTCTTGCCGGCGCCGTTGCTGCCAACGATGCCGTACCACTGGCCGCGGCTCACTTGCAGATTAATGTCCTTCAGGGTGTCGGGCGCGTCCTGGCTGTAGCGAAACGAAACGTGCTTGGCAATCAGCCACGGCTGTGCGTCCGGCTCGGGGGCGGGCGTCGCAAATGGTTCCGGATTACGAACGAAACCTTGGAGCCATGCGCGTCCGGCGCCCACGGTCAGGGGGATGGTTGCCGCCTGAACGCTGGTTACGGAATTGCAGTACAGCCGCGTTGCGGTCGGCAGGGCCGCAAACAGCGGGGCGTGCTGAGCAAAGAGGTCGGCACTGACCTGCTGGGGCGCTCCGTCCGCGACGATGGCCCCACTGCGCATCATCACGAGCTGGTCGGCGAAACTGGTGACGTCTTCCAGTTCGTGTTCGGCCAGCAAAATGGTCGTGCCCAGCTCGTTGTGCAGGCGCACGAGGGCCTGGATGAAGCTCTGTTTTGCCAGTGGATCGAGCTGGGCCGTGGGTTCATCCAGCAGGAGCAGCTCGGGGCGCATAACCATGACGCTGGCGAGGGAGACAAGCTGCTTTTGCCCGCCGGAAAGGGTGGTGACGTCCCGGCTCATCAATTCGGTGAGGCCAAAGAAGGTCGCCATTTCGGCAATGCGACTGTGGATGACGTTTGGCTTTTCGCCCAGACTCTCGAGGCCAAAAGCCAGCTCGTGCCAGACCTTGTCGGTGACGAACTGGGCGTCGGCTTGCTGGTTCACGTAGCCAATGGCACTGGCCTGCTGCCGGTTGTCCAGCTTGGCCAGTGGCTGGTCGTGCCACAGCAAACTCCCGGTGGCCGTTCCGCTTGGCAGCAGCACCGACTTCAATTGCCGCAGCAGCGTGGTTTTGCCACTGCCGCTGCGGCCGAACATGACGGTGAAGCTGCCTGCCTTGATATTCAGGTTGATGTTGGTCAGCGCGGTTTTCGCGTCGGCGTAGGTGAAGGAATAGTCTTTAAAGGAAACAAGCATTAATCTATCTACTTTCAATTAATTGCGTGCAAAATACGGCGGCAGTTCGGCCTTGGCATTATCCGGAACCTGGTGCAGGCGCGACCAGACGTACATGATGCTGGGCAATAGTGCCAGACCAAGAACGGCGAGGGTGCCGATGAGTGTCCAGAGGTTGCGCCCGATAATAATCTGCGGGTTGTACTGGGCAAACAGGCCGTGCATGCGCCAGCTGATCAGCACCAGCCCCGTGAGGACGATCAGCACGGCGGCCAGAATCCGGTCGGACGTGCGAAAGTGGAACCGGGCGTACGCGGTGCGATGACCGGTGCCGTAACCGCGGCTGCGCATTGAGTCGGCGGTGGTGACGGCCGTTTCGAGGGCCCAGGTGGTCATTATGGAGAAAATATTGGCGGCCACGTGGAACTTCTGGCGCCAGTTGACCTGGCCCACGGCGTTGCCGGTGCCGGTCTGCGCGTTCTTGACCGCCCGAAACTGGCGTCCGAGCAGTGGCACGAAGCGGAAGGTGAGGCTCATGAGCAGACCAATTGCCGGCAGCATGCGCCCACACAGATAAACGATTTTGTCCCGGGTCATCAGCTGGTTGATGGCCACGAACCAGCACAGGCCACATGCCAGCACACCCGCCAGAACGAGGCCGTAGACGATGGCCTCAAGCGTGATGGAGTTGCCGCTGTTTAGGGTTACCAGCAGGGTCTGCCCGTAATGGTTGAAGCACATGTTGATGAGCGTGAAGACAACCATCCCCGGCAGGATGAACGTCAGCAGTAATTTTGCCACGTGCCGCCATCCCCGCAGGATAGCGCCATAAATGGCGGCGCCAATCAGCGCCGCCACCAAGGCGAGGGGGTGCAGGCAAAATGCCGTCAGCCCCAGAATTATGATAAAGTATGCGGCCTGGATCAGCGGGTGTGCCTCACCGAATGGGTCGCGGTGTCCGTGAACGGTTTTCAATTGTGTCCCCCGACGTCGGCGCCAAGTTCAAGCGTGTACAGCCACTTGATGACGCTGCCGTTCTTCAAATCTTTGTATGATGATGCGCCGTAATTCGGGAACCAGCCATCAACGGAGTACATCCAGCCGGATGCGGCGCCACCGTCGAATTCATACAGGTTGTGAATGCCGGTAATGTAGTAGGCGTTGTAGGCCGGCGTCCACCGCGCTTCCATCTGGATGCCACGTTCGGCGGTGACCTGCTTCAACACGTCGTAAACTGATTCACCAGTTTTAAGTGTAACCTTGGTTGGCGGCAAAATCACGCCGCTTTTAGGGACGGAATTCTTCTTGTTGTCCTTGATCTGGTCCAGGTGGTGTGCGGCCGTAGATGCGTTAATCGAAATCGTGACGGTAGGCGCACTACTTGTTGCTTTAGCCGTAGCGTGCTTGGTCTTGTGTGTTGCGTGCTTGACTGCCGCTGAACTAGTGGCAACAGCGTGGCTGCTGGAACTCCCGGCATCCTTGCTACTAGAACTGGCCTTAGAAGCGGAACTGGCTGCCGAGCTTGATTTACTGGTGGCGGCAGCGTGCTTTTTGGTCTTAGACGCCGCCTTTTTAGCCTTAGCCTTGGTCGAAGTGGCTTTTGTGGCCTCTTTTTTGGCAACGACCTTGGCCTTCTTGATGGTCTTGGTCTTATCGGTCTTGGTGGTACCAACCAGGTAAACGGTGCGGTGGACGCTCGTGACCTTGAAGCTCAGCTGCGTTGTCTTGGCTGTTTGCTTCAGGTTGACCGGCGTCGCTGAATCAACGGTGAGCTTGTTGCCGCTGAGCAAAACCGCGGCCGATGCGGACCAGCGCTTCGGGATGGTGATGGTCAAAGTGGGGGCGCCGGCCAGGTGGAACTGTGCGAACTTGATGCCAATCAGATTCTTGGCGCCGGGCACCTTGGCCAGTGCCGCCTTGCTCTTGGCGTTAGTTATTGTCAGTGCTAGTTTCTGCTTGGTGGGGTTTTTCACCTGCGCCGAGTCGTAGGTCCAGCTGTACTTAATCCCGTCGTGCTTGCCAGAGAGGGTGAACTGCCCGCCCTTGTTTGCGAGGTTCTTCATTTGGGCCTTGGTGACAACGCCGTTTTTGGCCAGCTTGGTGGTGGTGACCGTTTTGCTGCCGGTGCTTGAGGTTTGCGCCGCGGCGTTTTTGCCGCAACCGGCCAGGAGTGCGACCGCCAGCAATGCAATTAATCCGGCACGCCTACGCATCAAACCGCACCTTCTTTCCGATGACGAAGGTGAGGACAAGCAGAATCAGGCCCAGGGCAATGGCCACGATGGATGCGGTGCTGCCTAGTTGTGGTAAGTCGGACTTTGCTTTGGCCTCATGCTTAGCCGCTTGGTTTTGGGCTGCAGCTGCAGGCTGGACGCCGGCTGGCTTGTTGGCGTTGTTGTGCACAGAATCGGTGTTTTGCTTTTTAGCATCAGTGTCTGCTGGGACGGCGTCAGCGTCATTATCAGTATCCTTGGATCCTGGCTGCTGCTTAGGTGTAGCAGGCGCTGTGGATGCTGGTTTGTTGTCGTTACTGCCTTCCGTTGCTTGCGGCTTAGTTGTCGTTTGCGGCTTGCTGGTGGTGACGGCCGGCTTGGTGCTGGTAACGGCCAAATCGGACATGTCGTAGAGGCTGGTTTCACCCTTGAGGAACCGGTTGTAGGCAACAATGGCGTAGTAACTTTGCTCGGTTGCCATGTCGTTCACGGCATCGCCCAGGGTGTGGGCAAAGCCGGAGCCGGCAACGTGGAAGGACATCAGGTTATCGATTAAGGTCTTGCCGTTCTTCGTGAAGGCGGTGTCTTGCGGGTCAATGCCCAGCGCGGTCAAGGCGACGATGACCTGATCGGCGGATTCAACGTTGGCGGTGCCGTATGAAGTGTAGCCACCGGTTGCGTCCTGGCGCTTGCTGAGGACGGATACGGCGCGGTCAATTGCGCTCTTCACGTTCGCCTCGTTTTTGTACGGTGCCAGTGCTTGCAGCGCCATGGCCGTGATGTCGATGTCCGCGGTGCTGCCGAACAGGTTCCAGCCGCCGCCCTTGACCTCTTTGCCCAAGATGTAGTCGACGAGGGCCTGCTTGGTAGTTTGGGTGTCCTTGCCGGTGACGGGGCTGAACTTGTAGGTTGGGTTTGCGTCGATGGCGAGTAAAGTGTAAATTGCACCGTTAATGCCCTGCGCGGTGACGGTTTCGAGGCTGTTGAGTCGGTCAAAGAGACTGTTGCCGCCCAGGTTCTCCGCGTTGCCGCCGAGTGCGGTGACGGCCAGTGCGATGCGCGAGTTGTCGGTCGCGCGAATGCCGCCGTAACCCAGCATGTCGTAGCTACCGGCGTCGGTTGCCTGCTTCAGCTTGGCCGTTGCATCGCTCAAGTAGCGCTTGGCAAAGCTGCTGGTGTCGGCGCCGCTGCGTGCGTAACCCACAATCAGCCACTCGGGCATGTCGGTCACCATGTTCGTGTCACTCTTGGCAAAGCCGTCGAGTCGACCCTTCACGTATGTAGTGGTGTCTTTGAGTGCCTGCGAGACAGCAGCCGGAGTCGCGCTCGTGGTGCTGGCTGCGGCCACGGAGTTTGCGGGCGCTGCGGGCATTGCCGCCGCGACGCCGCCGAGCAGCAGGCCGGTAGTGATAAGAATGCGTGTGAATAATTGATGTTTTGCCATTGGTTTAACCCCCAGAATAATTGCGTTGAACACTATATATAGTATGGCGAAATGGATCTAAACACAATCAAATGTGGTTACCAATTTTGTGAAATAGAACGCTGACTTATTAACGGTGTATATGAATGCCGCGCGGGAGTCGGCATTATGCTGGCACAAATAACGTGAAACAAATTTGCCTGGCCACAATTTACAATCCGCGGCTTACGGTGGGCCGGATGCGAACGCAATTGCTGGTGAAATTTTGCCACGCCATTTGCGCTATACTAATCACGTTAATTAGGTAGAGGGGCGATAATATGAACGTGGTAGTGCTGACGATGATTTTACTGGTGACTGGATTGGGCGGCGGGTTGCTGGCGTCGATGGCGGGGATGGCGTCGCTGATTGTCTACCCCGTGCTCATCGCGCTGGGCGTGCCACCGGTGTCCGCGAACGTCACGAACACGGCCGCGATGATCTTTACCGGCATCGGCTCGGGCTTGTCCTCGACCAAGGAACTCAAAAGCAACCGGAAACTGATGGTCAGCGTCTCCGTGTACGCGACGGTGGGTGGCATCGTCGGGGCGATTATTTTGGCCCTGGCCCCCGGTGACAGCTTCGAAAAAATCGTTCCGTTTCTGATCGCCTTAGCCGGTGGTCTGATGCTCTGGTCGGCGCGCGGACCGCAGCAAAACGTCGGCCACGCGGTGACGGGGTGGAAGCTGGTGCTGCGGAACTTCGTCGTCTTCCTAGTGGGCCTGTACATTGGCTACTTTGGCTCGGCGGCGGGGATTGTGTTGCTGGCGATTTTGTCGATGACGCTACCCGTTTCGTTTGCGGTGGCCAACGCGCTCAAGAACTTCGCGGCGTTCCTGACGAACATTGTGTCACTCATCATCTACGCGTTCACGACAAAGGTCTATTGGCTGATGATAATTCCACTCGGCGTCGGCATGTTCATCGGCGTGTACATTGGCCCAATGGTGGTCAGGTTCGTGCCGCAACGCGCAATTCGCATCTGCATCGGCTTTGCCGCGTTCGGACTCGCCGCGTACTTCTTCTACACGGCGTACTTGGCGTAAGCGTCTTGGCCTTCGGGTCCGGGCTGGCCAGCCCTCCTGCCGCCCAATAAAATGGCATAGTGGCGGCCAAACACGTTATAATCTAGGTAGAACAATCCAGAAGATAGTGGGCGAAAGATAATTGCGGCAAACGGCAGAATAATGCGCCGCAACTGTAAAAACTCTGGTCAGTGTGAGGTCGGACCAGTTGGCACGAATTGACGTGAAAGGAGCGGTTCCTCATGGCAAAGGATGCAAAACGCGAACAGTTAATGGAGAATATGGCCCAGTGGGTTAAAGAATTCCAGGGCAACGTTTCGTATATCGTTCTGCATGCGCAAGACGAAAAGCGCAAGAACATGGTGCCGGAAATGGTGATGGATATCACGAGTGCCATGTGGGACCACTTTGGCCGTGAGCCGCGCCGGTGGACGGCAACGATGATGAAGCGCGTGCTGAAGTCGCTCTTCCCGCGGTGGATGGACAAGTACGAGCTCGCCGCGTTTGATTTGTCCGACAGCCTGACCGACTTTCTGATTTTCATGGAAGATGAGCACCACATCAGCAACGCGCGCCGGCTCATTAACGCCGTGGATGACGCGTCTGTGGTCGCAAACGATGAGTATGGTGACTACACGGACACGGACGAAATCATGAATTACGTGGAAAGTCCGGCCAAACCCGCCAGTGAGGCTGATTTTGGCGAGCACATGTCACAATTAATCGCCATGATTGCCACCGCGCGGCACATCGACATCCCGGTGGGTGAAGCCGAGACCTGGGCCTTTCTGCAGAAATACAAGGCCGACGTCATCATGCTCGCCGACACGATGACGCTGAAGGAAGCCATTAACCTCGCCATGCCCGAAGATGAGAAGAACCCGACGAAATTCGCGCATGAATTCTACACGCAGTACATTCTGCCGGACATCGACGTGGACAGCCTGCTCAAGGATACGGGGATGCCGCAGCTCCGAAGTAGTGATAGTGGCGATAGAATTGCTGGAAATGACGTAATCTTAATGATGGTGGAACAAAGTCTGCTTGGCGACCCGACGCCGCTGAATCAGAACCAGCGCACAATGCTCGCATCGCGGGTTGACGGTGATCCACTCAATAACCCCGCGGCCGAGCGCCGCTTCTTGGAACGCCACGCCGCGATTTTGCAGCAGTACTTCGGCGCGCCGGCAAGCAGCGTGAGCCCGCACAATCAGGAGGGAAAGATTATCGATTTTGCGGAAGCCAAGCGCCGGGCCGAGGCGGGCGAGAATAAATAACTTGTCGAAGCAACGGGAACAAGATAACATGGGTAGAAGCGAAAAGACTAACTGGGTGGTCATCGCAGTAAACGCGGTGACCATCCTTACTGAAAAGAGTTATTATGACTGAATTAGTTGCACCAACACAAAAACAGATTACGAACCTGACCGGTAAAATCAAGGACTGGCTCGATGAGTTCTACGCGAGCAAGATTTTTGATGAACTCAATGAATATAACCACCTGAGTCGTCAGCAGTACGCCGATATTGTCTTGGACTTCGCACTGGGGATGCTCAGTGAAGAGGGCCGGCAGCCATCCCGCTGGACCAACACATCGGCGACGGAACTGCTCGAAAAGCGCGGCGCGGACTGGGCCAGCGAAGTGACGACGGCGGACCGGGAAGTGACCTTTGATACCATTCTGGACGTTGTGAGTGACTTCCTTGACTTCTGCGGTGAAGCGGGCAAGCTGCGCAACGGCGGGAAGTTGGCGGACAGCGTCGCCGAACTCATGGAAGAGGCGGCCACTGCCGAGAATCTGGCCACGATTGCCGAGCACCTCGGGGACACGTTCATCCGCGTCAGTCAGTTCTTCAAGATGTCGAACATGGCGGCCGTGCAGAGCCCTACGTTTTTGAACGCGCACCTGGTTGATGTGCTCCTTCTGGCGGACAGCGCCTCCTTCATGGATATGGCGATGATTGCCGCGCTGGGCGATACCAGCGGCGAGCAGCAGGACGATTTCGTTGAGGCGTGGCTGGCCAAGTACGCGATGCCCGAGATCAACGTGCAGGTGGCCGGCGACCATTTCGCCAGCGCGCTGGGCATCAAGAACAACGATGCGGTGAGCTACCAGTTCGTGATGGCACAGCTGCACAACGAAATGACGCCAGTGGCACCCGCAACCCGCCTGTCAGTGGCGATGCGGCTTGAGGGGATGGAGCTGAAGGACGGCGACATCACCGAAGAAATCACGTTCCTGCAAAAGCACCGGGCGGTATTGAACGCGGTGCCGGCGATGCTCGAATACTTGCCCAAGGAGCAGCTGAACCAGCGGCAAAAGAGCAACAGCAGCCGCAAGAACAACGTCCTCAGCTTTGCGGCGGCCAAGAAGCTGGCGCAAAAGCGGAACAAACGAAAGTAGGGTCAACATGGAACAAACGGTCTACGTAATGGTCTTCGCCAGCCCCGACCAGGTGGCCAGCGAGGTTTTCGCCCACAAAGCGGACTGCCAGGCGGCCTTCCACAAGATGGTCCAGGACATCATGGCGCACTACGGGGATGAACCGAGCCTCGACATGGTTCTTGCTGACGGCGAGGCAGAAGGCAGCTTCGAGGACGGCTACGGTATTTCCGTCCAGTGGAGCGCTAAGGAAGTTCAATAATCCACAATCGGCACATCTGGCGCGGCTGGGTGTGCCTGTTTTATGCGCAAATTGCGATAAACATGCGTAATCGCGTGGTTATTGGTAAAATGGTAAACGGAAAATACGGCAATACCGAAAACATTGCGAAGCGGAGGGCCTCATGACACCAGAACAGATTAACCGAGTATTGGGCAACACGGACACGTGGCTGGCGGATTACGCCGCGGCGGGTCGTGACTCAGTACTTGGTGAGAAGACTGTCGCCACCGAACAAATGGCTGCACTCGTGCGCGACTTCACCAAGCAGATGGCTGAAAATTATGATCGCACGCCCCGGCGCTGGACGGCGCGGGATGCAAGTGCGCTTTTCACGGACAACGTGCAGGAGTGGAGCAATGCGCTCAACCTGACCGGCACCGAGCTGGCGGCACTACTGGGCGATTACGTGGAGTTCCTTGAAGACGAGCACCACCTGCGCAGCGCCAAAGCCATTGCGACGGCGCTAATCAAGGCGGGAGTGAGCGCGGAAGCACCAGACCGTGAACCCGCTGACCGCACCCGCGTGGACGCACTGCTGGCAATCATGCGCGGATTCTTCGGCATCGACGCCGCGGTTAGTGATCACGACCTGTTGCATGCGCACCTGCCGGAAGCAATCCTCATGGGCACAGAGCTCACGTTCACGGATATCGCCCTGCTGGCAGAAATTGCCAGTGACAAGGCGGACTACACGGTCAAGAGCTGGCTCAGTGAGTTCGTCTTGCCCCTGTTCAACCTGGCCAAGGTGAAGGAGCTGCTGGAAACTCAGCTGGAGGAAAAACTCAGCGATGACGCGGTGGCCAACTACGAGCTCACCAGTTTGCTGACGAGCACGGTGCCGGTGGTTAGCGACCAGCGGCTGGCGGTGGCGGCGATTGTTGCGGGTACCCCGTTTGTCACCGGCCAGCGCGATGAGGTCGACTCGATGGCGGCCCGCTACGGCAAGGTCATGGCGGCCGTGCCGGACATGGCGAAGTTCATTGCGGTACCGAAAAAGAAACACGATGTGCGCCAGGGCCTAAGCATGAAGGCGGCCAAGAAACTGCGCGCCAAGAAACGTAAGCGCAAGTAGAATGCGGCGGTCAGGACAGAATATGTCCTGGCCGTTTTTTGATGCGCAAATCAGCTACTATTGGGCGCATATTTGCATTTATTGCGCAGAGGTTCCCGGCGTACCTGGAAGGCTGGGATCAGCGCAAACTCTTTGCACCCAAATCTATGAAAAGCAGTCAGTCAATATGCCAATGTGTGAAAACGGGGAAAGTGACACCGCAACAAAATGGTTAGCCAAGGCCACCATCACCGACATCCTGATGGCCGGGAATTACGGGTATTGTGGTGTGCGCCCAGACACGCTCGTAGCAGGCGGGGCGGGCGCCTATGCGTGACAATCAGGCAGAAATATTGAGGTAATGCTTGTAATTAAACCGGAAGTAGTCTATAAATATGGTAATGAACAACATAAATAATTAGTTATACCAAACTCGTGAAAAAATAACATCGACTAATTATAAGTTTTTCAGACCACGGGGGATTTTTTTAGTAAATAGAGGGAGTACCTATGAGTGACAGCACACCACTACGCTTGCAATTCTGGCTGGCGCAGCTGATTGTTAGTACGCTTTTTGCCAGTGGCTTTGTGGTCTATTACCGCGAGCTGTGGCACTTAGCTTTTACTGACCAGAATGGTAAGACACGCCGGGCCATCATCATCCGCATTGCGATGCTCGCAATCACCATGATTTTGGGCCTGGGTTTCTATCAAATAACACGAATAATTGGTAACCCGACACTAAGCTTGGTTTTTGCGAACTTTAGTTTCTTCGTCATGACCTTCCCGTTGCTGGATGAAAAGAGTAATTGGCTCGAGTACACGCTGCGGGCAATTGGCGTCTATGAGATGTGGCTGCTCCTTTATTGGTCCGCGTTTGGTACCTGGCGTTTTGCCCTGACCTTCGTGCTGATCACCATCACGCTCATCGGCATGCGCAAACTGGCGGCGCACATTCGCTACCACATCAGTCGCCACGTCTTCGCGTTCACGTATTTGGCGGCCATTTTTTGGTGCTTCAAGCCCGCAATTCCGGGCGGGTTAACCGCACTGACGCCCGTGTTCCTAGGCCTCGTGACGTTCTTTGTCATGGCGCTTGTGACCGCGATATACCTGAAGTATGACCACAGTGAGCGATTGGTGAATGCGGCGAACGATCAGCAGGCCCACTATGATGCCTTGACCAACTCGAAGAACTACGCGGCGTACGTCCAGGATGTCACCGGGATTTTCGCCCGCGCCAAAGAGCAGCACACGCCGGTGGCAATGGCGGTGCTGGACATTGACCACTTCAAGCAGATTAACGATCATTACGGCCACTTGGCGGGTGATCAGGTGCTAGCAGGGGTGGCCGAGAGCCTCGAAAACATGCTCAGCGAATATCCGGGCGTGCACACCCTCTACCGGACTGGCGGCGAGGAGTTCAACGTGGTCTTCCCGGGACGGACGGCTAAGGACGTGCAGGCGATGCTGCTGGAATGCTGGCGCGTGGTGCGCGAGACGCGGTTTCCGGCGGCGGGGTATGAAGTCCTCGTCACGATTTCAATTGGGATTGCGCAGCTCAGCGACAACGATGAAAAATTCGATGACCTGTACGCCCGGGCCGATGCCAGCCTCTACCAGAGCAAGCATTATGGCCGCGACGTGGTGACCGTGATGGGTAAAACACTGAATGTGGTGCGCAAGCCGAAAGTGATTTCGACCGTCGCCATCTTCAACCAGAAAATCATCAACGTGCACAAGGTGCCACACGTGGCCGTGCACAACGAGGTGCGCCTGGCACGCTATGATAGCGACCGGGACCAGTGGATGTTCCCCAAGAACTTCGAACTGGCGGTTGGCGTCCAGATTGATTTTGCCAAGAAGGCGATTCAAAGCGCTGAGGTGCCGAAGATCATGCTCAACCTCACGCAGGAGCAGTTTGCCCTGCCCGAGGTGCTCCAGAAGTTGGTTGATTTCCGAGACCATTGCGATGCGTTGCAGGTGCTGGTGGTTGAGCTGATGGGGATGCCTGAAGCGTCCGTGATGCAGCGCATGGGCCGGCTGTACCGGGAAGCCGACGTGCGTATTGAGGTGGAGAACCTGGACATTGCCACCGACCTGTTCTCGCTGGCGCCAGTGCTGCCGTTTATGGACGGGGTTAAGTTCGAACTGGCTGACTTGTGCCGCGAGTACCCTGGCGATGCGCTGATTGCCCGGCTCAAGGAATGGCACGCTGTCTTAGATCCACTCAATATTGATATTGTGATTACTGGGATTGAGAACAGTAACGACGCGGACTACGCGGAGCACAAGCTGCACGCGCATTTCCTGCAGGGCTATTTCTACGACCGTCCGGCATTACCGCGAATTGAATAGCAAGAAGGACGCCGCCTAGTTGAAATGCTGGGCGGCGTTTTTATTATCTTGGGTGCGCCGACTTACCGTCCATTGGGCAAACTACATTGGCAATTAATGGACAGCATTTGCTTTAATTAATAACAAAAATTGACGAAATAATAATTGACCAAATATCAGAATTTTTGTGACAGGTAAGCCAATTCGCGTTACACTATCGGTGAGGCTCGGATGTTCCGTGGCCTCTCTTTGAACACGCGCCTACCCAGCGCAATTGACTCCCGCCGCCACCCAGGTGTTGGGGGTCTTTTTGATAACGTGGTGGTGAAAGACGACGCAAAAGGCTCTGAATATGTAAGCGATTGATTTAGGCTGAGGCAGATGTCCTCAGCCATTTTTGTGTTATCGTAAATTTTGCATAAACGATCATTGCAATTATCAGGCGATCAATTTATAGTCGTAACAGAAACACAATTATAGTGAGCCTGTGGATGACCATTGCTTTGCCTAAGCGAACAATTTTCTTTGTGCATTAGTTGATATTAAGAAAAGGCTTTTTTAGACCGGTGTTGTGAATCTCAATTGAATTCAAAGATTGTTGAAGCATGGTAACGCTAATATTTCCACATTCAAAAAAGGAGAATAATTATGAATTTATTTGACAAGGTAATTGCTGGAGAATTTAGGAAGACTGGTGCTACGAAAAAGATTTCCGTTCCTGGCAATGATGGTTCAAACTACGATGTCTATGCGATTCCGCTTAAGTATCTTTACTACAATGATCAAAATGGACGCATTAACACCGCCTATAGGCAATATCAAAGTGAAAATGGTGTACTAGCACCTGAACCAGGCGATTCAGAATACAATCAAATTTTTGAGAAATTTGTGTTAGATTCGAATAGCCAGGCTCTAAAGGACACGCTAAAATCCATTAAAGAAAAGACTCAGCAGGAACCAGGTGTTGTTTTGCCAGATGGCCGGGTCATTGACGGTAATCGACGTTTTACTGCTCTTCGTATGTACCAACGCGAAACCAATATTGAAAAATATTTTGAAGCGGTTATTTTGAATCTTGATACCGCTAAAAAATCGGACGAAAAAACCATTAAAGAATTAGAGCTGGATTTACAACTTGGCCGTGAGGAACGTGTGGATTATGACCCAATTGACCGAATTTTCGATGTATACAACACGATTAAAATTGAAAAACTGATGACTGTTGATGAATACAAAAAAGCATCCGGCGCAGGGAATACCAGGGGAATAAATCGTGATTTACGACTAGCAGAGCTTATTCTTCGGTTTATCAGTCTAGTATCTCCAGGTGGAAACGCAATTGATAAGTTTTATCTAGCTAGAGATTTAAAAATTGATGGTCCAATTGAAGAAATTGGCGGAACGCTTGACAAGCTAACGGGTGACGACAAGGAGGCTGTAACAGATGCGGTTTTAGTAAGATTATTACTTGCTAAGTCTGGTTTAGAGACCGCTGAACCAAAGATAGTCATGCGGGATATGAAAAACAAGATATTGAAGAACCCAGATATTAAGTCGCATTTAGTAGATGCAACTGAGGACGACGATAAGCTTGATGATATTGTAGATGCGTTTGTTAAGAAACCAATTGCGTCAGCAGCCGAATTGAAGCAGCGAATAAATGAAGATGAACATTTGAAGAGCCAAGCTGCAAGATACATCAAGTCGACTAATCGATTGGCTTTTAAAGGTGATAAGGATGGAAAACGACGTAAATCTTTGTCAGAATTGGAAGATATTTATGAGAAACTGTCGGTTATGAGCGCTTCTGATTTTACGGAATTGAACGTGGACGAGAACGCTGAAGCGAAAGACACCTTGAAGGATATCTCAGATGTCGTGTTCAAGTTAAAAAAGGAGCTACGTATGTAATGTTTTCTGACAAAGTCAAGAATGCGATAGAGCCTGAGTATACGAAAGACTTGGTCGATAATTTTTATAATCCTCTATTGACGGAAGCAAATCTGTATCAGAGAGTGTCAGGTTTCTTTAATAGTGCAAGTATGGATTTGTATGCGCATGGGTTTGAAGAAATGGTCAAAAACGGTGGCGAAGCTCAGTTTGTTATTTCAAAGGAAATTTCAGCAGATGATTTTGCGAAAATTAAAGAAGGATATTCTTTACGCCATCAGATAAGGCCGCTTAACATCGCGGCGCAGAATGAAAAACTTAATTCAGAAGCACAGGAACGACTTGGAAATTTAGCGTTCATGATTGCTGCTGGTAGGGCCCGGGTGAAGGTTGCCCTCACTAAGCAAGGTTTGTTCCATGATAAATTTGGCATTATCTCCAACGATACTGAGTGTGTTTTCTTTAATGGGTCAGCCAATGAAACACAAAGTGGTATTAGTAGGAACTATGAAAGTATCAGTGTTGATGTTTCGTGGGATAGAAGCCAATTTGTTCAATCTAGGATTAAAGAATATAAGAATCGATTTTCTAGGCTGTGGGAAAACAGGGAAGAAGACATTGAAGTAATAGAAGCTTCCGACTTGGCATACGAAGAGATTGCCAAATATCAAAGCTTGGCAACAATTAAGCTACCTCAAACAGAGGATGAAGATAATGGTATTCAAACAAATGAGATAGCATTCAAATTTATTGATGGTTCTATAATTCGAGTTGATAATTCCGAATGTAAATTAACAAGTTCTGATAGGAAACTGAAAGCTGGTAGCGATACATCCTATTTTTTTGACCCTGATAATAAAACTATTAGGCAAAGGACAGCTTATAGAGATATTGAAAAAGTAATTCAAGTCACTAAGCAGAGAGCGTACAGAAAGAATGTAAAAGTAACTGTCTCAAAAGCAGTTGAGCAATTCATTGCACGAAAAAAATATTCGATTGAACAATATAAAATACTTGGTGAGGTCTACAAAGAGGATTTAGAACAGTTTCCAATTTCTAAAAGGATTCAATTCGAGGAATTCTGTAACACAGTTCAATCTGAGGTTGTGCGGCCTTTGAAACCACTTCACTTGCGAGCTGCTTTTTATGAATACGAAATGGAACGTGCGGCCAATTTTTCTGTTCCTGGTGCAGGTAAAACAGCTATGCTGCTTGGGGTTTTTGCATACCTAAATAGTCAAAGTGCGCCCAAAAACGAGAGACTGGAAAGAATTCTGGTTGTTGCTCCAATTAGCGCATTTGAAAGTTGGAAGCATGAGTTTGAAGAGGTGTTTAAGCAAAAGAAACAATTGTCGTGCATAGACAGTCAGAGCACAAAAGATTTTAAATCAAAATTGGTTACGGATTGGAAGGTCAGCAATCTCATTCTGGTTAACTATGAATCCCTTTCTGCTTATACCGGTGTGTTGGATAGAATGTTGGATAATGACACAATGCTAGTTTTTGACGAAGTTCATCGCATTAAAAATCCGGATGGCAAACATGCACAAGCTGCACTGGAAATTTCTGATAAAACTAAATTTAGGTATGTGTTAACTGGTACGCCAATACCAAACACGTACCGCGACATTTATAACTTTTTACACGTTTTGTATGGGGATGAATACAACACATTCTTTAGATGGGATTTGGATGAACTTAATAAACCTAGAGTTCGGGAAATTGAGGAAATAAATCGATCAATTCATCCCTTCTATTGGCGTACAAATAAGAAGGATTTACAGGTTCCAAAAGCAGATGATGATTACGTGAATGTAATCAAACCAAGTGAAGGCCAGCGTAAATTAGCAGAAGAAATTTACCGCAAGGAGAAATCAAGTTTGGCGATATTGATCAGATTAATACAGGCATCGACCAACCCTGAATTAATTCATGAAGCCATAAATTATAGAGAGCTAATGTCCTATGATGACGATGATGATGACAGCCACACTATTTCTAAGAATGATTTCGAAGACTTATTGAATGTAGGCGGGAATGCACTTAACGACTCCACATTCAATATTGATAGCGATATAGTTTCTCCTAAGTTTGAATACGGAATTGATTTGGTTTGCCAGTTGGTTCAGCAAAACAAAAAGGTACTGGTTTGGGGAATATTTGTTGGTACACTCAACAAAATCACTAGTCGTTTGCGCGCCAAAGGGATTAGAGTAAATCTTGTTTATGGTGGAACCCCAAAGTCAGATCGCGTTGAATTGATTAATGAATTCCGAGACGGAGACATACAAGTGTTGGTCACCAATCCGCAGACATTGGGTGAATCAATTTCGTTGCAGCAAAGTGTCCATGATGCTGTTTACTTTGAATACAATTTCAATCTGACTTTCATGCTGCAGTCGCGGGACCGTATACACCGTATTGGTCTTAAACAAAGTGATCACACGCGTTATTATTACCTGCAAACAAAAGATGAGGATGCATCAAGTGATCGGCCTGGCTACATTGATGAAAAGATATATCGACGTTTGAAGGCAAAAGAAGAAATCATGTATGGTGCTGTTGATAATGACAAATTGGGCATTGAGTATAGTGAAGATGAAATATTGGAAGCTATCAAAATGATTGATGAGGAACGAAACAGAATCAAGCTAGATTAATCTTGTTAAAACTGGCAACCTTTGTGTAAAAAACGCTAAGCAGTAGAATCCACAGAAAAACGGCGACGTCGGGCAACGTCGCCGTTTTTGGTGTAGCTGGGACTACACTATTTTTTGGGAGGAGAAAAATATGAAGAAGACTTAGCGATGAGTTCTGGGTTGCTCATCTCTATGTTTATTACTATACGGGCCAGATGTGAAGAAGTTGTGGCGTAGATTTGGTTTTATTGCGGTGAAGCGTTGACGGCGATTGACCAGCAGGATTCAGATTGCGTTGAGGTAAAAGTGTTCAGGCGGTGTTTTGGCGCATTTGATACAGGACATATTTAAATATATGCGCAGAAAAGGGCGAATCTGCGCATATTAAAAAATATGTCCTGTGTCAAATGTTCAGAAACAGGATTTTGGCGTTGCGGGTCGGGGCGAAAGAGCAAAGACGAAACGGAATGGTGGGTGACGGGAGAAGTTAGGGGAAGGTCGTGCAAAAGAAAGAAAAAGGATTTTCGTAGTGTTAAGGTCAGTCAACGTGGTTACTTAAATGTGGTTGTTAACCATCTTAAAGCTCAATATAGCGTGGTCGAACAGATTGGTAGTAACTGTGATTGACTGTGATGATATTGTGGCTCGCATCGTAATAGTGAGTGCAGTTTTCGAAACTGGCAGATCGTGCTTGAACTGTAATTTGTTGGAATCGCCTAGATAGTTGTCAGCGGGAATATAAATCTTTGCCTGGACATAGACAACTTCTCTTGACGGCATTAATTTCCGGGATTTTTTTCTTTTTAACACATACTGTTGCTATTAAATTGCTTCTGGCTTGAGAGACATTAATCTCGTCGAGAGCGAACCACATGTATACCATAATGCATACTTCAAATCGGTAAGGGCTCAACATTTGGGGCCACTTGTGCCACCAGACGGCAAGGCATATACTGCTAACTAAACGGCACTTGACGGAGGGCATTGACGATGGAATTGCACGACCTAAGCATTGACCAGCAGGACTATTTTAACTATTTACAGTGGTTTCAAAAACACGGCAAAATCCGTTTGCTCCAGCTCGGCCTGGTGATTGGTGGTGTGATACTAATCGCCTATAGTTGCTTGCTCGGAGTGACGGGCAGCTATGTCTGGGGCACACTAGCCCCGATTATCTTTCTGGGTGTATTCGCCATCGTCTACCTACCGCTACTGACGCGCTGGCGGGCCGTGACCGCGTACCGGTCACCGAAAAACGCGGCGGTGTTTGCACCGGCGACGTTTGTGATTGACGACACGGGCGTGACCGCGACGGCGGCCAACGGTTCTGGTCACCGAGATTGGACCGGCTTCCTGGAGGCCGCGGAAACCCCGAGTCTGTTCATCCTGATGTCGACGAGTCGGCAGGGACAGTTGCTGCCGAAGTCGGGGATGACAGAGGAGCAAATCCAGGAGTTGCGGGCAATTATTTCGCGGAACATGACGGTGGACAAGGTGAAGCTGGGGTAGTTTATGGCCGTGCCGCGATTATTAACGGGAATCTGTCATCTAGTATTGAAAATAAGCCTATCATTTGAAGCTTACTCTTATGGGGTAAGCTTCTTTTGTTATTTATAGTCGGAAACAACAGAATCAGCGGGTTAGGCCTTTTGTGCCGGGTGTTCTTACTGAATTTTGGATTTTAGCGTATATCAAATACACTAGGAGTCAACTGAATTGAACCAGGGTAGCAGTCAAGTGGCCAGAATCGGCAGTTTTGCGTTGATCGTCGGGGTTGGAAGGGGAAGACGAAGCGCAAAAACTGACTGATAAAGAATTCAGTTCAAAGCCGTACTCGTTCGTACTGCTAATTTGTGGTAGGATTACTCCGAGGTGAAGCGTATTGAATGATTTGGAATGGATGCAGCACCTTCGCAATTCTGCACAACAATTCAGCCAAGATGATTATGACGCCGTAATTCGGGAACTTGCAGGTGGGGATTACGAGAAATTTGTGCGCGCTCTAGTACATTTGGAAAACGGTGAGTTGAGCCATGAAGATTACTCCAGCTGGCTTGGGAGTGACTTGGGGCTGCTGGATGAGACTCTATTGCGCAATTAGAAAAGAATTTCTTGCCAATTCGAACGATCGTTCGTTATAATGGTTATCGAGAAAGAGATTCTGCCATAATACTGGATCAACGCGATGAATTGTAGTATTCTAGCATTATTGCATGTTAGGCGACCACGAAAGGACGCATCACAAATGAACAAACGAGTAGCTGAGCTATTTGCTGGCGTCGGTGGATTCCGCGTCGGTTTAGATGCACTAAATTCTGGATGGAAGACAGTGTACGCTAACCAATGGGAACCAGGGCGCAAGAATCAGTACGCATTTGACTGCTATGTTCGTCATTATGGCGACAGTAGCATCAATTCAAACATTGATATTAACAAGGTTGATAAGACTACAATTCCAGATATCGAATTACTGGTTGGCGGCTTTCCTTGCCAAGATTATTCTGTAGCACACTCAGGTGCACAAGGAATTGAGGGGAAGAAGGGTGTTCTGTGGTGGGATATTCGGGACACGGTGGAAGCTAAAATGCCGCCATTCATCCTTTTGGAAAACGTTGACCGCCTATTGTCTTCACCTGGTCCCCGCCAACGTGGCCGCGATTTTGGGATGATTCTCTTCACGTTGAATCAGTTGGGTTATGGGGTACAGTGGCGCATGATTAACGCTGCTGACTATGGTTTCCCACAGCGTCGTCGTCGTGTCTTTATCTTTGCGTACCGAAAAGATACAGAGTATTATCGTGAACTTGAAGACTTACATGACTTAAAGAAAGCTATCAAGGACCACAGTGTATATCACAAGGAACTGCCAATTAAGAAACACCTGACTTTGCAAAAAAAAGGTTCAATTGACGGTTACCTCGATATTGTAGACTTCTCAGATAATTTCAGTTTCAAATTTGAAAATACTGGGATTATGCAGGATTCCGAAATTTTTACAGGAAAATATGAGTCTGCCTACGAAGGTAAACATGTTTTGCTTGATGACATTGTGCTTGATTCTGTTGATGATGAAGAATTATTTATCGACACTAAGCCAGGACGCCTTGAGAAGTTTGAATATTTGAAGGGTGCCAAGAAGGAAGAGCGGACTGCCAAAACTGGGTTTAAGTATTATTACTCAGAAGGCGGGATGTCTTTCCCAGACCCATTAGATCGACCAGGACGAACTATGTTGACGTCAGAACACAGTATTAATCGCAGTACGCACGTAATTAAGGATAAGCAAACTGGACGGTTACGTTTGCTGGACCCTGTGGAATGCGAGCGGCTGCAGACCTTCCCAGATGGTTGGACTGAGGGAATGCCAAAGACGGCGCGTTACTTCATGATGGGTAATGCATTGGTTTGTGGTGTTGTCACTAAGATTGGTTCAGGAATTGACGATATTATGGAGCGCGAAACCAATCTTAAGCCTGCTAGTGAGATAGTTAAGTTGAATATTAAGCATTAAGTTATGACCCAGAGAAAACACAAATTTTCTGGGTTTTCTTGTGCCATCATTAAAATTTGTAACCGATAACTAAATTGATATACTAAGATTGGATTCGACTTGGAGGTATATCTTAATGGCTATTGGACACACACATGTAGTTAAATATGCTGACCTAGAGAAAAAGTTTAACGCAGCTATTCACAAAACTTTAGGCGAGATTGATAATCGTGGTCGCTTTGCCTCACTGGCCGATAAACCAAAGATGACTGGTGTCGCGGGGCTAATCGTTGAAGAATCAATTGTTGGTTACGACGCGGATAATAAACAGCGCCCGGACCTAGTGGTTGATGGGGATGAAGTGGAAATCAAAACGACCGGTGTTCGGCGGAACAAGCACCAGAATGCTGGACCTTATGAAGCCAAAGAGCCCATGTCAATTACGGCCGTTTCACCAGATGAGATTGTCCATGAGAAGTTTGAAGATTCCCACTTCTGGCATAAACTTGCGCACCTATTGTTCGTGTACTATTTGTATGATTCCGACAAAACTGTTACCTCAACTGATTATGCGAAGTTTCCGATTCTTGGCTACGAATTCTTTCAGTTTTCGGACGAGGAGACCAATGTGTTACGGAATGACTGGACCTTAGTTCGCAATTTTGTGCAAAAGATCCAGGATGAGTATGTTGACCCACGGGATGGTTATCCGCGGCTGTCATCTGAACTGCGGAAGCAACTGATGTTCATTGATACTGCGCCAAAATGGCCACATCAACCGCGTTTTCGCCTAAAACGTGCTGTAGTTAATTCGATTGTTGACCGTTACTTCAAGGCACAAGGGGAACAGCTAAGCGAGACTATCAGTAGCTACAGTCAGTTCGATAAAACTCTTCATGAGTACGGCATTAAGTACAAGAATAAGACTGTAAGGGAATTGCTTACTGAACTGAATATTGACTGGAAGCCAAACAAACATGGTGACGTTGATAAGTCTATTGGCGAACGAATAATTGTGAAGATGTTTGGTGGCTCAGCCTCTAAGTTCAATAAGGTCGAGATGTTCAAAGAAATGGGCCTTATTCCCAAGACCATTGTTTTATCGAACAAGGGCGGTCGAACCGAGGACTTTAAGATCTCTGGTTTGGATTTGCCATCGTGGCCAAATGAAGAGGATGATTTTGACAACTCATTGCTCAGCGCGTACTTTTCTGAAGCACAGTTGCTCATGATTGTGTTTGAGGAACCATCGACTAAGTCTAAGCTGCTAGACAACAAGTTTCTTGGGTTCAAACGTTACAACTTCGATGAAGACTTTATCCAGACGTACGTTAAAAAGTTGTGGGTGCACACGCGCAACTTAATTAACAATGGTGAATTGCGAGATATTAAGAAATTCGACAAGAAAACGGGTAAACCGGTTATGAACAAGACTGGGGTTCAACAATCGGCGCCGAACTTTTTAAAGTCATCCGAAAATCTTGTTTTTATTAGAGGCACGGGAACCGACTCATCACGTAAACCGGTTGTGATAAATGGTGTCCACATGTACATTCCGGATGTGTGGGTGAAGGGTAGCACGATGGTTCAGCTCTTAAGCAAGGTTGATTATATCTAATTCTTAAAATGGAGGACCCATCTGGTGTCCTCCATTTTGCTATAATTGCCCCATACCACCTTAGAAAGGAGCCGCCCATGCGCCGCAGAACACATCACTTCCGCAACTTAATTCTCATCGCCGTGATTATCTTTGCGGTGTACAAAATCGGCCCCAGCAACCTCGCCCGTGATGCCAAAACCTGGTGGGATAGAACGCAGACGTTCATCCAGTCCACCCAGCAAGTGCCGGTGACTCCAGAAAGTTCGGCGAGCAGCGCGCCTGCCTCAAGCTCGTCTAGCTCCAGCAGCAATAGGAGCGACGCAACCCCGGTTGAAGCAATTGTTCGCGGCAAGTCGCTTAGCAACACCTACTATTACCACTTTGCTAACAGGACCGCACCCAAGGTCATCAACCTGTTTCGGCAGGCGGTGACGACGTATAACCGCACCGGCATCGTGAAGCTGATTGCCGGTAGTGGCGGTAAGCACGACAATAGCATCACGTTCGGGCAGTACAAGAAGATTACCCCTGGAGCGGTGGACGGGGGGATGGAGCTCGGCAAGGGCGGTCCCGCAATTTATGAATACACGGGCAGCGACAATTACACCGTTAACCGCGCCAACGCCAATCTGAACGTCCAGTACATGGCCAACCTGAACCTGACCGTGGCGCTGCACGAACTCGGCCACGCCCTGGGACTCGATCACAGCCAGGACCCAGTTTCTATCATGTACCCCGTCACCTCGGGTCACCAGAAAATGACCAGCGCCGATTTGGCCGGGCTGCGGTCAATCTATTAGGGGCAGTGCTCAACCCAGTTGCGCCCCCAATCAGTTTGCGAGCGAGTGCTGTCAGCCGCAACAAACGGAATACTGAATATCAGAGAATCCCCCAGCATCGATTTGCGCCCAATTACACTGTGGGCAAAAGGATGAGGGGGATTTTTTGGATGTATGGCGACTAATCCTGTGTTGTACCACGCAACGTGTCGGTGGTCGCGGATGATTTCGGCGGTGAGGAGCTGTGCGGCGCGGCGTTTAAGAATAATACGTTCGCCTTCGCGGTTAATCATCAAGAAACACTGCGCGCGTATTTTGCTGGCACACTATAAAATGGGAAGTGGTACATTTGCACGACACAAAAAGGTTACCCTGGTTTACGTTAAATAACAAACATGATTGTTTTTTTTGCAGGTGCGCTATAATTTGCTAAAATGATAGCGGTTTTAGGAGGCGTGCAAAATGTTGCGGAAAAAGAGTTTTTGGGTGCGGCTGGCGATTCTTGCGTTGGTAGTTTTCGCCGCAGACTATTATGGTGACATAGGTTTACCTTTAGAATTTGATGCTGGTGTGCTGCAAGACAGTTTGGTCAATACGGCGATATTTATCGTGGCTGTCGCCTTTATTTCGCCGGTAGTGATGCATTTCCTGGGTCCAATTGCGAAAAAGGCGTTCAGCCAGAAGGAACCCAAGAAACAAGGTTGATCTAATAGGCAAGTGCGCCGTCAGCACCGATTTTGGTAATTTTAATGCTGTGACGAATTTACAATGTAAGTGCAACAAATTAGCCAAATAGAAAAGACTCACAGCCTGAGTCCTTGTACAATGAA
>NZ_RRYD01000017.1 GCF_004010095.1 Lacticaseibacillus hulanensis | reverse complement strand
CGACTTAACCTTAGCATATAGGCGCACCCAATGGGTGAAACACCAAAGCAGCGCAGTCCCGTGTGAATCATGGGATTACGCTGCTTTTTTGAAATTCTATGAATAATCCAGGCACATTTAACCAGATTACGGTTGACGGTGACACGAGCACCAACGATATGGTTATTGCCCTAGCAAATGGGCAGGCGGGCGCGCCGACCATTACCGGGGGGAGCGCGCTAAGTACCTTCAGCAGTGCCCTCCACAAGGTGATGGCGACAATGGCCCAAGCAATCGCCGGCGATGGTGAAGGGGCGACTAAGTTCCTCGAGGCCAACGTCACCGGTGCGACAACGGCCGCCGATGCGCGGATGGCAGCTAAGGCCGTCATTGGTTCGAACCTGGTCAAGGCCGCGATGTTTGGTCAAGATCCAAACTGGGGTCGCATAATTGACGCACTGGGCAACACCAGTGTCAGTCTCGACCCGGATAAACTGGCTATTGGCATTAATGGCGTCGCGATGGTCGCTGCTGGCAAGGCCCAGGAGCTGACGCCACCGCTCGTGCAGCAGGCGATGAGCCCGGACAAGATTGTGCTGGCAATTGATTTGGGTGTTGGCAAGGCAGAGGGTCAGGCGTGGGGCGCAGATCTCACCTACGAATACGTGCACATTAACTCAGCGTACACGAGTTAAGGGAGGTAACACATGCTGGATAACATTGTTCTCATCAAAATCGGCGGTGAAACGGCCCGCAAAATGCCGCAGTCACTGCTTTGGCAATTGGGTGCCCTCGCGCGCCAGCACCAATTAATCATTGTGCACGGTGCCGGCTCAGACATCACCGAGGCGGCGGTTGCGGCGGGGATTACGACAAGGCGTGTCGACGGATTGCGCGTGACGCCGCCCGCAGTCCTGAAGATTGCCCAGAAGATAATTAACCAGCAGGTGCAGCCCAATTTGTGCGCCCAGCTCGCAACGCTTGGCATCCACCCGCACGTACTTGACGGTGGGGTGACGGCAACGCAATTAAACGCAGCAAAGTACGGGCTTGTTGGTGCGGTCGGCGCGATTAGCTGCACCGCCTTGCAATCACAGCTAGCCGAAACGGGTGCGCTGCTCATCGGCCCGCTTTTGCCGAGCAGCGACGGCCAATTGCTCAACGTGAATGCGGACGATGTGGCCATGGCGCTTGCCCGCAAACTTGGCGTTCAGCAGCTCCATTTCGTGACCGACGTTCCGGGTGTGTTAGATGATCAAGGTGCCGTCGTGAAGCAGTTGACACCGGTAAAAATGCAGACGCTGACCGCCAACCATGTTATCAGCGGCGGCATGACGGTCAAGTTGCGCGCGGGGCTGGCGGTGGCGGCGCAAGGGACCCGGGTGACAATCGGCGCGCTTTACGGTGCTGGGACCCAGCTGACGGCGAATCAGGAAGAGCAGTAGGAGACAGACAATGACGAATTTATTTACGACGTACAAACGGTGGCCATTTGCCCTTGTTGATGGGCAGAACTGGACCTTGATTGACGATTCAGGCAAGCATTACACCGACCTCACCTCTGGCATTGGCGTGATGAATTTGGGTTACCATTACCCAAGTGTGCAGGCGGCCGTGACCAAGCAGATTGGTCAGATTTGGCACACCTCGAACCTCTACCAATCCCCACTGCAGGAAAAAGTGGCCGCGCAATTGATTGCCGGTCTCAACCTGCCTGACGATTACCTTGTGTTCTTTGGCAACTCAGGAACGGAGGCTAACGAAGCGGCGCTCAAACTGGCTCGCCGTTATACCGGGAAGACGAAAATCATGAATTTCACCCACGGCTTCCACGGCCGGACTTACGGTTCACTGACCGTCACCCCCAAGCCTGACATTCAGAAGGGCTTTGGCGTTGATACCAGCGATGTGGTTACCGCGACCTTTAACGACGAAGATGCGCTGGATTTGCTTGATGACAGCTTTGCTGCGCTGATTATTGAAGTCGTGCAGGGTGAAGGCGGCGTGGTACCGGCGGACAAGATCTGGCTTGCCGCCCTCGTTGCTAAGGCCGAAGAACTCGGTGTGCTGGTCATTGTTGATGAAGTGCAGACCGGAATTGGCCGGACCGGCACCTTATTTGCCTTTCAGCAATACGGAATTGCGCCCGACATCATCACTAGCGCCAAGGGTCTGGGCAGCGGGTTGCCGGTTGGGGCGATGATTGGGAAAGCCAGTCTGACGTCCGCCTTTCCTTATGGCGCCCACGGGACCACGTTCGGGGGCAATCCGGTCGTGATGGCCAGTGCGAATGCAACCTTGGCGGCGCTCACCCCTGAATTCTTCAGTCAGATGCAGGCCACGAGCAAGGCGGCCTTTGCCGAACTGGAGACTTGGAAGGAGCTGCCAAACGTCATTACGGTTCGTGGCCTTGGTCTCATGATTGGGATTCAGCTGGCGGAGAATGTTCCCGCCGGCGCGCTGGCCGCCAAGCTGCACGAGTATGGTATTTTGACGCTGACTGCGGAGGGCAACACCCTGCGCTTACTGCCGCCACTGATTATCAGCCAGCAGGCGTTGTTGACGGCACTTGCGACTATTAAGTCCGTCATTGCGGGGTATTAGGCAAGCAAGGCAGGTAGTTTACGAATCAAGTACCGGACAGTTGCAATCCCCCAGCATCTACATGTATGATTGGGGCAAATCAAACGTTGCAAGGCGATTTTGCACCTGAATATATGCCGGTTATCGCGGAGAAGATAGACCTTACTTTCACCGTGTGCCGAGATTCTGGAGGAAAACGATGTCGAAGAAAACTGCACTAGTTGCTTTTGCGGCGGGCGCACTGACGGCCTTTCTGCTCGAGCACACCCAAGTTGTAATTGCGGGCAAAAAGATTGCGCCGGGGCCTGATAACGAAACGCCAAAAGCACAAGTCCAAGCCGTGCCGCGCCCAGGTCGGCCGCGGCCACAAATGCAGGCGGCAGCAGCGACGCAGGCTAATCGGCCGAAGCGTTACCGCTAGTTTGTAGTGGGGCATTTCCATAACCAGTGATGGTTGCGGAATGCCCCTTTTTGAGTTCAGAGGAGGATGCGAAATGATGCGAACAGCGATGCAGATGATGACGATTATAAAGGCCGTGGCCGAAAGCGACCCGCGCGTCCGGGCGGTATACATGAACGGTTCACGGGCGAATCCGAATTCACATCCGGACTTGTTCCAGGATTTTGACATTGTCTACGTTACGACCGACATCGCGGGGATGCTGGCAGAGCGAAGCTGGCTTGCGCCCCTTTGGCCTGCCACTGGTGCATCAGGAGCCGGACGCGCTGGATATGGCGGTGGGCCAAACATGCAATCCGGAAACCGATGGGTACACAATCATGAACGTGTTCACTGATGGCAACCGGATGGATTTGCATCTGGAAACGGTCGCTGCCTGCAAACTGGGGTACGGCAGCGACAGTCAAACCGTGCCACTGCTGGACAAGGATGGCATTTTACCGCCGCTACCGGCCACTAGTGACCGGGATCACTGGGTAAAACGGCCAAGCGCTGAATTGTTTTACCACCACACCAACGATTTCTGGTGGGTGGCGCCGTACGTGGCAAAGGGTCTGTGGCGGAATGAATTATTGTACGCGAATGGCATGCTGGCGAACGTAATCCGTCCGCACTTGCTGGACATGTGTGACTGGCTCGTGGCGAGTGACTACGACTGGCGGATTAGTACTGGCAAAATGCATAAGGAGCTGCAGCAGCTCTTGCCGGAAACGTTATGGCGGCAACTGGCAAGCACGTACGCGGCGGGAACCATTAGTGACACCTGGCACGCGCTGGATATGTCGATGGATTTGTTTGCGCAGGTTGCGGGGCAGGTTGCTTCGCGGCTGGAATTTAATTACGTGCGCGAGGAAGAACGAGGAAGCCGCAAATACATTGATGCGATTAGGAAATTAGCACCAGATGCGACGTCAATTGAAGTGTAGAAAACTCGCATAATCGTTGCATACTAACCCATAAATACTTGAGGGCAGCAAAATGGTCGGCCGTAATGGTCGGCTTTTTTGCTGCCATTTTGCTCTATCAGTTACACGAGTATCGTATGCAAACGGCCGAATAACCAGTAAACTACAGCGCATGAAGGTAGTTAGTGTTTTCCCGCAGCAAGCGCGAAAACACCGATGTGCTGGGATTTAACTGTTTTTGGGAACATAGCTAGCCATCGCGCCAGTTGCAATTTTATGCGTGAAATCCGCGTTACACCTGTAACGTTGGAGGATATGAAGAAGGAGTTGAAACTACTCGTGATTAAGAAGGAATTTTCCAACATTTTCCACAGTAAGTCGATCATGTTACTAATTGTGGCGATTGTGCTTATTCCATTTGTATATTCGTTTTGTTTCCTGACCTCGGCCTGGGACCCATACGGTAACACTGGTAAGGTGCCAATCGCCGTTGTGAACAATGATGAACCGACGACCCTGCAGGGGAAAAAGGTTGCGGTCGGGGCCGAAACGGTCAAGAAATTGCGCAAGGATAACCAGCTCGGCTGGCACATCGTGAACGCTGCGCAAGCTGCAAAGGGACTGAAGAACAACAAGTACTACACTGTTGTGACGATTCCGCAGAATTTCTCGAAGAACGCAGCTACGGTCCTCAATTTGCACCCGAAGCAGATGAAGCTGACCTACAAGACGAACGGCTCGCTGAACTACATCAGTGAAGTCATGAGTCAGGTTGGGGCAGATAAGCTGAACGCCCAAATCCGGGCCAACGTGACCAACGCTTTTGCCAGCACCTTGTTTGAACAGGTCGGTGGCATTGGTAAGAAGATTGGCACGGCTGCCACTGGTGCGACCCAAATCAATGAAGGAACCGTCAAGCTCGACAACGGGGTGAACCAGTACACCGTTGGGGTTTCCAAGGTACACGACGGGATTCAGACCATGAAGGTTGCGGCTAAGCCCCTCAGCTCTGGGGTGCAGCAGTTGACCGATGGTGGCCACCAGTTGGCCACCGGACTTGACCAGTTGGCCGGTAACATCCCGGCACTTAGCTCTGGGGTGCGGCAGCTTGATGATGGTAGTCACCAAATCAAGGGCGGCTTGGTCGAAATCAACGGTCAGATTAACGGAACTGGGGACAGCGACCTTACTGGTGGCGTTCAGAGCCTGACCGACGGGATGAATGAATTAAACCAGAAAGTTAACCACGGGACTGGCAACACGCCATCCATGGTCAGCGCTATCGAACAACTATCCACGGGGATGAAACAGCTTAACACCAGCGTTAATGTGGCCAACGGTAGTGACCCATCACTGGTCAGTGCAGTTGAACAGCTGAACGATGGTATGTCCCAGCTCGACACGGGGCTTAAACAGTTACAAAAACAAACACTCGGTAACAACAAGAGCTCTGACCCAACTGAATACGGGTTAGCCAAGGGAACTGAGTACATCACAAACAAGATGTTGACCCTTCAGGATAAGGTTAAGACGCAGATTTCTGCGCTTAGCCTAGCAAGCATGATGCTTAAGTCTAACGTTAAGTCCGCTAAGGCTACACAGGACGCGGCGGATAAGAAGATGGAAGCTGCCATTGCCGGTGTGAAAGACGCGACTCAGAAAGCAGCACTGGAGGCGGCCTGGAAAGAGACCACGGCTGCGCAGACCAAGACTCAAACTGTTTTGGATAACGGTAAGACCCTCACGAATGACGACGCCAAGAACCCAATTGGTGCAATGTCCAAGATTTCGGCGATGTCAGTGCTGAATCTGGTTGATTACAACATGAGCACCACCGAAACGGATCCAGCTACAGGGGATCCAAACGGTCTGAAGACTGCGGTTGACCAATTTGCTTCTGGCTTGACCGTGATGAATAAGAAGCTTAACCCAACTGAGAAGAATGCTACTGGTTTCGATGCTGGGATTAAGCAGCTTGTTGATGGCAGTGCGCAGTTAAAGGCGGGCATCAACAAGCTGTACAAGCAGCGTGGGACTCTTGCTGACGGGGTTGCCCAACTGAACGATGGTTTGAGTCAGATGAATGGCAGCCGCAAACAGCTTGCAAGTGGTGTTCAGCAGCTGGATGACGGTCTTGTAACCCTCAACGGGAAGGCGCCTAAGCTGTCCAGTGGGATTACGGCGCTCCTCGCCGGTTCTGGCAAGCTATCTACTGGCCTTGATCAACTTAACGGCAAGGTGCCAACCCTCGCAAGTGGGGTCACCCAACTTGATAACGGTGGCCACAAGCTTAGCGGCGGTCTCGACCAGCTGAACAGCAAGGTGCCACAACTCCTCGATGGGGTCAACCAGCTTGCTGATGGGACGACACAGCTAACCGACAACTCCGGTCAGCTGACTGACGGTACTAGCCAGCTGAAGGATGGGACCAAGCAACTTGCTGATGGTCTGAACGCAGGTTACAAGCAGATTAATGACGTGAAGCTGACCAAGGCGACCGCCAAGATGTTTGCTGAACCAAGCAAGGACATCCAGAAGCGGATGACAACCGTGCCGAACTACGGTGCTGCACTTGCACCTTACGTTCTGGCACTGGCACTGTTCATTGCCATCATCATCTTCAACTTCACCTACCCAATGCGTCGTCACGACGGATACAAGTCTGTTGCTGACTGGTTCAAGGCGAAGATTGCGGTTGGGACACTTGTTGCCCTGGCAATGGCACTCATTGAAGCAACCCTCATGATGGTTGTTGGCCTGCCAGTTGACCACGTGGCCCAGTTCTACGGCATGACAATTCTGTTTGCCCTGTCGGCGATGTACATGACGCAAATGCTGAACCTTGCATTTGGCGGCGTCGGGATTTTCGTTGCCCTTGGGTTGCTCACCATGAGCGGATCTGGCGGGTTATTCCCAGCCGAAACAATTAGTCCACTGTACGAAGGCTTCCAGAAGTTCCTGCCAATGACGTATGCCATTAACGGGTTCCGCAACGCGATTACTAGTGGGATTGCCTCCGCAACGGTTGCCGAGAGTGTATTCATTCTGATTGCAATTGGGGTCATCAGTATTGCCCTGATGTTCCCAGCGATTAAGTACCTGATGGGTAAGCTCGAAGCTGAAGCGCGCGACTAAATTATTACTATTGCACCCCGCAAGCCATTTTCGGCTTGCGGGGTGTTTTTGATTTAGCGTTCATGGCCCAGGCGACATTTTGGGTTAATTGCACGGCGGTTCAACCAAGGAAGAGGCAAAACCTGCCCTGGTTGTGCCTACTTTTGTTGTATACTAGAGCTATGTTTGAAAGCGCGTTTATGTGCGCGCGAATATTCGCCGCGGCGCCGTGATTGCGACGTGCGGCCCATTTGGAGGTACGATATGCCAACTACTACTGATTACAGCACACCAGAGTATTTCGCCCTGATGACCCGTTACTGGGAAGCAGCGAACTACCTGTCTGTCGGGCAGTTGTATTTGAAGGATAACCCGCTTCTAGAGCGTCCGCTCACGAAGGAGGACGTTAAGGCGCACCCGATTGGCCACTGGGGGACAATTTCGGGGCAAAACTTTATTTACACACACCTGAATCGTGTCATCAATAAGTACGGTTTGAACATGTTTTACATCGAGGGTCCCGGTCACGGTGGCCAGGTGATGGTGTCCAACGCGTACCTTGACGGACACTATTCCGAGATTTACCCGAACATTAGCCAGGACAAGGCCGGCATGAAGCGCCTGTTCAAGCAGTTTAGTTTTCCTGGTGGGGTGGCCAGCCACGCGAGCGCGCAGACACCTGGCTCCATGCATGAAGGTGGGGAACTTGGTTACTCATTGAGCCACGCTGTGGGTGCCATTCTCGACAATCCGGATGTAATTGCGGCGACGGTCATCGGGGATGGCGAAACGGAAACCGGACCACTGGCGGCTAGCTGGTTCTCCGGCACGTTCATCAACCCAATTAACGATGGTGCCGTTCTGCCCATCATCCACATGAACGGGTTCAAGATTTCTAACCCAACAATCCTCGCCCGCAAGAGTGACGAAGACGTGCGCAAGTACCTGGAAGGCGCCGGCTGGGCCCCAGTCTTTGTTGAAGGCGACGACCCAGAGAAGCTCAATCCCGAAATGGCGGCGGCCATGGATGGTGCAATTGAGGCAATCAAGGCCATTCAAAAACACGCCCGCGAAACCGGCGACACGACCCAACCTAAGTGGCCGGTACTTGTCGTCCGGACACCTAAGGGCTGGACTGGGCCAAAGACCTGGAACAACTTGCCAATTGAGGGTAGTTTCCGTGCCCACCAGATTCCAATTCCGGTCGACGCCGCGGACATGCAGCACGCCGACAACCTGACCGACTGGCTTAAGTCCTACCACCCAGAACAGCAATTCGACGCTGACGGGCATTTGGTTCCCGAGCTGCAGGCACTGGTGCCCGCAAAGGACAAGCGGATGTCCAGCAACCCGATTACCAATGGGGGCTTTGACCCGAAGCCACTTATTTTGCCAGACTACCGGAAGTTTGCCCTGGACAACACGGAGCACGGTAAGGACACCAAGCAGGACATGATCGTTTGGTCCGCATACCTGGCAGAATTGATTAAGCTCAACCCGGACAACTTCCGAATTTTCGGTCCAGACGAAACGATGAGCAACCGGCTATACGACATCTTCAAGGCATCGCCGCGGCAGTGGCTGGAACCAATCAACGATTACACGGACGAGAAATTGGCACCGGCAGGGCGCATCATCGATTCCCAGTTGTCTGAACACCAAAGCGAAGGATTTAATGAAGGCTACACCCTGACTGGGCGTCACGGCCTGTTTACCAGCTATGAAGCCTTCCTGCGCGTCGTGGACTCCATGATTACCCAGCACTTCAAGTGGATTAAGGAAGCCAGTGAGCAGAAGTGGCGTCGTCACTACCCATCACTGAACATCGTATCCACGTCCACCAGTTTCCAGCAGGATCACAACGGGTACACCCACCAGGATCCCGGGATTTTGACCCACGTGGCCGAGAAGACGCCGGAATTCGTGCGTGAGTACCTGCCGGCGGACGCCAACTCGATGCTGGCGGTATCACCAAAGCTCTTCAGCAGTGAGCAGACCGTCAACATTTTGATTGCATCCAAGCAGCCACGGCCACAGTTCTACACGATTGATGAAGCAACCGTACTCGCAAACAACGGGCTCGGTCGAATTGGTTGGGCAAGTACCGACGACAACGCCGCACCCGATGTGGTGATGGTTGCGGCCGGGACGGAACCAAATATGGAAAGTCTGGCGGCCATTGACCTGTTGCATGCAGCGTTCCCTGAGCTGAAGGTGCGTTTCATCAACGTCATCGACTTGCTCAAGCTGCGCGCACCATCTGTTGACCCGCGTGGCCTGACCGATGCGGAGTTCAACCAGTACTTCACGACCGACAAACCGGTCATCTTCGCCTTCCACGGTTACGAAGGCCTGATTAAGGACATTTGGTTCCCACGGCAGAACCGTAACCTTGAAGTTCACGGTTACCGCGAAGAAGGGGACATCACTACGCCGTTTGACATGCGCGTGCTGAACTCCCTCGACCGGTTCCACTTGGCCAAGGCAGCCATAATGGCCGTACCGGAATACGCAAGCAAGGCTGGTGCGTTCATTCAAGAAATGGACAACAAGTTGCAGTACCACCACGATTATATTCGTGAATACGGGGATGACATCCCAGAGGTTCGCGACTGGCACTGGACTGCGGTTAAATAGCAGCACTCAGTTGAATTAGTGAAAAGGACCACCGGAATTTGCGAATTCCGGTGGTTTTTTGCGTCCCGAATGAAAAGGCTGCCGTCAGAATTAGAGGCGATGGGCGATACTAACCCATTAAACTATGCACGCCGTTTTCAGTTTGACTGCATTAATGGCGCTCCGTAAGTTTCGGTTTTAGTGGGAAAACGACTTTTTTTATTGTTATTTGGGTAATTGCAGTGCACTGAGTAAGTATCAGGGGGCAGGGCGCTGAGAATGCGGGTTTAAGTTGATTATGTGAGCAAGATTAAAATGAAGATAGGGTGACAAGACTGATGCAACGGTGTTTTTAATAAAAGTCACTTGTTGTTCTAATTAAAATGTCGTGATATACTCATTCACATGTTTCTGAAAGAAGGAGGATACATTGTGAAACCTATTATTGCTTTGACCGCTGATGCACTAATTGATCATTCACCAGTCATTAACCAACATGATGCTGACATGGCGCCGAGCGCAATCAAGGAAGCCATCATTAAGGCCGGTGGGGTCCCAATTATTTTGCCATTTCCTGCAGACACCCGCGAGGCAGACGCCCTCGCGCAGGAAGTTGTGAGCTTGTTTGATGGACTAGTTTTGCCAGGCGGTCCCGATGTCGATCCTACCTTCTTCGGGGAGGAGCCAGTTGCGGCGATTGGCCGGACTGCTTACCAGAAGGACGCGTTTGAAATCGCCTTAATCAAGGCAGTGCGGGCCGCGGGTAAACCAGTTTTTGCCATCTGCCGCGGTATTCAAATTTATAACGTTGCTCTTGGTGGGACCCTCTACCAGGACCTGCCGAGCCAGGACCCAGACTACCGAATCCGGCACGCACAGGCAGCACCAGGCAACTTTCCCACACACCACATACATATTGCTGCAGGCAGTCAGACTGAACGCTTGCTGGGGGAACGCAGCTACGTTAACTCGCGGCACCACCAAGCAGTGCGTGACGCTGCGCCGGGACTCACGGTTACTGCGACTGCAGATGATGGCGTAATTGAAGGACTCGAGTCAATTGATGATGACAGCTTCATCGGTGTTCAGTGGCACCCAGAAAACATGTGGACCGTCCAGACTGAACAGTTTGCGTTCTTCGAGGATATCGTCAGACGCGCCCGTCGCTTTAAGGAGAATCACTATGAATCAAAGTAAAGAAAAACTAGGCCTTTTTAGCATTATTCTACTTGGGATTAACGGTATTATCGGCTCCGGGATTTTCCTTCTGCCTAACGTTGCGGCAAAGGCCATGGGGACCGCCGGGATTTTCGTCCTCATGCTCGATGCCATTTTAGTCATCTTGCTTGCACTCTGCTTTGCGCAGGCCGCGACCCACTTCGACCGCGATGGTGGCCCCTACCTGTACGCCAAGGATGCATTCGGGGGCTTCGTCGGCTTTGAAGTCGGCTTTGTGACTTGGGCAATCCGGATTATCGCTGAAGCAACGATGGCCGTTGCCTTCCAAACGCTGCTGGCGGGTATTTGGCCAGTATTGAAAAGCGGATTTCCCGCCATGGCAACCACAACCTTCTTGATGACCGGTCTGGCCCTCATGAACATTGCCGGTGTGCGGATCTCCAAGTACGTGAACAACGTTGTGACCGTTGCAAAGTTGGTTCCACTTGTTCTATTTGTCGCAATCGGTATTTTCTTCATCAAGGGTGGTAACTTCACGCCAATGTTCCCAGGTGGCCATTACACTGCCGGTTCCTTTGGTTCCACTGCCGTAACGATGTTCTACGCGTTCACCGGGTTTGAAGGTGTGGTTGTGGCAGCCGGAGACATGAAGGATGCAAAACGCAACCTACCAAAGGCGATTGCCGCGGTGATGGCGATTGTTGCACTCTTCTACGTTTTAATCCAAGTAATCTCCACGGGTGTGCTTGGCGCGGACGCACTGGCAAAGACCAGCACGCCAATTCAGGCCGTGTTTGCCCACTTCGCTGGTGGGTTCGGTTCCGCTTTGGTGCAGGCCGGCTCCCTGGTCTCCGTCGGGGGAATCCTCGTGGCGTCCAGTTACATCACACCAAGATCCGGTGTTGCTCTGGCTGAAAACGACATGATGCCTGCAGTTCTGGCCAAGCGCAACAAGCACAACGCGCCATGGGTTTCGATTCTGGTCTCCCTCGTCATTGGCCTAATTATTTCCTGGTCAGGGACGTTCAGCTACCTTGCACAGATTAGTGTTATTTCCCGATTCGTGCAGTACATTCCAACCGTGATTGCGGTCATGGTTTTCGCCCGCAAGTACGGTAAGCCAGTGCGCGGCTTCAGCTTGCCGTTCGGCCCGGTTATTCCAGTCATTTCACTGGTCATTTCCTTCTGGCTCCTGTACAACGCATGGCTTGCGGATACCACGCACATGCAGTTCATCACCGGGTTCGGCGCGTTAGTTGTTGCCCTGCCGTTCTACTTCCTGAGCAAGTTCTACAAGAAGCCCGCAGAGATGATGACGCCTGTTGCACCAGAGCTTAAGGACTAACCAAGTAATTGAATTGATAACGATGAAAGACTCGACGTTGACGTTGGGTCTTTTTTTGTGTCTGGGTAAGTCGAATGCGGATGAGCTTTTGGCTCGAGGTAATCCCTAATTCAGCCGCGTCTGCTTAACGTGCAATTCTTATACGCAGTGATAATAATAGCCCCAAGATTGATGGCAATCTTTGCGCGACGGGTACAACTTATCCAGAGAATAATCTTTGCACCGGTGCGTGGTGCAATTCATGCGCAAGGTGCGTATGGCCGCCAGCCAGGCATCTACGTCCGTCCGCTCGCAATTGGTGGGGACAAATGATATTAGGTGGGCAAATAAGTCGTTATTAATAATGCTTTGAATAAGATAAGCTAAAAACCCGCGAAAACGCGTGCAAAATAAAAAATTAGTTTATGAAATCTAGGTCAAAATTGAGGCAATTTAACCAGATAATATCCTTGTAAGTTAAGAACCGCAGCCAGAGGTTTCGGTCGCGGTCCCGAAAGCCAAAAAAATGGAGGGTATTACCATGAAAAAGAATAATAAGTTTGTTTACGGCTTTGTCAGCATTGCGGCAACAGCCCTGATGGCAATCGCACCATCTGTGGGGGTGTTCGCGGATGATACGTCTGCTGGGACTTCAACGACGGCAACACCGTACAAGAGCACTCCATTAACTTCCAATGCCCAGGTGGTCGTTGAAGAAGGTGGGACCCCAACTAACCCTAACGACCCAAGCAAGCCAATTACGGATGTACCAGATTTACCTAATACTAATGTCACCGGTGAGGATCTCCTCCAGCTGGTTGCGGTGCCCGACCTGAACTTCGGGAAGGTTAAGGCAGGTGACATTGAATCGGCTACGCAAACGTTAAATTTTGTGGACACCACGGTTAAGGATGGTAAAAACTATAACAAAGGACTTGCACACCTGACCGTATCCGACTATCGCGGGACCTTGATGGGTTGGAAACTCAGCGCATCAATGACTGACTTCACGAACCTGGGTGACGCCAGCTCGGCACATTTAACTGGGAGCATTGATTTAATCAACCACAACGTTGGCCAAGGCGTTGTTGGTGCTACGGACAAAACGTTCTTGGCTTCTGGCTATCAAACTCTAGATACCAAGGTTAAATTGCCAACCACTAATACAGCGGCAACAATTTGGGACGCACCAAAAGGCCAAGGTTACGGGATGACCATCGCAGACCTGAGCGCATCCAAGCTTAATCTAGATTTGAAGCAAGGCGCCAAGACGGGGACGTACCAGTCCACAATTACCTGGACGCTGTCTTCCACCGCCGCAACACCTGAAGCCGGTACTGGTAAGAAGGATGTTGCTGCTACGAATGCTACTAACTCAGACACAACAACGAATTCAGAAAGTAACGTCAAGTAATCAATTAAAATATTTAACCAAAACGGCCGGTGGGGGAATTTAGCCGGTCGTTTTTGGCAGAAGAACTTCGTGGGTCCGGCGCAACGCCGAATGGTTCTGACTGATTTTGTAGAGAGGTGTAATGATGAAAAAACGTAAATGGTGGCTCGTTTTGGTGGCTGCACTGATGGGGTTCTGCACGATGCAGGCGCAACATGCATCCGCGGCCTCAGGTGCTGGCTTCACCGTCGCTCCTGTCATTCCTAGCAACCAAATTGGGGACATCAGCAGTTATTTCAACTTGCTGGTTAAACCCGGCAGCACCCAAAAGCTGACCGTCAACATCGCCAACACGACGAATCAGGACAAGAAGCTGAGGGTGAGTGCCACGAACGCCTTCACCCAGACGAACGGGGAAATTGGCTACAAGCCAAACAACCAAACCGATCCGTCCGCCAAACACTACCTGAAGGACCTCGCGAGCAAGCCAATCAACATCACCATTCCTGGCGGCCAGGTTCAAGCCGTTACCATGAGCGTGAGGGTGCCAAAGCGCGGCCTTGATGGTGTGCTTCTTGGCGGCATCTATGTGCTTGACCGCACGACGCGCCGCTCCAGCGCGAGTGGAATGCGCATCAACAACCGGTTCGCGCTAGTTGTTGGGGTGCAGCTGCAGACCGTTAAGACCGCGCAGACTGATGTGCGGCCGGAAGTAAAGCTCATGAGTGTCCAGGGCGGGCTACAGAGCAACAAGCCGGCAGTCCTTGCGACGTTGCAGAACCCAACCCCAACGTATTTTGGCCAGATGGATATCACGGCCAAGGTGAGCTGGCGGGATTCGACCAAAACGCTATTCAAGCGCAAGGTTTACAACTACGCCATGGCACCGACGTCCCACTTCGCGTTTGGTGTTTTCCCAGACGTCGGCCTTGAGCCGGGGGATTACACGCTCGACTTGCTCGCGGTCAGTGGCAAACGGCGCTGGCACTTCAAGAAGAACTTCACGATTCTTGCGGCCGAGGCTGACAAGATTAACAAAGAGGCCGGAATCAAGGTCAGCCACGCCTGGCCTTGGTGGGTCTGGGTCATCATCGGCCTCGGAATTCTGCTGCTGATTCTGTTACTCCTGCTCCTGATTCTGCTGCTCAAGCGGCGTAAGGATGACGATGAGGACGAGAAGTAAATTGCGTCTTTGAACTCAAGACCAGCCCATCACTTTTCCTTTTCCGTTGATGCTCAAGACCAGATCAGGACGCTTCGCTGTGTTTGTAGTCGAGCTGCGCGTCCTTGGTCTCTGCGCTCAACCAAAAAGGAAAACCGATGGGAAAATCACCCATCACTTTTCCTTTTCCGTTGATGCTCAAGACCAACCCAGGACGCTTCGCTCTGTGAGGTGATGATTATGAACAAGACCAGAATCTTAATCACGATTGCGACCGTGTTGTTGTTTGCCTTTGCTGTGGTGCGCACTGTTGTGTATGCCGCCGATTCGACCGCGCAAGTTGAGGTTGTTGGGGACAATAAGTTGCCTGATTCCGGTAAGCTGCCAGATACTGGTGGGACGCCTGCTGCTAGTAGCGGGAATCACGATGGTCGCGTTCACTACGCCGATGCGTTGCCGGGGACCAAGGCCGGAACGTACAAGCGCGTGTACGTTAAAAACACCGTCACGACGATGCACCACTTGCCGCAAACCGGGAATGGCCACGACTACTCGCTAACCGGTGCTGGAATGGTGCTTCTTGCCCTGACGAGTTTTGGTGTTGTTTACTACCGGCGGGAAATTAGTAGTTAGTCGTGTTTTGCTTGAAATGCCACTGTTGCGCTGAGGCAACGGTGGCGTTTTTGGTGTTACAGGTTGTTCACTATTTTACAAAGTTGTTGCCTATCCGGAATCACTTAAAAATTTGGCCCGTCAAGTAGCCGATTATGCCTGCACGCTGGATGTGATTTTATGCGCATGAGCATTTTTTGGCCCATTTGGCGCTAGTATTCAATGCAGAGGTAATTTTGCTAATGACACTAGACATGTCATAATGGTAGGGAAAAGTTTGGGGTGCGTATTAGACGTACCAAACGAGGTTGAAGATAATGAAAACTGTAATCGTTGGTTGCACACATGCGGGCACCGCTGCCGTCCAGGAACTGATTGCACGTGACCCATTAGCCGAGGTCACGATTTTTGAGCGGCGTAATGACGTGACTTTCCTATCTTGCGGAATTTACTTGTACCTGGAGGGGGTCGTTGACTCGCTCAAAAAGGTCTTCTACGCCACGGCAAAGGACCTGGAGGCGCTCGGCCCCAACGTGCACGTTTACTTACAGCATGACGTCGTGCGGATTGACCCGAGCGAAAAACTAATCGAGGTGCAGGCCATTACGACGGGTCGAATGCGCAGTGAACGTTACGACAAAATCATTATCACGACCGGATCGTACCCCGTTGTTCCCCCAATCAAGGGGGTTAATACACCCAAGGTATCCCTCTGCAAGAACTACGATGACGCACTGGCGATTGAACAAAACACGCTTGATGCTCACAAAATCGCGGTGGTTGGCGGGGGCTACATCGGTACCGAAATATCTGAGGCCTTGAGCCGCCGCGGGTTCGAAGTCATGCTCATCAACGGCCGCAGTCAGTTGCTTGGACATTACGTGGACAGTGATCTGGCGGGTATCATCCGGGAAGACTTAGTAGACAACGGCATTGAGGTCTGCGACAACGAGGTGTGTGAGTCATTTGAGGCCGTCGATGACAAGGTGTTCATCACCACGAATAAAGGTGAACACACGGCGGACATGGCGATTGTTTGTGTCGGTTTTTCCCCGATGACCGAGTTGGTGCGCGGGCTTGTCGACATGACGCCGGAAAACGCCATTAAGGTTAACGACTACATGCAGACGAGTGACCCCGACATTTTTGCGGCGGGTGATTCCGCCGCGGTGCACTACAACCCAACCAACCGGCACGTCTATGCGCCGTTAGCCACGAACGCAATTCGGATGGGCAAAATCGCGGGGGCAAACGTGGCGGAGTATGGGTCCGTCAAGTACATGGGCACCCAGGACACCAGTGCGCTTTCGCTGTTCGGCAAGACCCTGGCCAGCACGGGGTTGACGGCTTCAAAGGCGGCTAAGTTCTTCCCGAATTCCGCGGCGGTGACACTCAAAACAAATTACCGGCCAGACTTCATGCCAACTAATGAAGAATTGAACATGGTCTTGGTTTATAATCAAGATAATCGACAAATTCTGGGGGCACAGTTCTACAGTCGCTTTGACGTCTCGATGTGTGCTAATCTGATATCAACGATGATTCAAAACAAGAACACAATTGATGATCTTGCGTACGTGGATATGCTGTTCAACCCGAATTACGATAACCCTTGGAACTACCTGAACCTGCTGGGGCAGGCGGCGGTAAACCAGGAAAAACCAAAGCGGCACCGACTTTTTTGACGCGGCGCGTTTGCGCTAGCGTGCGTGCAATGCAGAACGGAGTTAAAACATGAACACTTACAACTTGATTGGGATTGCAGCCTGGATACTTTTGCTCATTTATTTGGTATTCATCTGCATCAACATTCGTAGCCGTCACATTAAAAACATTGTGGTTCACGGCAAGAAACGTTCTGTGCGGACGGTTATCATTGATTTGATTGAAGTAGTAATCTTCTTTGCGGTTGGTTACGGCCTGTTTTATGCGGCGTGGTTGCGCCCCGTTGATTACACCGCCACCGACGAGGTAACGGTTCGTCATGAATACGTGCCACTGGTTTTGCAAACGGACGAAGACCAATCGTATTACGTTGTGGTGCAGGCCGCTAACAGCAAGACGCCGGTCAAGCGCTACACCTACTGGGCGGATGGTTCCAAGGTGCAGGTCAGCTCGCACAACGCCGTCTTGAACTATGATGAAGCATACCTGCCAGTGCGTGCTGCTGGTTACCCGTGGTCCAAGAAGACGCTGAAGAAGCTGGAAAGATCTAGTGACCGGGCATTTGCCGCAACGGTTAGCGCCAAGTACAAGGACACGATATTAAATGGTCTGGGGATGCACGCCGGTAAAAATGCGGACTCGTTCACCATTATTCGCATTCCAAACGAGCAACTGATTAACGTTAAGCCGTTGCAGTAACCAAAAATCGGGTTGAGGGTTTCCGCCTTCCGCCCGTTTTTTAGTCTGGCACAACTAAATTGGACGTTGCGGGCTGACCGGTGCAACAAATGTTGGCCATGTGTCGAATAGGTCAACGTTTATCAAGCGAATCGCGAAAAAATCCGCTGACCGCGTCAATTTCCGGTATACTGAAGGTAACAATAAATCGCATAAAGCTGCGACTAAATGGAGGCAATAATAGTGGGTCAGTATGAACAATTAAGTGACTTTGCACGTGAAATCGTTGAATTCCAGCGCAAGAACAATTTGACGGATACGGAGATGGCACTAAACAGCCACGTATCAGTTGAACACATTCACAACATCAAAGCGATGAGGGAAGAAGCAGACCCAGAAGTGGTTGCCAGTCTGCAGAACTACATGGCACACAAGCCTAAGGGTAAGTAAGAATGTTTTTGCCGGTGCGCTAATCCACAACGGGTTTGCTGTGCACGCCAACATATTCGCCAGATGGTGATAGTAGTTTAATAATCACGCAATTTGGCGCGCGGGTAACCGGGCGCTTTTTGTTTGGTTAAACGTAATAATCGTTAGGACTTTGGGCCGATACTTTTTTCTGAAAAATCAGGCATAATGAATTTAGCAAAGAATCCGAATTGAGAATTCAAAAAAACGTCCGCGTGAATGCGGGCGGCGCGATAGGAAGTGTCGAGTTGATTTTCACCATCATCATTGGGATTTGGCTGATTGCGTCAATCGTTAACGGATGGAAACGCGGGCTTGTATCGACGTTCATCACGCTTGCATCGAGCATTGTGCTCTGGATTGCGGCGTTCATCTGGTACAAGCCGCTGGCGGAAACCATCGGCAGTTCGACTGACCCCGGATTGGGCACCCGCATTCTCGCGTTTTTCCTCATCGTGATTGTGGGCCACATTTTCTTCAACATGCTCGCGGCGCTGTCTCGCACCGTCACCTGGATTCCTGGCATCAAGCAGGTCAACGGTATCGGGGGGGCGCTCGTGGCTGGCGCGCTTAATTACGTGCTGATCTTTATCACACTGACAATCTTGCTGATGACGCAAAGCGCGTGGGTGGAGCAGCAGTATGAAAGCTCCACGACCGCACAATTCATTACGGCGCACATGCCGCTGATCAACGCGAACAAGATTCAGAATTGGCTTGGCAATGTGGATACGCACAATAATCCGGACAACAACACGACGGATATTAACAGTAACTCAACATCGACGTTTTAGAGGTGGCGGAACCAGGTGATATATTTACCTAGTTCCGCCATTTGCATTCTCTGGGCTGGTATAATGAAGGTAGTTAGAAGTTAGACGAGAAAGGCGGGACAACTATGAGTGAATCAATCTTCTTTAACCAGGGCGACGCAATTGCATCTGACTTTGATTTTTCTGCTGCACGGCGCAGTGGCCAGATTTTCAAGGTAAACCACGAAACGAAGGGCGGCCTCGTTGTTGCCCGCAATGCTGACGGCAAGTTTGCGGTTTTCTACGAGCAAGACGGCGCGGCTAAGCCAGACGATGCGGGTAAGTCCAAGTACACGGTGCTCGAACGGCTATGATGCACAAGTGGTGGGTGCGTGGCCTTCTTGTTGCCGGTGCAATTGTTCTGGGCGGCGCATTAGTTTGGCTCTTGCGCCAGGAAGTGCCGAATGTGTTTGCAGTTGGGATTATCGGTGCGTTACTGGGCTGTATGCTGGCACTGATTTTAACCAGCTTTTTTCAAAAATAAACGAACAAGCGGCGAACCCTTCCCCAAGGATTCGCCGCTTGTCTTATCCATATTATTTTGGTGGCTTTTAAGCGTTGCCTAAACTACACTCCGGCAGATGGCTGGTGCGGAGAAGATGACTGTGAGGAGAACCGTTGGCAAAAATGCACCGTGCAGTTGCTTACCCGCCGCATCTTTCCGCACTGCAAATCTGTTTTGACAACTTCACCGATTTTCGGTTGCAGCGTCTCTCCCCAAAGATGCTAAGCGCAACCAATAATTGTGCGTGCTCGGCGGTGAAATTGTTTATGTCGGTATCCGCTATTTTGCGGTTCCTGCAAGCAAGTATTATTTTCCATTTCACCATTCCTTTCTGTACGCAACTTTTCTACAAATTAAGTTTAAAAAAATTCAGGTAAATTTCAAGTACAAGTTAGCCACTTCTGAAAATAACATCTAAATCAATGCGTTATTCTAAAAATCTGTGTAACCGTGGGTAGGTTGATGGTGGGCATTGTGGTGGTAGCCTGGTCAGGAGCGGCTGGCTTGCCGGCCGTTCCCAGGCGTCTAGCCACCTCAATGGGGTCCCACCGTCAACCTACCCACACACCGCCGCAGTCTCCTTGGCGAACAGCTCTGCAGGAGTAGCGTATCCTTGTGCCCGTCGTGGTAAATGATTAATCTCATCTTGCGCCCGGGACAACTGTTTACGTGTGGCCGTGTCGAGTGACTGACCTTTGGGGAATGTTGCGCGCAGCATTCGGTTGTGACGTTCGTTCGAGCCACGTTCCGAGGCTGAATAAGGGTGTGCGTAGTAGGCATCAATGCCCAACTGGAGTAAGTCAGCGAACTCAGAACCATTATCCGCCGTCACTGTCTTAATTGCTGGACCGTATTGTTCCAGAATATTGCGCAGTGCATAACAGACTGAATCAGCATCCTTGCCATCTAGAAGTGCAGTGATTAGCATGCGGGTCTTGCGTTCCACCAGCGTCAGAATCACACTTTCCTTACCGTCACGTTTACCTTGAACCGTGTCTAATTCAAAGTGACCAAACTCTTTTCGGTCTTCGGCCGATGCCGGTCGTTCGTCGATACCACGACCAAGAATACGGTTGAACTTGGTAATCGTGTGCTTGTGGAAGCGACGACTAAGCTTTTCCAGCAGATCAATATTCTTAATCATCAACAAGCCTTGATCGACATAGTTATACAAAGTGGTAGTGCAGACCATCTCCTCAGGTGTGAACAGCTGGTGCACCTTTGAATAGCCGACGACAGCGTCAATTGACCATTTATGATTGAAGAACTGCGTGTACAGGTAGTCAATGAAAGCCATGGATTGGTTAATCTTGGAAGGCCGATGGCACTTGAAACGTGCTTGGTCGTACTTCATCTGCGCATGGTCATGGGAGTAGCGATGTAAATACACATCCTTACCATTCTTTTTGTGCTTCTGTTTGACAGTGCCACGAATAATCTCATTGTGGATGGTCTGGGGCGCCACACCCAGCTGACGAGCAATTTCACGGTTAGATAACCCTGCATCGTGTCCTTGTTGGATTAAATCGCGTTCATGATCAGTTAGGTGGTGACCCTTAATGTGAGGTGTGTTAATCTGGAGTTGCATCAAATCGGACTCTTCTTTCATTGTTTGTGTAGGAACTTCAATGATAACACGAGTTTGATTTGATGTTTTTTATTTCAGAAGAACTTGGTCACGAGTGGCTAACTTGATTATAAAATCTGCCTTAAAAAAATTCATACCCGCTGTGGGGAAAATTATGATATTTGGTAGGCAAAGTTTGATTGAGCAATTTATGCGAATGGTAGTATCACTTTTTGGTTTCACATGAAACGATGCGCCGGGTTAACTTTGTGGATTGAGTCGATTTATCGCGGCCCGAAGCTCGAGGTTGCAGTTGCTTCAGTCGGGCTGCTGGGCTAAACTAAAGAGTAACGTGAAACTAGTCATGTTCCACAAAATGCACCGGCAAACGCCCGCGTTAGATTGGCCGAACAGGTTGATATATCAGCCTGTCTTGCGCTTTTTGGTTTAGCGGAAGCGAGGTTATTGGTGTGGAACGCAGAAACGGAGATTGCAATGACGCCCGAAGAATTTACCGCCGCGCTGGCTGCTCAGGGAATCGAACTTAGCGGGCAGCAGCAGGAACAATTTGCCACGTATTTTACATACTTAGTCAGTGAAAACCAGAAGATGAATTTGACCGCGATTACGGCTGAAGGTGAAGTTTACCTCAAGCATTTTTACGACTCCGTGACGCCGCTGCTTGCAATCAAGGAGTTGCGGACTGCCTCCGCCCGTTTGTGCGATGTGGGGGCGGGCGCTGGTTTCCCGTCGCTACCAATGAAGATAATCAACCCTAAGCTCGAGGTCACCATCGTCGATTCGCTGCAAAAACGGATTGATTTCCTAGACCGACTCACAACCAAGCTGGGCATGACCGGCGTGACGCTGGTGCACGACCGCGCCGAAACGTTTGCGGGCAAGAAATCACCAGCACGCGAGAGTTTTGACATTGTCACCGCGCGCGCCGTGGCGGCATTGCCGGTGCTGGCGGAGCTGTGCCTGCCACTTGTTCGGGTCGGTGGCCAGTTCATCGCACTGAAGGCCGCCCACGCACCAACTGAAGTCGCGGATGCAAAAGCGGCCCTGAACACTTTGGGTGGTAAGCTGCAGCAAGATATTACGATTCACCTGCCACTAATTGACGACACCCGTCACCTGTTAGTAATTGATAAGGATAAACAAACGCCGAAGAAGTACCCGCGCAAACCGGGCACGCCGGCGAAGCAACCAATTGGGGGTTAATAACCATGGCGCTTAATTTGTTTGGTCACAAGAAAAAGGACGAGAAGACGGTCACGGAATTACCGGTTAGCGCGATTGTGCCCAATAGGTTCCAGCCGCGCAAGGTGTTCCAGGAAGACGCAATCAAGGAACTGGCGGCAACCATTAAGGATCACGGCCTGCTTCAGCCAATTATTGTGCGGGAGTACGAGCGGGATCATTACGAAATCATCGCTGGGGAGCGGCGGTTCCGCGCGGTGACGAGTCAGTTGCACTGGGACAAAATTCCGGCGATTGTGACCGCGATGGCTGACGACGAATCCGCGGCGATGGCCATCGTTGAAAACCTGCAGCGAGCAGAGCTGTCGCCCGTTGAAGAGGCCCGTGCGTACGCCGACCTGATGAAAAGCAACGCGATGACGCAGGAGAATTTGGCCCGCCGCATCGGTAAGAGTCAGTCGTTTGTGGCCAACAAGTTACGTCTGCTCAAGTTGAGCTTGCCGGTGCAAACGGCCATCATGAATGGCGTCATCAGTGAGCGGCACGGCCGGGAATTGCTGAAGCTAACCGACGAAAGCGAGCAGGCCGCTGTCTTGGAACGGATTGCAACGGACGGACTCACAGTGAAGGACACCGCCCGGCTAGTCCAGGGCATCATCAATCCGGAATCGTTGATTGAACCAGAGCCTGAGCAAGAACTGCCAAAACAGGAAGCTGAGCCTGCAGTTAAGCCAGCACCAAAGCCAAAGAAGAAAGTACAAAAGCGGCGCGCCATGACGCATGATACCCGGATTGCCCTGAACACGATTAAGCAATCGCTGAAGCTGGTGAAGGAATCCGGAATGAAGGTCAAGGAACGCGAAGAAGACGACGAGGATGTCGTGCGTATTATTATAGAAATTCCGAAGAAATAGGAGAGCTGCGCCACCCTGAAGTTTGCGGCTATCCACGAATTATGAACGATGGGAAAACCACCCATCATTCATAATTTGCCGATAGCCAATTGCACTCACCGATTTATCGGTGTTAGTGCAATGGACATCGAAGAGTCCTCAACTTCTAAGCGGCCCGCTCCGCTCTGTGATAGTCGAGCTCCGCCACCCTGAAGTTTGCGGTTACCACGAGCCTGAACTCGCCGAGCAAAAAACGCTCGACAAGTTCAGACTCACGGTAATGCTCAAAAGCAAACCGGGTGGCTCCGCTCTGTGATATAGTCGAGCTCCGCGGGCCAGAAGTCTGCGGATATCCACACATTATGAACGATGGGAAAACCCACCCATCATTCATAATGTGCCGATATTCCTCAACTTCTAAGCGGCCCGCTCCGCTCTGTGAATAGGAGGTTCCAACCATGGCTCACGTAATCGCAATTGCGAACCAAAAAGGTGGTGTCGGTAAGACGACTACCACCGTTAACCTGTCTGCGTGTTTGGCAAATGCCGGCAAGCGCGTGTTGATTGTTGACGCGGATGCGCAGGGGAATGCGACTAGTGGCGTGGGGATTGAAAAACCCCGCGTGCAAAAAGACATTTACGATGTACTCGTCAATGAAGAACCAATTGATACTGCTATTTTACATACCGACCACGCCGGTGTGGACATTGTGCCGGCCACCATTCAGTTGGCCGGCGCGGAAATTGAACTGACTGCGCAAATTGCCCGCGAGATGCGGCTCAAGCTCGGCCTTGCGCCGGTGCTTGGCAACTATGATTACGTGCTGATTGATTGCCCGCCATCATTGGGTCAGCTGTCAATCAACGCGTTCACGGCCAGTGACTCCATTTTGATTCCGGTGCAGAGCGAATTTTACGCTCTGGAAGGGTTGGGTCAGTTGCTCAACACCGTGAAGCTGGTGCAAAAGCATTTCAACCCGAACTTGGCAATTGAGGGTGTACTGCTCACAATGTTTGATGCCCGGACGAACCTAGGTGCACAGGTCATTGAAGAAGTGCGGTCCCACTTTGGCGAACGGGTTTACAATACAGTAATTCCGCGCCTGACACGGTTAGCGGAGGCGCCATCGTATGGACAGCCAATTGTGGATTTCGATCCGAAGTCCCGAGCGGCACAAGTTTACGAAGATTTGGCTAAGGAGGTACTCGCTGCTCATGGTGAATAAGAAGGGAAAAGGTCTCGGGCGCGGGCTCGATGCGATTTTTACTGATTTTAACAACCCCGACACAACTCAGGACGTGGTGACTGAACTGGCGCTGGAAGACATCCGGCCCAATCCGTACCAGCCGCGTCAGGAATTCGATGAAGACGCACTGAAGGACCTGGCCGAATCAATTCGGACCACTGGCGTCTTTCAGCCAATCATCGTGCGCAAGAGCGTGAATGGCTACGAAATCATCGCTGGTGAGCGGCGCTTCCGGGCGTCGAAGCTCGCTGGTAAAACGACGGTGCCAGCCATCGTGCGCGACTTTGATGAAGCATCCATGATGGAAGTTGCGGTACTCGAAAATCTGCAACGGGAAAACCTGACGCCAATCGAAGAAGCGCAGGCATACGACATGCTGATTAAGAAGCTCAACCTGACTCAGGCCGAGGTTTCGCAGCGTCTGGGCAAGAGCCGTCCGTACATCGCCAACTATCTGCGGCTGCTTTCCTTGCCCGATGAAGTCAAGAAGATGCTGACAAACGGCAAGCTATCGATGGGCCAGGCGCGGACGTTGCTGTCGCTTAAGAACAAGAGCCGGCTCATCCCGATGGCCAAGCGCGTCGTTGATGAAGGGCTCACCGTCCGGCAGCTCGAAAAACTGATTGCCCAGGCCAATGCGGGTGTTAAGCGGCCAACGGTGCAGGATAAGCCCAAGTCACCATACTTGCGGGCAAGTGAAAACCGACTCGTTGACCGTTTCGGAACGCGTGTGAACATTGCGCAGAGTCAAAAGGGCACGGGACACATTGAAATCGATTTTGAAAACACTGAAGATTTGAACCGAATTCTCGCAATCCTTGACGTTAACATCGATTAGCGTGAACTGCATGGGTCGCTTGAAAAGTGGCGTCAAGCTGCTTGCCCAGATTTGATGCACGGATGGCAGTGGCCGCACTTTTGGTTAAACGAACGCAGTAAAAGCGGTATAATATTTACTTGTGTGACGGAGGATCATAAAAATGTACGAATTACACGACATCGTCATGATGAAGAAGCCACACGCATGTGGCGAAAACCGTTGGGAAATCATTCGCATGGGTGCCGACATCAAGATTAGTTGTTGCGGGTGCAAACACATCGTCATGATGTCCCGTCACGATTTTGAAAAGCGCATGAAAAAGGTGCTGGAAAAAGCAGCCGAGTAATCAAGCAGCGGATGGGCACGTCTGCCACCCGTTCATGAATATATCAGTGTAATTAAGCTTGGCGGCAGTGATTGGGCCACCAGAATAAGAAAGGAACATTTAACTCATGTCTCTTACAGCAGGGATTGTTGGGCTGCCAAACGTTGGTAAGTCCACCCTATTCAACGCAATTACCAAGGCCGGGGCAGAAATGGCGAACTACCCATTTGCAACCATCGACCCAAACGTCGGCATGGTCGAGGTGCCAGATTCACGGCTTGCACGGATTGATGAAATTGTGCCCGCCAAGAAGATTATCCACACGACGTTCGAATTCACCGACATTGCCGGGATCGTTAAGGGTGCCAGCAAGGGTGAAGGTCTCGGGAACAAGTTCCTCGAAAATATTCGGCAGGTGGACGCAATCGTGCACGTTGTTCGGGCGTTCGACGACGACAATATCACCCACGTTTCGGGTAAAATTGACCCGCTCGACGACATGGCCACCATCAACATGGAACTGGCGATTGCCGACCTTGATTCCATCACGAAGCGTTATGACCGTGTTGAAAAGGTTGCCCGTTCCGGTGACAAGGAAGCTAAGTTTGAATTCGAAGTACTGAAGAAGATCAAGCCGGTTCTTGAAGAAGGTAACCCAGTTCGGTCAATCGACTTTGATAAGGATGAACTGAAGGTCGTTAAGGGCTTGTTCCTGCTGACGAGCAAGCCAGTGCTGTACGTTGCTAACATCGCTGAAGAATACATGGCGAACCCCGACGACTGCAATTACGTTCAGCAGATTAAGGAAGAGGCCGCGAAGGAAAATGCTGAAGTCATTGCCCTTTGCGCCGAAGCTGAGGAGGAAATCAGTGAACTAGACGATTCCGACAAGGCCGACTTCCTTGAAGCTGAGGGCGTTGACGAATCCGGGCTGGACAAGCTCATCCGGGCAAGCTACCACCTGCTCGGACTGGCAACGTTCTTCACGGCCGGCGGTAAGGAAACCCGTGCTTGGACTTTCCGTCAGGGGATGAAGGCGCCTCAGGTTGCTGGGATTATTCACTCTGACTTTGAGCGTGGGTTTATCCGGGCCGAAACTGTTTCCTTTGCCGACCTCGATAAGTACGGGAGCATGGCCGCAGTTCGTGAAGCGGGCCGCCTGCGCTCTGAAGGTAAGGAATACGAAGTTCAAGATGGCGACATCATCGAATTCCGGTTCAACGTTTAATATTTTTTAGCAACACATACTCAATTAAATAATCGATAGACAATTTATAGCTGACGCTACTGGCAAAATACTTGCAAAAGCGCGGCAAGATTAAAAATCGTACCAGGAGGAAACACATGGCGAAAAAAGGCGAAGATCAGCAGCCGGTAGTCGAGGTTAATCTCGACGAAGAGCTGCCCAAACTCAGCAATAAGAACGCGGATTACGTTTACCGTCTCCGTAAGTTCTTGAAGGAAAATGGCGTGAGCGATGCACGCGAAACAGAAATGCTCAAGGAACTGATTCCTGCAATTTTGAAGGATCAGGCCGCTGGCAAACCCGCAAACACCGTTTACGGCTCGCCAAGTGTTCTCGCTACCCGTTTGATTAATGCACCAAAGTCTAAAGGTAAGCAACAACCATTTTGGATTGAAACCACCGACTTGGCCTTTTCATTTTTGGCAATCTTTTCCATCATCTATGGCGTTTTGGCGCTGATTCCCCGGACCAAGAACTCCGGTGGTGCCGGCGGACTGCTGTCGCTGGCGCTCATGGCGTTCTTTGCCGCGTTGTTCTTCACGTACTACCAGCGGTGGGCCGACATGGACAAGAAGCAGCGGCCAAATGGGTTCCTGCTTCTTCTTGGGACCTTTGCGTTTATCGTTTTGGCTTCGATGTTCACCACGTGGCTGACAAGAATCAACACACCAATCACCGCAAACATGCCTTGGTACGCACAGTTCATCACCGCGGTCGTTGCTTACGGAATCCACTACTGGATGAAGAAGAAATTCAACCTGCGGAACATGTTCCAAGCAGCAGATGCTCCCCAAAAGTAGCATCCAAAGTTAAGCAATCAAAAAATCACGCTGCCCAGCAGCGTGATTTTTTTGTGGTGCAGAATGTAATGGTGGCGGGGGCCGCAGTCTGCAGTAATCGTCCGCGTGCAGGTCGCAGGTCACACCCCAGAAGCAGCACCCAGCCAGCGATGGTTTATTCGGCCAAAAAGCCGTGTTCGAGAATATCCATGTACTTGATAGCTTCGTTAACCACAGAATCAAACTCGGCAATTTTGATGTTGGGGTTGTTTTGTACCATGACCTTCGCCTGTTCGCCGATGAGCATGGAAATTGCAGTAACTAGTTTGATGACGTCGTTAACGCTGATGCCAGGCCGTAAGTGCATTCGCTTCAGGACGGGCGAAATCAGTGCTGGGACCTCATTTTGAAGCTCAGAATTCCAGATGTCAGCAAGCTGTTGCTGCATTTTGGCGGGCAGGGTTGCGTTGTTTGAATAGGCCACTAGTGCTAGGTTGAATTCATCTGGGTAGTCTAACTGCATTTGAATTTTATACCGGAGCGCGCGTGAGACCATCGTGTTGAGGTCCGGTGCGTCCTGCCAAACAGAATGATCTGCATCCCCGGTTAGCTTTGCGTATGTCCGTCGAATCGTTTCGATGTACAAATTAGCTTTGCTACCAAAATAATGGAAAAGAAGGCCCTTTGACACGTCCGCGTCCGCCGCAATTTCATCAGTCTTGGCGTTTTGATAACCATTTTTGGCGAAAATGTGGGTGGCACTCGCAAAGATGCGGGCCTCTTTTTCTGGATCACGGGGTGCAGATGTGTGCATGGAAAATCCTTCTTTCAGGGTCAAAACTAACGGCCGATTATTACCGGCAGTCGGCTTTATTATCAAGAACCAGTATAACAAAATTTGGCGGCAAGGCTAATACTCGGCGCAACCAGTACCCTAATTAATGGTCAAATCCCGGTGCCGATACCCGAGGTAAGCAATGACGATTAACGCGGCACCGAGCGCCGTCATCCAGCCAGCGGTGCCCCAGTCGATTGCCTTAACGGGGACGTTATTAACCCACCCGTACGGGGAGATGTTCTTCGTCCAGTCGGGCAAATCAATGAGTGGGCCAAGATAAAGGGAAAACATGCCGTAGATGGGAATAATCCACGCCAGCTGCTGCAGGCGGGGGAGAAAGGCAACGAGCATCAGGGTGATGCCGACAGCGACAATCAGTGCTGGCCAGTAGCCGACGAACGCGCGCAGATAACGGGGCAGGTCAATTGGGTGGCTCATTGTGCTGTTACCGGCGACTGCCATGCCAATAATGCCCAGAAGAAGGCCGATTGTGCCGGTTATTAGGCTAATGCCGGTGTAGCTAGCAAAGACGCGCAGGCGGGAAATGCCGCGGGCGTGAACCTGCTCGAGGTAGCCCTTTTTCTCATCCCCGTTAATCTTAAGGACGGTAATTAGGGCGGGAATAGTGGCTACGAGGGCGAAGACAATGCATAAGGTGGCGGCAAAGGAAAGGACGATGCCCTGACCGGCTTTGGCGGCAGCGGCACTACCGATTAGCTTGGCCATGGTGGGGTTTGTTTTCAAAATATCACCGACAGTGCCAAAGATTGAGCCGTAACTTGCACCTAGTAGCGGCAAGCTGATTAGCCAGACGATAATGCTGGTTCGCTCGAGCCGGGCCACCAGACTAAAGGGACCGGCCAAAAACACTGAAGCGGACTGCCGGCCATTGCGTTGTGGCAGCACGCCGGCACCAACGTCACGTTTGTTGCTAATGGCAAACGAAACGCTGCCAGTGAGGACCGCGGCAATTAGCATGAGTCCTAGTGGAAGCCAGTTATTGTCGACGTAAATGCTGAGTTTTTCAATCCAACCGAAAATTGTGAACCAGGTGTAGTCGGGGTTTTGGACATCAGTTCCCATGCGGGCCACGTAGAGAATTCCGAGTACTAGGTAACTACCCATCGTTGCCGAGCGGGCGCTGGAAACCAGCTGCGCGACTAGCAGGCTAAATGCGCCAAACATAATCCCAAATGCGGCAAGCCCCAAGCCAAACAGCCAGTTACCTTCAAGACTTGAGCCGGTCATGCCGGCCGTTTGCAGACCTAATGCCTCGATAATACCGGCAAGTAGGTTAATCACAATCAGTTCGAGGGTAGCGGCGAGCAGCTGGCTCTGCTTGCCAATTGCGTGGGCAGAGATGAGCTCGGCAATTCCGGAATCCTCTTCGGCGCGTGTGTTGCGCACCGCAAAGTAGATGTTCATCATGGCGGTAAATAGGCCCATAAAAACCATCATCTCGGCCGCGTAAATAATGGCGGGGTTTAATTCCCCGGCAGAGGAGAACGGGCCAAACAGAGAAACCATGGCGGGTGTCTTCAGCGTGGCGGAAATAGACGCCATGGCCTTTTCGGTTCCGTATAGGCCGTCGAATTTGGCCGCCGCACTGGCCATAAGTCCGGCCAGGCCGATAATCCAAAATAGGATTTGCCGCCAATCCCGGCCCAAGTAGAAGCGGGTGAGAAAACCGCTTTTGCCAAACTTAGCGTTCAATCTGGTCACCCTCCTCTTGGTTGTAGTAACGCATGAAGAGATCTTCCAACGTTGGTGGGGTGCTCTGCAGGGTGACAATGCCAAATTTGGTCAGTTCGGTAATCACGTTGCCCAGAGATTCTGAATCTACGGCAAAACTATATTTGGTTGTCGTGCCGGCAACTGGGGTGAAGTTGTGGACGGCGCCGAGCTTTGCCAAGGCGTCAGCGGGTGTCCGCGTGGTAACGGTCACGCTTGTCCGCGAGAGCTGGCGCATTTCATCAAGTGTCCCAGTTTCGATGATTTTGCCCCCGCGAATAATACCGATGCGGTCACACATGCGCTCCACTTCACTTAAAATGTGGCTCGAAAGGAGCACAGACTTACCCTTCGCCTTTAACTGCAGCACGTTTTTTTGGAATATTTCTTCCATTAATGGATCCAGACCACTGGTGGGCTCGTCGAAAATGTATAAATCGGCATCTGTCGCAAATGCGGCGATGAGGGCAACCTTTTGCCGATTCCCCTTAGAGTAAGTGCGGCACTTTTTCGTCACGTCTAAGTCGAATTCCTTAATCAGTTCATCGGTTTTTTCGTTGTGTTTCTGGTCGTTCAACTTGAGAAACAGGTCGATGGCCTCACCGCCGGACAGGTTGGGCCACAGGTACACGTCGCCTGGCACGTATGCGAGGCGCTTATGAATGTTAACCGCGTCCTGCCACACATCCTGACCGAAAATCTCGGCACTGCCACCGGTGGCCCTGATGATGCCGAGTAACGTGCGGATGGTTGTGGATTTACCCGCACCATTGGGCCCGATGAAGCCGAAAACCTCGCCCGCGTTGACGCTGAAGGTGACATCTTTCAGCGCCTGAAACTTACCGAAGTGCTTCTTCAAGTGATTAATTGACACTACTGCCATGTTTATCCTCCGTATCATTACCCATGGTGCACCATTCAAACGTGATTGATGGCTGGGTACGTTAAGTTCGAATTATATTGGTTAATTGTTAGATTGGTGATAATCACTGCCTACAGTCCAGTGTTCCAATCAGCCGGGGTAAAAGGCCAGTGCATGCGCGATTTATCTTGGCACGATGAGTGTAGCACCCTGTTGACTGTTCAGTCAATGACTCGCGAGTCAAATTATTTAATTTAGTTTTGAAATGAGCTGCCGTGTTATTTGATTAAAAAGTTAAATGAAATTTCGTGGGGTTAATTTGACCGTGCGTTTGACTTCGAAAAATTAAAAATCAGCGGGATGCAGATTATTTTTTGCAACGTTCGGTTTTGAAGCCTTGTGGCATTGCCGGTGCAGTGTTAGACTTGCAAACAACAAAATAAGAATGGGCTCCGATAATTGTGTCGGTGCCCATTCAATAACTATGAAAGAAGGATTGATCGTGAGTAATTGGGAGACCAAGTTTGCACGCCGCGGTTTTACTTTTGATGATGTTTTGCTGATACCAGCAGAGAGTCATGTGTTACCGAATGAGGTGGATTTGTCCACTCAGCTTGCACCGAACATCAAATTGAACGTCCCAATTATTAGTGCCGGGATGGACACAGTCACCGAAAGCAAAATGGCCATCGCCATGGCGCGGCAAGGTGGGATGGGTGTTATCCACAAGAACATGTCCATCGATGCGCAGGTCGAAGAAGTGGCCAAGGTTAAACGCGCAGTGAACGGGGTCATTGGCGACCCAGTTTACCTGACCGCTGACCGGACCGTTAAGGAAGCCGCGGACCTCATGGATGCAGAGCACATTTCTGGTGTCCCAATTGTTGCCGGACCAGACGACAAGCGCCTTGTTGGTATCATTACCAACCGGGACCTCCGCTACGTCGGGGACATGTCGGTTGATATTGCCAGCGCCATGACGGACGAAGTGGTCTCCGCACCACTGGGCACCACCCTTGAAGAGGCCGGTAAGATTTTCCAGGCACACAAGATTGAAAAGCTGCCACTCGTTGATGACGAAGGTCGGCTTTCCGGTTTGATCACGATCAAGGACCTTGAACAAGTAACTAAGTACCCACAGTCTGCAAAGGACAGCAAGGGTCGCCTGCTTGTTGCCGCCGCTGTTGGGGTAACAAGCGATACGTTTGAACGTGCCGCTGGGTTGCTCGATGCGGGTGCTGACGCCATTGTCATCGACACGGCGCACGGCCACTCCGCTGGGGTACTGCGCAAGATTGCCGAGATTCGGGCGCACTTCCCGCAGGCAACCCTGATTGCCGGCAACGTTGCGACTGCAGAAGGCGCACGGGCTTTGTACGAAGCCGGCGTTGACATCGTTAAGGTCGGGATTGGCCCTGGCTCCATTTGCACAACCCGCATTGTTGCCGGTGTTGGTGTGCCACAACTGACCGCGGTTTACGATGCTGCCAGCGTTGCGCGCGAACTTGGCAAGACCATCATTGCTGACGGGGGCATCAAGTACTCTGGTGACATCGTTAAGGCCCTTGCTGCCGGCGGGAACGCCGTAATGCTCGGCTCAATGCTCGCCGGTACCGATGAAGCTCCTGGCCAGATGGAACTCTTCCATGGTCGGCGTTACAAGACTTACCGCGGCATGGGTTCACTTGGGGCAATGGAACAGGCACATGGTTCTTCCGACCGTTACTTCCAGTCTGGTGTCAACGAAGCGAACAAGCTTGTCCCAGAAGGAATCGAAGGACGCGTTGCTTACAAGGGCGCTGCCGGCGACGTGATTTTCCAAATGGTCGGTGGTCTCCGTGCCGGCATGGGTTACGTCGGTGCACCTGACCTGACCACGCTCGCGAACGACGCACAGTTCATGCAGATTTCTGGTGCGGGCCTGCGCGAAAGCCACCCACACGATGTCCAGATTACCAAAGAAGCACCTAACTACAGTGTTGAATAATCTAAGTAACGAGAAAGCCTTCCGCGCAGTGTGCGCGGAGGGCTTTTTTCATTGGGCGGGCGCCTAGTTTGCGCCAGACCCCAAGCGGTTAAGCAAGAAGCGGGGGCATCGTGGTATACTGCTGTTAAAGCGTTGATAGCGGTTTATTCGGCTAGTGAAGAGGGAGTCAATATGAGTTTTACGGGTTCAAAAGCAAAGATTGCTCAGTTTTTTAAGTTGTGCGGTGTCGCTGTTGCGACTGATTACCTAATTGGTCACCGTGACCTGAACTACGCCACGCAGAATCTGGCCAGTGCCGCGCCCGTGCTCGCAAATCAGCACAAGGGTGATTTGCTGTGGCGTGATCCGGTTTGTCTGCTTGCGTTCACGGATTCAGAGCTGATTTTCACGTACGACGGCCTGATGATCAATCCGCAGCGCGCGGCCGAGCGGGCGGTGCACATTCCGCTGAGTCAGGTGCGCGACTTTAACGTTAATCCCGAAATGGAGGGGATGAACGTTCAGTTTGGTACGAGCAGTGAGCAATACAAAATCATGGTGAATACCAAAGACAACGCGCAGTGTCTGACCAAGCTGCAGGATGGTGAGCTTGCCCCAACACTCACGCACTTGCCCAACAGTCAGGATGCCTGAATATCCGAACACTTTTGCGTGGTTTTGATGTAAGCGGCGTGAGGTAGTGCGCCGATAAAATGACAGATTAGCGATAAATCGCAACTAAATTATCATGAAAGTCGAGTGCCAGTAACCGTGATTTTCCGCCAGCACTCGGCTTTTGTCGTCAATTAGTTTGGTGTCCCAAAAAACATTTTGAACGGACGCTCAAAAAGGGTTGCTTTTCAGAAAAAAGCGCGTATATTAATTATGGGATAAGTTGAGCGGGCGCTCAACTAAAAAAGTGAATTAGCTGATTGATTTGGAAGCCGACACGGTTGAAGTAATCCGGAGTTGCCACGCTGGACAAGCGCGACGGTTCGAACTCGGGTGCGCGCCTCATTGATCACCGAATTTCTAAGCCAATAGGAAAGAGGTATTATCATGAAAGCAAATGATGTACACACTGACGAAGCAGTGGGCAGAAGCCTAGATGAAGTTAACGGCACAATTGAGGTGCCAAAGAACGCGGGCTTTTGGAAGACCTTTAAGGCATTCATGGGCCCCGGGGTTCTCATTGCCGTCGGGTACATGGATCCGGGTAACTGGATCACGTCGATTGCCGGTGGTGCGCAGTACAAGTACAAGCTCTTAGCCGTTGTGCTGATCTCCAGTTTGATTGCCATGATGCTCCAAGCTATGGCGTCGAAGCTGGGCATTGTGACGGGTAAGGACTTGGCGCAGTTAACGCGTGAGCACACCAGCAAGACAGGCGGTTTCATTCTGTGGGTAATCGCCGAACTCGCGATTATGGCGACGGATATCGCCGAAATCATTGGGTCCGGGATTGCCATCCAGCTGTTGTTTGGTATTCCACTGATTGTGGGTATCTGCATTACGGCACTGGACGTTCTGCTCCTCCTGCTACTGATGAAGCTTGGGTTCCGCAAGATTGAAGCAATTGTTGCCACGCTTGTTGCCGTCATTGTTGTTGTTTTCGGCTACGAAGTCTTACTTGCTGAACCAAGCATCGGCGGAATTATCACTGGTTACATTCCTTCCAGCGAAATCATTACCAACCACGGGATGCTGTACTTGACCCTGGGGATTGTCGGTGCGACCGTTATGCCGCATGACCTGTACCTGGGTTCCTCCATTTCGCAGACGCGGAAGGTTGACCGTAAGAACCGTGCTGAATTGAAGCAGGCGGTGCGCTTTGCGACAATCGATTCCAACATGCAGTTGTTCCTTGCGTTCATCGTTAACAGCATGCTCCTTATTCTGGGGGCGGCGCTGTTTTACGGGACCAACAGCTCTTTGGGTCGTTTCACCGAACTGTTCAACTCGCTGAACAATCCGCAAATCGTGGGGGCAATTGCGAGTCCAGTCCTCAGTATGCTGTTTGCCGTTGCGCTGCTGTCTTCCGGGCAAAGCTCCACGATTACCGGGACGCTTGCCGGGCAAATCGTAATGGAAGGGTTCGTCCGGATTAAGGCCCCAATGTGGGTTCAGCGTCTGGTTACGCGGTTGCTGTCCGTTACGCCAGTTTTGATTTTCGCCTTCATTTATCACGGTAACGAAGCCAAAATTGAAAACTTACTGACCTTCTCGCAGGTTTTCCTGAGTATCGCCTTGCCGTTCGCGGTCGTACCACTGGTGATTTTTGCAAGCAGCAAGAAGCTCATGGGTGAATTTGCCAACAAGATGTGGATTAAGATCTGCGCGTGGATCGCCACGGTGGTATTGGTTCTACTGAATGTCTACCTTATTCTGCAAACGATTGGCATTATGTAATAGGGGTAGAAAATAGCAATTGGCTGCAGCTTAAGCTGTGGTCAATTTTTGCAAAAGGACAAAATATGTGGTGGTGCTAACCATTTGGACCACCAAACAATAGGCAAGTGAGGACAAAATGACTAAAAGTGACGATCAACGCGCCAAGATATTGGACGTTGCCCGCGATTTGTTTGCCGAGAAGGGGTTCGAAGGAACAACTACTCGCGAACTGAATAAGACTTTAGGCATTGCTGATGGGTTGCTGTACTATTACTTCCCCCACGGTAAACAGGAAATTCTGGATACAATCGTCCAGCAGGGTCTTGAAAGTCGCGTGAGTGAAATCACCTTCGACTTCTCTGGTGTCGATAATGTCGATGACCTGGTCGACCGCATCATGCACTTATTCACCAAGGTGTGGGAGCTGTTCACGCGGGAAGATAATTATCAGTCCTTCATGATTACGGTGCGCGAACGGATGCTGCTTTCAGATGAGGAATCCAGCTGGATGAAGACAATTCTTGTCGCCATTCAGCAGGAAATTCACGACGCAATGTTACCACTTGCGGCGATGATTCAGCGGACGGATAAGGATATTCCGGTACTGACGAACCTAGTCATGGATATCCTGCAACGCCACCTTTACGAGGCGCTGCTCATCTCCAACCAACGTGAAATGACCGCGACAACGAAGGCAGAAATGCGCAAGGAACTGGAATTCTTGCTTGTGAAGTAGCGATGCACTGACGTTGTCCGGCAGCATCAGCGTGATTGCAGAGGTAGACCAGTGGCGTCGCTCCGCGTTGTGGGGTTTGGCCTCCGGGTCCGGGCTGGGCCTCGGGTGTGCTTCGCCGTGGTCGCTGTGGCGGTCGTCTGGAGCCGGAAGTACGCCGTCTCCAGACTAAAAATTTAGCTTTGCATCGTCGCAGCCTGAACCTAACTCGTACGATGCTTGGCATGTAATCGCATGTTCTAACTCGTACCCAAAATCCACAGTGCTCCTCACACAAATCTAAATTTTTCCCTCAAGAAAACACGATGTGCCAACTGCAAAAACCGCAGTCGTCACATCGTGTTTTCTTGTTGCCACGGCTGGGCGGCATACCCGAGACCCAGCCCGGACTCTCCGGCCAAACCCCACAACGCTCCGCTGGATATATAGATTCAGATTCACCGTTAATCCCTATAGATGGCAAGATGGCACTAGATCTGAACATCGTCAATGGCTGAGAACTTTAACAACGTTGTAGCGACTGGGCGGGGGCGGTGCGCGTGTAGTGCGGCTGGGATTTTCCTGTGAAAGCTATGGTGAGAGAAGACCGATGCGGTTTTTGCATCGGGCTTCTCCACACCATAGCCGGCAAAAATTAAGACCCGCCAGGAGAAAAAGATTTCCAGTAGGTCCTAACAATACGTATCAAGTTCGTAACCCGAAGAACGGGCATGCGGGGCTCAATTTTTAGGTTGAAGACCCGGTTTTTGGGGCTTCAACCGGCCGCACGGAAAATCCCAGCCGCACGGAACGCGCACCGGCCCCGCCTAGGCGCGGATCCTATACCACTCAGTACCCAGCGACTACAAAACCACTCACACTGCCGGACAGCGTAAAGGGTAGCGTGGGGTCACTAAACTTTATCTTTTGCATAAAAGTGGTAATGGTTACCGCATCTGATGTTGTTTTTGGTAGAATTGGGTTTAGCAATACCACTACCACAATATTGGAAGAGGTTATATCGAATGAAAATTTTAATTGTAGATGACGACAAAGAAATCGTTGAATTGCTCAGCATTTACGCTACTAATGAAGGCTACGAACCCATCCCAGCCTACTCAGGGAAGGAAGCCATTACGAAACTGGTAACGAATCCAGACATCGCCCTCATGGTGCTCGACATCATGATGCCAAACATGTCCGGGATGGAAGTTGTCAAAGAAGTGCGCAAGGACAGCCAGATTCCAATCATCATTGTTTCCGCGAAGACTGGTGACATGGACAAGATTCAAGGGCTAATTACCGGGGCGGACGATTACGTCACCAAGCCGTTTAACCCACTTGAGGTGATGGCGCGCGTGAAGAGCTTGCTGCGCCGGAGCCAGAACACGGTGCAGAACACCACGCCCGATGTTTTGGAAGTTGGCCCGCTGAAGATTAATAAGGACAGCCACGAAGTTGTGACAATTACGGGCAAGCAGATTTCCCTGACCGCGCTTGAGTTTGGGATTTTGTACCTGCTTGCGAGCCACCCGAACCGCGTCTTTTCCGCAGATGAAATCTTCGAACGCGTTTGGCAGCAAGAATCCATCGTGTCCGCGAAGACGGTCATGGTCCACGTTTCCCACCTGCGCGACAAGATTGAAGAAGCAACTGACGGTGAGAAGGTAATTCAGACTGTTTGGGGTGTGGGTTACAAAGTTGAGGCATAAAGATGGCCAGTGAAAAAATTCACCTCACCACCAAAGAGAAATCCGAGCTGTGGGTTGAAGGAATAGTCACGGTTATTTTGCTGCTGCTTTTGAACTTTGCCATCATCGTGATGATTAACCAGATGATTGCAAGTGATCAGCAGTGGGCAAGCGCGATTTGGACCATCAAGACGACAATTACGTTTGGCGGCAGTCACCTGTGGAGCTGGCAGAATCTGTTCATTATTCTGATGAGCATTGCCGACGTCATCGTTTTGTACTGGCGGCTCATTCGTCGTTACCGGCAAATGCAGTTGCGCCACATCATCGGCGAGCTGCACTATATTGCGGAAGGTCACCTGAACCACCGGATTCGGCTGGAAGTCGGCCCGGACATGAAAAAGGTTGTCGCGAGCATTAACGCACTAGTTGACTCCGCCGTGAAGTCGATGGACGAAGAGCGCAAGATTGAAGCCAGCAAGGACGAGCTGATTACGAACGTGTCGCATGACATTCGGACGCCGCTCACGTCAATCATTGGCTACCTTGGGTTGATTGAAGACCGCCAGTACCGCACCGAAGCCGAAATGCAAAAGTACGTGCACACGGCGTACCTCAAGGCCAAGCAGATGAAGGTGCTGGTTGAGGACCTGTTCGAGTACACGAAGGTGCGCAGTACGACAACCAAGCTGACCCTGGCCAAGTTTGACATGTCGGCGATGCTCGACCAACTCGCGGCGAGTTTTGAACTCGAGGCGCAGAAGAAAGGTATTGAGTTCGACGTGCAGTGCAATCCGTCACCGCTCATGATGGAAGCCGACTCGGAGAAACTCGGGCGCGTGTTTAACAACCTGATTATCAATGCGCTTAAGTATGGTAAGGGTGCCAAACACGTCTACCTTAGCGCGGAGAAGATTGGCTCTGAGGTTGTGGTACGCGTGGCCAATGACGGTCAGCAAATTCCGAGTGCGTCCCTTAACCAACTTTTCGACCGCTTTTACCGGGTTGAAGAGAGCCGCTCGCAGGAAACGGGCGGGTCGGGGCTCGGGCTGGCAATTGCCCAGAGCATCGTCACGCTCCACGGCGGTTACATCTTTGCGGATTCCAACCGGGACTTGACCACCTTTGTGATGCACCTGCCGCTGAAGACGGGGATGACGCTGACACCGGACAAGCAGGCCCAAGCATAGTTATTTAACAAATATGAACGTGTTATTCGCGTTTGTGGCATTGTTTTGCTGGGTCAGCCGTGTAAAATGGTTAGTGTATTGTAACGAAAGCGCCCACTTTTGCATGCGCCGGAAGTGGCACAAAAATGTTCGTTAGTGGTGGCTACCGCGTATAATCATCCAAATAGCTACCCATAGAGAGGATAGAGTGATGAAGAAGTTCTTCCGTAACATCGTGGCCTTGCTGGCGACGATGACGATTGGGGCAACGGTACTGCCAGCAGTTAATGCAAGTGCTGCGACCGACTCTGTTGCCAGCACGCTTAACGTCAATGCGAAGGCCGCAATCAGTGTTGACGCCAAAACGGGGAAGGTGCTGTACGCAAAGAACGCGGACACATCTTTGCCAATCGCGTCCATGACCAAGCTGGTCACTGTGTACCTGCTGCGCGAGGCCATCAAGTCCGGTAAGGTGAAGTGGACTGACAAGGTAACGCCAGATCACGAAATCTACACGGTTAGCCAGGATAAGAAGCTTTCCAACGTTCCTCTGCGTGCGGATGGTTCATACTCCGTGAAGGAACTTTACCAAGCAACCCTGATTTACTCCGCCAACGCCGCAGCCATGGAGCTGGGGAACATTGTTGCCGGAAGCCAGGACAAGTTCATCGACATGATGAATAAGAAGCTCCAGAGCTGGGGAATCAGTGACGCCACCATCGTCAATGCTTGTGGCCTGAACAACTCTGACTTGGGCAACAACATCGTGGCCGGCACCAGCAAGAGCGACGAGAACAAGATGAGTGCCAAGGATATGGCAATCGTTGCGTCCAAGTTGCTGGCTGATTTCCCCGACGTGCTCGACACCACCAGTATTCCGCACAAGACCTTCCGTGCGGGGACTGACGACGCCACCAAGATGGACAACTGGGACTGGATGCTTCCAGGTCTTGTTTACCACCAGGATGATTTGAATGTTGACGGGCTTAAGACCGGGACGACCGATTCTGCCGGTGAATGCTTCACCGGGACCGCAACGAAGAACGGAATGCGAATCATCACGGTTGTACTGAACGCTGGCGGTACGGGTGCCACCAAGCGTTTCCAGCAGACCGCAACGCTGATGCGCTGGACCTTCAGCAACTGGACCGAAATGAAGGTTGTTGGCAAGAACGCAAGCGTTGCTGTCCACAAGACCATCAATGTGGACAAGGGTAAGGACACAACCGTTGCCGTTAAAACGAGCAAGGCTGTACTCGTCCCAGTTCCAACCGGCACGACCAAGAAGGACGTTACCCTGAGCTACAAGGCAGCCAAGAAGACCTTTGCCGCGCCAATCAAGAAGGGCACGACGGTTGGCAACGTTACCGTGAACGTTAAGGGCGATGACCTCGGTTACGTTGATGGAAGCGAAACTGCAGTGCAGGTGAAGACAACCAAGACGGTAGAAAAGGCAGGATTCATCCGGCTGATGTTCCGCGGGATTGGCAACTTCTTTAGTAATCTATTCTAATAATTAACGCATGAAAGCTGGCTGCGGTCGGCTTTTTTGCTTGGTCAAAACTATTAGGTGGCCGAGGTTGACGCCCGAACGGCAACGATATTTTGAATTACCAGATGCGACAAAATGATAAAGATGCCTGAATACGGTTGCTTAAATGGACGAAGCTAGGCACAATAGGCCATATAAAACTAGGACGCGGTGCGTCCGGTTGTGGAGGGTAAGTATATGGATTATTTCGACATCACACCTCAAGGGATGGCGTGGCTTGCGGCAGAGATTGAGCGGTGCAAGGCAAAACGACCGGCACTGATTAAGCGGGTGGCTGCGGCCGCGGCACTTGGGGACCGCTCCGAAAACGCAGAGTATACTGAATCCAAGCGTGAGCTGCGTGGTCTCGAGGGGCGCATGCGCTTTTTGGATAAAGAGATGCGCTATGGGCAAGTCGTGAAGGTGGCAGACGACGGGGTTGCAACGCTGGGCAAGCGGGTGACAATCCGGTTTAGCGATGAAGATGGCGATGAGGATGAGTATAACCTGGTCGGTCCCGCCGAAGCCGAAATCACCGAGGAGAATTTGACCTCCGTTTCCCCACTTGGCGCGGCAATATTGAACCACAAGGCGGGCGACACGTGCACGGTGCACGCACCTGCGGGGGATTACGACGTGGTTCTGAGTGCCGTAACGCTCATGGGTGACTTCAATTAAAGCGGGCGGCAGCCGCAGCGACTAGGTGGTATTGGTGACATAGCAGGCTAATGAAAGGGCTTTGCGAATTAACCTGCAGTACCATATAATTAACCCAGTGGTGTAAGCGCCACTAGAAGGATGGGACGAAGAATATGAGCATCTCATTACAAGCATGCATTTTACTCTTGAAGGAGCATCACTTATTGAAAAGCAGTGCCGTGCAGAACGACACGGCCGCAGAAATGAGTGGGATTGCGTACGACTCGCGGAAGGTTAGCGGGCCGACGCTGTTCTTTTGTAAGGGCGCCAAGTTCCGGCCGATTTATCTATCGATGGCCAAGGATAATGGGGCAACGACCTATGTTGCCGAGAAACCTTACGTTGAAGGAAATGGGTTGAACGCCCTCATCGTGGTGAACATCACCAAGGCGATGGCGATTTTGAGCGCGGCCTTTTATGATTTTCCCCAAGACGATTTGCACGTTATTGCGTACACGGGCACCCAAGGTAAAACCACATCAGCCTACTTCACTCGTGGAATTCTTGAAGCGGCCCACCCAAAGCACGTGGCACTGTTCTCGTCCATCGACCGGGTTGTTGGTTTCGGTGAGGGGGAACAGTTTCGCTCCGACCTGTCCACGCCGGAAAGCATGGACCTGTTCCACGACATGCGCACGGCGGTTAACAACGGGCTCACTGATTTGGTGATGGAAGTTTCCAGCCAAGCATATCTGCGTAACCGGGTCTTCGGTCTAACCTACGATGTTGGTGTCTTCCTGAATGTGGCTCCTGATCACATTGGGCCAAACGAGCACAAGGATTTTGCAGATTACCTGCACTGCAAGATGCAGATGATTGTGAACTCGCGGAAGGTGATTATTAACGCCGAAACGGATTACTTCGATGAGGTATACGCGGCGGCCAGGACAACCACCCACGCCGATAGTGTGTACCTATATGCCTCGGCAACGTTCACCCCGAAAAATCCAGATTTGCAAATTGATTTTCGCTATGACAGTCACACGACGGGTACCCAACACAGTGAATTCACCCTGATTCCGGTAACGGATAAGGCGGTGGCGCTTAATGTTGGCGGCAATTACTGCATTCAGGTAACGGGTGACTACAACGAAAGCAACGCAGCGGCGGCCGTGATTAGTGCGGGATTGGCGGGCGTCGACGCGACAACGGCAGCAAACGGCCTATCTAGGGTAACTATTCCGGGCCGGATGGAAGAATACACGGTGCCTGGTCACGGACACGTCTATGTTGACTACGCGCACAATTACTCAAGCCTGAAATCCGTGCTTAGTTTTCTCAACGCGGAGTTCAACAATCCGCGTCTGCTGGTGGTGATTGGGGCAACGGGTGACCGGAACGTTTCGCGGCGCGGCGATTTTGCCCGCGTGCTGAACGATTATGCTGATGACGCGTTCCTGACGACGGATAACCCTGGTTTTGAGAGCCCTGAATCGATTGTCAGCGATATTGAAGAAAATATCGACAGCAAGCGCGTGCACGTTCACGTTGAACTGGATCGGCAAAAGGCCATCGCGGATGCAATTGCGGCGAGTGCACCAGAAGATATTGTGATCATCGCGGGTAAGGGTGCGGAAAATCACCAGCGGATTCGTGGAGTTAACACCCCGTGGATGACCGATGCGGTCGCAGTGCAGAAGGCCATTAAAGATTTATAATTATATTAGGAGAGTGTTCACAATTCGTGGACGCTCTTTTTTTGTGGTCTAACAAGGATTTTGGGCATAAAACGAACAAAATAAACATAACTTGTAATTGAAAGATTGATGATAAATGAGATAAAAATTTGTAGGTACAAGTTATCATTCCGGCTAAATCCGTGAAAAAAGAGGCGTTGACGGGCAAATTGGGTCAGATGTGGTACCAAAAATATCTATCTATACCAATCTCTAAAAACCGCGCAGCCATGGTATTTGTCGTGGAGTCGTGATGACTAATAATCTACGTGGTTCACTAAAAAGTGGTTTTCATAGCAAAGGACAATAGTTAGCGTAATTGGTACCATTCGCAAACGTTGATATAGAGGCGTTTTACCTGTATAGACCAATAATTGGCATTTATTGAAAACTACGCTTACATGGTGTAAAACCCTAGTGGTATCACGTTTTGAGGATATTTGCGATGATACTTCGACAACGCTTTCAAAAATATTGGTCTTTTTTTGTCAGCATATATACCAAAAAGTCTTGGCATATAATCACCGGCCTGTCATACTGACGATGTTCAAATCAAAACCGCGTCATTAAAGGGTGTTATAAATATTTCTTATTCGTCAACATTATTGGTATACGTATACCAATAATCACTTTGTTTTCGGAAAGTATCCATATTTGCAAATTGGTCAGGTTGACGATAAATAAGAATACGTTTACACTTCTTCTGGTTGGTACCAATACAAGGCGGTGAGGACAAATGGAACAGGCAGAGCAACCACTACACGAGCAGCTGGTGAATCAGCTCCGTGAACGGATTAAAACCAAGATGACGCCGCATCAACAGATTCCGGCCGAGCGTGTGCTTGCGTCAGAGTACAACGTTAGTCGGAACACGGTGCGGGCGGCATTGGCCAAACTCGAAATGATGGGATTGATTTATCGACGTCGTGGCCGCGGCACGTTCGTCGCGAATCCTCTCGTTGAACCCACAAACTTGGCAGACACATACAGTTTTACCGAGCAGATGGAAGAGCAAGGCCGGCGACCGTATTCACGGGTTGTTTACTTGGAACATTTTCCGGCAACTAAGTACATTTCCGAGCAACTTAACATCCCGCTTGGCACACCAGCATACAAGCTAAAACGTCTGCGTTGTGCCGATGGGGTTCCGCTGATGGTTGAACGAACATTTCTGCCTGCCGATCGGTTTCCAAAGCTGACGGCAACAGAGATTGAACGTTTGGGGCTGTACGCGGTGATGCTGCAAAAGTACGATTCGCCGGTAATTGATGCGCGTGAGGCCTTCTATGCAAGTTTGATGCCCGACAAGGATGCAGACTTGCTCGAAGTACCAAAGGGGTCGCCTAGTTTAAATGTCCAACGTACTAGTACTGGTGCGAGCGGGGAAATCGTTGAGTTTACGCTCAGCGTGACCCGCGCCGACCAATTTGTTTATCGCGTTTTGCACCATGGTGCAGGACGTGGATCAACGACGTAGGGCGAGGTTCGGGAGAACTTCGTGGTAGTCGAGCTCCGTGCCCCTGAAGTTTGCGGTTACCAAGAAGCTGTCGATGATGGGAAAAGCGCCCATCACCGACACCTTCCCGGTAATCCTCAACTTCAACCCGGGACACTCCGCTCTGTGATGTAGTCGAGCTCCGCCACCCTGCTTTTTCCGCTTATCACGAGTCCAGTTCTGATGGGAAAAACGCCCATCAAAACTGAACTCACGGTAATGCTCAAAAGCAACCCGGGTGGCTACGCTCTGTGATGTAGTCGAGCTCCGTGTCCCTGAAGTTTGCGGTTACCACTGAATTTGGTCCGATGGGAAAAGCGCCCATCAAACCAAATTCAACGGTAATCCTCAACTTCAACCCGGGACACTCCGCTCTGTTAGGAGGAGAGACAGTCGTGTTTGCAAAATCGACGGAAGAATTAACGGCACTTGGCGCGCAGATAACCACTAAGGAAATCAAGCAGCAGCCAGAATTGTGGGAAGAGGCATTTGATAACTATTCAGCGCAGAAGGATGCAATTGGCAAATTCCTGCAGAAGGTAATTGATGCTGCATCTGGCAAGGTTACCCGCGTCATCTTTACGGGGGCCGGTACCAGTGCGTACACCGGTGACACGGTGACCCCATACCTGAATCAGCATGGCGACCGCAGCCACTTCCGGTTTGAATCAATCGCGACGACGGACATTGTGTCTGCGCCATATGATTTCCTCGAACCGGAAACACCAACAGTACTCGTTTCCTTCGCTCGGAGCGGGAACTCACCAGAGTCCGTGAAGACGGTGGAACTTGCTGAACAAGTGGTCAAGAACCTGCACCAGATCACCATTACCTGTGCACCAGACGGCAACCTCGCGCGGCACGCAACCGGCGAGAGTAAGAATCTGTTGTTGCTTCAGCCAGCTGGCTCGAACGATAAAGGGTTCGCGATGACGGGGAGCTTTTCCTGCATGGCACTGACCGCACTGCTTGTATTTGATCAGGCGGATGCTGTTGCTAAGGCTGATTACGTGGCAACGATTGTCAACATGGGTCACGAAGTCATTAATCGTGAAGCGGAAATTCAAAACTTCGTCGATGAAGATTTCAACCGCATCACTTACCTTGGCTCTGGTAGCCTGGGTGGCTTGACCCGTGAAGCACAGCTTAAGGTTTTGGAACTAACAGCCGGCAAGTTGGCCACAATTTTCGATACCTCAATGGGCTTTAGGCACGGTCCTAAGTCGTTCGTTGATGACAAGACGCTTGTCTTTGACTTCCTGAGCAATAATGCTTACACGCGCCAGTATGATGTGGACGTGATGGAAGAAATCAACGACGACAAGATCGCCAAGCGCATCGTCGCAATTGGCACCAATCAGGACAATAACTTCTCCGGTGAAAACTTCGCGTTTGCAACGGGTGACAGTAAGCTTCCCGAGGCGTACCAGGCACTACCTGATGTGATGTTTGCGCAAACGCTGGCACTGCTAAGCTCCATTAAGGTTGGTAACACACCAGATACCCCATCCCCATCAGGCACCGTTAACCGTGTCGTCAAAGGGGTAATCCTGCACGACTACGCAGGGTAAAATAGAAACTTCTAATTTGGATTCCACGCCATTAAGGCAATTATTTCATTCATAAAATCGGTGCTGCGGCATTGATTTTACATTGTAGGTTACAGGGTTGATATCACCGTGGCGAACCAAAACACGCAGTGGAATTGGTGATAGTAACCCAAGCTACGGTACAGATGGACGGGTTCATTAATCCATCTATACCGGTCAAGGAGGAATGGTCATGGCAATTATTGCAACACGTATTGACGGCCGTTTGGTTCACGGTCAAGTTGCTAACCTTTGGACCACTAAGTTACAGGCAACGCGCATCATGGTTGTTGATGACAAGGTGGCCGGAAGCGCAATTGAAAAAAGTGGTTTGCGGATGGCAGCACCTGCCAGCGTACGCCTTTCCGTACTGCCGGTGAAGACGGCTGCTAACCACATTCTGGCGCACAAGTACGACTCCCAGAAGGTATTCATCGTCGCTAAGACACCAGCACCACTGCTGGAACTAATTAAGCTCGGGGTACCGATTAAGGAAATCAACGTTGGGAACATGTCCCAGACAGACGAGACGCGGTCAATTACCCGTTCCGTCAACGTGGTGGATGCCGATGTTGAGAACTTCAAAGAGTTGGACAAGTTGGGTGTTAAATTGTTTAGCCAGATGGCACCTGGGGACACCGCGACTGACTTCATGCCGCTGCTGAACAAGTAACGAAGCGGCATTAGGTAGATCATTCAAGGCAATAGTTAAACATTCATTGGTAATTCAATGGTCTACCTAACCGCTTGTCAAAAAGGAGGAAGAACAATGCACATTGTATGGTGGCAGATTTTACTGATTACGCTCTATGCCGGCTACCAGATTCTCGATGAACTGCAGATTTACTCTTCATTGAGCTCACCAGTTGCTGCGGGTCTTATTTCAGGGCTCGTCATGGGTGACGTTAAGGCCGGATTGATTATTGGTGGTGGGATGCAGCTTACCATCCTCGGTGTTGGTACTTTCGGGGGTGCAACCCGTATCGACGCGAACACCGGGACATTGATTGCCGTAGCCTTTTCCGTTGGTGCCGGCATGGATGCTTCAGCCGCAATTGCAGCCGTTGCCGTTCCTGTTGCCAGCCTGATGGTTTACATGGATATCCTGGGTCGTTTCACCAACACCTTCTTCGCACACCGGATTGATGCCGAAGTTGAAAAGATGAACTACAAGGGAATTCAGCGTTACTTCGTTGCCGGTGCACTTCCATGGGCACTGTCCCGGATGATTCCAGTTTCCCTGGGTCTGTCTCTGGGTGGTGGTTTCATCACCAAGCTTGTTGATGCTCTGAACGGTCCTTGGAAGTGGCTCGGGGATGGTCTCTCCGTTGCCGGTGCCGTTTTGCCAGCCGTTGGTTTTGCTATTTTGCTCCGTTACCTGCCAGTTAAGAAGCACTGGCCATACCTGATCCTCGGGTTTGTTATCACCATGCTGATGTCCACCCTGTTCACCGACGTTCAGACTGTTGGTACAGGCTTGGCCGCAGCATCCAAGGCATTCACAACCAGCTTCAACGGTTTGTCCATGCTTGCCATTGCGTTCATCGGTCTTGCACTTGCCGCAATCAGTTACCAGCGTGCAATTTCCATGCCTAAAGCTGTAGCAGCACCAGCTGCCGGCAATTCAGATTCTGCAGAAGAGGGGGAAATCGAAGATGACGAACTCTAAGCCTACCTACAAACTTACTGACAAAGACTTTAACCAGATTAACCGTCGTAGCCTGTTCGGCTTCCAGTTGGGTTGGAACTACGAACGTATGCAAGGTTCTGGGTACTTGTACCACATCTTGCCACAACTGCGGAAGATTTATGGGGATGACACCCCTGAACTGAAGCAAGTTATGAAGATGCACACCCAGTTCTTCAACACTTCCAACTTTTTCAACACCATCATCACTGGTATTGACCTGGCTGTCGAAGAAGAACAAGGGATTGACGGGGCCGAAACTGTTTCCGGGATGAAGACCGGGCTCATGGGATCATTCGCCGCAATTGGTGACTCCATCTTCGCCTCCCTGATTCCAGCTATTTTCGGGGCAATTGCTGCCACGATGGCTTCACAAGGTAACCCAACCGGGCTGTTCATTTGGATTATTGCCCAGATGGCCGTCAACGTATTCCGTTGGGTACAACTCAAGATTGCTTACAAGCAGGGGGTTTCCCTGGTTACCACGATGCAGCACCAGCTGTCCGCTTTGACCGACGCCGCTACCTTGATGGGTGTGTTCATGGTCGGTGGTCTTGTTGCAACGATGATTAACGTTAAGATTGCTTGGGCACCAACAATTGGCTCCGTGCCACTGAACCTGCAAAACAACCTGGACATGATCCTGCCAAAGCTGCTGCCTGCAGTTATCGTAGGGATCATCTACTGGATGCTTGGTAAGAAGCACATGACTTCCACCAAGGCCATCTTCATTGTTCTGTTCGTCTCCATTGCCCTTGCTGCACTTGGTGTTATTGCTAAGGGTTAATTAGGAAACAACCTAAGCCGAAATGATATCTTGATGGTCGCCTAACATAGATAGAAGTTATGCGACCGGCGGAACAGCATTCAGGCTTGGGCACATAAGGGTCAGTTTTGAATAACTGCATCAATAGTTAACCGCGTGGCGTGTCCGCGTGAATAAGTTGAGCGGCAACCGCCTTACCTGCTGCCGCTCAACCCATAGGAGGAAACATTGTATGAGCGAATTGGTACTAATTAGTCACGGCGACTTCTGTCACGAATTGAAGAAGAGTGCGGAAATGATTATGGGCCCCCAGGACAACATTTACAGCGTTGGCTTGCAGCCAAGTGAAGGACCGGAAGATTTCGAAAAAAAGCTACTGGCCACACTTGATGGCTTGACCGACTACACCGTCTTTGCTGACTTGATGGGTGGCACGCCTTGCAACGTCGCATCACGTTTGTTGATGGAAGGAAAGGCACAGTTCGAACTGTACGCGGGGATGAACCTACCGATGTTAGTCAGCTTCATCAACGGTGAATTACTCGGATCGACGCCCGCAATTGTGGACGAAAGTAAGGCTGGTATCGTTCGCGTCAACGATGTGATTGCTGGAATTAGTGGTAAGTAGCTTTGGGCCAAGCATCGCGCATTTGCAGGGGTGCATCGGCTAACTAAGCGACAATGAATAAGTGAGCGACGGGGCGGGGACGCAAGTTCCGGCCCCGTTGCATTGACGGCGGTAAACAAGCAAACGCTCGAGTGTTAGAATGTTTGTGAAAGCGCTAATGCAAAAGCGCTGAACGTAAGTAATAGATTGGAGAATATAGCAATGAGTTATTACATTCACGCAGCAAAGTTTTTCCTGAAGAATGTGACCGAAAACGGGGGGTACCTCGAAATCACCGATGACGGTAAGTTTGGTGATTACTACCCAGCAGGTCAGAAGCCAGAAGGGGAAATCAAGGACCTGGGCAATCAGTGGGTTGCACCTGGGCTGGTGGACACCCACATTCACGGGCTTTTGGGGCACGACGTGATGGACAATGACTGGGACGCAATCCAGGAAATGGGCGAAGGACTTTTGTCTTGCGGGGTTACTTCATGGTTGCCAACCACACTCACTGGCTCTTTTGACCAATTGAATGCTGTATGTAAGACCATTGGGGACCACAAGGGCGAAGAAACCGGGGCCAAGATTCAGGGAATTTACTTCGAAGGCCCGTACTTCACTGAAGAGCACAAGGGCGCGCAGAACCCTAAGTACTTCAAGGACCCATCCATCAAGGAATTCGATGAATGGCAGGATAGCGCCAAGGGCCTTCTGCAAAAGATTGCCATTGCGCCAGAACGTAAGGGTGCCGTTGAATTCACCAAGCACGTAGCTCAGTCCGGCAAGGTTGTTTCCCTGGGCCACTCCAGTGCAACGTTCGAAGAGGCCAAGGCCTGCATCGAAGCCGGGGCATCTGTTTTCACCCACACATTCAACGGGATGAGCGGGTTGAACCACCGCGAACCCGGGATGGTTGGTGCGGCGATGTTCACGCAGGTTGTCGACGATGAATTGATCTGTGACGGGCGCCACGTTCGTCCAGAAGTTGCCGCAGCCCTGATTCGCGAAAAGACACCAGAGCACATTGCCCTCATTACTGATTGCATGCGTGCCGGGTTGATGCCTGATGGTGAATACGTTCTGGGTGAATTCCCAGTTATCGTTAAGGACGGCATGGCCAAGTTGCGTGATGGTGCGCACAGTTTGGCCGGCTCCATCTTGAAGCTGAACGACGCCGTCAAGAATGTGGTCGACTGGAACAACAACACACCTGAAGAAGCTGTGATGATGGCCAGCTACGTACCCGCGAAGTCCTGCAAGGTCGACGACAAGTGCGGCAGCATCTTGCCTGGTCGCGCGGCGGACTTCATCGTGCTTGCGCCAGACATGACTTTGACCGAAACCTATCTGGATGGTCAGTCACGTTGGGCCGCTAAAGCATAAAGCCAAAGAGTAATCAAAAATCCCCAGTCGCGGTGTCCATTAGGACCACCGCAACTGGGGATTTTTTCGGCTTTGGGCCGACTACTTAGTTAAGCTTGAATTCCTGGGTGGGCACGTTCTTAGTGCCGCCACCAAGTTCCACGTACTGCCGATCGTTGATTGATGCAATTGTGAATTTTCCGTCGCGGTAAATTAGCTTGGAGACGGCGACGTTTTTGATGAAGCCGGCGTCATCGGGCATGCCCAGTGAGTTGAGGAAAAGCCAGATGATGGCCCCGTGCGCAACGATGAACACGCGGTCCTGATTGTTTTGCTCAGCGGTTTGGCCAATTTTGGTCATCGCAGCGGTGAACCGGCTAATGCTCATTTTGCTGTTTTCCGCCGTGCTGTGGCCATGGTGGATGTCGAGGATGCGCACCAAATCGACCATTTGCTTCATGTTCAGTGAATCGACGTTCGCGACACCGGCATCAGCGAGCATTTTTGCGAGTGCGCCTTGCCGCTGGGTTTCCGGTTGGCCGTCGAACATGCCGAAGTTTTGCTCGCGCAGCCCCACCATTTTCGTGACGGGTAGCTGGATGCCGGCCGCATTTAGTGCCAGCTGGGCCGTATCAACCGCCCGCTGCAAATCGCTGGCATAGGCTGCGTCAAAGGTCACGCCGCTTTGCGCAAATCCGCGGCCGAGAGCCTGGGCATCGGCAGCGCCGCGGTCAGTGAGGTTGGAGTTAACGATTCCTTGCACGACGCCCTTAACGTTGTACTGGGTTTCGCCGTGTCGTGTGAGCAAAAGTTCAACCATATTGATTCCTCCTAAAGTAAATTGATGTAATGGGTAGAGCACAGACCAGTTATTAACTTAATTGTCCGTCGTTCCCCAATTCGGCGCAAGTTTTTATCCCGCGGTCAGAATGGAGAACGTAAATGGTGGCGATAATTCAAATAAATTGGGAAAATTCCCGTTTTTTTGTGTCAAACGTGCTTACTTATTGTAAGATAGACAGGTAAGAAAGTTAAGCGTAAATAAAATCTGATTGAATGCGGTCCAAGTCCGCGTGGAGGTAATGATATGCATGGTGTACCACAGAGTATGGATGAAGTTAAACAGCTTGCGGGGGGCCAGTACGGCGATGAAGACGATGTAATTATTGCCGGCCTCCAGAACTGGGCGCAGGAACTGCTGGACGAGGGTGCCGAGGGTGGTTACTTCACCGCCAAGATTGACGGCAACATTCTGCACATCACCGATATTGGTGGCAGCGAGGTTGCTGCACCTGCTCTTACTGGGCAGACCTACGTTGAAGCATTCAAGAAGGACGCCCGCGGAACGCTGCTCCAGATTCAAAATGCGTTGCGCAAACTGATCGATACACACGAGATTCAACTATAGTAGTAAATGGCGCCAATTGATTGTCAGTGGTCCTTGCGTTAGGATTGTTAGCGAGATGTTGGCTTAAAAACAAAAAAACGAGCGCAACGCGCTCGTTTTTAATTGGTTTAGATTAGTAAATCTTGAACTTCGACAGTGGCCAGTAACGTAGCCCGACTACTGATTGGATTTCGCTCTTGGGGATGAACCCAAAGGCCCGGCCGTCGTGCGAGACGTAGCGGTTGTCCCCCATGACGAAGTATTCGCCCGCGGGCACGGTGGCGCGGTGCGTTGATGCGAGTGTCTTCAGGGTGAAGTCGCCGGTGAACTTGAGGTTGCTTGCGTTCACGCCTTGGGAAGCCGCGGCCTCGTCAAGCTCCTTCTTGATGAAGCTTTGGTCGAGGTAATTCTGGTTGACCTTCTTGCCGTTGACGTAGAGTTGGTCGTTCTTGCTGGAAACAGTGTCGCCCGGCATGCCGATGACACGCTTGATGTAGAGCTCGCCAGGTTTAGGATTGTCGGACTCGGGAGCATAAAGCACGACGATATCGTTGCGCTTTGGCTTCTTGAGGCGCAGGGAGATTAGCCGGTCGCCACTTTCCAAACCGGGCTCCATGGAAGGGCCCTGGACAACATCCTTGCTGATGACAAACCGCATAATCAACATGGTGGCTGCCAGCACCGCGACGAATAACGCGATGAACTGTAAAATTGTTTTTAGAGCGTCATTTTTATTAGACTGCAACTGATTAATCCTCCAACTAATGTTGTGATAATCATACCACATGTGCTAACGTGACGGGAGAAGAGTGCGCACTCCAGCTTTTTAAAACGCGCATTTAATCGTCGGACAGAACGTGCCGGACGTGTCGGTAAACGGTGAGTCCCCGCATTGGAATTATTGGTGCGGTGGCGACTTCGCCGTTTGGTTTAAGGAGAAAGATAATGAGTATTTTAACGGTAACGGGTCTGAGCCAGCGCTTCGTCGATAAGCAGCTGTATCAGGATGCCAGTTTCCAGGTGAACAAAGAAGACCACTTAGGGATTATTGGTCAAAACGGGGCGGGGAAGAGTACCCTAATCAAAATTCTGACTGGTCAAATGGAAGCGGACGCCGGCAAAATTGTGTGGCAAAAGCACCTGCACATTGGGTATTTGGACCAGTACGCTAACCTGACGCCCGGCCAGACGATTGGCGACTTCCTGAAGACGGCCTTTGCCGATTTGTACGCCAAGGAAGCCAAGATTAACCAAATATATGAAGACTACGCAACGAATGCGGACGACGAATTGCTTGAAAAAGCGGGCGCCCTGCAGCAGGAACTCGAGGCAAAAGATTTCTATGGTATTGATACGCGCATTGAGACTGTTGCTAGTGGGCTAGGACTACTGGCAATCGGGCTTGATCACAAGGTGGACCAGCTATCTGGGGGCCAACGTTCGAAGATTATTTTGGCGAAGCTGCTGCTGGAAGAACCGGACATGCTGCTTCTTGATGAACCAACGAACTACCTGGATAAGGACCACATTGAGTGGCTTGCGGATTGGCTGCAAAACTTCGAGGGTGCATTTATCGTTATCAGCCATGATTATGATTTCCTGCAACTCGTGACCAACGCCATCCTGGACGTTGAGTTTGCGACCATCACCAAGTACACCGGTAACCTGAAGCAGGCGATGCGGCAGAAGGCGGCCAATGCGGAGACCTACATGAAGGCTTTCCACAAGCAGCAAGAAATGATTCAAAAAACCGAAGCGTACATCCGGAAGTTCAAGGCCGGTAGCCGTAGTAACTCGGCGAAGAGTCGGGAAAAGCAATTGGCCCGGGTTGATCGGCTGACGCCACCTGGTAACCGGGCGCACGCCAAGATTGCCTTTCCGTTCGTGGAACAAAACAGTCAGGTGCTGGTTGATGTCGACAGCTTGGTCGTTGGGTACGACAAACCGTTGCTCAGCCCAATGAATTTCACCATTGCGGAAGATGAAGTCCTGGTCCTTGAAGGTTTTAACGGTGTCGGTAAGTCAACGCTGTTGCGCACGATTCTGGGACTACAGCCAGCCATCAGTGGCAGTGTTGAAGTTGCGCAGAACGTCGTCTTTGGTTACTTTGAACAGGAACTGAACTGGAAGGTGCCAAAGCAGACCCCACTTCAGTACATGATGGGTAAATACCCGGCGGCGAACCAGCGGACTTTGCGGCAGGTGCTCAGTCGCACCGCGCTCACCCGTGAAGAAGCGGACAAACCATTGATGCTTCTGTCCGGTGGTGAGCAGAGCAAGGTGAAGATTGCGGATTTGATGATGCAGCCGACCAATTTGCTGATCATGGATGAACCAACGAACCACTTGGACGACGACACCAAGAATGCATTGCGCCAAGCGCTAATTGATTTTCCTGGTGCGGTAGTGCTCGTTTCCCATGAAGAAGGATTCTATGACGATTCATGGGTTGATACAGTTGTGAACGTCGCGGCCCTGCGCGTTTAATTTTGCTTAATCATGGAAGCTCGGCGGACTAACCTAGTTCGCCGGGCTTTTTTGTGCCCATGACCGGCAGTCTAATCTAACCATCAGCAATGTCTAGCGTGGGAAAACAGTTTATTCACACCGTGATTGGTTAGAGGCGGGGTGATGCGCGCGATAGCAACGGCGAAAGTTCGCATTTATTTTCGCACCAGCAATAAGATATTTGTGCGTGCTACTCTATAGAAGAATAAATATGAGGTTAAGGATGCAGGCACGTTTTCGGAAAATAGTTGGGACAAAATTGAAAATAACCTTTGACACACTCATTGCTGGCTGGTACTATATTTAAGTTGCCTGATGCGGAAACGCAACGACAACAGCTTCACAGCAACCCAAAGCAATCATCACGATTGAAAAAAGTTGTTGACAACAAGTTATCATCGTTGTATGATAATAAAGTTGTCGCGAGGCAATGAATTAAAAAGTGGTTCCTTGAAAACTGAACAAAGTTTCGTATAAATGTAGGTTCTTCAGCTTTAGCTGAAGGAAGAATTAACACATTAT
>NZ_RRYD01000016.1 GCF_004010095.1 Lacticaseibacillus hulanensis | reverse complement strand
TGTCACGGTGTGCGAACAATTCCATAAACGCAGTCGTGACGGGTCTCTACCTATTGTATTAGTTAGAAGTTCAACTTCTAATTTAGCTGCTTAGCAGATAAATGATGTGAAAATACCCGTCACCGAGAAACCGGTGGCGGGTATTTTTGTATGACGAATTTGAATGCACATGTGCGTATTTTCCGCACGCCACGCGGTCAGCCATAATAAAACCGCATAAACGATGCTATACTAAGTAGTAGATTCTTTATCTTGGAGGTTTCTTTGGTTGTGAAGACGCGCGATAAAACTCGCTTTCGGTTTATCATCATTGGGTTAATCATTGGGGCGGTCGCCGGCTTTGTGGTGGCCTTGTTTCGCCTGCTGATTGAGCGAATGCTTGATTTCGTTAAATATCTGTACATACATCCCAGTCCGCTGATTATTGGCGGATTTATTTTGGCCAGTATCATAATTGGCCTGTTCATCGCGCTCCTTGTTCACCAGCAGCCGAACATTAGCGGCTCCGGTATTCCCCAGATTGAGGGGCAACTGCACGGGGACCTGGACTTCAACTGGTGGGCAATTCTTTGGCGCAAATTTGTCGCCGGCGTTCTCGGTATTGGCAGTGGCTTGTTCCTTGGGCGTGAGGGACCATCGATTCAGCTCGGGTCGGCGGTTGGCCAGGGGTTTGCCGATGTGAATCACAAGACCGGGTCGGATCGGCGCGTGATGATTGCGTCAGGGGCCGCGGCGGGGTTGTCGGCCGCGTTTAACGCTCCGATGGCTGGGACCATGTTTGTGCTCGAGGAAGTTTACCACAACTTCAGCCCGCTCGTCTGGATGACGAGTCTGGCCAGCGCGGTGGCCGCGGACATGGTTTCGCTGAACTTTTTTGGCCTGACGCCGGTTCTGCACCTCGTTTACCTGCACACGATGCCCGTGCGGCTGTACTGGCACCTGATTCTGCTCGGAATTTTACTGGGGCTACTCGGGATGCTCTACAGCAAGTGCACTTTGGCCATGCCGCACGTATACGCGTTAACCAAGATTCCGCGGCCGATGCAGGGCCTCATTCCACTGCTGCTGGTCATTCCGCTCGGGCTGATGTACCCCGATTTACTCGGTGGGGGGAACAGCGTGATTTTGAGCTTCGGGGCAAAAATTCCGTTACTCTGGCCGCTAATCATCATGTTTGTTATTCGCTTTGTGTTCTCGATGGTTTCGTACGGCTCCGGTCTGCCCGGGGGGATTTTCCTGCCGATTTTGACGCTAGGGGCAGTGATAGGTGCCGTGTACGCGGTCTTCATGGCCAACTTGGGTCTGCTGCCGCGAATGTACATGATGAACCTAATTATCTTCGCGATGGCCGGCTATTTTGCTGGGATTGGGAAGGCTCCGTTCACGGCGATTTTGCTCATCACGGAAATGGTGGGCTCGATTCATAACCTGTTGCCCCTGGCGCTACTGTCACTGACCGCCTTTACGGTCACCGACTTGCTGGGCGGGGCACCAATCTATGAAGCGCTCCTCAGCCGGCTCGTACTGCCCAATCAGCTGGGCCGGTTGCACCAGCCCGTGCGCTTTGAATTACCGATTTTTGCCGGGGCCACGTTGGACTCGGCCCAGGTGCGTGATTTCAAGTGGCCAACAGATAGCTTGCTGGTCGAAATCAGGCGGGGTGATGACCGGCGCATTCCGCACGGGGATACCGTCCTGCGTGCGGGGGACACCCTCATCATCATGACCGACGAGCGGCACCAGCAGGAGGTTCGGCGCGTCATCAGTCGGGTAGCCGAGTCGCCGGAGTAGTTTTGATGAGCAATCCAAATCTTTGCGATTGTGTTGCTTAACCGGCTGTGGTAGTCTTGTAGTAGTATTTTTTTGTGCGGAGCAGGGTACACGCCTCCGCGTATTCAATTGGAGGAATTAATTGTGCAGTCATTAATGACAAACCTGCTGGTTGCGGACTCAATTCTAATCGTGATTGCCGTCCTGATGCAGCCAAGTAAGCAACAAGATGCTCTGAGTGCTCTGTCCGGTGGGGCAACTGACCTCTTCGGCAAGACCAAGTCCCGTGGTTTTGAGGCATTTATGGAGAAGGTCACCGTCGTACTCGGTGTTATCTTCTTTGTCCTCGCCCTCGTCCTTGCATACGTGTCTTCCCACTAAGCGGTAGATAGTGGGCCCAGTGCGTTTCGCCTTTGAGCCAATACGTTAGAACGGTCCTGTACCCGAGCCTGGGTATTGGACCGTTCTTTTGCAAAGACCGCTATTTGCGCGCAAAAACGTTATGCTTAGTGTATGATTAAGGAGGTCAATTGATGATTCGTATCCCACATGCAGTTGAATACGACGGGGACCATACGCGCCTTGGTGTGGTCCTGCTCCACTCATATACTGGCAGCAGCCGCGACATGAAGTTCCTTGCGCCGGCGCTGAATGCGGCCGGATACGGCGTGTACGTGCCCGTGTTGCGCGGACATCACGACCGCACGGCTTACGGCCCGCTTCTTGGCGGCAATCCCGATGATTGGTGGGTCGATACGCAGGCCGCGGTCACCAGAATGCACCGCGAATACCCACGGGTTGCCGTTTTTGGGCTGTCACTGGGCGGTGTCCTTGCCCTGCGCGCGGTTGCCGAACTTGATGCGGTGGTCGCTGGCGGCGTCATGGCCGCGCCAATCTGGCAGGGGTCCCCGTATTTCACCCGCACGGTGCACGGCTACTTTGATTACGTGCAGCATTTTACCGGGGTGAAGGCCGACAAGGCGGCAATGGCAGGTGCAATCGATGATCAGCGGGCGGCGATTCGGCACCTCGCGCACGGGGTTATGCGGGATGCTGCAGATATCGTGAAGCCCGTGTTCATCGCGCAGGGGGGCAAGGATTCGGTGATTGATCCGGAGACCGCCCGGCAAACGCGGGCCAACCTGGTGAACGCGGACACTGATTTTCACTGGTACCCGAACGCCGACCATATTCTCACAGTTGATCCAGTGCACCCGCAGCTGGAGGCAGACATGATTGCCTTCCTGAACCGGGTGCAATTATAAAAGTTAAATCTAAAATAGAAAAATCTGCGGCTTTGCCGTACAGAAAGAGGTACTCGAATGACCACAGTCGGTCACATGCGAAATGAATTACTCGCATTATTTAAGCGTAACCCGAAAGTAAGTTACGCGACTAAAACGTTAATTAAGGCACTCCACGTTGAAGATGGGGATGTCAAAGTGCTTGCGGAAGCACTGGCACAACTGGAAAAGGATAACTTCCTGCACAAGGATGACGCCGACCTCTACGCTTTTGGCGCGGGTGAAGCGGACCTGATTTCCGGGACCTTCCGCGGCAACGATAAGGGGTTCGGCTTTGTTGCGATTCCTGATTCAAACGACCCGGACTTCTTCATTGCTCCGCCTAACACGCACAACGCGGTTGACGGGGACACGGTTGATATTCGGGTGCTGCACGCGGCGCGCCCTGGTGACACTCGCGGTGGGGATGCTGAAGTTGTCCACATCACGGAACACAAATACAACCAGTTGGTCGGTGAATACGCACCCCTGACGGATAGTGAAGCAATTCGCACCGGCTACATGGGTACAGTTACCAGCCACGAAAAGAAGATAAGCAAGTACAGCATCTACGTCAAGGACCGGGGATTAATGCCCCAGATGGGTGACATGGTGCTGACCGAGATTACCCGCTACCCAGACCGCGAACACCCTGACACCATGGAAGGGGTTATTAAGCAGGACCTTGGGAACAAGAACGACCCTGGTGTGGACGTTATGTCCATCGTGTACCAAAACCACATCAAGTCTGAATTCCCTGAAGAAGTGCTGACCCAGGCGAACGAGATTCCAGATCACGTGACCGAAGCTGACCGCGTTAACCGCCGGGACATCACCGATGAAGTGGTTGTGACCATTGATGGCGATGACTCGAAGGACTTCGATGATGCTGTTGGGCTCACCAAGCTGCCGAACGGGAACTGGCGCCTTGGGGTTCACATCGCGGATGTTTCTTACTACGTTGTGCCCGGGACCCCACTTGATGATGAAGCGTACGAACGCGGCACATCAACCTACCTGACCGACCGGGTTATTCCAATGCTGCCATTCCGCCTCTCAAACGGAATTTGCTCCTTGAACCCAGACGTTGACCGGTTAGCGATGTCCTGTGAAATGGAAATCGACCATGATGGCCACGTGGTAAACCACGAAATTTTCCAGTCAGTCATTCGCTCCCACGGCCGCCTCACGTACAATAACGTGAACAAGGCGCTTGAAGGCGATGCTGACGCGCTGGGCGAACACAAAGATTTGCTGCCAATGCTGCAGGAAATGGCCAAGCTGCATGAAGTGATGTACAAGATGCGGCATGCGCGCGGGGCGATTGACTTCGAAGAAAACGAAGCCAAGATTATCGTGGACGAAGACGGCCACCCAACGGACATCGTGCTCCGCGAACGTGGTACTTCCGAAAAGATGATTGAAAGCATGATGCTCGCGGCTAACGAAACGGTTGCTAAGCATTACTACGACGATCACGTTCCGTTCCTGTACCGTGTCCACGAAACGCCTGATGACGACCGGATTAAGGAATTCATTGAGTTCCTATCCACCTTTGGCATTCACGTTCAGCCCGGGAAGAACGGGGACGTTACGCCACGGATGCTGCAGCAGGTTGTTACTGACGTCACCGGCAAGCCGGAAGAGGCCATGGTGAACGTTAAGTTGCTGCGGAGTCTGAAGCAGGCCCGCTACTCACCAGATCCACTGGGTCACTTTGGTCTGGCGGCAACCTACTACAGTCACTTCACCTCACCAATTCGTCGGTACCCAGACCTTGTTGCCCACCGCATGATTCGCGAATACGGCGACAAGGGCGAGACCGAAGAAGTGAAGGAAAAGTGGCGTAACGCCCTGCCCGACATCGCGGTGGCAACCAGTGCCGCTGAACGGCGCAGTGTCGACGCCGAACGTGCTGTTGACGACCTGAAGAAGGCCGAATACATGCAGGACAAGATTGGCGAAGACTTCGATGCCGTTGTCAGCTCTGTCCTCAGCTTCGGGATGTTTATCGAACTGCCGAACACGGTTGAAGGGCTTGTGCACATTTCCACCATGGACGATGACTACTACCAGTTCGTGGAAAAGCAGATGGCGCTCGTTGGTGGCCGGACGCACAAGATGTACCGGATTGGCCAGGCCGTGCGGGTTCACCTTGAAAACGTGGACGTTGAGCAGCGGAACATCGACTTCAAGCTGGTGCCTGATGAAAGCACCCCTAAGGCCGACTTCGACACTAGTGACCTGTTGCAGGATGCACCAGTGAAGAAGAGCTTTGGTGGTCCACGCGGCGGTAACCGGAATGGCGGCCCGCATGGTGGCAACGGCAATGACCGGCGCAACGGTGGAAACCGGAATGGTCAAGGCGGTGGTCGGAATAACCGGAACAACTCACTTGATGCACTAGCGAACAAGTGGGGCGCGAAGGGTAATTCCGCCAGCCGCGGCAATGCCAGTCACGGCCCCCGCAACAATCAGTTCAAGAACAAGCGCAAGTAAACGTTAAGTGAAAGGGGTGCTGGAAAATGGCCAAAAAGCAAAAACCAAAACCCGATAACTTAGTCGCGCAAAACAAAAAAGCCCGCCACGATTACACCATTACCGATACGTATGAGGCCGGAATCGCACTGACGGGGACGGAGATTAAATCCGTCCGTGCCGGGAAGATGAACCTGAAGGACGGCTTTGCCCGCATTCGTGATGGGGAAGTGTGGCTGGAAAACGTGCACATCAGCCCGTACAAAGAAGGTAATCAGTTCAACGTGGACGCAATGCGCAATCGCAAGTTGCTCCTCCACAAGAAGGAAATCCGGAAACTGGACGCGGCTACTGCCGGTCAGGGCAACACACTCGTGCCCCTCAAGGTTTACCTGAAACATGGGTACGCGAAGGTACTGATTGGCATCGCTGTTGGGAAACACAATTACGACAAGCGTGAGACCTTAAAGCGGCGCGATCAGGACCGGGAAATTGCACGCGCGATGAAGGAAAGATAAACAGGAAGGCGTGGGTGGCAGATGCAGACCCGCGTTTTTTTGCACAGTCAGATAAGGAGTATTACACAGATGGTTAAGATTCGTCCGGCAAAACCCGAGGACGGGGTGCAGGCAGCACCACTCATTAAGATTGTTTTTGACGAAATGGAAATTCCCGAAATTATGCGAATGGACGTTGCCGCCGTGAATGCGGTGTTCGCCGAGGCGTTCAAGGTTGCCGCCTTTCGGTATAGCTATGCCCACACGATTGTGGCGGAGGAAGATGGGCAAATTCTGGGGGTCTGCGTGGGTTATCCCGCCGAAGAAGAGGACCACATTGACGATGCCTTTGCGCCGTTCTTGCCCCAAGTTGGGATCACTGACGGTCGCGAGTTATTCCCCGACCACGAAAGTTTCCCCGTTGAGTGGTACCTAGACCTGCTCGCCGTTAAGGAGTCCGCGCAGCACCAAGGAATTGGTACCCAGCTGCTCGAGGCGGCTTGTGCGCGTCAGCAAGCTGCAGGTCAGCGTTACGTCGGCCTGTGCTGTGATCTGGTCAACCCCAAGGCCCAGGCGCTGTATTCGCGTCTTGGCTTTGCCGAGGATGGCCGCGTGCGGATTTTCGCCCACGAGTACCGGCACATGCGCAAGGATTTGGAGGCGGCCCATGTTTGATTTGCGAATTGGTTCAGAACCGGCACTGCGCGCGGCCAGCATCTATGTGCGCATGCAGGTCTTCGTGCTTGAGCGCGGGATTGCCATCGATGATGAGTTCGACGCCAATGACGTGCCCGGCGTTACGTACGCCGTGATTTTCGATGGCAAAACGCCGGTCGCAACTGGGCGCTTCTTGCGGGAAGACGATGGTTCGGCCCGGCTGACGCGCATCGCCACGCAGGCCGACTACCGTGGTCAGCATTTGGGCACGCAGATCATTCGGGCGCTCGAACGGCAGGCGCAGGACCTGCACATTCACGACATCGCAATTCACGCCGAGGTGACGGCGATTCCCTTTTACGCTGGGCTGGGCTACCACGCGGTGTCACCGGTGTACAAGGAAGATGGAGTGCCTTGCCGCGTTATGAGCAGGACCCTATAAAAAATGTCCACAATTCGTGAACAGCTGTGATTAAGTTCTTGAACTCGCTGATGTTTACCGGTATGATTACAAATGTATAAGCAGAATGAACAACTTCTGTGACTGATAGACAAAGATACGAATAAACATAGAATGAGGGATAGTTGTGGATAAGTATTACATCGTCGACCGTTCGATTCTGCCCGACGTGGTGGAGAAGGTCATTGAAGCACGGTCATTGCTCGAAAACGGTGAAGTCCACCAGGTAAGTGAGGCCGTTAAGCGTGTTGGCATCAGCCGGGGGACGTACTACAAGTACAAGGACGTCGTATTCCGGCCAACGCAGGAACTTTCGAACCGGAAGGCGGTTGTTTCGCTGATGTTGCACCATGAACGGGGTGTGCTGTCAGAGGTGCTCAACCGGGTGTCGCTCGCTGACGCCAGCATCCTGACAATCAACCAGAACATTCCCATCCACAACTGGGCCAGCGTCGTGATGTCACTTGATATTAGTGGTATGCCGAGCACCCTAGATGCACTGATTGCGGACTTACACGCACTGAAGGGTGTTAGTGCCGTGCAGCTTGTCTCCGTCGAATAGGGTAATTTCAAGCCAAAAAAACAGGGCGAAACCGTTGTGGTTTCGTCCTGTTTGCGTTATTCGTGCACGCTAAGAAGCTGTCTAGTATGAAAAACTAAGCGGCTGCTGCTTCATGATGGTGCCCTGGCGAATCTGGTCCAAGACGGCGATTGTCAGCAAACTCGCTGGCGCGGCTTCCTTGGTGTTGCACCAGAGCCGCATGGTCAGGCCGCTAGCAAGCGTGTCACTGGCAAAGACCGCTTCGAACCCGCGGTAGGCGCGGTAGTGGTTGGCGGTCATGTTGCCGCTAACCAGCCAGTTGGCGCCCCGGAGCATGTACAGGGGGTGGGTCTCGCCCACCATGCGGATGAGGGTCCCGCGGCCCTGGCCGTTAATGTTGATTTCGTAGCGATTTTTCTGCGCGGGATTGACGCTGCCCAGAATGTGGTTGTCCGTGTTCAGCAACTGGAATGATCCGTGGGTGCCATATTTCTGGCGGAGCACAAACCGTCCCCGATTGTCGCCATCACGAACGGACGTAAAGCGGCCAGCATGCAACGTTTCAGTTTCAAAAAAAAGTTCCAATATTGCCACCTCACTAGGAGCCATCACGCATAGCAAAATGTGTTGATTGGCACATTAATACCGGGTGGGCTCGATTGATAATGCCTGATTTCGGTAACGACCACGAGCGCGCATTCGTGCTGCCACTGGTGGGCGTTACCGGATTGAAAAATCTTAGTTAACGAATTCGGTCTGGGATTTGCTCTGTTCCAGGCGGTTTTCTTCCATCGCCTTCATGATTGCCAGGGCCACCCCGTGATTGGTGTTGGTGGCGGTGACGAACCACGCGAGGTCCTTGATTTCGGGCACCGCGTTCCCCATGGCCACACTGTATTTGGCGTCGCGAATCATCGACTCATCGTTGAAGTTGTCACCAATGGCCATGACGCTGTCCATGCCAAAGCCCTTCTGTGCAACGTACTTCGCCAGCGCAATGCCTTTTTGCGCCTTAACGTTGTTGATTTCGATGTTGTTCTTCGAGGAGCTCGTGACCATCAACTTGCCAGTCTTAATCAGAATGTTCTTCGGTTCCACCAGGGTTTCTGGGTCGGCGGTGTTGAAGGCGATAATTTTCATGACGTGCACATCGGGATCCGCCATAATGCTTTCGTAGTTGTCCACGTAATTGATGTTCATGATTTCCAGGCGGGCGGAGGCGAGGGCCACGGCCAGCTTGTAGTTGGTGTCTGGGTTTAGGTTAACCAGCAAATCGGCCACGTTCTGAATCCGGCGGACCCGGCTGTTGGAGTAGATGCCGTGGTCGGTGACCAGTTCGTAATACAGACCGCGGTCGTCCAGCAGCTGCATGGAGTACTCGGTCATCTTGTCTTCCAGGGGGATGGACACGACCAGCTTGCCGTCTTCATCGTAAACCATGGCGCCATTCAGCGTGATGTAAGCTGGGTGTAGGTGCTGGTCGGCCAGCAGGGGTTTGGCTTCAGTTAGTCCGCGCCCGGTGGCAACGATGAATTCAATGTTGTTTTCACCGGCCTGGCGAATTGCGGCTGCATTTTCGTCGGAGACCTGCATCTTGTCGTTGAGCAGCGTGCCGTCCATGTCTGATGCAATTAACTTAATCATCCAAATCCTCCATGGTTGCGTACCGGTGAGCAAATTGTCGCCCGCGTTACCCAACCCTGACCTGTGCGTCGTTCGTGTCAAAGCGTTAACTTCATTTTAGCATGTTCCAAAGGATTTGTGAAAACGCTGCTTTTTGGCAACCTTTACCATTTCATATCGTTTATCGATAAAAATTGTGCTATGATGTTTTTATTAAATGGACGCGGAGGAACGCGAAGATGAAGATAGGCACTTGGTTTTTGAAAATTACGATTGGTGTGATGTTCCTGATGGCGGTTGCAATTGCGATTATTCCAGCGCCCCAAATTGCCATCGCCGTGATGAGTGATGCGCCCAAGTCACTGGGCTTTGTCGGCCTCATGCTGATTGGGGGGCTTTACCTCGTCATTCTTGGCTTTTTGGCCGCTGCCTGGCAGGCGGAACGGCTACTTTTGGTCATTGACCGGAGCGACGCGTTCAGCCGGCGGTCGGTAAAACTGCTGGCCACGATTAAGTGGTGCGTTGCGGTGATGGCTGTGGGCACCCTCTGTTGGTTGCCGTACCTGTACGTGCTTGTGCAGCAGGAGGACGCGCCTGGCCTGATGTTCATCGGGCTGTGCATCATCGCCGTCCCGATTGTGATGGCTGTCTTCCTTGACGTGCTGCAGCGGCTCTGGGCGGCCGCGCTCGACTACAAGGAAGAGACCGATTTGACAATCTAGGAGGGTGCGATGATTGAAATTAGTTTAGACGAGTGGCTCGTCAAGCGGAACATGACCCTCACGCAACTGGCTGCGGAAGTTGGCATTACTGTTGCCAACCTGTCCATCCTCAAGACGGGCAAGGCCAAGGCGGTCAGGTTTTCGACGCTGGAAAGAATCTGTGCGGTCCTGGATTGCCAGCCCGGTGATATTTTGCACTACAAGGCCCAATAAGCTGGTTGTGCCCGTGTTTGTGGTGAGCAGTCAGAAAACCTGTCAATTCAAAAGGCAATCCCGGTTAGATTAGGGATTGCCTTTTCGCGTCCTACTCGCTGTTGTAAAATAGGCGTGGAGGTGGACTCATGAAGACACTGATTCACAACGACTGGCAGGACATCTTGGCGCCGGTTTTTGCTGGTAAAACGTACGCACAGCTACATATGTTTCTGGCGGATGAATATGCTCACCAGACGATTTATCCGGAAATGCACCATATTTTCCAGGCGTTTGAGTGGACGAGCTTTCGGGACACCAAGGTGGTAATTCTGGGTCAAGATCCGTACCACGAACCAAATCAGGCGGTTGGGGCGAGTTTTGCGGTTGCACCGGGTGTTCAGATTCCGCCGTCACTGGCGAACATTTACAAGGAGCTGCAAAGTGACCTCGGCATTGCGCCGGTCAACCACGGTTACCTGAAGAGTTGGGCCACGCAGGGCGTATTGTTGCTCAATGCGGTGCTCACCGTGCGGCGCGGGGCGGCGAACTCCCACCGTGGGCGCGGCTGGGAAGAGGTCACCGATGCCGCAATTAAGGCGTTGTCGGCGCGCGGCGGTTGTGTCTTCATTCTGTGGGGACGCTCGGCACAGGACAAGCGGCGATTCATTGACGAACGCAGTAATTACGTGATTGCCTCAGCCCACCCAAGTCCGCTGTCGGCGTACCGGGGCTTTTTCGGCAGCAAGCCATTTTCCAAGACGAACGCGGCACTTGAAGAGATGGGGGCTAAACCCATTGACTGGCAGTTGCCGGCAACGGTCGACCAGGTCGATTGAGTTTAGAAAAAGTTTAGATTTGTGCTCGCTTAACGATTGGGTTGAGCTTACGATATTGATACAATAAAACTAACGTGTGCAACATGACGCACGCAAACAGTTGGTGGTGGAAGCACCGCAGGAGGTAGGATTATGGATTTATTTGCGAGTTTGGAACAAAGCGTCCGGGGTCAGGGCGTGACCATCGTCTTTCCAGAGGGGACGGAACCACGGATTCTTGGTGCTGCGGCTAAGTTGCAAAACAACGGCGTGCTGAGTGCGGTGGTGCTCGGTGACGCTGCGGCGATTGCGCAGGTAGCCAAAGAGCATGATTTTGACATCAGCAACCTGACTATCCGCGACCCAGAAAAAGATGCCGACCACGAGAAATTCGTCCAGGCGTTCGTTGACCGGCGCAAGGGGAAGGCCACGCCGGAACAAGCCCGCGAGATGGTGCGTGACGCCACGTACTTCGGCACGATGATGGTGTACACCGGTGAAGTTGACGGTCTGGTGTCGGGTGCGGTGCACTCGACGGCGAACACCGTGCGGCCAGCCTTGCAGATCATCAAGACGAAGCCGGGTGTTTCGCGGACCAGTGGTGCATTCATCATGCAGCGCGGCGATGAACGCTACCTGTTTGCCGACACCGCCATCAACATCGACCCCAGTGCGGACGAATTAGCCGAAATCGCGGTGGAGTCTGCCGCAACCGCCAAGGCGTTTGGCATTGACCCACGTGTGGCCCTGCTCAGCTTCTCGACCAAGGGCTCAGCGTCTGGCCCAATGGTGACCAAGGTGCAGGAAGCAACTGAAAAGGCCAAGAAGCTCGCGCCTGATCTGCCGATTGATGGTGAGTTGCAGTTTGATGCGGCCTTTGTGCCGAGCGTCGGTGCACAGAAGGCTCCAGGCTCAGATGTTGCGGGTCACGCAACGGTGTTCGTGTTCCCTGAACTCCAGTCCGGGAACATTGGCTACAAGATTGCGCAGCGGCTCGGTGGCTTCACCGCGGTCGGCCCAATTCTGCAGGGCCTGAACCAGCCGGTATCTGACCTGTCCCGTGGCGCTTCCACCGAGGATGTTTACCAGACTGCCCTGGTGACTGCGATGCAAGTATTGGCGGCGCGCAATGACTAAGACGTGGACCTTCGCGGGCGAAAGTGAAATGCAGCAGTTCGCCGCACAAGTTGCGACCGTGGTTGAACCGGGGGATGTGCTCCTGCTTGATGGTGACCTTGGTGCGGGCAAAACCAGCTTCACCAAGGGCCTCGGCGCGGCGCTGGGGATTACCCAGCCCATCAAGAGCCCAACCTTCACCATTATTCACGAATATCCAGAAGGCAGAATTCCGTTGTACCACATGGATTTGTACCGGCTCGAAGATGGGGGCGCGGACGATCTTGGCCTCGAGGAATACTTCGAGGGTGACGGGGTCAGCGTGGTTGAGTGGCCAGAATTCCTCGGGCTCAGTGCGCCCGAAGATGACGTGACGCTCCACTTTCACAAGGACGACGATGACGACAACAAGCGTACCTTGACGGCAGACGCACGCGGCAAGCGCGGCGCGGCGCTGCTTGAGGCAATTGAAAAGCTATGATGAAGGGGACGCACTGAATTAGTGCGTCCTTTTGCATCGGGAAAGGTGATTAAGATGGACGATTATATTTTGCGTGATGGACTGCGGCTGCCCCGGATTGGGTTTGGCACGTACAAGTTGCAGGGGGTATCTGGGGCCAACGCCATTGCCAGCGCGATTCAAACTGGCTACCGGCTGGTGGATTCAGCGTACAACTACGAGAATGAGGGGGCGCTGGGTGCGGGCATTCGCCGCAGCGGTGTTGCCCGGAACCAGCTGATAATCACGTCGAAGCTGCCGGGTCGTTATTATGAACGCAATGCTGCGATTACGGCACTGCAGGAATCATTATTCCGGTCCGGTCTCGATTATTATGACCTGTACCTGTTGCACTGGCCCAACCCTAAGGCGGACCAGTACGTCGAGGCGTGGCAGGCACTGATTGACGCGCAAAGATTCGGGTTGGTGCGCTCAATTGGGGTCTGCAACTTCCTGCCGGAGCATTTGGAGCGGCTGGAAAAGGAAACGGGTGTGTTGCCGAGTGTCAATCAAATTGAGCTGCACCCGTACTTCAATCAGGCTAAGGAGCGCGCCTTTGATGCGGAACACGGAATTGTGACGCAGGCGTGGAGTCCTCTGGGCCGGGCAAGCAGTGTGCTGCAGGAGCCGGTGATTGCGGAAATTGCGAGGAAGCACGGCAAGCAGGTGGGTCAGGTGATTTTGCGCTGGGAAATTCAACTCGGTGTTGTGCCAATTCCAAAGTCGCAGCATGTCAGTCGGCAGCGGGCCAATTTGGCGGTCTTTGATTTTGAGCTTTCCGCAGACGAAATGGCGGCAATCAACTCACTGACAAAACCAGATGGGCGCAATAAGAACCAAGATCCGGCCACTTATCAAGAATTCTAAGACAAACAAGGACCGTGCAGCGAACTGCAGCTGCGCGGTTTTTTTGACCGCAAACGCGCGCGTGGCACCAGTTGTTAGCGCTTACTTAATGGTGGTATAATGGGTTTAACGAAATGGGGGTTTGGCAAGTAAAGGCAGGTGCATAGCGATGACGGAAACAATGGGTCCGGTGAAGGCGATGCGGCGGTTGTTCGGTCGATACGTTGATTTTGATGGGCGCAGCGGCCGGGCGGCTTATGCTTGGGCAATGTTGCTACTTCTGATTATCACGGGTGGTTTTGGCTTGTGGTTGCGCACGCGGACGAACGCAATTAGTGCGACGAGCATCTTTGCCGCCGACGTGATTTTTGTGGTGATGTTTTTCACCTACGCAATTCTCGCGGTACCGTACGCGAGCCTGCACATCAGGCGCTACCGGGATGCGGGGCTCACGCCGTGGCTACTACTCTTTACTGTCGTGTTGCCGCTGATTGTGTTGCTACTGGACAACGGGAACATCTACGTTAACTACGGGGCGTATGTGCTACTACTGGTGAACTTGGTATTGGCATCCTTACCGAGCCGGCAAGAATTTGGTTATTAAAAAAACGGCTGTTATGACGGCCGTTTTTTAATGTGCGTGGTATACTTAGCCAAAAGACTTGGAGGTTCCCTTATGCAAAAAGAACGGGTTGGGTTTTTCAGTGCACTTGTGTTATTTTTCAAAAATTACGTGAACTTTACGGGGCGTAGCACGCGTGCTGAATATTGGTGGATGTTTCTTTGGCAGGTAATATATGGTGTCCTGCTTTGGGGATCGATTGCGGGTCTTGGCATCATGATTTTGCAAAAGTCCGCGGATAATGAAAGTGCAACTGCATACATCGGCTTAGCGGTGGTTCTAGGCATTGTTGCTCTTGTCCTCGCACTAGCCGTCATCATCCCGAGCATCTCGCTTCGGGTCCGGCGTTACCGGGATGCGGGGGTGAACCCACTTTTGGTGCTCATTCCCTACATTCTGCCGAACGCGGTCACCTTTTTCCTGCACATTCCGAATACTGATTCCAGCGCCACGTTCAATGCGTGGCTGGCCAGTTCGGGAATGCAGATTGGGTTGCTGTTACTAATCAGCTTTGCCGCATGGTTGTTCAATTTAGTCATCACCCTGATGCCAAGCAAACCATCACGCAATATTGATTAACAGCGGGAGTGGCTTTGGTGAGCTAGACCAAGGGGGCTCCGCGTTGCGGGGTTTGGCCTCCGGGTCCGGGCTGGGCCTCGGGTGTGCTTCGCCGTGGTCGCTGTGGCGGTCGTCTGGAGCCGGAAAAGCGCCGTCTCCAGACTAAAAATTTAGCTTTGCATCGTCGCAGTTAACTTCTAACGGGTGCGGAACATTGCAGTTAATTTTTTGTTTATTCTCGTAATCCACATCTAGCAGGCTCCTCACACAAATCTAAATTTTTCCCACAAGAATAGAGGCTGTGCCAACCGCAAAAAACGCGGTCGTCACAACCTCTATTCTTGTTGCCACGGCTGGGCGGCACACCCGAGACCCAGCCCGGACCCTCCAGCCAAACCCCACAACGCTCCGCTGGACAGTGGCATAAATCCAAATTCAGACTCAGTTCACGGATGGCAACCGAACAGATCTAAGGTAGCTGCCGGGGTCATGAATTTCTTTCTCGGATCTGCTTAAACATCGCCTGTACTTTTAGTTCTCTAACCACGATGTAGCGACTGGGTGGGGTCGGTGCGTGTGGAGCCAGAAGCTCTTGGCGCTTTAGCGCTTAGAGCTCTGGACATCGTTAGAGTGCGGCTGGGATTTTCCTGTGAAAGCTATGGTGAGAGAAGACCGATGCGGTTTTTGCATCGGGCTTCTCCACACCATAGCCGGCAAAAATTAAGACCCGCTAGGAGAACAAGATTCCCCAGCAGGTCTTAGCCACACATATTAAGTTTGTGACCCTAAAAACCAGTTGCGGGGCTCAATTTTTAGGTTGAAGACCCCGCTTTTGGGGCTTCAACCGGCCGCACGGAAAATCCCAGCCGCACGGAACGCACACCGGCCCCGCCCAGGCGCGGCCCCTATACCACTACATGCCCAGAACTTCACCAAGGACTGACGCTGCCGGACAGCGACAGCTATGCCAGCTTGACGAAGGGTTGGAGCGCACGGGGTGTGAACTGTTTTTCTTCCTGCAGGAGGATCCGGGCGCAGGCGTATGAATCGTCGAGCGCGTTGTGGTGGTGCTCCAGGTCGATGTGCAGTGCCCTGCTAACTGTGTCTAATTTGTGGTTAGGCAGTTCCGGGTAGAAGTACTTCGACGTCCGGACGGTGTCGATGTACTGGAATTCTGCCGGCGCCAAGTGGTATCGTTCTAGGCTCTTGCGCACGACGGAAACGTCGAACGTGGCGTTGTGTGCCGCCACCAGCTGGTTCGCGGTGAAAAAGCTTTGGATATGTGGCCAAAGTTCCGGCCACGTTGGCGCGTCTTGCACCATTTGTGGCGTGATGTGGTGTATCTGCACGTTGTATGGACTGAACCGCACCTCAGGGTTGATTAAACTGTAAAATGAGTCAACAACGCGGCTGCCGCGCACCACCACGAGGGCGACGGAGCAGGCGGTTGCGCGTTGGCCAGCTGCGGTTTCGTAATCCATTGCAATGAAATCCATGTTGTCCTCCAGAATACTGATAGGCGTAGTGCACTACCACAAAATTTACAGATTGACGGTTAATTCGATTGGGCAGTGATCGGAGCCCATGATTTCCGTGTGAATCTTGGCGTCGACCAGTTTGTCATCGAGGTCCTTGCTGGTGATGAAGTAATCAATCCGCCACCCCGCGTTCCGACTGCGCGCGCCGAAGCGGTAGCTCCACCACGAGTAGATGTCCTTCTGGTCGGGGTAGAAGTGGCGAAATGTATCCGTGAATCCCGCGCCAAGCTGGGCGGTGAAGTCCGTGCGTTCTTCATCCGTGTAGCCGGCGTTGTGGTGGTTACTCGTCGGGTTCTTCAGGTCAATTGGGTTGTGCGCAACGTTCAGGTCCCCGCAGTAGATGACGGATTTGGTCTCCGCCAGCTTACTGGTGTAATTGCGGAACGCGACGTCAAAGCCTTGGCGGAATTCGAGGCGCTTTAATTCGCTGCCGGAATTCGGGACGTAGACGGTGATTAGGTAGAAGTTAGGGTATTCAAGGGTGATGACCCGGCCCTCATCGTCGTATTCGGGCACGCCGATTCCGTACGTTGCGCTTAGCGGCTCGTGCTTCGTGAAAATGGCCGTACCGGAGTAGCCCTTACGCTCTGCATAGTTGAAGTACTGGTGGTAGCCGGGCAACTCGAGGCTTGCCTGACCCTCCTGCATCTTGGTTTCCTGCAGGCAGAAAAAGTCTGCATCCAGGGTGTTGAATGTGTCCATGAAGTCCTTTTTCAGGATGGCCCGTAATCCGTTAACGTTCCAAGAAATAAATTTCAACATTTGTCCCTACTTTCCCGCCAGCACAAAGCTGTCCCGGCGTTATATCCATTTTGGCTGGCATCGCAGCGCTTGCATTGTTTCGGTTCGTGTCCATTATACCAAAAGCAAAACGAGCCCGCCCAGGTAAACTGGGCTATTCGATGTGCGGGCCCAGCGGCAGGTCGATGTTCGCGAACGTGATGGGGGCGAGGGCGGTGACGGTGATGCCGACTAGCCGCAGTGCCTTGCGCATGCCGCCAAGTTCTTGCCAGAGCTGCAGGGCGGCGTCATAGATTGCTCGGCTCGTGTCGAAGTAGGTTTCGGTGGTGACGCGCCGGGTCAGGGTTGTGAAGTCGACGTCGCGGACCTTGATGACTACGGTCTTGCCGTGCCGTTCCTTGCGTCTAGTGGCCTCGAAAACCATTTCGGCGAGGCGTTCGAACTCTTTTTCCACTGAGGTGTCGGTTTGGAGCGGCGGGTTGTAGGTCCGCTCCTTGCCAATTGACTTGGCCTCGCGCACGCGCACGGGGCGGTCATCGATGCCGCGGGCGTGCTGAGCGAGGATGAAGCCCATCTTGCCGAAGCGCCGCTGTAATTCCTGCGGGGATTTGGCCCGTAAGTCGGCGCCGTTGTGGATGCCCATTGCCTCAATCTTGGGCAGCGTCTTTTTGCCCACCCCGTGGAAATTACCGATGGCTTGCTCGGCCAAGAAGTCGTCGACCACGTCGGGGGTCACGACCGTGCGGCCCCCGGGCTTGTTGTATTCCGAGGCCATTTTCGCCAGGAACTTGTTGTACGAAACGCCAACCGCGCAGGTGAGATGGGTTTTCGCCTCAATCGTGCGCTGCAGCCAGATGGCGAGGCTGATGGTGTTGGAAAAACGGGTGCTGGCGGTCACGTCGAGGTACGCTTCATCCAGGGCAACGGGTTCGATGAGGTCGGTTACTTGATGAAAGACCTCGTGAATCTGCTGGGACACCGCGCGGTATTTTTCAAAATCCGGGTTCTTGAACACCAGGAGTTGCCGGGGGACCAGGCGTAAGGCCTCCTGGGCGGGCATGGCCGAATGGACGCCGTACTGCCGCGCCACGTAATTGGCGGTGGTGATCACGCCCTTACCGCCAGTTTGGCGCGGGTCGTGGGCAATCACGAGGGCCTTCTTGCGGTACTCCGGACGGTCGCGCATTTCAATTGAGGCGTAGAACGCGTCCATGTCCACGTGCACAATTCGGCGGTGCGTATCACTGGGCAAATCTAAGCGGAACAATTCGGACACATTTACATCTCCTCACGAACAAACTTTCGCTAACATTTTCGCACAGATTAACCCCTGGTGCCAGTCCGTTTTTCCAGGGGCGACGCCAAGACACATCTTGACGGTGATTTCTGTTATAATTAACTTATCTATGCAAAGGGGAGGCGCCGGCGTTGCAGAAAAGTGAACAGTTGCTCCATTACATCGAATCACTGGATGTCGGCACCCGCATCTCTGTGCGCCAGATTGCTAACAGTCAGCATGTTTCCGCGGGCACGGCGTACCGGGCGGTCAAAACGGCCCAGGCGCGCGGACTCGTGGCGACCATCGACCGGGTCGGGACCGTGCGGACTGACCCCAGACCGCGGAGTACCAGCGCGCAATTAACGTTTGCCGATCTGGTGCGCGTAATTGATGGACGCGTTCTGGGGGGCAGCGATGGTTTGGATAAGCCGCTCGATAAGTTCGTTATCGGGGCCATGAAGACGAGCGCGATGGGCCATTACATTAGCCGCAACTCGCTCGTTATTGTCGGGAACCGTGAAGACGCGCAGGCGCTGGCACTGGAAAGCGGCGCGGCGGTGCTCATTACCGGTGGCTTTGATACCACCCCCGAAGTCATGGCGCGGGCCAACGCCGCGGCCCTGCCGATTATCGCGACGAGCCACGATACATTCACCGTTGCGACCATGATTAACCGCGCGCTGTCCGACCAGGCCATTCGCCGGGACATCTTGACCGTGGCCAGCTTGTACACGCCGCGGGAAGAGGCCAGTTTTTTGCAGCTGCCGGCGACGGTGGGCGATTACCGCAGTATGGCCAAGGCTAGCGGGCACGCGGACATTCCCGTCGTGAGTGTTAGCGGACGGGTGGTCGGCGTGGCCACCAGCATCACGGTGAACGAGCGCAAGGATGCCGCACCAATTGACCGGGCGATGGAAAGACATCCCGCCGTGGTCAAAACTGGTGAATCCGTGGCCACCGTGAACCACCTGATGCAGGGCCGGGGGTTAAACCTCGTGCCCGTGGTCGACGATGCCGGGCTACTCATCGGGGTCCTGACCCGCGCCACCGTATTGGCGCAGCTGCAGGAGACGCCGGAGCCCGAGCATTTGCCGGCGACTATTGCTGATCAGCTCGATGCAACGCTCAGTCCCGTGCGGCCACTGTTAGGTGGCACCGCCGCATACCGGGTGGCAACCGCACCGGTGATGACCAACAAGTTCGGGGCCCTGAACGTCGGGGTGCTGAACGGACTGGTGACGAGTGCAACCAGCCGTTACCTGCGCGACAACGGGCGGCAAAACGTTCTGGTTGATAATATTACGCTGAGCACACTGCGTCCGATTCAGTTATCTGCACGTGTGACAATTGGTTTGAAAATCCTGGACCTAACGCGCCATGGTGCCGCATTTGATATCGACGTGACCGTCGACGATGTTGTGGCCGCAAAGGCGTTGTTAACGTGTCAGTTACTAGAGAGGAATTAATTATGGCAGTAGAAGAAATTTTGCAGGCAATTGCAGAAAACGACACGATTATTATTCACCGGCACCAGCGGCCCGATCCCGACGCTTACGGTTCGCAGGTAGGACTGGCCGAAACCATCCGCAACAGTTACCCCGACAAGGCGGTTTACGTTGTGGGTGAGTCCGTTCCGAGTCTGGGGTGGCTTGCGACCATGCAGGAGATTCCGGACAGCCGCTACGCTGACGCACTCGTGATTGTCACCGACACGGCCGACACGCCGCGGATTGATGACGACCGGTACAAGCTGGGCAAAAAGCTGATTAAGATTGACCACCATCCGAACGATGACGCGTACGGCGACATCCGGTTGGTGCAGCCCGAAGCGTCCAGTTGCAGCGAGGTGCTCCTTGACCTCATCAACGCCAGCAACGGTCAGCTGAGGCTCAACGTGCGGGCGGCCAAGATGTTTTACGCCGGAATTGTCGGTGACACCGGCCGCTTCATGTACAACAACACCAGCGCCCACACGCTGGAGCTAGTAGCGCAGCTGTACGGCTTTGACTTTGACCCTAGCCTCATCAACCAGAAGATGAATGAGGTCACGCTGGGTCAAGCAAAGCTCCAGGCATTCGCGATGGACACGCTTGAAATCACCGAAAATGGTGCCGGCTTCTACATTTTGCACCAAAGTGATTTGGCTCGTCTTGGCGTTGCGCAGGATGAATACCAGGCCGCAGTGGGAACGGCCGGCCGGCTCGCGGAGGTTCACGCCTGGGCAATGTTCACGGAACAGCCCGACGGAACTTACCGGGTCAGCCTGCGTTCCAAACAAGCACCAATTGAAGAGATTGCAAAGAAACATAATGGTGGCGGTCACGCACTCGCCAGTGGGGCGAAGGCGGCAGATACCGACGAAATCCACCAGATTGTCAGGGAATTAGACGCACTGCTTGCCAGTGCCGGAAAGTGAGATTAATGGATACCAAGTTTAACCAGTACAACCTCAGCAAGGACTTGCTGACCGCCCTGGCGGTAAACAAATTCATCGACCCAACGCCAATTCAGACGCAGGTAATCCCTAAGGCGCTGAAGGGCATGTCCATCATTGGTCAGTCCCAGACGGGTTCGGGGAAGACGTTAGCGTTCTTGCTGCCGATTTTGAGCAACATTGACCGCAGCGACGACACACTGCAGGCAGTCATCACGGCGCCAAGTCGCGAACTGGCCACCCAGATTTATAAGACCGCCCAGCTGCTGCTGGCGGACATCGATGACCTGCGCGTTGGCCGTTACGTTGGTGGGACCGACCGGCAGAAGCAGGAAAAGAAGCTGACCGGCAAATCCGTGCATTTGGCCATTGGCACGCCGGGCCGTATCCGCGACCTGTTGCAGGATGGCGCACTGACGGGCTACACCGTGAAGACCTTTGTTGTTGATGAGGCCGACATGACACTCGACATGGGCTTCCTCGACACCGTGGACAAGATTGCAAGCACGTTCCCAGCCGAACTGCAGATGATGGTCTTCTCCGCGACGATTCCGCAGAAGCTGCAGCCATTCCTCAAGAAATACATGCACAATCCACTCGTGATTGAGCTGAAGCCTAAGACGGTTATCGCCGACACTGTGGATAACTGGCTCATCGCCAAGAAGGGGAAGAACACCAATGAGCTGGTGTACAAGCTGCTCACGATTGGTCAGCCGTACCTTGTGCTTATTTTCTGTAACACCAAGGAAGCGGTCGACAAGTTGCACGCCTACCTGACCGATCAGGGCCTGGACGTTGCCAAGATTCACGGGGACATCGCGCCACGTGAACGCAAGCGCGTCATGAAGGACGTTGCCGCTGGGCGGTACCAGTACGTTGTGGCTACCGATTTGGCTGCCCGCGGGATTGACATCAACGGTGTTTCCCACGTCATCAACGCCGAAATCCCAACTGATCCCGAATTCTTCATCCACCGGGTTGGGCGGACCGGCCGTAACGGCATGAGCGGGATTGCCATCACCCTTTACGCACCTGGTGAAGAAAATAAGATTGGCGAACTCGAAAACATGGGGATTCACTTCACCCCCAAGACGATTCACGACGGCGAGTTCATCGACGCCAAGGACCGCAACCGGCGCCACACCCGGGAGAAGAAGTCCGATAAGCTGTCGCAGACCATGTACGGGATGCTGCAGAAGGAAAAGAAGAAGCGCAAACCTGGTTACAAGAAGAAGGTTAAGAAGGCCATCGCGAAGGAAGAATGGTTCAATCGTCGCGTTGAAAAGCGGGCGGAACTGCGCGCTGCCAAAAAGAAGAACAAAGCAAAGGGTCTCAACCAGGCCTAATGCAAAGAAGGGCCCCGGAAGCAATTCCGGGACCCTTTTTTAATTCAGATTTTCTTGTGGAGCAGCTTGTTTTTCTGGGCCATCAATTCCTTCTTGCTGATGACACCATCTTGCTGGAGCTTTTGGTACTTCAGCAATTCATCGGCGGGCGAGGAAACAATGGGTTCGGCCGTGAAGTAGGCGGTAATCGAACTGGTTAACGTACCGATTAACCCAATCCCGGTGAACATCAGGATGATGGCGACCAGCCGGCCGAGAAGCGTGTGGGGCGTGACGTCACCGTACCCAACCGTGGTCGCGGTCACGATGGCCCACCACAGGCCGTTCCAGAACGTGGTGTGTTCAGCGTAGGCGTAGACCACCGAGGCGATGAGAATTAACATGGCGGAGAGGCCGAGGTAATAAATGAGGCCGCCACCACGCAAAAAGCGCATGAGCCGCGACTTGAAGTGATGGGTCAGGTGGTGCCACGCCTCACCAATCCGGCGACGGGCAGCGGCGGCACTGCTGACGACCTTTTGCACGTGTTCGGGTGACATTACTTTGTCAGTTGGCACAATCGTGGACAGGCGGAAGGTGTTGGTGGCCAGCATTTTGGCCTTGCCCCGCGCCATGAACAGGCGAATCAGGTAGTCGCTGGCGAACACCAACAGTAGTATTGAAATTAAGATGCGGCCCAGCGTTCCGTTTAGTTGAATTACCTGGCACCAGTCAAGAACAACGACAATCAGGGCCAGCAGCGAGACGGCTGTCAACGTTGCATTATAGATGCGGAAGAAGCGCTCAAGTTTGGCGTTCATTACCTGTCACCTCAGGGGATTAATTGAGAATTATTTCGGTTCAAGCATACGACGGGCCCGGATTAATAGCACGCGTTTGTTACTACTTTAAGCAAAGTTTATGCATACCATGTCCCTTCGCGCTAGTCTTGCTGCGGGGCTTGCGTGAAGAGATGATCAAACGGTGGCCGTGCGAAAATGCGGATAATCATTTTCAGCGTGAACATGGCTATTGCACAAAGGGGAGCTGGTGTATAATCATTGTAAACGCTGTCAGGAGAAAAATTATGCGGGTAATTAAAACAAGCGGCTGGCTGCTCGGGACACTTTTGTTGGTGCTGCCACTGGGTGCGTGCAGCCAGCACCAGGATGCACCGAAGAGAGGCCAACGGGTACAGACGGAAAAACGTGCCAGCAAACCGGCGAGCACTAGCAGTCAACACGCCGATAATTCGTGGTCGGCGCGGCAACTGGACCAGTTTGCGGCGTACATGCAAAGTTACGCGCAGAAGCAGGGGGTGGGGCTGACGGTCGCAACCAATAAGCACCCCCAAAACTTTGCGGGTTACACCTGGCCCAAAGTGTATAACGACCTAGAAGCCAAGGTGACCGGCCGCGACACCGACCTGCGCACCGATAAGGCGGTTGCCCAAGACGCTGGTTACTTTGTGCAGGCAACCTACGCGCTAACGACGTCCGGGAAGGGTGAGCCGTACGCGATTTATGCTTTGGTCACCCGAGCTAAGACGCCCGAATTGATGCGGGTTGAGGTGGCAGATAAAGCAGACGCGCCGTACCTAAGTGGCGTACTCACTGCACCCGGCCAGCTTGATGCGGCGCTGGCGGCAATTACCGCCGGGAAGACCGTGGCCGCGCCAAAACGCGAGCCGCTGCGGAACCAGTACGATGCGGTGGCGCTGCTCGAACGCAAAATTGGGATGAGGGATGCAGACGGTGAGTTCAGCTGGCGCGTCACGGGCAGTCTGCAGCGTGACGAATTCACCAGTAACAAGCAGCAATATTACCTGGTGCGCAAGATTTATAATGTGCAAGCCAAAAAGGGTGACGGCACCACCGGCAGCGTCAGTTACGGTGCGGGGCCTGCTGATTCCGTCATCTATTACGTGAACGCGAAGTCCCAGGCGATCACGCGCGGTGACACGGACGCGGGGGCCAAGATTGCTGCGGGGAGAATCATGCTGAACTCGAATAAGAATTAGTTGCAATGGCGGGTCGCACGCTTTTATCGGCTGGTGTTTGAAAAATGATAGATTTAGTCGCGGCCTTTGCAACCAACATGCCTTCATTGTATAATGACCAAGTTAGGATATACCCCGAGCTTGGCTGACCATACAGAAACGGCGCGTTAATGAGAGTGCCCGGTCCAAGCGCGGGTGCGCTCCCTAATCTGAAGCTGAATAATAACTAATTAAGTGGTTAACGATGAACATCGTTGCAATCAAGGTGGTACCGCGCAGAAGCGCCCTTGAAATGCAGGGATGTTTTTATTTTCCACAATCAGCAACGGCTGGAAGCGGCGTAGATAATCAAAATTGATGGAGGCTATTTTTCATGAAGCAACTGACCAGCGCACAAGTGCGCCAGATGTTCCTTGATTTCTTTAAGAGTAAGGGCCACTTTGTTGAACCAAGTGCCAGCTTGGTACCAAAGGACGACCCAACTTTGCTGTGGATTAACTCCGGGGTTGCGACCCTGAAGAAGTACTTCGACGGGTCCGTTATTCCCGAAAACCCGCGGATTACGAACGCGCAGAAGTCAATTCGGACCAACGACATCGAGAACGTCGGGAAGACCGCGCGGCACCACACCTTCTTTGAAATGCTCGGAAACTTCTCCGTTGGGGATTACTTCAAAAAGGAAGTTATTCCGTGGGCCTGGGAATTCCTGACCAGCGACAAGTGGCTTGGTCTCGACAAGGACAAGCTCTACATCACCGTTTACCCCAAGGACCTTGAATCCAAGGAACTGTGGGAGAAGACTGGTGTGCCTGCCAGCCACATCTATGAAGCTGAGGACAACTTCTGGGATATTGGTGGCGGTCCCTGTGGTCCTGACTCCGAAGTCTTCTACGACCGCGGCCAGAGCTTCAACAACGTAGCAGAAGACGACCCCGAGAACTACCCTGGTGGCGAGAACGAACGTTACCTCGAAATCTGGAACATCGTGTTCAGTCAGTTCAACCACCTGCCAGATGGCCGCATTGTTGACCAGCCCCACAAGAACATCGATACCGGGATGGGTCTGGAACGGGTTGTGTCCGTTGTGCAGAACACGCCAACCAACTTCGAAACTGACCTCTTCATGCCAATCATTGAGGCCGTGGAGAAGATGTCCGCGGGTAAGAAGTATGGCGTTAACAAGGCCGATGACGTTTCCTTCAAGATTATTGCCGACCACGCCCGCACGGTGACCTTTGCCATCGGGGACGGCGCTTTGCCAAGCAATGAAGGCCGTGGGTACGTGCTGCGCCGCCTGATTCGCCGGGCAATCGTCAACGGCAAGAAGCTCGGGATTGACCACGACTTCTTGTACAAGCTGGTGCCCGTGGTCGGGAAGATCATGGAATCCTACTACCCTGAAGTCCTGAAGAACAAGGACTTCATCCAGAAGGTCATTGAATCCGAAGAAGCACGTTTCCGTTCCAGCCTCGACGCCGGGATGAACAAGCTGGACGCAATCATGGCGCAGCTCAAGGCGGACGGCGACAAGCAGATCAATGGTGACGACGCCTTCCTGCTGTTCGACACGTTCGGGTTCCCAGTTGAAATGACGAACGAAATCGCCGAAGACAGCGGCCTGTCCGTGGACATGGACGGGTTCAAGGCCAACATGGAAGCCCAGCGTCAGCGCGCCCGTGCAGCCCGCGGCAACGCGCAGTCCATGGGTAACCAGGACACAACGCTGATGGACATCAAAACGGATTCCAAGTTCACCGGCTGGACCAGTGTTGCCGAAGACGGCGCCGTGTTGACAGACATTGTCGCAAACGATGAAGCCGTTGATGCAATCAGCGATGGCCAGGCCCGCCTGGTGTTCGACAAGACGCCATTTTACGCCGAGATGGGTGGTCAGGTTGCTGATTGCGGGACCATCAAGGACGAAGACGGCAACGTTGTGGCAACTGTGACCGACGTGCAGCACGCACCAAACGGGCAGAACCTGCACACCGTTACGGTCAGTGGCAAGCTGGTGAAGGGCGGTAAGTACAACCTTGCCGTTGACACCAAACGGCGCCACAAGGTTTCCCTGAACCACACCGCGACCCACCTGCTCGACCAGTCACTGCGCAACGTGCTGGGCGAACACACACACCAAGCTGGTTCACTTGTTGAACCTGACTATCTGCGCTTTGACTTCACCAACTTCGGTCAGGTAACGGACGAGCAGCTGCGCGCCGTTGAACAGATGGTTAACGAACAGATTTGGCGTGCCCTGCCAATCACGGCCGTTGAAACGGACATCGAAAGCGCCAAGAAGCTCGGTGCCATCGCGGTGTTCGGCGACAAGTACGGGGATGTTGTCCGCGTTGTTTCCATCGGCGACTTCAACAAGGAATTCGATGGGGGGACGCACCCAACCAACACGAGCGAACTTGGTCTGTTCAAGATCACGAGCGAAAGTGGGATTGGGGCCGGCACGCGCCGGATTGAGGCTGTTACCTCTAAGGAAGCCTTCGAATACCTCAGCAAGCAGGCCGACGCTCTGGCCGAGACCGCGGCTGAACTGAAGGCTAAGCCACTTAACGCGCCCGCAAAGGTTAAGGCACTGCAGCAGGAACTGCGGGATAGCCAAAAGCAGGTCGCCGCACTCCAGAGCAAGATTGCCAGTCAGGCCGCTGCCAACGTCTTTGACAGCGCCGAAAACGCCGGGAAGTACTCCATCATTGCCGCTGCGGTCCAGGTTGCCGGCATGAATGAATTACGCCAGCTGGCCGACCAGTGGAAGAGCAAGGACAGTTCCGACGTCCTCGTTTTGGCCACAGCCAATGACGGGAAGGTCAGCCTGCTCGTCGGTGCCAGCAAGGATGCCATCGCAAGCGGCGTCAAGGCCGGCGACTTAATCAAGCAGATTGCCCCACTTGTTGGTGGTGGCGGTGGCGGTCGTCCCGACATGGCGCAGGCCGGTGGGAAGCGCCCAGACGGAATTTCCGCGGCACTTGCTGAAGCGAAGAAAATACTAGAAAACGCTTAACTGAAGTTTGTACTTTTGCCGCCGATACAGTAGAATAGGCGGTGAACCGAAAGAATAGAGGTGTGGAGCATGAGTTCATTGGATGAAACTGTCCACTTTAATTTCCGCGATAATTCGCCGAAGAATGTGCGTGAATCGTTGACCACGGTCTACGATGCGTTGAAGGAAAAAGGCTACGACCCGATTACCCAGCTGGTCGGTTACCTGCTTTCAGGCGATCCAGCGTACATTCCACGTTATAACGATGCCCGCAACATCATCCGCAAACACGAGCGCGACGAGATCATTGAAGAACTCGTCCGCAGCTACCTGGGAACCGATAAGAAGTAATGCGATTACTAGGATTAGACGTTGGCACCAAGACCGTTGGGGTCGCCCTGTCAGACCCGTTTGGCTGGACGGCGCAAGGGCTCGAAATCATCCCGATTGACGCCAAAGCGGGTAACTTGGGCATGGGCCGGGTGAAGAAGCTGGTTGCCGAACACGAGGTAACTGGCTTCGTGTTGGGTCTGCCCAAGAACATGAACAACACGGAGGGCCCGCGGGTGGAAGCCACGCGCGACTATGCACGGCGCCTCGAGCAGAAGTTCAAGTTGCCGGTTGATTTCATCGATGAGCGGCTGACGACGGTGTCGGCATACCGCATTCTGGTTGACGAGGCGGATGTGTCGCGGCGCGAGCAGAAGCAGGTCATCGACAAGATGGCTGCGCAGTTTATCTTGCAGAACTATCTAGACGCCAAGGGGCCGTTAACCAAGCAACAATAACGGCTGGCTTTGGACCATCGCAACGTGCAAGTTAGCACAGGAGCGGCTGCACGTGCGGTTCGCATTCAAATTAATAATAATCGCGGCGCGAACGACGTGCGGCGAAGGGGGAAACACAATGGCAAATGATGAAACAATTCACCCAGGTGAAAATGACCAGCAGATTACACTGATTGACGACAAGGGCAACGAAGAGTTGTACAACGTGTTGTTCACGTTCGATTCCGAAGATTACGGCAAGTCATACGTCCTGCTTTACCCAGAAGGTGCGGCAGACGATGACGACGTCGAAATCGAGGCGTTCGCATACACGCCCGACGAAAACGGGGACGCCAGCTCCGGCGACCTGTTCCCCATCGAAGACGATGACGAATGGTCAATGGTCGAGGAAGTTTTGAACACCTTCCTCGCCGATGACGATATGCAATAAAGCCAAAAGGGACCAGGGCCTAACAGCCTTGGCCCTTTTTTAGTGTCGTGAGTGCGCCGTGAACAATTCGGCAATAATGTTTAATTGTCCGTAAAGCCGTTTGGCCCAGCCGTGCCCGCGCGGCAGGACGCGTTTTTTGTGTTAAAATTAGAGACATAATAATCGAGAATGGACGTGAGATCTTGGATAATGCACAGACACTCATTGCGGGGGTCCCCGTACTCACCAATGAGCCACTGTCGAACTATACGTTTACGAAAACCGGGGGGCCAGCTGACCAACTTGTTTTCCCCGAAACTGTGCAGCAGGTTCACGACCTCGTGGACTACGCGCGCGTTAATCACGTACCGCTCACGGTTATCGGTAACGCCAGCAACCTCATCGTGCGCGATGGTGGCATCCGCGGACTAGTCATGATTTTGACGCACATGCACGAAATCACTGTGGCGAAAAACAGTGTGACCGCCGCTGCTGGTGCCCGAATCATCGATACGTCCGATGCCGCCGGTGCCGCCGGACTTTCCGGGCTGGAATTTGCGGCCGGGATTCCCGGCTCGGTCGGGGGCGCGGTGTTCATGAATGCCGGCGCTTATGGTGGTGAGGTCAAGGACTGTCTGGCCAGTGTCGAGGTCATCAGTCGCAGCGGTGAGCTCCACACCTACACTGCCAGCGACATGCATTTTGCCTACCGCCACTCAATCGTGCAGGAAACGGGCGAAATCGTGCTTAGTGCCACCTTTGCCCTGAAGCCAGGTGACGCCAAGGCGATTCGCGCCGTAATGGACGACCTGAATGCCCGCCGGCGCGCTAAGCAGCCACTGGAATACCCATCCTGTGGTAGTGTCTTCAAGCGACCAGTTGGGCATTACGTTGGGCCGATGATTCAAAAGGCGGGGCTGCAGGGGCACATCATTGGTGGCGCCCAGATTTCGATGAAACACGCCGGGTTCATCGTGAACATCAACCATGCAACGGCAACGGATTATCTTGATATGATTCACTATGTTCAGGATCACGTTTACGCCAAGTTCGGCATTCACCTTGAACCTGAAGTGCGCATCATCGGGGAAGAACGTTAACTATGCACCCAAATCAGTTCGCGGCAGAGTTGGCCCGGGCTGATTTTTTGTTTTCAACTTGGCTGGTGGTGGTGCGCCTAGTTTGCGCCGCACCTGGCCAGCACGATTTTGGTGCGGACAACGCGGCAATGTCGGGTATAATTAATGGGAATGGTTTTGCGCAAAATCTGCGGTAACACCGGAAAGGAGGGGTGAACAGTGGCGCTAATTCAGGGTGTTTTACTTCTAATTGGGCTCGTGTTGGTCGCCAACGTGATCAGCCACTTCCTGCCGTTCGTGCCGGACGCGATTATTCAGATTGTCCTCGGGCTTGGACTCGCACTGGTGATTCACATTCAGGTACCCGTGGCCACGGACTGGTTCATGCTGCTGTTCATCGCGCCCCTGCTGTACAATGACGGGCGCCACTTTCCGCACCGGGCGCTCTGGGCACTGCGGGGGCAAATTGTGTCGAACGCGGTTGTCCTGGTTTTTGCGACGATGTTCCTCATCGGCCTGCTCATCCACACGCTGGTGCCGCACATTCCGATTGCGGCGGCCGTGGCACTGGCCGCGCTGCTCGCGCCAACCGACGCGATTGCGGTTGAAGGCATCGCCGAACACGTGCCCATGCCCAAGAAGGTAATGCACCTGGTCGCCGGCGAAAGTCTGATTAACGATGCCAGTGGTCTGATTGGCTTCAAGTACGGGATTGCCGTTGCCTTATCCGGCACGTTCGCGCTCGGGGCGGCCGTTGGTGACTTCTTCTACGTAAGCCTAGTCGGGGTCATCGCCGGGGCCGCACTCATGGGCATCATCAACTGGGTGCGCCAAGTGCTGTTCAAGCAGGGGATTGGTGACGTGGTTTTGCACACCGTTTTGCAGTTGTTCACCCCGTTTGTGATTTACCTCATTGTCGACGAGGGACTGCATGCCTCCGGAGTAATAGCGGTCGTTGTGGCGGGGCTGCTCAGCAATAGCCCGAACAACAGTTACGCCGCGGCGTTGCCCGAGTTGCGGCTCGTCACGGAACAGGCGTGGTCGATTCTGGTGTACGTGTTAAACGGGTTAATCTTCTTCCTGCTGGGCATTGAACTGCCCGTGGCGATGCGGGCGACGATTGCGGATCACGACGTTAGCACCTGGCAGGCGATTGGACTGGTGCTGCTGGTGTTTGTCGCGCTACTCACGCTGCGGACGGCCTGGGTGTACGGCAGTAATATTTTTCACGCTTACCGGCGGCATCGACGGTTGCCCAGCTTTGCCTCGGCTTTGCTGACGGGGATTGCCGGCGTGCGTGGGGCCATCACGGTTGTCGGGGTTCTGGCGATTCCGGTCGTGACCAGCTCAGGCGCGCCATTTCCCGAGCGAAGCCTCATGCTGTTCACCGCGGCGGGCGTCACGCTCCTGAGCTTGCTTGTCGCCACGGTCGGCCTGCCGCTCATGGCCAAGATTGCACCGCAGCCGGATATGATGCGGCAGGCGGTCGCGGGATCTGGGGTGCACCTTACCCTCGTCCAGGCGCAGGCGTACCTGCTCAAGACGGCCATTAACCGGCTGGAGGAGGAGCGGCATAATGACAACAGTAAGGCCGTCCTGGACCTCATTGGCGATTACCAACGGCGGCAGCGCCGGTTGCGCCTGCTCGCCGATGACACCAGCGAGGGGATGCCGGTGATGCTGCGTGACGAACTCGAAATCAAGATTATGGGCACACAGGGTGAACTAAACGCGCTGACGGAATTGCACATTGAGGGCAAAATCCCGCAGAACATTTACCGGCGTCTCCACGTGCGCTTGGGCCAAAAACTGACCGACATGCAAAAGCAGCTGCAAAGTGACGGTCGGCGGACCCTGCCGATGCGGTTACGGCAGCTGAGCGGGAAGGTCCGCCACCGCCTCGATTTCCTCCACATCCTGCGCCACTTGCGGCGGGATAATGAGCAGTATCTGGAGGTGATGAAGATCACCGCTAAGGGCGCGCTGGCGAACATCAACGCCACCTTGAAGAGTCCGGAGTACAAGAACCGCAAATTCACGCGGCAGGTGATTGCCACGCAGATGGTGCACTATCGCAGCCGCATTGCGACCGTCCATGAGGTGCACAACCCGAAGCACGAGTTCTACGCGGCCGAGACGCAAAGACTGCGGATGATTGGGTTCACGGCCGAACGCACCGCGGTGCACCAGCTGATGGAACAGGGCTACATTACGCCACTCATGGCCCAAAAGCTGAGCACGGATATTTCGTACAATGAAAGTGCCGTCAGCCTCGCCGCCCAGGATGATTAGTAGATTAGTAAAACAGGCGCTACGATATTTGGAGTTGATAGGCATCTTGCCTGTCAGCTCCTTTTTCTATACCATTTATGTATTTGAACGCAAAAAAGGACACTGCACTATTCGTGTCCACTGATCCGACCAAAGACAAGTAAATAGGAGTTTGTGCAATGTCCCTTACAAGTAAGTCTATCCGACTCATTCTAGAAATCAAGGACCCAAATATAATTTTCTCGCAAGACGCTGAGGTTGAGGAAATCCAAGGAGCTAACGCCATGGTCCTCTCGGCCGTGCTTAAATCACAGCCAGAGCGTTGCCCGAACTGCGGATTCACGAGCAAGATTGTTCGTTATGGCTTTGTCCGTTCATGTGTCCTTGCCCCATGTTATAGCTACCGCCCGACCTATTTAAAGCTCAGCCGCCAACGGTACCGGTGTGATCTGTGCCGTTCAGTCTTTCATTGCGAAACCGACTATGTACAGCCCAACAGTAATATTAGCACCCCCAGTACGACAGATGATTTTATTTGAAGCACTATCAAATAATTAACTCACCGATATTGCACGTCGCTTCCACGTGGCAGACAAAACAGTGCAACGCATCATTGATGAGGAGGCATCGAAGCACAACTATCACCAACAGACTTGGCTTCCGCAGCATCTCGCGTTTGATGAATTCAGGGCCACCAACCAAATGAGTTTTATCTGGGGTGACAGTGACCGCCACGAAATTGGCGGCATCTTACCAGCACGCACCGCTTACGCCATTAAGAGATACTTTGAAGGCTTCCCACTTAAGGTTCGAAAGCAGGTGCGCACAGTCTCGCTAGACTTAAATGCGGGCTACATCAATTTGATTCCCCAACTATTTCCAAACGCCAAGGTGGTTGTGGATCGATTCCACATTGTCCAAATGGTGTCGACTGCCCTCAACATGGTGCGAGGTCAAGTCATGAAGACCGTCCCTAAGCGTAGCAAGTAATATCGGTTCATGAAGCGTGAGTGGAAAGTGTTTCTCAAAGACTTTGAAGAATTAGAAGCTACCAAGCTAACTAATCACAAGACCGTCGGCTACTAGGAAATTCTGGGCGCAATCAGGCACCGAGATGCGCGTGCACTTGAAGAAGCGCTCGATAGTTATCAAACACTAAACAATCGGATGGATCAGGCCATCAAATCAGTGAAGAAGTACAAGAAACAGGTAGTAAACGCGGTGCAATACGAGTACTCGAACGGTTTTCTTGAAGTTATCAACAGCATCATCAAGAAAATCAAGAACACGGCGTACGGGTACACTAATTGGACCAATTTTATCAACCGAACCTATGTTGAGCGGGTGTGGTTCAAGGTAAACAGTAAAAAGGCACGCGCATAAGAAAAGCACCTAGACCAATTAAGGTCCAAGTGCTCCCAAAAGATTCTATCAACTCTACTTGACGAAGAACCGGAAAATTACGAAATTTCGTCATGCGACATCTTAATGTGGTTATGCTAAAGCTCTGTCACTTCTTTCAATTGCTAAACGGTAAACTCACCCACCCTAGATTAGCTGTAAACCACTTGCTAGATTTTGAAGGCGCCAATCTTAAACAAAAAACCATGGGTTAATAAACCGTATACGCCAAATGAAAACGAAAAACCGGCATGAAGCAACATCCATAGTGAGTATTTGGTTAGAGCTTTTTTATCGACAAAAGACCAAGTTATTGGAAGCTTGCCAGTCTTGTGAAGGAACTCGGTTAATTTATAATTTGTGAAGTACAGAAGTGGAACAGACCCAACAATAAAGAGTGACCAGCTTATGAAGAAGGGAAATGTCACGGAAAAAATGGACTTTTGACTTAAAACCGTTTTTACCATCCAAAAACCAATTAAACTGCCTATGATGTACCAAAGCACATAATTAAATGTTTTGTTGGTTCCAGGCAGCCCAGCCTGTTTTCTCATTTCCAGTGAAACAGGAATAACCGCAACATTAGGATACGTCATTCTAACAGTGGGGGCCAGCTTGTTCAGCTGCTGTAACGTTAAATAGTACCCACCAAGCAATGCAATTACCCCTGTTAATCCAAATCTTAAATTAAACACAATACCTTATAAATTAAACGTGTTGCCTCACTCCTTAATAGCCTGTTAGTTTTCCGGGTTAGTGGACGTCATTATTAAAGTAGCCGCCTCCGTCAAAGATAATCCTGCAGAAGTAATCGCTGGTACGGACGTGGCCGCTGTTATAGCCATGGGTGCTACTACAGCTATGAATCCAGTGATACTCATGGCAGCAATCACTACAGCTGTGAGTTTAAGACCATCAGATAGGTACTTTTGCGTGTTTAGTGATAGTTTGTATGCAATAACTAAGTTGGAGTTTAGTGGTCCCTTATCTGTTTCCCATACGGTAAATGATAGAGTGATTGTCGAGGTTCCAGTCATATTAACGTCGAGGCTTAGAGTTAATCTACCATCTTTTACATCAGTGAGCAAGGTTGTTTTACCCAGCTGGTTAATAGTTGCATCAATGTTACCAGAATCAACGCCAAGTGTACTGAGCATTCCCTTGAGACTAGCTTCAACACCATCGCCTTTCAAGGTGATGGAATGCGATGAACCTGGCGCGGAAAAAGTGCTAGAAGCCTTAACGGTTAACTTTAGGTAGGCATTTTCAGCCACTGTCACCTCAACTTCCATTTGTTCATCAACAGCAGGAACTAACTCCTTTAATGCGTCTTGAGGGGTAATTGTTGGTGAGGTGTATGTGGGAAGGGCAGCCAGTGTCACGGCCAAAGTAACCATCAAGATTTCAGAGTCTTATTTAGTCTCTGGTCCCATCTTAATTTTGAAAGTAATTATCATAAAAAAAGCACCTAGGCCGATTAGAGCCTAGGTGCTACCGAAATGGTTATTGAACCTTATTACTTGAACATTGAGTAGTGGTAAATCAAACCCAGAACACTGATACTAGAAAGAGATAAGAACCCTATTACAAGTAATGACACATATTTAAGAGCATCGCTTAAACTACAAATTATTAACGATTTGTCGCTGTGCAAATGGTTTACATTTAAATATCGATGGATTTTAAACTGTACCAATAAAAATTGAAAAATCGCTACCAATATAAAAATTGTAAACATCAAGAATAAGGCCCAGATAGCAGAAGATAGTGTTCTTTGATGAATCCAAACCAATATAATAACTAAATTTGATAGCACACTGCATACAATTTGAATCACAGTAAATTGGTGCTTGTTCAGTCTTTTTAGATTGATTTCCTTACTCTTCTTTAAAGAAATGTTAGGTGAAAGTAAATTATTAGGCAAAAAGCCAACACTTTCTGTGAGGTTCATGGCCATACCAACTGATATGACACCGATTACCAATACTAAAGCATGCAGTGTTGCGAACATCAAATTTACCTCAACTTATATTATTATGCGGAAAGGTTGCTTACCGCGGCGACAACTGCTGCCAACATTGCAGACGCTCCAGCAGTGGCCAAAATTGGTCCGGCTGCTGAGACAGCAGCAATAACTCCGGCAATTGCGTAAGCGGCAATCACAGCCAGACTTAGTGTATTAATAACCTCATCAGTTTGGTCGGTTGTAGCCTTTAAATACTCTTTATACTTAAAGGTTGCTTCGAACGCAATAACCAAGTTCTGATCCAGTTGGCCTTCGTCCAACTCCCAAACTGTGAAGGACAGAGTGGCTACAGCTTCACCCGTTGATTTTACGTCAACGCTTAGTGACATCTTACCGTCTTTGATTTTTGATTTCAATGCAAAAACTCCAGCTTTGTTGATAGTTGCATCAATGATTGACCCGGAGATTCCAGACAAACCTGCCGCAGTTAGAAAACCAGTTAGACTTGTACTATCAAATTTCCCATTTTTAATAGTAATACTGTGTGACGAACCAGGGGCTGAGAAGGTGGTAGATGCTTTTAACTTCAATGTAAGCCATTCGTTGGTCATGATGGTTTTTTCTTCTTCAAGTTTAAAGTCAGTTAAACCAGTGAGAGCCTTAATTGCAGAGCTCGTTGTTACTGAAGGAGATTTGTAGTTTAACAGGCCAGTGTCACGTCCGGAATAACCATCAAGATCAATGTTGAGGGTTGTATCCTCGTTGTACTGGTCAAAACACCAAGTGCTAGGCATTTTAAAACCAAGGTTACCACTCCAGCCAGAGGACATGTTGGCCACAAAGAAGTCGGTAATTCCAAGAGATTCTGCATGCAGACAAGCATTGCGAGTGGCGTAAACACCCACTGTATAACCGGTGGTATCTAGTACTGCTTTTACCGACTTCAGGTAGGGCATGAGGAGTGATTCAATCTGATCCCCCGTAAGGTCTACGTCGGCAGCAAAGTAAATTGTTGTCCCAGAAGGGAAGCCAAGTTTACGAGCAGCGTTAGATGCTGTGAATCCATCTGCAGAGCCTTGACTACTACTGAAGTAGCCTACTTGGTAACCACCATCTTCATAGATTGGAAATACACTGAAGCCAGCATTAGTCAGCTTTTGTATTTCCTCAACACTAAGACTCTTATCGGCGTGAGCAGAGCCCACGGTACCGGTTAGATATCTCCCGACCGTGTCATAACCAGCACTGCGTAGCTTTGTTATTGTTGCGTCATTTAACAAGCGGGTAGCTGTATCAAAGGCATTGGTTGAACGATTGGTATTACCATTACTAGTAAGAAGGCCCTTAAATACGGTGAGGTCGACCTTGGTTTCATAGGGCGGTAGCTTCATAAATCTACGGAATGAAACTACAAGTGCACCGGTTGAGGCGTCATAGCGCTTGCTCCAATCAGTTGGTGCGTAACCATTGACGTAGAGGGCGTATTTAAGAATTGTCGCCCATTTGTTATCTGCAGCCGTGTTAACATCGAACGTTGGGGTAAGGGTAATTGTGCCTGGCCCATAAAATTCGTTTGCAGTTCCGAGTGCCATGCCACCAGTTGCTTGCAGCGCGTAAATAAGTGCTTCATTTGTATCACGTTGATAGATTCCGTCACAAGGACGGATGCCGATATAGTCTTCAAAGTTAGCGTTCAACCATTGTTGCATTTCGCGAACACGAGAGTCACCGCCAGGAACCAAGACGAAGGCACTCATGTCAAACAGTGCTGCCATTAAATCAATGTTAGGAAATCCATCAGCCTTGACGCCGGCGTCCCCTTGTAAGGTCTTGATGGCATCTACAGTTGCTTGGGTGTATTCATTTGTGAAATCGGTTGGGCTGATACCCTTGCACCAGAAAGCGCCCTTAATCAACTTGACGGTATTATCCTTGTAACCAATCTTAAGTTTTTTTGCTACCTCGTAGGCGACAGCGCGGGTGGCATCACCAAAGCCGTTTTGTACTGGTGAAATACCGCCTTCATGTTGCAGTCCCATGCGCAAACTGTAGATGGTTTTCCAACCAGTGACACCATCTTCTGCGCATTTTACGTAGCCTTTAACTGATCCGTAGGTCGCATTGACCCACTTTTGAACAGCTAGTACTTGTTCGTCAGCCATAATTTTTCCTCCTAATGGTTTGTTTTCTGCTGTAATAGTTTGACTAAGCTATTTAAGGTTTCTTTGAGAAAGCCAACGCTGACATATTTGCTTGCACGAGCAACAATCCATAACATCTCATCTAGGATGACAAGAAGAGTGAATAATAGAGCAATGCTCCAGTCCCAGCTTATCTTCAAATATGGCAATATTTTGTCCATAACCCCGCACATGATGATAAGACATACACTCACAAATTCATTTCTTACAAATATTGGTAAAGTTGAGCGTAACTCTTCACCGTGAGCGTCGATTAGTAGCAAAACCAAATGCAGCATCAGGCAGATAAGGTAAAGATGCAGCAGAACATGTGCCTGGCCGAAGACCAAATTATTAAGTTTAATCAGCATTTACAACACTTCCATTGCTTCATTGTTCTCGAGAACAATACAAGTATGCGTTTTGAAATAAGCTTGTGCAGGAAAGCGGTCTCAAGTGGCCGCTTTTTTTTATGAATTGACCTTACGATTGCTGTGTATTTTGTTAGCCATTTATTGATAAAGCCTTTAATTTTAAAAAACCGGCCGCCTGTGGCCGATATTAGGTTTTACCCCATCTTTTTGGACTATTGTTCATAAAAACGAGGTGATTGTGATGAACGTAACAAGATACGGTGCTGCTTTAAAGAGAGTAAGAATGCTTCAATGTGTTTCGCAAGAAGGGGTGAGTGCACGACGGTTTTCATTAAGAAGTTTACGTAGATTTGAGAACGGACAGTCTAGCATAAAATTCACAAGTTTATGTAGCGCAACTGAGGGTTTGGGAGTGCGATTGTCTGAACTTGCATCACTTGCCGAAAAGGACAGTGAAGTCGATTGCCCATTTTCACTTGCTGAACTAGAAATGTCAGGGTGGTATTTTCAGAGTGCAAGGATAAAAATACAGGATAATGTACAACAAGCATCTGATTCGTTGCTCCAGTCTGTTTGTGGAATGATGCTTATCGATGATGATGAATTAAGATGGACGGAAATGTTTAGTATCGGCTTGGCTAGTCTGGAAGAACTATTACGACGTTCAGAGGTGCAATATACGCGTAAGGTGTGTCAAAGGTTGAAGGTTAAAGTCGAAAGCGCTACTGATTGTCTGTCAGTTTACGATTTGTTCGAATTTAGAATGCTCTATTCACTCACATGCAATCTGGACCGAGAAAAGCAGGTTAGATTAATTCAAATGGCGAATGAATTAGGCTTAAGTGTTGTAACTGAAAAGTTAAACCAAATGGTAAAGGACGAGGGCAACAGGAGAATGCAACATGCTTAACTTAATAGATGTGTCAAGTCATCAAAAGGGGCTTAACGTTTCCAATGTTTCAGGAGATGGAGTAATTGTAAAAGCTACGGAAGGAGTCAGCTATGTTAACCCGTTACTAACTAGTCAGGTCGCACAAACGTTGAATTCTGGTAAGGTACTCGGCTTGTATCACTATGCTAAAGGTAAGAACGGTGCTAGCCAAGAAGCCAAACATTTTTTGAATTATGCGGTTAAGTATATTGGTGAGGTCCCATTTTTCTTGGATTTTGAAGAGCCGAGTATGTTTTCCGCTTCCGGTGTTGCTTGGGCAAAGCAGTGGCTTGATTATGTGGATAAATCAACTGGTATTAAACCAATGATTTACATGAATTTAAACTTTGAGAATAATTTGAACTGGGATTCAGTTGTTCTTGGTAATTATGGGCTTTGGATTGCTCAATATAACAAGTCAAAGCATGTATCAGGATTCACCATCCGTAACCTGTCAGGTAATCTGAGACATTGGCCAGCATCCGCAATGTTTCAATACACGAATGTTGGAAGATTAAACGGATGGGGTGCCAACCTGGATTTAGATGTATTCTATGGTGACCGTAAAGCCTGGAATGCATATGGGTGTCCCCAAGGTACTCATAAAGATAGCAACGAATGGCACAGAATAAATGGAGTGTTTGTTATCGGTCATGGTCAATCAATCAACCTGCGAACTGCGCCTGCGGTTACTTCCTATATTATTGCTACATTGAGGTCAGGTGCTAAGATTTCTTATGATGCATGGTCAATTACAGGTGGGTATTTGTGGATTAGGCAGCATCGTAAGAATGGAGGATACGGCTATCTTGCAACAGGAAAACACGACGGGAGGAAACGTGAAAGTTTGTGGGGTAGCGGAATCTAATTACAACAAAGGCGCCATGCAATTCGGAAATTTCCTGCATGGCGTCTTCTAAATATGAAGGTGTATTATAACCACTTTTAGTTATTAAACGTGTGCCTGTGGATGTCAGTCAAAAAATGTAGTAAAGTGCGTGTTTTTAGTTTTGCGGTCACAATGGGTTTACCGTAGCTTCCTTGTTATATTTTAGTAGCACAAATATTATGTTATTTGCGCACAGCGGCGCCTATACTGGTTACAAAATGAAGTTTTACAGGCAACTGTTCCCGAGGTTAGCTCCGCTTCCTGAAGTGCCAGCTTAGCAAGGGCATACGCAGTAAGTATGGTAAGACTCCAAACCCTCAGTACCACACCTTTTTGGGATTTAACGCAAGGAGATGCTAACTTGGCCACTAAAAAACACGCAAATTTAAATAAGTTTTTGATAGCAATAGAAACAAGTGTTATATGCGGATTTCTTTTACTTCATATGACACCAGGAATGGCCGTTCGTACTGTCTTGATTACTAACGGCTACTTCAAGAGCGCCATGACCGCAAAGATCGTCAAAACTAATGAAAACCCAGATGGGATTGGCACTGCCAAACGAAATTCAAATGACGGCACTGTTTACTATGTAGAGCCATCTCCTGTTTCTAAAGAAAAGAACATCAGAATGAATCCCCACCCTAACCGAATGATAGTAAAAACCTTTGGGCTTTCGTTTGCCGAGATGACAGGTGAGGGATAGTGGTTAAATGAATGGCAAGCCAATTATTTATTCTAGGACTACCGTAACTCCTTGGTAGTCCTATTTATATATCATTATTTTTTCGGAATACTCACGAATTCGGTAAACCTGTGACCTGCTTAGTCCGGTAGCCGTCAAGTGGAAGAGGTGGTTTACTTCATTGCACAATAAGCCCTGCCAGTGGCGACACGGATGTCACGGAGCAGACAAATAATCCCCAATCTGAGCGGGACAAAAACCGCGAACTTGTTCTATAATGTTCACCAGCGCGGCAATCCACGCGACATATTTTGTTATTACACCGTCGCCGCTGCGCACCGTTGCGGCAAATTACATAGTTAGGTGATCAAAATGGCACAAAAAGAATTCAAATTGAAGTGGTTACTGGCAGGCTCGCTGATTACAAACATCGGCGGCACGTTCATCTGGCCGCTAACGACAATCTACGTCCACGAGTACTTGCACATGCCGCTAACCGTTGCCGGCACCGTGATTTTTTTGAACTGCATGGCCTCGCTTTGTGGGAATACCGTCGGCGGGTATCTTTTCGACCACTGGAAGCCGGTGTCCACGCTCTTGTGCGGCATTAGCATCGACATTGTCGCGGCGGGCCTGCTGATATTCTTCCACGCCTGGCCGATGTACCCGGTGCTGCTCACGCTGATGGGCCTGGGCGGTGGGATGACTTTCACCTCCATCAACGGGTACGCCACGAAGGTGCCGGGCCACGCCCCGAGCTACGCATTCAACTTCCTGTATTTCACCAGTTCACTTGGTGTTGCCGGGGGGACGCTCGTGGTCGGCAACGTGCTGGCGGCCGGAATTGACTGGGTCTTTGTCTGCGCGACCAGCATCTACCTGCTCTTTGCAATCATCGTCCTCACGTTCTACCGGGGCCGTTCGCTGCGGCAGGGCGAAAGCGAGACGGCGGTCGCAAGTACGGGTAAGCGCGGCCGGATTCGGCCGGAAGTGCTCACGGTGCTGGTCGTGGTCTTCATTATCTGGGTCTTTTACGAGCAGTGGGACAGCAACCTGTCGTCGTACATGCTCAGCCTGGGCCTAACCGTGCGGGAGTACAGCTCGGTGTGGACTATCAACGCGGTGGTCATCCTGCTGGTGCAGCCGCTAGTGACGCGGGCAGACGACTGGCTCACCCGGCACCTGACGCTGCGGCTGTGCACCGGCCTTGGCTTGTTTGCCATCAGCTTCGCCACGCTGCTTTTCGCTCGTTCCTACCTCCAGTTCGCCCTGGCCATGGTGATTTTGTCGCTGGGTGAGGTCACGGCGATGCCGGCAATGTCGACGTACATCAACTTGTTTGCGACGACCGCCACGCGCGGACGGTACCAGGGCCTCGTGCAGGCTGGCGCGTCAGCCGGCCGCGCCGTGGGACCACTCATGGGGGCGTTCATCATCGAGGGCCTGTCGTATCAGGTCTTATTCATGCTGGCGGTCTCCGGACTGGTTGCGGCGTTACTCCTCTTTGCCGTTGTCAGCCAGCGCGGCAATCGCAGCCAGGACGCGGCCTGATTCTAAGTCGCCTAGTTAATAATCAGCAAAGTAAAAACCGCAAGAAGGTAATCCTTCCTGCGGTTTTTTGGTGGTCTGAAAATTTTGTAACCAGTTGAGCGCTAATTCTTGTCGTTAATGAGCAGTTCCTTGAGCTGGCGCTGGAGCGGCGGCAGGACTTGGTGTTTGCGGTGCACCACCGAGATGCAAAACTGGGGCTGGTCCGGGTCGCTGAGGTGCAGCATCTGGAGATTGTCCGCGGGTGTGACGGCCAGATCAACGAGGAAGCCGATGCCAACGTTTTGGTGCACCATTTTTTTGAGCAGCTCAACGTCACTGGTGCGGAAGACAACGCGCGGGTGGATGGCGTTCGCGGCAGTCAGGCGGCGGAAGGCCTCACTGTGCATGAAGCCCACGGTCAGGGAGACGAACGACTCGTGGGCCAGCTCCGCGAATTTGACCGTCCCGTCATGGCCCAGCTGCCGCTCCGGGCTGGCCACAATCGTGAAGGTCGGCTGGGCTAGCTCAGTGACATCCAGGTCGGGTTCGACTAAGGGGCCGACGCTTCCGAGCAACGCCATTTCGATATCCCCGCTGCGGAGCTGACTGAGCAGCTCTGCGGAACCGGCCTCGATTGTCTTCAGGTGCGGCACCAGATTGTGCTTGACCAGCCGGTTTAGCGTCGACGGGAAGAAGTAGTTCCCGATGATTGGCGGCAGGCCCAACCTGATTGTTTCGGCTTGGAGGGCTTCGATCTCGCTGCGCGTTTGGTCGAGTTCCCGCAAAATGTTGTTGGCGTGGGCGGCTAGCTGCTTGCCGGCGTCGGTGACCGCGAGGGTGTTGTGGCTCTTATCGCGATTGATGAGCGTGATGCCGAAATTGGTTTCCAGTCGCTTCAGGGCCACCGAGACGGTCGGCTGACTAACGCCAAAAAACTGCGCAACCATCGAAAAATTTTTTAATTCGCATAATTTGGTGAAATATTCTAAATCCTTGGTCTGCATCTGAGCCCCGTCCCTTCAATGTTTGTGCGCCTCATATAAAAACATTTTATCATAGCTGGCGCGTTTGACTATAATTTTTTCAATCGGTTAAAGTAACAAATGTAATCGCGACAGCAACTCGGACGTCGCGAACTAACAGACATTGTGGATGATTCGGGAACAAATTCGGTTTGACCCCCGCGGCGGGAAAGTTCAAAAAGACCAGGTACCGCCAATATCCACGTTATGGAGGAAATTTATATGCGTTACACACCAGAACAAATTTTGAATGACCCATTCTTGAACAAGGGCACGGCCTTCACCAAGGCTGAACGTCAGCAGTACGGGCTCGCCGGCATCTTGCCACCAGCAGTGCAGACCCTCGACCAGCAGGTGGCCCAGGCATACGCCCAGCTGCAGAGCAAGCCAAGTGACCTCGAGAAGCGGATCTTCCTGATGGACATCTTCAACCACAACCACGTGCTCTACTACAAGCTGTTCGCGGACCACATTGCTGAATTCATGCCAATCGTGTACGACCCAACCATCGCCGACACGATTGAAAACTACAGTGCTCTCTTCATCGAACCCCAAAACGCCGTGTACCTGTCAATTGATGACCAGGCTAACATGGAACAGGCCCTGCGTCATGGCGCAAACGGCCGCGACATTCGTCTGATCGTTGTGACCGACGCTGAAGGAATTCTTGGCATTGGCGACTGGGGCACCCAGGGGGTCGACATCGCGGTCGGCAAGCTGATGGTGTACACCGCTGCGGCCGGAATTGACCCAGCAAGCGTGCTGCCAGTGGTCCTTGATGCCGGCACCAACAACGAAGCACTCCTAAGCGATGACCTGTACCTCGGTAACCGGAAGAAGCGTGTTTACGGCGATGAGTACTACGCCTTCGTTGACAAGTTCGTGCAGAACGCGCGGACGTTGTTCCCGAAGCTATACATGCACTTTGAAGACTTCGGTCGGAGCAACGCCGCCAACATTTTGGCCAAGTACCAAGGCGAAATGACCACGTTCAACGATGACATCCAGGGCACGGGGATTATCGTCCTTGCCGGGATTCTCGGGGCGCTCAACATTTCCAAGCAGAAGATGACCGACCAAGTGTACATGAGCTTCGGTGCTGGGACTGCCGGTGCCGGTATCACCAAGCGGATCTACGACGAATTCCTGCAGCAGGGGATGGACGAAGCAGAAGCCCGCAAGCACTTCTACCTGGTTGACAAGCAGGGGCTGCTCTTCGATGATGACGAAACTCTGACTCCAGAACAAAAGCCATTCGCGCGCAGCCGCAGTGAATTCGCTAACGCCGATGATCTGACCAGCTTGCTGGCAGCGGTTAAGGCCGTGCACCCAACTATTCTGGTCGGGACCAGCACCGTGCCTGGGACCTTCACTGAAGACGTTGTTAAGGAAATGGCGGCACACACAGAACGGCCAATCATCTTCCCGCTCAGCAACCCAACCAAGCTGGCGGAGGCTAAGGCCGATGACCTGATTGCCTGGACAGACGGTAAGGCACTGGTTGCCACCGGGATTCCCGCAGCACCAGTTGAATACAAGGGTGTGACCTACGAAATTGGGCAGGCCAACAACGCCTTGGTTTACCCAGGTCTTGGCCTTGGGACCATCGCGGCAAAGGCCAAGCTACTCACAGACGGCATGATTTCCGCCGCTGCGCACAGTCTGGGCGGGATTGTTGATCCAAGCCAGCCGGGTGCAGCAGTGCTGCCACCAGTGAAGAAGCTTGATGTCTTCAGTCAGACGGTCGCTAACGCCGTGGCAACTGAAGCGGTGGCTGAAAAGCTGAACGCAGAACCAATTGCCGACGTGCAAAAGGCCGTTGCGGACATGAAGTGGGTGCCTGAATACACTGAATTACCAGACATTGACGTTGAACTGTAAAGTGCAATTTGCACCGTTTGCGTTTGGTTGATTGGAGAATAATATGACTGCTTTAACAACATCCATCCAAAGCATTTTGACCATCGTGCTCATCATTGCTTTGGGTTACATCTTACAAAAGAAGGGCTGGTTCGACGACAAGTTCGGCGGGACCGTGTCCACCTTACTGATGAAGGTCGCACTGCCTGCGTCCATCTTCATCTCCGTGCTGGAACGGCTCACACTGGACAAATTAATTAGTTTATCCAGCGGCCTCGTTTACGGCTTTGGTGGGGTGATTCTGGGCTACATCATCGCCTTCATCCTGGTCAAGGTCTTGAAGGTCCGTCCAGGGCGCCGGGGAACGTTCATCAACATGTTCGTGAACGCCAACACCATCTTCATCGGTTTGCCCCTGAACCTCGCGCTCTTTGGCGACAAGTCACTCGCATACTTCCTCGTGTACTACGTGGTTAACACCGTGTCGACCTGGACCGTGGGTGCGTTCATCATTGCAAACGATGACCCAACCAAGGAAAAGGGCGCAGCGGGCGCGGCCTTCAACTGGAAGAAATTGCTGCCACCACCACTACTTGGATTCCTGGTTGCGCTCGTCTTCTTGTTGCTGCGGATTCCGTTCGTGAACGTGCCAGCCCTCAGTTTCGCCGTGAACACACTGGATTACGTCGGGAGCCTGGTGACGCCACTGTCCCTCATTTACATCGGGATTGTGCTCGCCAAGGCTGGCCTTGGCAGCATCCGCTTTGACCGCGACACCATCGTGGCCCTGCTCGGCCGCTTTGTCCTAGCCCCAGCACTGATTGCCGGCCTCATTGTGCTTGGCAGTCACATTGGGAGCGCCTTGCCAAGTCTTGAAGCCCAGACGCTCATCGTTCAGGCTAGTGCACCTGGTCTTGCCGTGCTCCCAATTCTGGCGGACCAGGCCCACGGGGACGTCAAGTACGCCACCAACGTGGTCACCACTTCCACCATCTTGTTCGCCATCGTGGTGCCAATCATCATGATGCTGATTCAGGGGATGTAGTTAAAAATCACCCCGGAAACAGTCAATTTCCGAACATTTTAGTGTTGCAGTTTATTTACATTGATGGGAAAAAGCAGTGCGGTAAGGTTTTGGCACTGGTACCGATTCCCCCTAATGCGTATAATGTACAAGGACCTTTGGGTAACCAAGGTCCTTTTTTTGAGCATTCCGGCCCACGGTTTGTTCATTGGTGGGCCAACGTGCCTGCCGCTGCGGGGGGAGCGTAGCGATACCCCGTAAGCACACACAGCGCTATGGGAGGCGGATATTTTGGGCGAACCGATTGTTGAATTGCACCACGTGTTTAAGAGCTACGACGAGAACGTCGTGCTCAATGACATTGATATTACCCTCGAAGCAGGGAAATTTTACACGTTACTGGGGCCTTCAGGTAGTGGGAAAACCACTATTCTGAGGGCGATTGCTGGGTTTCTGAATGTTACCAGCGGGGATATTATGATCGCGGGTAAACGCGTGAACGATATTCCAGCGAATTTGCGGCAGGTCAATACGGTCTTCCAAAACTATTCGCTTTTCCCGCACATGAACGTGTTCGAGAACATCGCGTACGGCCTGCGTATTCGCAAGGTTGATAAGGCGGCCATCGAAACACGGGTCATGGATGCACTGAAGATGGTGCGGCTGGAGAACCTGGCAAACCGTGAAATCAGCGAGTTGTCTGGTGGTCAGCAGCAGCGTGTTGCCATTGCACGCGCGATTGTGCTGGAACCAAAAGTGCTCCTGCTCGACGAACCACTGTCCGCGCTGGATGCAAAGCTGCGCAAGGACATGCAGTACGAACTGCGTGAATTGCAGCAGCGCCTCGGCATTACCTTCCTGTTCGTCACGCACGATCAGGAAGAGGCCCTGGCATTATCCGATGAAATCTTTGTGATGAACGACGGTCAGGTGCAGCAAAGTGGCACCCCCGTTGATATTTACGATGAACCAATTAACCACTTTGTTGCGGACTTTATTGGCGAAAGCAACATTGTTGATGGCCGCATGGTGGAAGACTACCGCGTTGAATTCAACGGGAAGGTCTTCGATTGTGCCGACGCCGGGATGCGCACGAACGAACACGTTGAAGTCGTGCTGCGTCCGGAAGACCTCGATGTCGTGCCAGTGGACAAGGGCCGCGTTGCCGTGCGCATCGACACCCAGCTGTTCCGCGGGGACTTCTATGAAATCGTGGCCTACGATGACGGGCAAAACGAGTGGCTGATTCATTCCACCAACCCGGCACCGGAAGATGGCGCCATGATGGGTGTGTACTTTGACCCAGAAGATATTCACGTTATGCGTTTTGGCGAGTCCGAGGAGGATTTCGACGCCCGTCTCGAAAGTTACGAGGGGGAATAGTCATGCGCAAAAATGTGAATGCTGCTTTTTACGTGCCATACGTGCTGTGGCTCGGTTTATTTGTCATTGCCCCAATGCTGCTGATTTTTTACCAAAGCTTCTTTGACATCAACCACCACTTCACGCTCGCCAACTACGCGACCTACTTCCAGTCCGGGACCTACCTGACGATGACCTTTAACTCCGTCTGGTACGCCTTCGTGATTACGGTCGTGACCCTGTTAATCAGTTACCCAGCCGCGCTCATCTTGCACTACATGAAGCACAAGCAGCTGTGGCTATTGCTGATCATTCTGCCCACCTGGGTGAACCTGCTGCTGAAGGCATACGCGTTCATCGGGATTTTCGGCAAAGACGGGGGGATTAATAACTTCCTGGGCTTCTTCGGCGCTGCGCCGATGCAGCTGCTGTTCACCGACGCCGCCTTTATCTTCGTTGCGGCGTACATCGAGATTCCGTTCATGATTCTGCCCATCTTCAACGGCATCGAGGAGCTGGACGAGAATCTGGTCAACGCCAGCCAGGACCTCGGGGCCAGTTCGTGGCAGACCTTCACCAAGGTCACCTTGCCGCTAACAATGAGCGGGGTCAAAAGTGGGGTGCAGGCCGTGTTCATTCCCAGCCTGAGCCTCTTCATGCTGACCCGCCTGATTGGTGGTAACCGGGTAATCACCCTTGGGACCGCGATTGAGGAACACTTCCTGACCACCATGAACTGGGGGATGGGTTCGACCATTGGGGTTGTCCTCATCGTCGCCATGGTGATCATCATGTTCCTCACTGGCGAACGGGCCAAGCACCGCGTGAAGGGGGGCCGGCGCCATGTCTAAATCCAAGTTCAAGTGGGGGCACCTGTACCTGATTCTGGTCTTCGTGGTGCTGTACCTGCCCATTGCCTACCTAGTTGGGTTCTCCTTCAGTGACGGCGAGCGGATGAGCCACTTCAAGGGCTTCACCTTCCGCCACTATGGTGAACTGTTCAACGATCCGCGGATGATTCAGATTGTGCTGGACACCCTGCTCGTGGCGCTGCTGGCGGCGCTTTTTGCCACCATCATCGGGACGTTTGGTGCCATGGCGATTAACAACACGCGCAAGGCCGGGGTGCGCAACTCCATCTTGTCGCTCAACAACATCCTGATGGTTAGCCCTGACGTTATTATTGGGGCGAGCTTCCTGATCTTCTTCACGGCGCTGAACGTGCCCCTCGGGTTCCTGTCCGTTGTGCTCAGCCACATCGCCTTCTCGATTCCGATTGTGGTGCTGATGGTGCTGCCGAAGCTCAAGGAATTACCGGGGAGCATGCTGGATGCCGCTCAGGATTTGGGGGCAACCAATTCGCAGGTGCTGCGCGACGTTGTACTGCCGTTCATCACTCCCGGAATTCTGTCTGGGTTCTTCATGGCCTTCACCTACTCGCTGGATGATTTCGCCGTTACCTTCTTCGTGACGGGGAATGGCTTCCAGACGCTGTCGGTTGAAATCTACGCCCGTGCGCGTCAGGGAATCAGCCTGGAAATCAACGCACTGTCCGGGGTCATGTTCCTGTTTGCTCTACTGCTGGTAATTGGTTACTACTTCATCCAGCAAGCCCAAACCTCGCGCAAGCACAAGAAGGGGGGCCGTTAAGATGAAGAAACTATTATCTGGGATCTTCGCGATTATCATTGTCTGCATGGCCCTTGCTGCCGGCAGTGCGCGTCTGGCCAAGAGTCAGGGCGCAACCGGGGGCAACGTGCTTAACTTCGCTAACTGGGGTGATTACATCGACCCAGCGCTCATCAAGAAGTTCGAGAAGGAGACTGGCTACCACGTTAACCAGGAAACCTTCGACAGCAATGAAGCCATGTACACCAAGATTAAGCAGGGGGGCACGCACTATGACCTCACCGTGCCGTCCGAATACATGGTGGAAAAGATGGCCAATGACCACCTGCTCGTGCCGCTGGATAAAAGCAAGCTCACCGGCATGAATAATTTCGGCAAGGACTTCATGAACCAGCCGTTCGACCCGGGCAACAAGTACTCGATTCCGTATTTCTGGGGCACGCTGGGGATTATCTATAACGACAAATACATCAAGCCCGGCGCGATTCAGCACTGGGATGATCTCTGGTCCAAGAAGTACCGCGGCCAAATCATGTTGATTGATTCGGCGCGGGACATCATGGGGATGAGCCTTGTGTCCCTGGGCAAGTCGATGAACACGACCGACACGCCAACACTGGCGGCGGCCAAGGCGAAGCTCGACACGCTTTCACCCAACGTGAAGGCGGTTGTCGCTGACGAAATTAAAATGTACATGGGGAACAATGAGGCGCCACTGGCCGTTGACTGGTCCGGTGAAGCCGCCGACATGATGTACGAAAACTCGCACCTCCACTACATTGTGCCAACGGAGGGGAGCAATCTCTGGTTCGACAACTTCGTGATTCCGAAGACGGCTGAGCACTACAAGGCCATTTACGCCTTCCTGAACTTCATGTCCAATCCCAAGAATGCGGCCCAGAACACCGATTACGTCGGGTACTCCACGCCGAACAACGCCGCCCGCAAGCTGCTGCCAAAGAGCACGCGGGAGGACAAGTCGTTCTACCCAACTGAAAGCACCATGAAGCGGCTGGAGGTATACAAGGACCTCGCGCCAACGGTTGTTGGTAAGTACAACGATTACTTCTTGGAATTCAAAATGTTCAGACATTAGCAAAATAGAGCACAAATAAACGGCGCCAATTCGGTTAAAATCCCGAGTTGACGCCGTTTTTGATTTCAGCTATTCACTTTGATTTGAATGGAATGTCACCGGAATACGGTACATTATGCGGTACATCGTTTTGTACCACAATTTTTCTCATTTTGTACCATGTCGAACACGTTCAGCATGGTTAAATGCTTGGCCCTTTTTTCCCAATTATTCAACTCGATATGCACGCTTAATTATCAGTCATAAGCGGTTGTAAGCACATTCGAAAACGTTTATGGTAATAAATAGGAGGAAGATAATCAGTTCTATAAATTAATTTGTAATATAGAACATAACGGCGGAGAGCAAATTTGAAATTCAAGGGTGAATAATGAAAAAACAACTAATTACGCTAATAGGGTTGAGCGCAATCCTGGTTGCCACTGTCACTTTCTTTGCATTTACTGGTAAGAATCAATCAGTTTCACCGCAGAATGTTCCGGTGATTGAGGCCCACACTGAGTATGCAATCAATGTCGACAATCCTGACGTGATTGTTAGTCATGCTGACCTAACTTTCGTAGCCACTGTAATTGCGCAGGATAAAACAACTTATTCTGACAAGGTGCCACTGGAAAACGCGGATGGGTCAACGACAATGGTTGGGTCGGCGTACACGCATTACACGGTCGATGTGTTGAAAGTACTGAAGGGGAAAATCAGTTGCGGGTCAATTAAAATTGTTAAGACGGGCGGAATACGTGAAGACAAGTCGGCAATTAACGTGTTAGAAGGCGACTTCATGCCCAAGGTGGGACGCACATACGTCTTCAACGCGTACGTCCAGGATGACGGAACCATCTTGCTGAGTGGGCAGAATTCCAACGTGGCGGTCAGTGGCGGCACCAAGGCAGATATTGCCCAAGACGATAATGTTGCGACGTACCAAGAAGCGGCGCGGAAAACCAAATAAAGTAGACGTAAGCAGCAATTAATGCCCCGTTAATTGCTGCTTTTGTTGTGCAGCGCCACCACAAATCACTGCCGCGGAGTATAATCACATTAACGTAGAATGGAGGCAGATTGATGAACGGTAAGGTACATAAATTGGATCCAGAACACAACGGGGCGGCACTGCGCCTTGACAATAAGAGTGACCCGCAGATTGCAGCAATGATGCACGACCTGGAGCACTTTCGCGACGTTGAAAAGGGTTGGGGTGACGCGCACCAGCTGAAGAACCTGGCGATGGCGCTCAACGTTGAAGCCAGCGAGCTCATGGACATCTTCACCTGGAAGGATGTGGGTGAGCCGTTGTCTGATGAGGAATCCGCGCACGCCGCCGAGGAGCTGGCCGACGTGATGATATACTCGTTCTTCATGTGTTCACGGCTCGGCCTAGATCCACTCAAGGTGGTGCGCGCCAAGCACGAAATCAACCGCGGACGGAGCTGGTAATATCATTCGCAAGACCGGTGAGTCAGGTAAGGAGTAGGGTTGGCCACTGGAGAGGGTGATCTGGTGATTACAATATTGAATGGGTTCGGGTATTTTATCGGCGGTGCTGGTATCTTGATGTTAAAATCCAGTGTTTACCGCAAAACCTCTAGGAAATACAACATAATTATGATTGCACTGATCCTGGTCGGCATGGGATTGGTCTTCCTTTGATCTTGTGTGCCGGGTGCACCGGACGGGTAGCCGCCATTATCAATTTGGACAAAGGAAAAGGGTAAACGCGGTGGCGTTTACCCTTTTTGTTACTTGATTGTGTATTCCTTAGTCCCGATGGTATCGAAATTGGAATTGGAAAATTCTAGCGTAACTGGATTGGTGTTCTTCAGTTCAAAAATCAGGACAGTTTCAACCGTTTTACCTGGTAATAATGCGTTGTTAAGGTTATCTTCTTGTTTTTGCAGCGGGTCATTCCCGTTTTCATCGCTGTTCATCATACCCACGTCCAAATCAACGTTTGAGGTGGACGTTTTTTGTTTGGCGTTAATGACCATGTAGAAGTTGGATGGATCCTGCTCCTTGCTCGAGTTGTTGCGAATCGTATTGTAGATGACGAGCACCTTGGTGCCATCCAGGCCATCACGAACCTCCGACTTGGTTAGAGTCATCGTTTCGTTGCCGGCGTAAAATACATTCTTTTTGGCGTTGAAAAACCATTCGTGCTTTGCATCTGTTGGGATGGTGTCGTTTGCAGGTGCCTTGCTGGTCGTGGTGGCCTTATCGATTGCTTTTGAGGCGACATTTTTGCCGTTTTTCTTGAGCCCTGAGTAGCTGATTACCCATGAGCCAACAATTGAAGTGGATTTTTTGATTTTTGCGGTCACGGTGTCACCTTTTTTGACGTCTTTACCGTCTTTGCTGATGAAATTAAGGTGTTTACCGGTCTCTAGGTTAAAGCCAAATGCACTATCGGGTTCAATTTTAGAAATTTTGAACTCAACCGTTTTTCCTTGGACCTTTTTACCGTCATTCAGTGCCTTCTCCAACTTGGCTGCAGTGTAATCAGGTTTTGGGACCGGCGTCGAGCTGGTATTTGTCCCGCCGCAAGCAGCCAGTAGCAAAGTGGCAGCCGCAATGGCTAAAAGAGAAGCGATGTGTTTCTTCATTGTTATTCCCCCAGTCAGCTTTTTACGTGATTCCGGACTGCACGTTGATTGGAATTGTCATTAAGTAATAACAGTAATCTATAAACATGAAATTTATTATAAAAGTGCGCATAAGTATCGGCACCAGATTATATTTGCACAACCAAGTATATGATAACAAATATTCCAAGAAAAGTAAGCGCTTTTAGCACAGGTTTGTGCCGTGGCGACAAAAAAACACCCACATCAATGTGAGTGTTTGCTTTGAGTTATTCGTTGCTAATCTCTGCCTGATAGTAAGTATTCCGCAGCTCGGCCAGCAGCGCCGCCGTTCCTTGCTCAACCAAAGCCTGGTTAAGCGATTCGGGGTGGGCGACGGTGCCGCGAATCACGGCGCGCAAGTAATCACGCAGGAGCGCCTCGACTGTTGTGTATTCGAGGTGATCGGTGCCAATGCGGACGATGGTGCCCGCGACCATAATCGCGTCTTGGAGGTTGAAGTACTGGCAATCCGCATTCCCGTGAATAATGCCGGCCGTGCGCAGCTCGAGTAGCCGCGCCGTTGCGGCAGTATCGTAGTTCGCGTAGGCGGCATCGAGGCGGCTAGCCAGGTCCGGGAACTGCTGCTGCAGGTCCGTGCGAAAAATTGGGGACCGCATTCCCAGCAGCAAGATTGTGTTGAGGCGCAAATTTAAATAACCATCCGCTGTCAGGGGCCGTTCGGCTGGTGGGTTGGCACTTAGTAATTGTTCCCGGCGAATACACACCGCCTCGATGATTTCAGCCTTGCCCGCGAAGTACGAATACAGCGTGGCGCGGGATACGTCAATCAGCTGCGCCAGGGCGTTCATTGATTGTTTGGCAAAGCCGTGAGCCAGCATGGTTCGGCTCAGTGCGATGGTTAATTCATCTTTGCGTTCCATGATTTCACCTCGAGGTTGAGTATACCAAGTAAAATAACGTTTAACAATTGGTAAGCCACAATTACACGGCCGCAAGCAGCACGATTGTGGCGGGCCGGTCAGTGATGCCGGCAGCTACTTGAAGCGCTGCGTGTGGCGGTGAATGATGCGGGCCACCGTAGCGCGGGAGATGTGAAAAAGTTGGGCGGCTTCCTGCTGCGTGTGCGTGGTCGAATAATCCAGGACGGCCAGTTGCTGACCCGGTGTTAGCTTGGCGGGGCGGCCGCGTCTTGTGCTAGATTGGCTAATGTCCTGGCGAATGTGTTGTTCCGCAAGCGCCATACGGGTTTGCGCCGCGATGAGGCTGCTGAGTGTCCGCAGCAGTTTGGCCCCCGTTATCAAGGTGCCGTCATTAGTTACCTGCAGGCGGCCCATGTCCACAATCGTCACGCTCACCCCAGCTTGCAGCAGCGCTTTGAGCACGGTTTGCGCCCCAATCAGCGACGGGGCGAGGGCGTCAATGCTGACGATGTTCAGCTGATCACCTGGTTGCAGGTGCACGCGCAGGTCCGACCAGCCGCGGCGGAAAAAGTCGTGGTCGATAACTAGGCGCATATTCCCCAGGTACCGCATCTGTGCGGCCTGCTCTGTGGCCGACTTGCTAAATGGTGTCTGCCAAATGTATCCGTACTGCACGACTTCACCTTCTTGTATCATAATTATCGATTTATGATACAACTTTGGCACCATTGATTTCAAGCAAGCCACAAACTAATTATAATGGTGCCTATTCTAAAGAAGTTGGTGGCAAAATCGTGGAAGAGTTATTTGAACGGGCTTCAGTGCCCAAGGCGTACTTTACACTGGCCCTGCCGGTGGTGGCGGGGATGGTCGCAAGCATGGTGTACAACCTGGCTGATACGTTCTTCATCGCCCAAACGCAAAACGCGGCGATGGTTTCGGGTGTGGCCATTTGCACGCCACTGTTTTCGTTTCTGCTGGCAATCGGGGACATCTTCGGGCTGGGCGGTAGTTCCGTGATTTCGCGGCTGCTGGGCGGTAAGGATTTCCACCAGACCCGCCGCGTCAGCAGCTTCTGTCTGTACATGGCCCTCACAGTCGGCGTCGTCACCGCCGCATTACTCCTTGGTTTTGAGCAGCCAATTTTGCACATGCTCGGCACGACCAGCGCGACCTACAGCGCGGCCGCGGCCTTTTACCGCATCATGAGCATTGGCGCACCCGTGATTATTATCTCGCTGGTCCCCAGCAACATCATGCGCACGGAGGGGCTGGCGAACGCGTCGATGGTGGGGACGGTCCTCGGCACCGCTTTGACCATCGTCCTGGACCCAATTTTCATCCTGGTGCTGCACATGGGTACGGCTGGGGCCGCGCTCGCCACCGTGATTGGGTACCTACTCACGGACGTGCTCCTGATTGTGCTGACAATGAAAAAGGCGCACGTCATCAGCGTCAGTCCGCGGCTGTGGCGGATTGATAAAAGCGCGGTTTGGGCGGTGATTGCAATCGGCGTGCCGGCCGCAATTACCAACCTGACGCAGGCGTTCGGGACGGCGGTGCTCAATCGGTACGTGGTGCAGTACGGGACCGATGCCATGGCGGCGCTGGGCATCACCCTCAAGATTTACATGGTGATTATGCTCGTCATGGTCGGTTTTGCCTTCGGGGCCCAGCCGCTGCTTGGTTACAACTACGGGGCGCGCAACTTTAAGCGGCTGAAGGCTATCATTAACTTTGACCTGCTGGTTGAGGTTCTTTACGCAGTCGTTGTTGCGGCAATTTTGATGCTGCTGGCACCGCACCTCGTTGGGCTGTTCATGCACAATCAGCACGTTGTGGCCGCGGGGACCGTGATGATCAGAATATTGCTCATCAGCACCCCGGCGGTCGGCGTGTGTCTGGTGCTGACCACGCTGTTTCAAACGGTGGGGGCAGCGGGTGCGGCCTTCATCATGGCCATCGCGCGGCAGGGGGTTATTTTCCTGCCGGCGATTATGCTGTTGCACGCACTTGCGGGGTATGCCGGTGTGCTCTGGGCGCAGCCAGCCGCGGATGTGCTCACAATGCTGGTGGGCCTGTGGTTGTTCCGGCAGCATTTTCACAAAATTTTCGCCGGTAATGGTCGTCAGGACGATAACCCAGGCCAGTAGCAGAGATCGTGCAATCCGGATATTTGCGGCCTGCATAATATGATACAATGATGACAATATTTGTACCCGTAAACGGTACGGCAATTAGGGGGTTCAGCGTTTGGCGCAACCTGCTAATTGTGGAAAGGATGTGTGGAAAACATGGCTGAGAAGAGCATTGTAATGGGCGTTGGCATGTTGGCGGAGGGTCAACTTACGCAATAGCGAACTTTTCCCTCCAGGATTTTGGAGGACACACAAAAAATTGAATAGTAACACATTAATGCAGTACGGTTTACCCGCTGATATAGCTGCCATGAACAGCACGGGCCTCACGCTCGGCCGCGTCGCACAGCAGGGGCGCAACCTGTATTCGGTGCAGACGGAGGACGTGCGCGTTCAGGCGCAAGTTTCCGGACGCTACCGGAACATCGCCTTTGGCCCGAAAGATTACCCGGCGGTCGGGGATTGGGTGCAGGTGCGCATGCCGGATAACCCTGGTGACAACGGGATTATCGAACGGCTCTTGCCGCGCAGCAGTCAGTTCACGCGCAAGGCGGCGGGCACGACGAGTAATCTGCAGGTTGTCGCCGCCAATGTTGACGCCCTGTTTTTGTGCATGGCAATGGATGGCAACTTCAACCTGCGCCGCCTGGAACGGTACATGGCGGTCGCCAAAGACAGTGGGACCACGCCCGTCGTGGTGCTCACCAAGGCGGATTTGGCCACCGATTTTGCCCAGCAGGTGGAAGACGTGGCCGCAATCGCCGGCGATGCGACCGTGCTGATCTGCGATGCAACGCGCGCTGACGGCTGGCAGGAGTTACAGTCGGCGATTGAGCCGGGCAAGACGTATGCCTTTTTGGGTTCATCCGGGGTCGGTAAATCGACGTTGATTAACCGGCTGCTTGGCAGTGATGAGCTGGCCACGGGCGGTATTCGCGAGGACGACGCACATGGCCGGCACACGACCACCAGCCGGCAACTGCTGCTGGTTCCTGGTGGCGGGATTGTCATCGATACCCCGGGAATGCGGGAACTAGCGATTGCCCAAGCGGACGTGGACGGGGCCTTTGCGGATATTTTGGCCTTGGCCGCAAACTGCAGGTTCAACGATTGCTCGCACACCGTTGAACCCGGCTGCGCGGTGCAGGCGGCAATTGCGGACGGGACGTTAGCGCCGGCCCGCTTCAGCAGTTACCAGCAGCTGCAGGCAGAAGGTGCCGCCAACACGCAGCTGCGGGGGCGTGCCCGGGAGCACGCGAAGATTGAAAAAATGTTTGGTTCCAAGAAAAACATGGTGACAATCATGCGGGCGGACAAGAGCAAGAGCAAGCGGAAGCACTAATAGATAAAAACGAGACTCGGTCACAATTGCCGAGCTGCAAGGAAAGACGACCGAATATTTCAGTTATTGCTGAAGTGTTCGGTCGTTTTTCCTTGCTGAGCTACTTTTATTGTCAGTCTCTGTTGTTGCGCTCGACGTAGAAGGCCCGCATTCCGAAAGTACGGAATTGCGGGCCTTCTTACATAATAAATTGTCAGAGCTGTGATAATTGATTATGCACATGATACCAGTGAGGCAACCAAACCAACTATTAAACCAGCCACAGTCATATTTGAACCAACAAACCCAGCAAACTTAGATACTAATTTTGCAATTGCTGTGGCAATAGCCCAAGATGAACCTGTTTTTAAAATCTTCATAAACTTACCAGTAGCTTCGTCACGAATCATGTCGGCCACCATGCTTATTGAACCGAATATTGGTGTCGTGCCAACGACTACACATGCCGCATAGTTTATTAATTCATTGTCTGAGCGATCACCAAATAATGCAACATATAGTTTAAAAGCTTCTGCGTCACCAGCTTCACCACGTTCAAAAATTAATTCTGGGTTCGTGACTTTGTAAGTCCCACTTTCGTCTATGGTACCAGCTTTAGTGAAGTAAAACTCAAGATCTTCAGCTATTTTTGCTATATCCTGTTCTGTGAATCCTTCAGGAATTTGATGTGGTGCTTCCAAGGCCTCATTGATAGCAGTATCTAAATTCAAATCAACATTGTCATTGGCTTCTGAAGTTATTACTGAATCAGACTTTTGTGAGGTTGCAGAAGAATTAGTTGAAGTGCTGTCTGATGCAAAAGTGAGAGTAGCAGGCGCAATTGCAGCAGAAAGTGTGATCATGCAGAGCACAGCGGTAACAAACTTAGGTAGTCTCATGGTAATACCTCCTTGAGTAATATAAAGCGCTTTCCATCTATAGCATAATGATAACAGATTGCTCTTTTTAAAAACAACAGGATTGGTTTAATAACATAACGAATTTTATGACAAAATGAGTGACTTTGCCCTATAATAGGAGCGAGAGGCATGGAAGACGATGACGGACAAAAACGAAGGGGGAATGACTTGTGGCGGGATGGCCTGAATGGGATCAAATGGATGAACTAGAAAATACATTGCGCTTGGCACCGGCATACAATGCGCTTGCTATAAAACGAGTTATGGATCCAGAGTCAAGGCAAGCACGTGCAGTCTATGATACCTTTTTAGGATACAGTTTGTTGACGGAAAGTAATGAAAAAATTGTTGTTGTGATTTTTACGTCACAAATGGTATACATCGTTGATATGTCTGGCAAATATAACGCCGAGCGTATGACTGAGAATGCCGAAAAAATATCAAAAAAGAACATAAAAAATTTACATGTATATCGTAAAGGACTGTATTTGGTTTTGGAATTTAATTACGGTGAGAAGGTGTTCTGGGGCTACTTTGATACCTCTGGTGGCGTGCGATACAATTATCGGAATCTAAAATACTTGGCTTCGATTGGATTTTATGGTCTGATTGCGCCGTTTAGTCTCAGCAACATATAAAGCTATACTGCGTAAGTTGGAGCATTAATTCAAAACTGCAAGAAATTTGGTTTTTGGTTCCATCAGATTTGTACATAAAAATTAGCTTCTAACTATTTATTCTTTTTTGTCGAAGTTGAGGTTAACAGAACCTAGTTACTGTGCCTAAATAAAAAGGCCGAAATTCTGAAAGCTCAGAATTTCGGCCTTTTTTGAGACTTTAGCTGTGACCGAGTCAGTGCATTATCTCAAAATAAGATAATCAGGCACTGAAAAGATAAAATGACGCCAATTTTTTTCAAGATTTACCGATTCGTGAAGTACAACAGGATAACGCCGAACCCGGCAACAAACAGCATTACCGTTACCACCCAACTGCTATAGACCGCCTGCAGGGTGAACGGGGGTGTTGATGCACCCGCAGAAGTTTTGAGGTAATGCATGTACTTGCGGTTTCGCACAAGTTGCCACCCGCCAATTGCGATCAGTAATACGCCTAATGCTACCAACCAAGGACTCATCCTATCAACCCCTATTTCGTATTTATTGACTACATTATAGCTCTAATAGTGGAGACGGCAACCCTGCGCTGAAAGATAATTAAAAATCGGACTTTAGTTGTATTATCGTTAAAATGTGGCTACTTGATTATCCTTATAAGGCTTGAAGTTCTGGGAGTTCGGGCCCTTTGTTTTTGATAATATAATTGTGACCGAGAGCGTTTGGTTATAGCCCGACCTCAATTTCAAAGGTGTTGGCGCTGATGTTGACCGCCGGGATTTCAATTGTGAAGCCCGTTTCGGTGCGCATGGCCGCAAACGGATCACCGGCGCGCATGCCGAAGCGCTTCGGTACGTTAATTAGTTCGCCGTTCATCTGGACGACTGAGTACCGCGGCTCGGTTGAGCACGGAATGAACACGGTCGTTGCCTGGCGTAATTCCTGTCCGGCAAAGGTGCCAGTGGTCGCATGAATGGTGATGTGGACAGTGTCTCCGTCATCCATGATTGCATCAATGCGGGTCTGCGCCTGCTTCCCGTGCGCGTATGCCGGTGTTTGGCCGTCATCGTCGTATTGAACGAAACTGCTCTGGTTGTATCCTGGATAATAATCAAGCCGGCGGGTGTTCGGCAGCTGGTCCGGTGTCATGTGCGGCGCGACGAGGGGAACGATACTGCCAGCGCGCACGAAGATTGGCGTCTGGCCAAGTGGCGCGGGGACATTGCTGATGGTGGTGCCCCCGTTATATTCGCGGCCGGACCAGAAGTCGGTCCAATCGCCGGTGGGCAGGTAGACACTGGCCCGCTCTGCGTTACCACGCTCATCCTGGTGGTACGGCGTCGTGATGGGGGCGATGAGGAAGGCATCACCCAGGAGCAGCTGGTCGTTCAAATCATCGCTGTAGGTGTAGTCGTTTTGCTCAAGCCACCAGGTTGGTCGCATGATTGGCTGGCCCGTTAACCGCGCATTTGCGGCCAGACTGTACAAGAACGGCACCAGGCTGGTGTGGTATTCCAAGTACGCTCGGTTAATCGCCGCGGTTTGATCGCCGAACTCAAGGCCGAGGTGCTTGGCCACATCGCCCCAGCCGTCCATGGCAAAGAAGGTGGGGGTGAAGGCTTTCCACTGCAAATCACGGGTTTGGACAATCGGGTCGCTGCCAGCGTAAATACCATCGACGTCACTGGCGATGTTCGGGTTGCCGGACAGACCAGAACTGAGGTAACTACCAATGTGGGATTTAATGTTGCGCCAATTGCTGCCGGCCTGATCGCCAGTCCAGATCAGGGAACTGCGCTGACTGCCAGCCCAGCCGTCGAGCGTTACGATTGCCGGACGCAGACCCGCATCGTTGAGCGCGCTGGCGGCTTTGGTCGTGGCGTTCAGGCCGAACGTGTAACCTTCGCCAACCCACGCCACATCCGTCTTGAGGGCGCGCACACCCGCGGCAATTTCGGCGTTCAGGTCGCGTTCCCCCTTTGCCGGTTGCTCCGGGTTTTGCGGCTTCACGGCCTTTTGCGTCCACAAGCCGGTTGCCACACCGTGGGCACGCGCGTACTCAATGAATTGGGCGAGGTTGGCCAAATCACCGCTGAACGAGTTGGTCTGTCCGTAACCAGCTCCGTATCCGTCGTTGGGCAGCAGCCACCCCAGGGGGTACCCCGCATTCTGGTAGCGGTCAATGACGGCGCGCGCGGAAAACTGGTAGTCGTGTTCACCATTCAGTGATTCGTGGATGGCGGACTTGGGGTTGCCACTTGCATCGGCGTCGGTGAAGGTCACGTTGCCGCTGCCGTAGACGTTAGGAATTAGCGTCTGGCCGGCTACGGTGATGGTTCCCGGCCGGTAGCCCGTGTTGAAGGTTTCCGGGTTTACGGGCTGGTATTCCTTGTACCAATTACCGTCCTCGAACTGCACGGCGCCGCTCGAATCAGGTGTGACCGCCACCCAGTAGTCCCGATTGTAGGCGTTGAAGTGGGCCGGGTAGAAGGTGAACCGCGGCATGAGCGCTGGCAGCCCGGTTAGTTCGTGGTAACCGTGAATGATTGCAGTCGGCGTTTGCCCCAGAATCAGGTAACCGTCGTACACCGCATCTTCGTGCAGCAGCCGCGCGCCGAAGTGGGGGTTACTGAAGTCGTAGGTGCCGGGGGTAAACGTGTTGCTGAGGAAACCGTAGCCGGTGGTGCTCCAGAAAAACGGCACGGGGCTGGACACCCCGCCGAGCGTCCAGCGGTTTTCGTTCCTAATCTGAATCAGCCGGTCATTAAGGGTCACAATTCCGTTTTGGGTGCCACCACCGAAGTAGTGCGCGTGCGGCCGCGTCTTAATGGTCGTACTCCAGTGGGCGGTCTTCACGTCGCTGTCTGGGTCGGCGCTTGCAGCATCGGCGGACACCAGCTGGGGCAGGGACTGGCGCACCAGCAAATCTTGGCCGGCAGCAATACTGAGGCTGCCATCCGTGATTGTTAGCAGGTAGTTCCCAAGGGCAGCGGTGTTCCCACTGAGGACGAGGGCCTGACTATCGTGGTTAATGACGATTGGCGTCTGGTATTCCTGACCGCTACCACCAGTTGCGACGGTGGCATCAGCGTGCTTTTGCGTGGTCACTGCGGCCGGGATGCTGGGCTGGGTCGGCCATGAATCGGCGCTGGTCACGGTGAGGCGCACAATGTGGTCGTTCACGGCGCTGATGCGGGCGTGCCAATTATGGTAGGTGAAGGTGATGGTGCCTTCTGGGTTCGCTAAATCGTGGATGGCATTCGGATTTTCTGGCATAGGAATTTCCTCCGTATTTTACTTGGCTATAGAATACCGCAAAGCGTCGCTGAAGTCGCTAAGTGAAGTGACATTTCGCGGAAAAGTTAATCCCAGCATTTTTAATATGTCACAAATAATGTTATGCTGTTATGTGCAAATTAGCATGTTTCCGCGTAAACGTGCCCCGCATCTGCAAGGACGGCGGGCATTCGGCTGGGCGGCCTTAACAATCGGGTCGCCCTTTTAATATTGCGGCGAAAATTGCCGTGACAAAATGTGTAATATCAGATAATAAGGAGTTTCTCTTGGCACAAGCAAAACACGATAACGAAATGGCCCGCGAGCTGAAAACACGGCACCTGTCCATGATTGCCCTTGGGGGATCAATTGGCACGGGGCTGTTTGTCGCCAGCGGTTCCGCGATTGCCACGGCCGGCCCGGGTGGCGCCATCTTGGCGTACTGCGCAATTGGGCTGATGGTTTACTTTTTGATGACTAGCCTTGGCGAGATGGCCACGTACATGCCGGTTTCCGGGTCCTTTTCCGAATACGCCAGCCGGTTTGTTGACCCGGCTTTGGGCTTTGCGCTTGGCTGGAATTACTGGTTCAACTGGGCGATTACGCTTGCGGTGGACGTGGCCACGACTGCCATCTTGATGCATTTTTGGCTACCGGCCGTGCCCGGCTGGATTTTCAGCCTCGGCTTTCTGGTGCTCATCTTCGCCATCAACATCATCTCGGTGAAGGCGTTCGGGGAAACCGAGTACTGGTTATCGATGATTAAGGTCATCACCGTCATTGTTTTCCTGATTGTCGGTGTGCTCACGATTTTCGGCATCCTCGGCGGCGGCCCGGCGATTGGACTGCGCAATTACACACTGGGGGACGCACCGTTTCACAACGGCTGGCCCGCGGCGTTATCCGTCTTCGTGGTCGCGGGTTTCTCCTTCCAGGGTACCGAACTAATCGGTATCACGGCGGGGGAATCGGCGACGCCGGAAAAGAGCATTCCCAAGGCGATTAAGCAGGTGTTCTGGCGGATTCTTCTATTTTACATCCTCGCAATTGCGGTGATTGCGGCCATTATTCCGTTCACCAGCCCCAACTTGCTGGGTTCCGGGGCCAGCGACGTGGCGATTTCGCCATTCACGCTTGTGTTCAAACGCACGGGACTTGCCGGCGCGGCCAGCGTGATGAACGCGGTGATTCTGACCTCCGTGTTGTCGTCGGCGAACTCGGGGATGTACGCATCAACGCGCATGCTCTGGGCGATGGGCGGCACTGGCTTTGCCCCGCGGATTTTTAGCAAGACGAACGGGCGCGGGGTGCCACTACCGGCGTTGCTGGCGACAACAGCTGTCGGTGCGCTCACGTTCCTGACGAGCATCATGGGCCCGCACGTGTACACACTGCTGGTTGCGGCATCCGGGTTGACCGGGTTCATTGCGTGGCTCGGGATTGCGATTTCGCACTACCGATTCCGGCGCGCGTTCATTAAGCAGGGGCACGCGGTCTCAGAACTTGTGTACCACGCCAAATGGTTCCCAGTCGGGCCGCTGCTCGCACTGCTGATGGGCATCATCGTAATCCTGGGGCAGGACTTGCAGTCGGTGACGCACTTCGACTGGTCACGGCTGCTCATATCGTACATGTCCGTGCCGCTCTTTATCATTTTGTACGTCTACTACAAAGTCCGGCACAAGACCAAGCTGATTCCCCTGGATGAGGTCAAGCTGGATAAATAGCCGGGCCCAAACTTGGAGGACTGTCGTTGTCCGGCAACGTAAGTGGTTTTGTGCTTGTTGGGTACTGAGTGGTCTAGGGGCCGCGACTGGGCGGTGCCGGTGCGCGTTCCGTGCGGCTGGGATTTTCCGTGCGGCCGGTTGAAGCCCCAAAAGCGGGGTCTTCAACCTAAAAATTGAGCCCCGCATCTGTTTTTGGGGGTTACGAACTTAATATGTGTTGTTAAGATTCGCTGGGAAAGCTTTGTCCTCCTAGCGGGTCTTAATTTTTGCCGGCTATGGTGTGGAGAAGCCCGATGCAAAACCCGCATCGGTCTTCTCTCACCATAGCTTTCACAGGAAAATCCCAGCCGCACTACACACGCACCGACCCCGCCCAGTCGCTACATAGTGGTTAAAATATAAGGCTTACGACGGCACCATATAAAGCAGAATTAACTGTCGTACCGGACTCCATCACGATTCATGGACGTTATGGAGTCTACCAATACGAGGCAATTGGATGTCACTTTCTATCCAGCGGAGCGTTGTGGGGTTTGGCCGGAGGGTGCGGGCTGGGCCTCGGGTGTGCCGCCCAGCTTGATGAGTGAGTAGCATCTTTGATGCGTACTCACTCACATGCGCACG